>JBCCGI010000056.1:0-56750 GCA_039029355.1 Planctomycetota bacterium
GGCCGTGACGGCTGGCGCGCGCGCGCGACCTTCGACCCGGCCGGGCTCGATCCCGGAACGCTCGGGATGCTCGGCGCGTCCGCGCGGCGCCGCCCAGTCCTCGACGACCGCGCGGACCGGCCCCGGCAGCCGCGCCCGGGTCTCGTCGAGCGCCACGCGGCCGAGCTCGGTCGCTCCCGCGCGCCGCTCGACCCGCTCGCCATCCCAGACCCAGAGCCCCTCGCGATCGGCCGACACCGGCCCGTGCACCGCCGCGCCGCCGCTCGCGAACCAGCCCGCCCGCCGCGGCTCCGGCGTCGGTGGGCGGTCGCTCACAAGGAGCGTCCCCGGGCGGTCGTAGCGCGCGAGCACGGGCCGCGGCGTCGCGACCGGCGGCGGCGCGAACCACTCGGCGGGCGGCTCCTCGCCGGCCGCGAGGTCCAGCGGAGCCGCCGCGGCGCCGACCCAGCGCACACGGTCTCCTGGCTGCGCCGCCTCGGCCAGCCCGCGGCGGGCCTCGGCCAGCGCGCGCTCGATGCGGCTCTCCGCGAGACCGCCGCCGGGCTCCCCCGCCTCGGCGCGCCACGGGAGCGCGGTCGAGGGCGCCTGGTCGACCAGCACGGTCCAGGTCCGGCGGCCGGCGGGCGCCTCGAAGCGCGGACCTGCCAGGGCGACCGCACCGAGCGCCAGCGCGAGGGCGAGCACGAAGATCGCGAGCGGGATGCGCGGCCGGTGCGAGCGCGCCTCGCGCGGCAGCGCGTCCGACACGGCCTTCCAGATCGACAGCGTGCCGGTGGCGAGCACCGGAGGCTTGGTCCGCACGCGCGCCAAGAGGAGCAACAGGAGCGGCAGCAGCAGCGCCGCCAGTCCCGCGGGCCGCGACCAGACCAGGGTCAGCTGGGCCAGGGTCACTGCGCCGCGCTCCTCATCCGGGGAAGAGCCCGGTGCACACGTCCTCGAAGGGCGTGGCGCTCGACCATGTGCCGAAGGCGACGCGGTGCCGCGCGCAGGCCACGCGCCAGCGCTCCAAGCGCCGCCGCAGGACGGCTTCGTAGCGGTCGCGCGTGCGCGCGTCGAGCTCGAGCGCGTGGCGCGCGCCGCTCTCGGCGTCGACCCAGACCAGCGCGCGACCGAGCTCGCCATCGCCCGCCGTACTCGGGGTGAGCTCCTCGGGCGCGAGCAGCTGGGCGCACAGGAGCTCGCGCCCGCGCCGCGCCAGCCCGAAGAGCGCGTCGTGCTCCAGGTCGAGGAGGTCGCCCAGCACGAACACGCGCCCCGCGCCGCGGAAGCGCGCGGGCTCCTGCACCAGCGCCGCCACGCCGCGGTCGCCCTCGGCGCGCGCCTCCTCGAGGAACGCCAGCCAGGACGGCAGCTCGACCTTCTTGCGGAGCAGGAGCGAGCGCGGCCGCCCCGCGCCGGCCCCCGGCGACAGCACGAGCTCGACCGAGGCGCCGACGGTCAGCCCCAGGCTCGCGATCGCCGTCGCCAGCTCGGCCGCGGCCTGCAGCTTGCCCGGCCGCCCGACGGCCATCGAGGCGCTGCGGTCCACCAGCACGGCCCAGCGCTCGCTCGCCTCGCGCCGCGCGACGCGCACGAAGGGTCGATCGAGGCGCGCGAAGAGGCTCCAGTCGACCGCGCGCAGGTTCTCGCCCGGCCGGTACGGTCGGTAGCCGAGGAACTCGGCCCCCACGCCCTGGAGCGAGCCCTTGCCCGACCCCTCGCGCCGCTCGCGCGCGCTGCGTACGCGGGCGACCAGTCGCTCAACGCGTCCCAGGAAGTCGTCGCCGAAGCGGACGCCGGGGGACGGCAGCGGGATCTTCCCCTGGACGGCCGTCTCCATGCGCAGCCCGCCTGCCCGGGGCGCGGCGTTACTCCACCCGGCGGACGACGACCACGGTGATGTCGTCCTCGCGCACGCCGCCGGCGAGCTCGAGCGCGCTCTCGACCAGGTGCAGCGCGATCTCCTTCGCCGCGAGGCCACGGCCGGCGGAGTCGCAGAGCGCCGCGCGCAGGCCGTCGTCGCCGAAGAGCGCCTCTTTGTTCTCGGGCGAGCGCGCCTCGACCAGCCCGTCGGTGTAGACCACCAACACGTCGCCCGGGTCCAGCGACTGGGGCGCGAGCGAGGTGTAGGCCTCGTCCGGCAGCATGCCGATGGCGGGACCGCCGCCGGTGATGAGCTCGACCTCGCCGGTCGCCTTGCGCCACACGAAGGGCGGCGCGTGTCCGGCGTTGACCGGCGTGACGACGCCGTCGTCGGCCAGGAGCGCGAAGAAGAGCGTGACGAAGCGCCCGTCGTCGATCTTCTCGCTCAGGTCCTGGTTGAGCAGCGAGACGATCTCGCCGGGCTCCGAGATGAGCCGCGAGTAGGAGCTGAGGCTGCCCTGGGCCGAGGCGGTGATCAGCGCCGGCCCGATGCCGTGCCCGGTCACGTCGCCGACGACCACGCCGAGCTTGCCGCCCTTGACGCGAAGGAAGTCGTAGAAGTCGCCGGCCGCCACTTCGGCGGGGCCGTACCAGCCGTGCAGGTCGTAGCCCGGCACGTCCTCGGGCACCGACGGCATCAGGTCGCGCTGGATCGCACCGGCGAGCTCGAGCGACTGCTCGAGGCGGACCTTTTCGAGCGAGTCGAAGTGCAGCCGGGCGTTGTCGAGGGCGATCGAGATCTGCTGGGCGAGCGCGGCGAAGAGCGACAGGTCGCTTTGGCCGAACTGGCGGCTGGCGGCGCGCGAGTCGACGTAGAGCACGCCGTTCGGCCGCCCGCCCTGCTCGCCGCGCTCGGGCGGCGCCAGGGGCACGCACATGACGGCGCGCAGCTTCAGATCGTAGACCGACTTGCCGAGCTCCAGCGCCTCGGACTCGGACTGGACCGTCGCGCGCACCGGCAGGATCTCGTCGAGAACCCGGGTGGCGATGGTGGTCGAGAAGCGCACCTCGCCGGTCAGCGGTTTGCCGCCGCGGGTGCGGCCGACGCGTTGGAGCAGGCCGCCGTCGGAGCCGCGCAGGAGCAGGAGGCCGCGCTCGGCGCCGGTGATCTCGATCGAGCGGTCGACGATGTCGATCAGGAGCTCGTCCAGGTCGCGGAACTCCGAGACCCGCGCGATCGCTTCGAGCAGCACCTGCACCGTGCGGCGGTCCGCCCCCTGGTCCCCGGTCAGGAACTGGGTCGTCGGCGGACCGGACTCGCGCTCCATAGGCTCGTCCCCGGCGGGGACGGCCGGCGCCGGCGGGGGCGTCGAGGGCTTCTTGCGCTTGAAGAACATCGCGGAGAAAGGAGTCTAGCCCGAAGTCGTCACAAGCTCACGGCGCGATTCGCCAGGGTCGCGCGACCCCGCCCCGAAGTCCCCACCGGCCGGCGTGTTCCCCGGCTGCCGGCTCCGGGTGTGTATGGGACCCGCGCTGATAGGAAAATCCTTGGCTCAGCGTCCGCCCGGGAAGCTAGGATCCCCCGTCCGTTTCGCCCTAGGCCTGCTTTCGGAGACATTCATGCAGATCACGGCCGAGCCCCGCGAGGACTACACCATCCTCCACCTGCGGGGTGAGTTCGACACGTACTACTGCCCGCACCTCCAAAAGGAGATCGACGCCCTCATGGCGGCGGGCGTCAGCCGTGTCGCGCTCAACCTGCGCCTCGTGAAGTTCATCAACTCCACGGCCCTCGGGGCGGTGATCAAGGCCTCGAAGTCGCTCGGCAACTCCGGCGGCAAGATGGCCATCTCGCGCCCGTCGAACTTCGTGCGCGACATCATGGAGAAGGTCGGGCTCGACCGCGTCGTGCCGATCTTCGACACCGACGAGGCGGCGGGCACGCACCTCCTGGAGTCCGCGCCGGCGCCCGTGGTCGAGAGCGACGAGTCGATCCTCGACGACGAGAGCTCGGTGCTCTTCACCCCCGCCGACCCGTCGCGGGTCGAGCACTTCGTGCCCGAGAGCGCGCGCGGCGGCGGCACGACCAACCCGGTCCACGGGCACACCTTCGGCAGCTCCTGGCGCGGCGTCGGACGCATGAGCGGCCTGGACGCCGAGAACCTGCGCTTCACCTGGAACGGCGGCTCGACCGGCCTGACCCCCTTCGAGATGGGTCAGATGCTCTCGCTCGGCACCGACCTCAAGGTGAAGTTCCGCCTGCCGCTGCTGCAGAAGGGCCACTGCGAGGCGGTGGTCACGATCAGCGAGGTCGAGGAGCGGCCCGACGGCGTCAAGATCGGGGCTGCCTTCTCCGAGATCGAGCCCGAGACGCGCACCGCGGTGCAGCAGTACGCCGAGGACCTGGCCTTCCTGAAGTCCGAGCTCCGCAAGGCGACCGAGAACTAGGCGCGCGACTCGCCCCGCGTTCCGCGTCACCTTCGCTCCTGCCGGTTGCCGGCACGGCGCGACTTCGGTCGCGTTTTCAACGGCGCTGCGCCGCGGACGAGCAGCGCGTTCGGAGCTCAGGACACTAGGCGCCGTTGCGCAGCGGCTCCGGCGACGTCACGCGCTGGCGGGCGTCGAGGAGCAGCGTCTCGAACGCCTCCCCCACCCGCGCCCAGGCGAGGTCACGCTCCGCGGCCTCGCGCGCGTTCTGCCCCCACCGGCCGCGCGCCACCGGCGAGCCCGCGGCGCGGCGGATCATCTCGGCCCAGGCGCCGACGTCGCCGGGCGGCGCCAGCAGGCCGGTCTCGCCCGGCTCGACGTAGAAGCGCAGCCGCGGCAGGTCCGACGCCAGCACCGGGAGGCCGGCCGCGAGCGCGCGCGACACGTTGCGGCCGAGCACCACGTCCGAGAGGGCCGGCGTCGCGAACAGCGTGGCCGAGCCCAGGAGGCCCGGCAGCTCCTCGCGCCGCGGCCGCCCCAGCCAGTGCACGCGCGCGCCGACCCCCAGCCGGTCGCACATCGCGCGCAGCGCGAGCCGCTCCGGCCCGTCGCCGGCGATGACCAGCGACCAGTCGTCGCGCTGGCCGACCGTGCGCGCGAAGGCCGCGATCAGCGTCTCGAGGCCGCGCTCGGGAAGCAGTCGGCCGACGTAGAGCAGGATCCGCCCGCGGATGCGGTGCTTGGAAACCAGGTGGCTGGTGAGCCCCGGGCGGAACAGGTGGAGGTCGACGCCCTGCGGCAGGATCGTGATGCGCTCGGGCTCGAAGCCCTCGCCGACCGCGCGCTCGCGCGCGACCGGGTCGAGCGCGACCACCGAGTGCGCCGTGCGGCGCACATAGCGCCCCCAGAAGACCTCACCGACGCGCCAAAGGAAGCGCTGCCAGCTGCGGCCGCCGTCCGGCGGATCCGCCTCGACCAGCACGAGCGGCGCCCCCAGGCGGCGAGCCGCCCGCGCGCCGAGCATCGCCGCGGGCGAGAGCGCGTCGTAGGCGACGATCACGTCGGGGCTGTAGCGCACCAGGCCGCCGCGCGCGTTTTCCTCCTCATCGGGGTCGGCGCCGGCGCGCGGGATCTTGCCCGGCGGCGCACCGAAGCCGCGCACGGCGTGCCCGCGCCCCAGGAGCTCGGAGGCGAGTCGGGGCGGGTGCTGGCCGCCGCGGACCGAGAGGGTCAGCGGGTCGACAACGAGGGCGATGCGTAGCGGGTCGGACACGGACGAAGGGCGGAAGGGCTTTCCGATGCGATTTTAGGACGCCAGGGGGGACGCTTCCCGACTCTCTTTCGACCCGCGAAACTCCGCGTCTTGACCGCTCAAGCGGCTCCGCGGTCGTCCGAGAACGCGGGATGTCCACCTGCACCCTAGACATCCCCCCATGATCTCCCGCGACCCGAGTCCCTTCGCCCCCATCCCCGGAACCGTCCCCGCGCCCCGCGGGCTCTTCGTCGATCGCTGGGGCACGCTGCTCCAGACGCCCGAGGCGGGCTTCGCACGCTCGGCGGACGACGTTGAGTTTTCTTCCGGGGCCGTGGACGCGCTGTTCCGGGCCAGCCAGGCGGGCTGGTGCATCTACCTCCTGGGCAACGAGGACGCCGTCGCGCGCGGCCAGGTGTCCGACGCCGCGTGGCAGGAGATCGACGCCCGCGTGCTCGAAGGTCTCGGCGCCGGCGGCGTGCGCATCGCGCGCGACTACACCTGCCTGGACCACCCGACCGAAGGCGTACCCGGGCACCAGAAGGACTCGGTCTATCTGCTGCCGAACACCGGCGCCTTCTACCACGCCGCGCACGAGGACGGCATCGAGCTGCGCAAGAGCTGGGTCGTCGGCGATAGCTCGCTCGAGCTCGTCGCCGGCTGGCGCGCCGGGCTTCGCCAGGCGGGCGTGCGCACCGGCCTCGCGGTGGGAGATGGCACCTTCAAGGTGACGCCCGACGTCCTCGGCTCCGACCTGTCCGACGTGGTCCTCGGGCTGCTGGAGCTCGAAGGCGCGCTGCACCCCTAGGAGCCCGTCCGGGTCTTCGCGGTCCGCGAGGCAGCGATCCTCGCGCCCGGCTCCGCATCGCCTCGAGCCCCCCCGGGGCATCCAATCGGTGCGCGAATCGGCGTTCCAGCGCCGGCCGCCGGGAAATCGCTTCCCGCCGCCGGGAGTCCGGTGGCGGCGCAGCCGTCGAAACGCCGGCGCGCCAGGCGCGTCGGCGGGCCATGGGCTAGACTTGCCTAACGGCATGAAATCGATCGGCGAACTCCTCAGCGGACAGCACGTCCACACCCTGGCCCAGTCGTCCACGGTCCTCGACGCCGCGCGGCTGATGCAGGAGGCCCACATCGGGGCCATCCTGGTCACCGGCGAACGCGAAAAGCTCGTCGGGATCTTCACCGAGCGCGACCTGATGTCGCGCGTGGTCGTCGCGGGGCACGATCCCGGGACGCTCCTCCTCGAGGAGGTGATGACGCGTGGGCTGGTGACCTCGACTCCCGAGCGACGGGTGACCGAGGCGGCGCAGGAGATGCAGGACCGGCACATCCGCCACCTTCCGGTGGTCGAGGATGGGCAAGTGGTCGGCATCCTCAGTCTGCGCGACCTCCTGCGCGCCCACCTCGAGGCGAAGGTGCAGGAAGTGGACCACCTGACCGCCTACATCCAGGGCGACGAGAGCTAGCCCCCCCTCCCGGACTCCCCCCGCGAGAACGCTGGCGAGCGCTAGCGGGTGGGACGCTCGCGCTCATCGGGCAGGCGCGGCAGCAGCAGGCGCTGCCCGCTGCGCACCTTGTCCGGGAGCTTCGCCTCGCGCTGCGCGCGCGAGGTCAGGTGCGCGTCGGCGCCGCCGCGGTGGTGCACCAGGACGTCGCCGGTGACGCGCTCCTCGGCGTGCACGGCGCCGCGCGCGAGCGACAGGTTCCAGCCCTGGGGCAGGCGCAGGTCGCGGCGCCCGCGGCGCACCTCGGCCTCGAGTCGGCGGAAGCGGTAGAGCTGCACCGCGCCCTCGTTCGGCGCGCTCGCCGACGGCGTCCACTCCAGGGCCGCCGGTCCGGTCACGCGCAGGCTCGCCAGCCCGGGCCAGGCGAGCTCGATCTCGCCGCCCGCGCCCAGCTCGATATAGGCCGCCCCC
The DNA here is from genome assembly GCA_039029355.1 of Planctomycetota bacterium. Classification (GTDB taxonomy): domain Bacteria; phylum Planctomycetota; class UBA1135; order UBA1135; genus JBCCGI01. The sequence goes on from JBCCGI010000056.1 coordinate 7,438, forward strand.
TCGACGCGGCGCGAGCCGTCGACGCGCGTGAGGCGCTCGATCGACTCTCCGCGGACGAGCCATACGCCCCCGCGGTGGATGCGGAGCATCGACTCGGCCGGGGGTCGCAGCGGAAGTTCCTTCCGGACGTCGGCCACGGGGGCCGCGGCGTCGGGGGCCTGCTGGCCCACAGGCAGGGCGCAGAGGAGCAGCGCGAGCGCGGGGAGCATGGTTCCCTTTTCGACCCCCGCAGCGGGCCGTCTTCGGCGCATGCCGGATCTTTCGCCGGGGCGACCCGGGGCCGCGCTAGCGACCGAACTGGCTGCGCAGGTAGCTCGCCCGGAGTCGGTCGCGCGTGCTGGGCTCCAGGAGCTCCTCGGCCGGGACCGGCGGATCCGCCGACAGCACCTGTACGTGCCCCTTCTGGATCTGGATCGCGACCGCGTCCAGCTTGTGGGTCGGCAGCGCCGCCACCAGCCCGAGGCACGAGCCGAGCCGCAGGTCCGAGAGGTGCGCGAGCGTCACCTCGGTCGGCATCGAGAGCGCCGTGCCCAGCTTGCCCAGCGAGCGGTCGACGCGGTCCTGCAGGTACCGCCGGCGCTCCTTGACGAGCGCGTCGCGCACGCGCCGCTCGAAGTCGACGATCGCCGGTACCAGCGCGCGCAGGTCGGAGATGAGCTGGTCCTCGGTGCGCCCGAGCGTGACCTGGTTCGAGATCTGGTAGAAGTCGCCGGCCGCGCGGCTGCCCTCGCCGTACATGCCGCGCACGGCCAGGCCGGTGCGCTGGGCGGCGGCGAAGACCTTCTCCAGCTCGGTGCGCACGAGCCCGAGAGCCGGCAGGTGCAGCATGACCGACGCGCGCAGCCCGGTCCCCACGTTGGTCGGGCAACCGGTCAGATAGCCCAGACGCTGCGAGTGCGCGAAGTCGACACGGCCCTCGAGATCGCGGTCGAGCCGCCGCACGCGGTCCCAGGCCTGCTGCAGCGCGAAGCCGCCGGAGATCGACTGGAGGCGCAGGTGGTCCTCCTCGTTGACCATGACCGAGACGGTCTCGTCCATCCCGAACGCCACCGCGCGACCCGGCGCGGGTTGGCGCGACGGATCGCTGGGCGCCATGTCGCGGCTGACCAGGTGGCGCTCGCGGAGCAGCAGCCGCACCAGCGGCGCGGCGTCGGGCATCTCGACCCAGATGGTCTCGCCGTCGATGCGCTGCTCCAAGAGCAGCGGGCGCACCAGGGCGCAGAGCTCCTGGGCGCGCTCGGGCCCGAGCTTCGAAACGAACGGGAACGCCGCCAGGTTCCGCGCCAGGCGCGTCCGGCACGAGACGACGACGTCGGCGTCCGGACCGTCGGCGCCGAGCCAGGATCCCAGGCGGTGCGCGAAGCGGCGCGGCTCGAAGGAGGAGTAGCCCACGGCTGGATCTTAAACCGTCGCGCCCCGATTTCACGGGCTCGCCTGGCGAGGATCGACCCGCGCCGTCCAGAGGGCGCTCCTGGCGCCTGCGCGGCCACGACTTGCGGGGGAGCGGGCCCGCTGCCATGCTTCGGCCCGGCTGCGGCCCTCTCCATGCCCCTGGTCGACCCCCAGATCCTGATCCTGGTCACCCTCCTCGGGAGCCTGATCCTCTTCGTTACCGACGCCCTGCGGTACGACATGGTGGCCGTGCTGGTGGTGCTCGCCCTGGCGGCCACGCGGGTACTGACGCCGGCCGAGGCCTTCAGCGGCTTCGCCCACCCGGCCGTGGTGCTCGTTGCCGCGATGTATGTCTTCGCCGCGGCGGTCTCGCGCACCGGGGTGACCGAGTTCCTGGGCACGCGCCTGGTGGGCCGCGGCACGCCGTCGGAGGCCTGGCTGGCGCTGCGGATCATGCTGGTGTCGGGGGCGATGTCGGCGGTGCTGTCCAACGCCGCGGTCGTCGCCACGCTGATCCCGGTGCTGGGCATGGTCGCGCGCCGCGCCCAGCTGCCGCTGTCGCGCCTCTTGATGCCGCTGGCCTACGGGAGCCTCTTGGGCGGGCTCTGCTCGGTTATCGGCACGTCGAAGAACATCGCCGTCAACGAGATGGTGGCCGAGCTCGGCTACGAGCCCTTCGGGGTGTTCGAGTTCTCGCTCTACGGCTTCAGCCTGCTGGCGCTGGGCTCGTTCTACTTCTTCGGCCCCGGACGCTTCCTGCTGCCCCGCAGCCGGGCGGACATCAGCCTCAGCGAGCACTACCAGGTGCCGCCGTTCATCACCGAGGTGCTGGTGGATCCCTCCAGCACGCTGATCAACCGCGCCGTCGGCGAGCCCGAGCTGTTCGAGCCCTACGGCGTGACGCTGCTCGGCCTGGTGCGCTCCCAGGGCGAGGCCAGCGTGCTCGCGCCCGGTCCGTACAACCGCGTGCGCCAGGACGACGTGCTGATCCTGCAGGGCGAACCCGAGGCCATCGTGCGCCTGCGGCGCGAGCTGCACCTGCCGGAGCGCCCCAACGTGAAGGTCGGCGACACGCTCCTCGCCTCGGCCGACGTGCGGCTGGTCGAGGCGGTGGTGCCGGCCGGCTCGACGCTGGTCGGACAGACGATCGCCGAGGCGCAGTTCCGCGAGCGCACCGGCTGCAACGTGCTGGCCGTCTCGAAGCACGGCGACGTGCAGCCGACGCGGACGGCGAGCATGCGCCTGGAGGTCGGCGACGCGCTGCTCCTGCAGGGGCACGCGCCCGACATCGACCGCGTGCGCGAGCGCCGGCTGTTGATCGTGCTCGACGAGGTCGAGGGCGGCAAGTTCGGCAGCGGCACGTGGCTCACGATCGGGATCCTGGCCGCCGTGCTCACGCTGTCGGCGCTCAACGTCCTGCCGCTGGCGGTCGCGGCGCTTGCCGGCGCGTGCGCGCTGGTGCTGTCCAAGCTGGTGCGGGCCGAGGACGTGCGGGTCGCGGTCGACTGGTCGGTGCTGATCCTGATCGGCGGCATGCTCGCGCTGGGGCACGCCTTCGAGAAGTACCACCTCGACGACCGCGTGTCGTCGTGGCTGATGGGCCTCTCCGACTCGAATCTGACGCCGATGCTGGGGCTCGGGATCGTGCTCGTCGCCTCGAACCTGCTGACGCAGCTGATGAGCCACGTCGCGGCGGCGGTCATCATGACGCCGGTAGCGCTGTCGCTGTCCGACGCGCTGCTCGTCAGCGACCGGCCCTTCGTGCTGGCGGTGCTCACCGGAGCGAGCATGTCGTTCATGTCGCCGGTCGCGCACCAGGCGAACGCGATGGTGATGGGGCCGGGCGACTACCGCTACCGTGACTTCCTGCGCGCGGGGACGCCGCTGACGGTGGTCCTGCTGGCACTGGCGCTGCTGCTCCTGCCGATCTTCTTTCCGTTCTAGGCCGTCGGGTTACACGCCGAGACCCGCGGGCTATTCCCCCCCATGCTGCTCGCCGCCTGCCTGCTGAGCGCGCTTCAGGGACCGGACTGGTCGGGATTCCCTGCCTTCGTGTGGCGCAAGCGCTACCGCAAGAGCGAGGCGCCGGCCGAGCTGCTCGCGGGCTTCGGCGGCGTCGACGTGAAGCGCGACGGCGAGGCGGACTGGGTGCGCGAGGCGGGGCTCGACTTCTACGTCGGACATGGGCCGGGGCGCGACGACCTGCACCTCGACGCCGACGCGCCGCGCTGGCGCGAGCCGTGGGATCGTTGGTTCCGGACGCGCAGCGACGAGTATCTGGTGCGCGAGCCCTGCCTCACCGACCCGGAGACGAGCGCGCGGCTCGACGAGACGCTCGAGCGCACGCTCGCGCAGCACGCCGCCGGCACGGGCTTCTTCGTCGCGCTGGGCGACGAGATCTCGCTGACGCCGTCCCAGGGCGTGCCGTGGGACGGCTGCCGCTCGGAGACCTGCCGCGACGCCTGGCACACACGGCGCGGCGAGGACGCGTCAATGCCGGCGACCGACGCGGTGCGGCTGGCCTGGACGCTGGGCGATACCAGCCAGATCGGCACCTGGCTGGACCTGCGCCGCTTCCACCGCGAGGTGGTCGAGGGGCAGGTGTTGCGCCTGGCCGAGCATGCGCGCGAGCGGGCGCCGGGCGTCGCGCTCGGCGTGCTCGGGACGATCGGCGCGACGCCCTTCGGCGGGCTTGACCTGGCCCGCATGGCCGCCGCGGTCGACGTGGTCGAGTGCTACCCCGAGGGCGACGCGCGCACCGAGCTCGCCACGCTGCGCGCCGCCGGCCGCACCGAGGCGCGCTCGCTCCTCACCGTCTTCCTCAGCGACCACACGCCCGACGGCGTCGCGTGGCAGGTGTACGAACACTGGCTGCGCGGCGGCGACGGGGTCGTGATCTGGTGCGACGCCGACCTCGAGGAGAGCGAGCCGCACCGCGCGCGCCTGGCCGAGGCGCTGGCGGACGTACGGCGGCTCAAGGCCGAGCTCGGCGCCTTCCGCCCCGCCCCCGGCGGCATCGCGGTCGTGCGCGACGACGACTCGGCGGCGCTCGCCTTCCTGGCCGAGGCGCGCCTCGACGGGCGCACCTGGCCGAACCGCTTCCCGAGCTACCAGGAGCGCCACGGCCGGCGCGAGGTCGCGGTGCGGAGCTGGCTGCGGTACGTCGAGGACTGCGGGCTGCTGCCGGGCGTGGTGCGGCTCGACGACCTCCCCGGTCCGCTCGTGTTCCCGGTGGTCGTGCTGCCGCACGTGGCCGTGCTGGCGGAGGCCGGCATCGCCGCGCTCCGCGGGTTCGTCGAGGCGGGCGGCATCCTGCTGGTCGAGGGCGAGCTGGGCACCTTCTCCCCCGCCGGCGAGCGGCGCTCGGGCGACGTGGCCGCCGAGCTCGCCGCCCTGCGCGAAGGCGCGGTCTTTCGGATGGAGCGCGGCCTGGGCGACTACGCCGAGCGGCGCCTGACGATGCGCCCCGAGAAGCGTCGCTCGCTCCTGCCCGACGAGGCGTGGTCGCTGCTGGAGCGCGTGGGGATCGAAGGGCTGCCGCTCGTGTCGGAGAACCGCATGCCGTGGCTCGTCGCCCGCGCGCCGCACCCCGGGGAAGGCCGGGTGCTGGTAGCGGCGATCCCCAACCTCACCACGCCCGCGGAGCGCGAGCGGCTGCGCTTCGTGCCCGCACGCCTGCCGGGCGGTGTCGATGCCGACGTGCGCTGGATCCACCCGGCCGCGGACGACAGTGGCGAGGTGAGCGTACGGCCCGGCGAGCCGCTGGTCTTCGAGCTGCGCTAGCCCCGGGGCTACGGCTCGATCTCGAACCCGAAGAACGTCAACGCCCCCACCCCGTTCGCGTTCGCGATCCACGGGCCGTCGCCGACGTGGCCGCTCCAAGTGACGGTCGTCGCCGTGCTCGGCCCGGCGAGGTCGAGCACCAGCGTGCTCCCCACCGCCGCGCCCGCGACCACCGCGGTGCCGTCGTCGAGCGTCAGATAGGCCTCCGACCCCGCATCCCACACCAGCGCGTCCTGGTTGGGCGTGAACGACAGCAGCAGCTGATCCCGCGCCGGCGACGTCCAGCGCGCCGAGGCGAGCCGCGGCGGGTGGACGTTGCCGCCGGGCGTGCCGAAGAGCTCCTGGGAGAGCAGGCGCGCGAGCCGCTCGCCGATCTCGCGGTAGCCCGCGTAGTAGTAGTGGCAGCCGTCGTGCGTCGGCGCCGCCGTGGTCGACATCACGCGCACGTCGGGGTAGACCTCGCCCAGCGTCCGCTGCACCTCGCGCACGCCGTCGTTGGGGATCGCGCAGCCCTGGCGGACCTGCATGGCGACGATGCGCTCGAGCGCGGGGTAGTCCTCCAGCCAATCGGAGCGCAGCTGGCCGAAGCTGTAGTCCCAGAAGGCCGGCACCGGGCCGTCGATCTCGCCCTGGTAGTAGATGAGCGCGCGGACGCTCTGGTCGATCCCGGCGGCGCGTGCGCGGCCGAGCAGGCGGCCGTAGAGCCCGGTGGGGTCGGCGGGGTTCGCGTCGTTGCGCTGGTGGAGCGCGACCGACGTGCCCTCCACCGCGCCGCTGAGCACGGCCACCGGCACGCCCTGCTCCTCATGCAGGCGCTCGGCCATCCGCAGCGCCCACTGCCCCACCGTGGCGTGCGCGTGCGGGACGAGGCCCTCGGCGACGTCCCAATGCGCGTCCGCCGGCGGGCCGGCCTTCGCGACCAGGCCCGGCGGCCCCCAGCCCGCGTACAGCTCGCCCGAGCCGAAGGAGCGCAGCCACGGGCTCTGGGACTGGTTGCCGAGCTCCTCGCCGTGGAAGTCGCGCGCCATCGCGTTCGATTGGCCGGTGACGAGGTAGGCGTCACCGCACACCAGGTTGACGCGCAGGTTCACCGGCAGCTCGACCGCGCCGGCGAGGAGCGACACCAGCGCGTCGTACTCGACCAGCCCCGCTTCGATCGTGGCCGCGAGCGCGAAGGGCGCCTCGCCGCCGGCGCCGTAGGAGAGATCCTGGGTCAGCTCCTTCCACACCAGGCCGTCGCGGAAGAGCGTGAGCTTGGCGCGCTCGTAGCCGGGCGTCTGCACGCGGCCCTGCACCGCCACCTGGGCGGAGCCCGCGCCGTCGCGCGGCAGCAGCTGGCCGTCGCGCGGCAGCGCGTCGAAGGCGACGTTGGGGAAGCCCGGCGCGAGGTAGGTCCCCTGGAGGTACAGCTCGACCGCCGCGCGCTGTCCGGCGCCCAGCACGGTGTCGAAGAGCATCACCTCGAGCATCCGCCCCCGCAGCGGATAGCCGCCGTCCGTGGCCCCGACGCGCAGCGACGTCTCACCGGGCGCGGGCAGCACGCCGGCCCCCACCGGGACGCCGTCCTGGTACAGCGTCGCCACGCCCGTCGCGGAGGCGTACGTCGCGACGACGATGACCGGCTCGCCCTCGGCGAGCGGGATCGTGCTCAGCACCGCCTCGCCGGCGTGCTCGACCCGCAGGCGCGGATCGCCCGGCGCCAGCCGCAGCGCATGGCCGCCGGTCCCCGACAGCAGCTGCCCGCCGCCCGAGGCGTCGTCGGCGACGAACAGGCACACCTTGGTGTAGTCCCCCGCCGGGAGCCCGTCGGGGCGCGCCAGCTCGTCGTTGCCGTCGAAGCGCAGGCCCTCCTGGCCGGAGAGCGCGAAGCGGTCGAGCCACGGGCGTCGCTGGCCCTCCTCCTGGGTCAGGTCGAGCCCGGCACCGCTTTGGTCGACCCAGCGTGCGACCAGGTTCGACACCCCGAGCTCGAGTCCCGCTTCGGCGCGCCACCAGCCCACGATGCCGGCCACCGGGGGGCCGTCGGCGGCTCCGCGCGGATCGTCCCCGCGCGAGGCGTCGGAGCACGCGGGGGCGGGCGCGGGCGGCGTCAGGACGAGCGGAGCGGCGACGAGGAGCGCGAACATGCGCCCATCCTAGCCGCCCCCAGGGCCCGTCCGGGGGCCGGCTGGGCCCGTGTTACACGGGACTTTGCGAGCTCCTGGAGCGACGCCGCCGACGCGCGTGGCACGCCCTCGGGGCTCCGCCCGGCGGGGCGCGGCGCCCCCGCGGACCGCGGGCCACACCGCCGCTGCGCCCCCACAAACCCAAGGCCCAGAGAGGTTTAGGCCGCCGCCGCAGCGCGCTGGCCGCAATTAACCCCGCCAGTTCTGCGAAAGGACGACCGCGCGGCGGGCGGCGCACGTACACCTGAGGCGAGGGCGCCTCCGCGCAGCCCGCGCCCCACCCATGGCCTCACTGACGCTCAAGCTACTCTCCAGCCTCGCCGCGGTCTGCGCGACCGCCGGCGGCACGTCGGCCTCGCCCGAGGCCTACGCCCGGGAGCTTCTGCGGATCGCCCGCAGCGAGGCGGCCCAGCTGACCGCCTGCGGGCCGTCGGCCGAGGACGCCGCGGTCGAGGCGGCGGTGCGGATCCTCCAGCGGCACGCGGACGTGCTGCAGGCCCCGGAGGGCCGCAAGCGCTCGTACGTCAAGGCGAGCGTCCGCAACGCCCTGCGCGACGAGCAGCGCAAGCGCAGCCGCACGCGCGACTTCTCGGACCTGACCGAGGACGACGGGCCGCTGCTGCAGGTCGAGGCGCCCGCCTCGTTCTTCGAGGCCCCGAGCGGGGTCGAGGTCGAGGAGTTCCGCGACGGGCTGTCCGACCTCGATCAGCAGGTGCTGCGGCACCTCGAGCAAGGCGACCGCGAGCGCGGCATCGCCGAGCTCACCGGCCACACGCGCCACGAGGTGCGACGCAGCCTCGCGCGCATCCGGCGCAGCGCCGAGCGCTACTTCTCACCCGCGTAGCGCGCGACCGCCAAGGAGGCCCAGGCGGCGGGACCAGCGCCCGCGCGCTCGAATCGGGCCGGCGTCGACGCGATCCTCGCCTTAGCCCCGAGCCCCTACAGGCCCGCGGCCGGAGCTGCCCAGGGCGCCCGTAGCTCGCGGCCTAACGAGCTTCGAGCCAGCTCGCTTTCGTCACGAAACAGCGTGCCGGCGGCGGCCCAACTCGGTGGCGGTGCTTTGCGCGCGCTGACCCCGCAGACGACTCCGAACGGGTCGTCGAAAACGCCGGGGTCCGCAAGGCGCCCAAAGACCCGCGAGGCGGGCCGGTTGGGCCGCAGCGACGCGTCGGCCCGTGCCGAAGGCGCCCTACGCCGTCGGCGGCTTGCCGCCGAAGAGCCACATCACGCGCCGCAGCGCGGCCATCGGCCAGCGCTTGAGCTCCGCGTTGCGGTCGCGCAGGTGCGCCTCGAGGTTCGCGATGTGCGCCCCCTGCTCGCCGACCTGCGCGTCGCGTGCGGCGAGGACCTGCTTGTGCTCGTCGAGGTCGTGCTCGCGCGCCTCCAGCAGCTGCGCGCGCTCGTCCACCGCGTGTCGCAGCGACTCCCGTTCGGCCTCGGCCGCCCCCAGCCCCTCGCCGAGGCGGCGGATCTCGGCGTCGCGCGCCTCGACCTGCTCGGTGCGGTCCCGCTCGCGCTCGGCGATCTCGTCCACCAGGCGCGCCAGCTCGGCGTCGCGGTCGGCGACCTCCTTGCGCTCGGCTTCGAGCTGGCGCCCGAGGTCCTCGGACCGGGCGGTCTCGGCCGCGGCCTGGTGCTCGAGGCGCTCGCGCTCGGCGGCTCCGCGCTCGACCTCGCCGCCGAGGTCGGAGATGCGCGCGTCGCGCTTCTCGACGCCCGCCTGCAGCTCGTCGATCGTGCCGCGGTGGCCGCTCAGCTCGCGCTCGAAGTCGGCCTGCAGCGAGGTGATCGCCGCGTCCTTCTCCTCCACCGTCGCGGCCGACTCCTCGAAGGCCTCGCGGTGGCCGGCTAGGTCCTCCTCGAGGGTCGCGATGGTCTCCTTGAGCTTCGCCACCTCGGCCCGGAAGGCGTCGCGCTGGCGGTCGAAGGCCAGCAGCTCCTGGCCGAGCGCTGCGAACGGCTCCAGCGCGCCGGCGGGCGCGACCGGCGGGTCGAGCAGCCCGTCGAAGTCCGGCAGCGGCGCGCCGCCGAGCGCAGCGACGACGGCGTGGCGATAGACCGGCTCGGCGTGGTCCGAAGCGTACAGGTTCTCGTTGTAGAAGCGGAAGAACGCGGCCGCGAGCTCGCGCAGCCCGGGCTCCAGGTCGAGGTAGAACGAGACGCACAGGAAGACCAGCCAGCGGTCGAGGTTCGCGTGGCCGAGGCTCTTCACCTTGGCGCCGGCGGCGGCGAGCCGCGCCTCGGTGCCAGCCCGGTCGGGCAGGCCGTTGTGGCGGTGCTCCTCCAGGTAGCGGTGCTCGTAGGCGAGCTTGTCCTTGAGGAAGCGCTGGAGCAGCTGCTCGGCGCGGACGACCTGCGGCGCGTCGTACGGGCCGGCGAGCACCACCCACTTCGAGGCGACGCGCGCGCACTCGTCGACGAACGCGTCGCGCTGCGGCGGCGGCACGTGCTCCAGCGTGTCGAAGGCGCACACGACGTCAAAGGCGTCCGTCGCGAACGGCAGCCGCGCGCCGTCGCCCAGCACCAGCCCGGGGACACCCTCGTGCGGCTCGACGTCGACCAGGGCCACGTCGTCGTCGAGGTCGAAGCCCCTCAGCACGGCGGTGCGGCCGCCGACGTCGAGCACGCGCAACCGCTCGGCGCCGGAGGCGCGGCGGAGGTGGGCGAGCACGTCGGTCACCAGCCGGTAGCGCTGGTACGTGTCGAAGGGCAGCGAGAGCGGATCGGTCACGGTCATCGCTCGGACGTCCACTCGGTCGTTTCCGCGTCCGCGCCGGCGGTGCGCCGCACCCGCCAGGTCGAGGGCAGGGTCAGGAGGCCATGTTGCTGCACGCGCGCGTCGACCACCTCGAAGGTCTGCACGTGCTCGCGGTGGTCGATCGCCGTCGGCGCCGGCTTGGAGTGGTCGTACACGAAGGTCGACAGGTAGTACTGCCCCGCGAGCAGCGGCAGCCGGCCGAGGCACATGTCGACCTCGCCGGTCTCGCCGGCGCGGATCGCGCCGAACTCGATCGGCTGATCGCGCCACAGGTGGTTCGAGCCGTTTACGTACGTCCCGTCGGAGCGGTAGATCCCGACTCCGAACACCGGATCTTCGGTGTCGGCCACGGCGCGGTAGCACAGGCGGATAGTGACGTCCTCGCCGGTCTGGAACATCCTGCCGGGCTGGCCCTCCTCGCCCAGCACCTGCACGTCCTCGAGGAAGAGCTCGCCGCTGCCCCAGGCGGGGTACTCGTTCTCCGCCCGCGAGCGCATTTGCATCGGGTCGTCGGCGCGCGCGCGGACGCGCTTCAGGTACTCGTCGGCGACGGCGTCCGGCGCTCCCTGCTCGACCACCTCGCCGTCGTCCATCAGCACGACGTGCGAGCACATCGAGCGCACCGAGCCGAGGTCGTGCGACACGAAGATCGTGGTGCCGCCGGCCTCGGAGAACTCGTTGAGGCGTCGCAGGCACTTGCCCTTGAAGTGCTCGTCGCCGACCGACAGCGCCTCGTCGATCAGCAGGATGTCGGGGTCCACGCAGGTCGCGACCGAGAAGCCGAGGCGCACGTACATCCCCGAGCTGTAGGTCTTCACCGGCCGGTCGACGAAGTCGCCGAGCTCGGAGAAGGCGATGATCGGCTCCATCTTCTCGGCGATCTCGGCCTCCGACAGGCCCAGGATCGAGCAGGCCAGGTGGATGTTCTCGCGCCCCGAGAACTCCGGGTGGAAGCCGGCGCCGAGCTCGATGAGCGAGGTGACACGCCCCTCGACGTGGACCTCGCCGCGAGTGGGCTCGCTGATGCCCGACAAGAGCTTGAGCAGCGTGCTCTTGCCGGCTCCGTTCACGCCGATGATGCCGATCGTGCTGCCCTTCGCGATGTCGAGGTAGACGTTCTTCACCGCCCAAAAGTCGCGGAAGCGCTTCTTGAACGGCAGCACGACGTCGTACAGCCGATCGATCGGCTTGTCGTAGATGCGATACCGCTTCGCCAGGTCCTTGGCGATGATCGCGCTGCCGCTCTGCTCCGAGGTCGGGCCCATGTCAGAGGAGGTCGGGGAAGACGCGCTTCTGGCGCTGGAAGAAGAGCGAGCCGGCGGCGAAGGCGAGCACCGCGACCAGGGTGAAGCGCAGCAGCATCGCGGGCTCGGGCCACTGCCCGAAGAGCAGCACGCGCCGCCAGGACTCGACCAGCCAGTGCATCGGGTTGATGTCGAGCAGCCACCCGAAGGTATAGAACCCGTCGTCGGGGTTGTCGCTCTTGGCGATCTTCGCCTGCTCGACGAGGAAGGGCGGGTAGAAGATCGGCGTGGCGAACATCCACACCTGCACGCCCACGCCGACCAGGTGGTAGGTGTCGCGCCACAGCGCGTTCAGCGTCGCCAGCAGATAGCCGAGCCCCACCGTGAACAGGAGCTGCACCGCCAGCAGCACCGGGATGGCGAGGAACTGCACACCGAGCGGGTTCTCCATCACGACCCAGGTCCCCGCCACGACGATCGGCAGGCCGATCAGCATGTTGACGAGCGAGGAGAGCCCCAGGTTGAGCGGCAGGATCTCCGAGGGGAACACGACCTTCTGGATCAGGTTCGCGTTCTCGACCAGGCAGTTGGTCGCGCGCGTCAGCGTCTCCGCAAACGCGGCCCAGATCAGGATCCCGGCGAGCATGTAGAAGGCGACCTCCTTGGGCCCCATCTGGTCGCCGAAGCGCGCCCGCAGCAGGAACTGAAACACGAACATGAACACGAAGAGGTTCACGATCGGGAAGATCACCGACCAGAAGAACCCCATCGTCGACCCCACGTAGCGCGCCTTGAGATCGCGCACGACGAAGCTCCGCACGAGCCGGCGGTGGCGGACGAGGGACCGAAGGATCTTGACCACCAGAACCCCTTAGCTGCCCGTCGGCCCCACGTCGCAGCCGGCGCGCCGCGGCGCTCGCGCGCGGCTCGATCGCGTCGGTGGGTTGGGCGCAGCCTCGCTGGGCCGCGCCTCGGTGGTGAACGTCGTCATGGCGCCGGGTGCGTCTTCCACGGGTGCTAGAGGGTGCGCTTGCCCAAAGCGGAGAGCACCAGGTCGACGGCGAGGTCGGCGGTCTGGTTCTCGTGGTCGAGGATGGGATTGATCTCGGTCAGCTCGAGCGACAGCATCCCGCCCGACTCCGCCGCGTGCTCCATGACGAGGTGCGACTCGCGCAGCGTGGCTCCGCCGGGCACCGGCGTGCCGACCCCCGGCGCGACGGTCGGGTCGCAGCCGTCGACGTCGAACGACAGGTGGAAGCCGGCGGTGCCCGAGGTGGCGATGTCGAGCGCCTCCTCCATCACCCGGTGCATCCCCAGCATGTCGAACTCACGCATCGTGAAGGCGCGGATGCCGGACTCCTTCACCACTTCGCGCCCGGCGGGGTCGACGTCGTGGATGCCGAACAGCACCGCGTTCTCGGCGTCGACCATCGGGACGCGCTCGCCGAGGTGCACCAGATCCCGTGGCCCCTGGCCGAGGCACGAGGCGAGCGGCATCCCGTGCACGTTGCCCGAGAGCGACGTCTCCGGCGTGTTCATGTCGGCGTGCGCGTCGAACCAGATCAGCCCGATCTTCTCGCCCCGGCCGTGGTACCACGAGCTCACGCCCGCCACGGTGCCGCAGGCGATCGAGTGGTCGCCGCCGACGATCAGCGGGATCGCGCCGTCCTCCAGCACGCGCTCGACCCGCGCGCGCAAGCGCTGGCAGCAGCGCGCGATCTCGGGCAGGAAGCGCGCGTTGGGGTTGCGCGCCGAGGGGGACTCGGGGCGCGGGACGGGCACGTTGCCGAGGTCCTCGAAGCCGAGGCCCAGCTTCTTGACTCCGGCGGCGAGCCCGGCGATGCGGATGGCGCTCGGCCCCATGTCGACGCCGCGCAGGCCGCCGCCGAGGTCCATGGGCACGCCGAGAAGGTCGACCTTGCGATTCGTCATGGCTTCGGGATCCCGGCGCGCTGGCGGTCCGGGGCAATTGGGGAGTCTAATGTGTGCGCGTGGCGAGCGCTCCCAGGAAGGCTCCCTGGAGCGCTGCATCGCCCGAACGGCGCCTCCGGGCCAGCACTTCGACCTCGGTCAGGCCGCCCCACTCCCCCAGCGCGAAGCCCACGCGGCGTAGGTCCTCCTCGCCCACCCGTGCCGGCGGCGAGGAGAGTTCGTCGTGGAGCGACTGGATACCGCCCGACCACACCAGCAGGCCGGCGGCCAGCACGCTGCGGTTCCAGGGACCGCGCCAGAGCGCCTGACGCAGGATCCCGGTCGCGCCGGGGTCGCGGTTGGCGATCAGGACCTTGGCCAGCTCGATGTTGAGCTCCAGCGCGTCCTCGACCGGAAACAGGTTGCGCAGCCGCGTCAGATCGTCGTTGTCCGGGTTCTCACCCAGCGCCCGCACCAGGAGCTGGCGCAGCGCGGTTCCGACCGCGGGGCTGTCGAGCGCCTCGCGCAGTGCTTCCTTCGGCTGCACGCGCCCGTGGAGGCTCAGCGACACCTGCGCCAGCAGGCGCTCGTCCTCACGGATGTCCGAAAGCCGCAGCACGTCGTCGAGGAACCCGTGCAGGCCCTGGTCCTCCGACGCGCGGCACAGCATCTGAATCGCGTGGGACCGCGCGGTGCCTTCGCCGCCCTCCAGGAGCCCCGCGAGCGTGTCCACCGCCGGCTGGTCCTTGAGTCGCACGAGCGCCACCATCGCGGCCGCGCGCACGCGCCCGTCCTCGTCGCGGCGCAGACGGGCCAGGTCCGGCAGCCGCCGCGGATCCGCCAGCCCCCCCAGCGCCTCGGCCACCGCCAGCCGGCGCTCGGGTTCCGGCGCGAACAGGTCGTCGGAGATCAGCGGAAAGCCCTCTTCCACGCCGGCCGCCACCAGCAGCAGCCCCGCCTGACGCGAGGCCTCCGAGCGCGCCGCCGCGGCGATCAGGAGCGGGATGTCGTTCGCGGTCACGCCGCGGCTCTCGAGCTCCGACAGGATCTCGTTCCACTCCTCGCCCGAAGGCGTCCAAAGGCCGGACTCGAGCAGCCGCCCAAAGGCCTCCGGCATCCCCGACACCACCCCCCGCATCCGCCCCGCCGTCCCGCCGCCGAGCACGATCGACAGCAGATGATCGCGCCGCGGCCCCTCGCGCAGGCTGCGGCTCGCCCCCAGCACCACGCGGTCGAGGAAGGCCTCGTTCTGCGCCAGCTCGGTCTCGAGGTGCACCTGCCAGCGCATGCCGTCGACGAAGCCGTAGGAGCGTGCCGCCCCCCAGCGCAGGTTCAGGAACAGCTCGAACACCGTCCCCGGCGAAGCCGTCGCGACGCCGGCCCCAAAGGCCAGCGCTCCGCGCGCCACCTCGGACAGCGGCCCGGTGCCGGTCGACCAGGCCTGCACGGCGCCCTCGGCGCGCTCGTCCTCCTGCGCCCGCGAGAGCGCCAGCACGGCACAGCTCGCCAGCCCCGCATCGCCCCCCCGCGCGATCTTCAGGAGCGAATCGGTCCCCGGCGGCACCAGCTCGCCCAGCCCGAAGATCGCCGCCTGACGCTCCAGCGCCTCGCCCTCGGCCGCCACCTGCTCGAGCGCCCGGCGGTCGGAGATATCCCCCCCCGAGCCCACGGCCAGGTAGGCAAACGCCCGCAGAAGCGGCACGTCGAGGCCGCGCTCGAGCGCCTCCCGCGCCTCCCGCGCACTGCCGCTGCTGAACGACAACCGACTATCCCGGGCCAACGTCGCCGGCCACCCACTGGCATCCAGCAGCGCCCGCACCTCGGACGACCCCCCCGGATCCACCGGCGGCCGCGGACGCTGGAGCCCCTCCACCACCGGCGCCGCAGCGACCAGAAGCAGGAGCACAAAAGAGAGGAGGCGCATCGGGCGCATGGGAGAGATATCGGCCGCCACGCGGCAGGGGTAAAGGAGCGCCGGCAGGGCCCCCCCACCGGCCGGCCACCCGCCGGGGGCGGCCCCGCTCAGCTTCGGTCCCGGGCGGGGTCGAGGCAAGTCACGACCGTGTCCCGGGGTCTCAGGAGGGCGGCCCGTGGCAATCCCACGGGGTGGCTCGGGGCGCGGAAGGCTGGATTTCTGCCCCCGCGGGGGTCTGGGACTGCCACGGCCCCTCGAGAATCTCTGACTCGCCGAGCCGGCCCGGTGCGTCGGACCGCCGCCCGATCGGGATCTCTGCCCGATCGGGATCTATGCCCGACCGGGATCCATGCCCGACCGGGATCCATGCCCGACCGGGATCCATGCCCGACCGGGATCTCTGCCCGACCGGGATCTCTGCCCGATCGGGATCTCTGCCCGATCGGGATCTCTGCCCGATCGGGATCTCTGCCCGATCGGGATCTCTGCCCGATCGGGATCTCTGCCCGACCGGGATCCATGCCCGATCGGAGTCTCTGCCCCATCGGGATCTCGGCTCCGCCCGGCGTCTCCGTCCTAGCGGGAGCTCCGCACCGACGGACTCGATGTCCGCGGGGATCGCTGGCCGGCCGGAATCTCTGCCCCGCGCCGGGATCTCTGCCCCTGGGCGGGATGCGTCGCAGCCGGGGGCGGGGTCAGCGCAGGTGTAGGACGACTTCCAGTCGGCCGCCGAGGAGCGGCCGCAGGCGGATCGAGCCGGAGAGCTCGCCGTAGATCGCCTCGAGCGGCCCCTGAGTGCCGTGGGGCATCCCGCGGAGCTCGAAGCGGCCGTCGGCGTCGGTGAGCGTCTCGGAGCCGTCCGGCCCCGACACGCGTGCCCCGGAGACCGGGAGGCCCGAGCCTGCGTCGAGCACGGTGCCCAGCACGATCGGAGGTCCGGCCTGGACGTCGACCGGCAGCGCGCTCGCGTCCACCGGCACGGCGATGTCGTCCTGGCGCGGGGCGCAGGCGCCCAGCACGAGGAGGACGACGGCGAGCGCACCCGCTCCCGCGCGGCGGCTCATACCGGGTCCCCCAAGAGGCCCACGAGCTCGTCGCGACGTTGGTCGCGCAGCTCGGCCGTGGCGGCCTCGAGGTTGAGGCGCAGGAGCGGCTCGGTGTTGGAAGCGCGCACGTTGAACCACCACCAATCGGCGTCCTTGAGGTCGCCGTACTCGACCGTGATGCCGTCGAGCTCGTCCTGGCGGCCATCGGAATAGGACTGCTTCAGCTGCGCGATCGCGGCGTCCTTGTCGGGCACGCGGAAGTTGACCTCGCCGGTGGCGTGGTAGCGCCGCAGCCCGGCGACGAGCTCGCTCAGCGGGCGTCCGCCGCTCTCCTCGGAGGTGAGGAACGACAGCGCCGAGACCATCGCGATCACGCCGGAGTCGGTCGTGAAGTTGTCGCCGAAGTAGAAGTGCCCGGACAGCTCGCCGCCGAACACCGCGCCGTTCTCGCGCATGGTGGCCTTGATGAAGGAGTGGCCGACGCGGTCGCGGATGGCGCGCCCGCCGGCACGCTCGATCTCCTCCTTCACCGCCCACGACGAGCGCAGGTCGTACACGATCGGCGTGCCCGCGCCGCGCGCCGCGAAGCCCGGAGCGAGCAGCGCCGTCATCAAATCGGCCGGCACCGTCCGCCCGCTCTCGTCGACGAAACAGCAGCGGTCCGCGTCGCCGTCGAAGGAGACGCCGACCTCGGCACCCGAGGACGCGACGAGCTCGCGCAGCGGATCGAGGTTCTCCTCCTTGAGCGGGTTCGCCTCGTGGTTCGGAAAGGTGCCGTCCAGCTCGGTCAGCATCGTGCTGGCCTGGATCTGCGGCAGCTTGCTGAGGATGCGCGGCAGCGCGTGCCCCGCCATGCCGTTGGCGCAGTCGACCGCCATGTGGATCGGCCGGCCCAGCCGGGCGAAGCCGGCCACGTGCTCGGCGTAGGGCTCGAGCAGGTCGACGGTCTCCTCGCTTCCGCGCGCGGCGACCGCGCCGGGGTAGTCGCCCTGGCACAGCTGCTCGATCTCGGCGATGCCGGTGCTGCCGGAGATCGGCTTGGCGTCCTCGCGGCACAGCTTCATGCCGTTGTACTCGCCGGGGTTATGGCTCGCGGTGACGCACAGGCCGCCGTCGCAGTCCAACGAACCGATCGCGTAGTAGGTCATCGGCGTCGAGGCGAGGCCCAAGCGGACCACGTTGCACCCCGCGTCGCGGATGCCCTCGGCGACCGCGTCGGCGATCTCAGGCGAGTGGGTGCGCATGTCCTGCCCCACGACGACCCGCTTGGCGCCGAGGAAGCGGGCGTAGGAGTTGCCGATCTTCCGCGCGAGCTCGGCATCGAGCTCACTCGGAACCAGTCCGCGGATGTCGTAGGCCTTGAAGATTCCCATGGGAGCTGAGGTGGGCTTGTCGGTGCGGGGAGACGTTGGGGGCTAGTCGCTCAGAATCGAGCGTAGGGCGGACTCCAGCCGTTCGACGTCGGCCGGTCCGACGTCGCGATGGGTCACGCAGCGCAGCACGCGCTCGGCTTGGGGCATCGCGCGCACGCCGCGCTCTTCTAGCTTGACGGAGAGCATGGGGGCGTCGAAGCGCTCGTCATCGACCGAAACGAAGACGATGTTGGTCTCCACTTCGGCCGCGGCGCACGAGAGTCCCGGAATTGAGTCCAGTCGCTCGGCCAGGTCGCGCGCCAGGCGGTGGTCATCGGGCAGCCGCTCGACGCCCTCGGCGAGCGCGATCCGGCCCGCGGCCGCCAGGATGCCGGCCTGCCGCATCCACCCGCCCAGGCGCTTGCGTACGAGCTTGGCGCGCTCCAGGAAGGCCGCGTCGCCGGCGATGATCGAGCCGACCGGCGCTCCCAAGCCCTTGGAGAGACAGACGGAGACCGAGTCCGCGCACGCGGCCCACTCCGCCGCCGGAACGCCGGAGGCCGCGACCGCGTTGGCGAGCCGCGCGCCGTCCATGTGGACGGGCAGGCCCAGCTCGGAGGCCACGTCGCGCACGGCGCGCAGGCGGTCCAGCGGAACGACGCGGCCGCCGCTCTCGAGGTTGGTCTGCTCGACGCACACCAGCGCGGTGCGCGGGCAGTGCAGGAAGTCGGGACGCACCGCGTTGCGGAGCTCGTCGGGATCGAGCGCCCCGCGCTCGCCGCGCAGGGTGGTCGTCTGCACGCCGTGCAGGTAGCCCAGCGCGCCGCTCTCGTAGAGCACGATGTGCGCGCGCTGCTCGGCGATCACCTCGTCGCCCGGCCGCGTCCAGACCCCGGCCGCCACCTGGTTGGCCATCGTGCCCGAGGGCACGTACCAGGCGCCTTCCTTGCCGAGCCAGCGCGCGGCCTCCTGCTCGAGCAGGCGCACCGTCGGGTCGCCGTCGAGGACGTCGTCGCCCACCTCGGCCTCGGCCATCGCCCGCCGCATGGCGGGCGTAGGTCGGGTCACGGTGTCGCTGCGGAAGTCGGCGGCAGATTCGGTCACGCCGGCTGCAGCAGCGCTCGCACGCGCCCCAGAGCTTCCCGGATCTCCTCCAGGCTGCTGGCGTAGCTGAAGCGCAGGTAGCCCTCGCCCAGGGCGCCGAACGCGGTGCCGGCGACGGTGGCGACGCCGACTTCCTCCAGCAGCTTGTCCTGCAGCTCGCGCGAGCTCATGCCCGTGCCGGTGATGTTGGGGAAGGCATAGAACGCGCCCTTGGGCATGACGCAGGAGAAGCCCGGGATCGAGTTCAGCTCTTCGACGATGACCTTGCGGCGCTCGTCGAAGGCCGCGAGCATCGTGTCGACCGGATCCTGCGGCCCCTGCAGGGCCTCGGCACCGGCGAGCTGAACCGCCGCGCTGGCGCAGGAGTTGGAGTTGATCTGGAGGCGCTCGGCGTCGGCGATAAGCGACTCGGGCCAGAGGCCCCAGCCGAGCCGCCAGCCGGTCATCGAGTAGGTCTTGCTCCAGCCGTCGAGCACGATCAGCCGGTCGCGGATCGACTCGTAGGAGAGCAGGCTGACGTGCTCTTCGCCGTCGTAGAGCAGACGCGAGTAGATCTCGTCGGACAGCACCGCGACGTTCGGGAACCGCTCGAGGCCCTGCACGAGCCGCTCGAGCGCGGCGCGGCCGACGACACCGCCGGTCGGGTTGGCGGGCGTGTTCAGGATGATCAGACGCGTGCGCTCGTTCACCTGCGCCAGCACGGCCTCGGGGTCGAACTGGAAGCCGGTCTCCTCGCGCAGCTCGATCGGGACCGCCTTGGCGCCCGAGAACTCGATCATCGACTCGTAGATCGGGAAGCCGGGGTTCGGGTAGAGGATCTCGGCCCCGGGCTCGCCGAACATCAGGATGGCGAAGAACATGGTCGGCTTGCCGCCGGGCACGATCATCACCTGGTCCGGGCTGACCTCGACGCCACGGTATTTGAGGATGTCCGCGGCCACCGCCTCGCGCACCTGCGGTAGACCCTTGGCGGGCGTGTAGAAGTGCGCGCCGTTCTGGAGAGCCGAGCACCCCGCCCCCACGACGTTGTCGGGGGTGTGGAAATCGGGCGCGCCGATCCCCAGGTTGATGATGTCCTTCCCCTGGGCCTCCAGCGCTTTCGCGCGGGCCAGGATTTCAAAGGCCGACTCGGTTCCAAGTCGGCTCATTCGCTGGGCGAGTTGCAACGGCGTGTCTCCAGGTGTTGGGGCGCGCAGGCGGGCCCGGAGCGGGGCAGCGGGGTCCGCGCCGCGGGGACGCGAAGGCGAGAGCGTACGTCCGCCCTCGGCGGGCGGTCAAGCCGGGTCAGGGCGGCGTGAGGGCCCGCGGCGCCTGCCAGCGCCCCCGGGCCGTACGGCGGTCGGCCTCGGTCCGCCCGACGGCCTCGGCCTCGTAGCGCTGGGCGAACACCCGGCCGCGCCGGCTCCACACGCGATTCAGGCCCTTGGCGATGCGGATCGAGACGCCCTGGATGGCGCGCGCGAGCGCGACGTTGCCGTCCACGCGCACCAGGAGCCGCAGGCCGTCCGCGCGCACCGAGTAGCGCAGCAGCCGAAAGCCCGTCCGCCTGCCCCCGGCCGCCACGGCACGCTCGAGAGCCGAGCGCGCGCGCCGGCCGCGCAGCGGCGGTAGCCCGGTCTGCAGCAGCAGGGTGACGAAGACGAGGGCGCGATCGGGCAGCGGTTCGCGCGGCCGGTGGGCGACGGGCTTGGGGAGCGTAGCTCGCATGCCCCCAAGACCTGGCTCGCTCCCGTCGGTGTCGCTTTCTCTCCCGAAAACGCCCGCTCCGCGGCGACGTCGCCTAGCTCCGACGACCGAGCGGCCCGCCTGCTCCAGCGTTAGCTGTTCAACACCACCGCGACGATCACCCCCGCCCACGCGACGGTGTTGAGCAGGAACAGGAGATCCCCGCCCAGGAACACGCGCGTCGGGTTCCCGCCCCCCTGGCCGGTCTGCACCAGGTACATGTAGCGCCCGACGCCGAAGGCGACGAACGGCACCGACCACACCAGGTGGTTGTTCTCACCGAACTTCGCCGCGGTCCGTTCGTCGACGGTGTACATCGTGTAGCAGAGGATCGTGCAGGCCGCGAGCACCGTCACCATCTGGTCCAGGAACCCGACGGTGTACTGCCCCAGCGTGCTGCGGTGGCTAGCGCCGCCCTCGCCGAGGAGGTCGATCTCCGCCCGCCGCTTCTCGAGCCCGAGGAAGAGCGCGAGGAAGAGCGTGCAGAGGAGCAGCCAGTGCGAGATCTCCGCCCCCGACGCCGCGCCGCCCGCGACGACCCGCAGCAGGAAGCCGGTCGCGATGCAGAAGGCATCGAGCAGCACCACGTGCTTGAGCCGCAGCCCATAGGCCACGTTCATCGCCATATAGCCCGCGAGCACCCAGGCCACGCGCACCGGCGAGCCGCCTACCGCGAACCCGATCGCGAGCGACGTCGCGGCCAGCACCACGCAGACGAACAGCGCGGCCGGGATCGGCACCTCGCCCGAGGCGATCGGACGGTTCTTCTTCGTCGGATGGTGTCGGTCCCGCTCGACGTCGACCACGTCGTTGAGCAGGTACACGGCGCTCGCCGCCATGCAGAAGGCGACGAAGGTCAGAAAGGTGGCGAAGAAGTCCTCGCCCGAGACGTCGACCAGCTGGTCCCCGTAGGCGAACACCGGCGCCGCCAGGACGAAGAGGTTCTTCGACCACTGGTGGGGACGGAGGGCGCGGACAAGAGCGGGGAGAGGCATGCCGAACCGGTCGTATCGGCCGGAACGGCAGTGACCCTAAACGGAGGCGGGGGCGCGCTCCAGCGCTCCCCCGCTCGAAATGGCCGCGCCGGAGCGCGGAGCCCCCCGCCGATCAGCGCAGGGTGAACTTGCGCAGGTCGTCGATCGGCGAGTTCGGGCCGACCCAGACCATCTCCTCCTCGGGGTCGAGGAGGCCCTCGTCGATCAGGTCGACGATCTCGTACTGGCGCACCGAGCCGTCGGCGTACAGGCAGTTGGTCGCCGTGCGGTGGTTCATGCCCCCGTCGTTGTCATCGCAGACCAGGGGCTCCTTGCCGGAGCCGGGGAACTTGCGCAGCGGGTGCTCCTTGGTGTCCCGGCCGGCGTAGGCCGAGTAGCCGCCGTCCACCAGGTCCAGGTCGCTCCACCACTCCTCCCACGGCAGCTCGCCGATGGTCAGCGAGGACTTCTCGACGCCCGGGCACGTCAGCCGCTCGGCGTTGGTCTTGGTGTTCTCCATGGTCCGGCGGCTGATCAGGCTCGCGAAGAACTTCACGCCGGTGCCGCTGGGCGCCTTCTTGTACTGCGTCTTGTACATGATCATGCCCTTGTGCAGCTCGCGGAGGTTCGCCTGGCAGGCGTTGACCTCGGCCCGCTCGATGGCGTCGTTCACCATCGGCGTAAGCGCCGCAACGAGGATCGAGATGATCAGGATGACCGCGAGGAGCTCGATCAGCGTGAACCCGCGACGGAGGCCGCGGGCCAGGGGGGTAAGGATCTTCATGGAGTCGATCGGGTCTGCCGTGGAAGGGCGCGCCCAAGGCGCCCTGAGTCCGTTCTACCCCAATCCGCCGGCGCGGTCACGCCGCAGCCGCCGCTCGGGCCGGGAGGGCGGCCCTGGGCGGGGCGCGAGCCGCCCTCCCGGCGCCGCAGGAGCAACGAAAGCGGCCCGCCTGGAGGGGGGCTCCAGGCGGGCCGCACGTGCGGGGCCGGGGGAGGCGGTAGGCCCCTTTGGAGGGAGGAGAGGTCCCTAGGAACCGGCCTTCGCCGCCACCGCGTCCTTCAGCGCGGCGGTCTTGGAGGTCTGCTCCCAGCTGAACTCGTCCCGGCCGAAGTGGCCGTGGTAAGCGGTGCGTTCAAAGACCGGCTTCTTGAGGTCGAGCGACGAGATGATGCCCGCGGGGCGCAGGTCGAAGACATCGCGCACCGCGCCGACCAGCACGTCGTCGGGGGCCGAGCCGGTGCCGAAGGTGTCGACCCGGATCGAGAGCGGCTCCGCCACGCCGATCGCGTAGGCCAGCTGCACCTCGCAGCGCTTGGCGAGGCCCGCGGCGACGATGTTCTTCGCCACCCAGCGGGCGGCGTAGGCGGCCGAGCGGTCGACCTTGCTCGGGTCCTTGCCCGAGAAGGCGCCCCCGCCGTGGCGGCCCATGCCGCCGTAGGTGTCGACGATGATCTTGCGCCCGGTCAGGCCGCAGTCGCCGTGCGGGCCGCCCACCACGAAGCGCCCGGTCGGGTTGATGTGGTAGATGGTCTGGTCGTCGAGCAGGTTGGCCGGGATCACCTCGCGGATGCAGCGCGCGATGA
The DNA here is from genome assembly GCA_039029355.1 of Planctomycetota bacterium. GTDB lineage: Bacteria > Planctomycetota > UBA1135 > UBA1135 > JBCCGI01. Next base: position 30,394 of record JBCCGI010000056.1, read on the forward strand.
CCTCGTCGTGGATGGTCTGGTACTCGACGTCCGGGTCGTGCTGGGTCGAGATCACGACCGTGTGGACGCGCTCGAGCTTGCCGCTCTCGTCGTACTCGACCGTCACCTGGCTCTTGGAGTCCGGGCGGAGCCAGGCCAGGACGCCCGACTCGCGCAGGTCGGCGAGCTTCTCGACCAGCCGGTGCGAGAAGTGGATTGCGGCCGGCATCAGGGTGTCGGTCTCGTCGCAGGCGAAGCCGAACATCAGGCCCTGGTCGCCCGCACCCTGCTCCTCGTGCAGCCCCTCGCCCGCGGTCACGCCCTGGGAGATGTCGGCCGACTGGCGGTCGAGCGTCACCATGACCGCGCAGGTGTCGCCGTTGATGCCGTAGGCGTCGTCGGTGTAGCCGATGCGCTTCAGCGTGTTGCGCGCGATCTCCTGGTAGTTGATCGTCGCGTTGGTCGTGATCTCGCCGGCGACGACGCACAGGCCGGTGGTGACCATCGTCTCGCACGCGACGCGGCTGTGCGGGTCCTGGGCGAGCAGCGCATCCAGGATGGCGTCGGAGACCTGATCGGCCACCTTGTCCGGGTGGCCCATGGAAACGGATTCAGAGGTGAAGAGCTGACGTGCCATAGAGGTGTCGAAGGTGCCGTAGAGGGGGGGGAGCAAGTCCGGCCCCTCGGTTTCGGGGCCCCGGGGCCAAGCAGGGGCCCACCGGATCCTTGGGCCGGATCCGTGGACCGGATCCTGGAGAATGGATCAACAGATTCGAATCCGAGAAAGATACCTCGAGCTGGCGCACGAGCCAAGCGCCAGGGGCGCCATTCGGGGCTCCCTGGGCCGTTTTTCCCGGGGCTAGCCGGTCGGGTTCCCGAGGCCGACGCCGAGCAGCGCCTCGATCGTGAGGGCGGTCGCGCCCTTTTGGGAGCGCACCACCTCCTCCCCCAGCCCGGCCATGCGCCGGCGGAGGTCGGCGTCGGCGGCGAGCTCGGCGAAGGCGTCGGCCAGCTGCTCCGCGTCGTCGACCCGGAGGCAGGCCCCCTGGGCGAGCAGGAGCGCCGCCTCGTGCGAGAAGTTGTCGACGTGGGGCCCGAACAGCACCGCTTTCCCCTGGGCCGCCGGCTCCAGCATGTTCTGGCCCCCGTGCGGGATCAGGCTGCCGCCCACGAAGACCACGTCGGCCAGGCCGTAGACGCGCTCCAGCTCGCCGATCGTGTCGACCAGGCAGGGGCGCGCCGGGTCGGGGCGGCCGGAGCCCGCACGCAGCTCGGTCAGGCGCTGGACGCGCACGCCGAGCGCTCCCAGGGTGCGCACCAGCTCGGCGGCGCGCTCGGGGTGCCGCGGGACGAGCACCAGCCGCGTCCCGGGCGCGCCGCGCTGCCAGGCGCGGATCACGAGCTCCTCCTCGGGCTGGTGGGTGCTGCCCGCGACCAGCACGAGCTGCCCCTCACGCGGGCCGAGCAGGCGGCGCAGCTCCGCGCCGGGGTCGACCGGCCCGAGCCGCAGCCGGTCGGCCTTGATGCTGCCGGTGACGAACACGCGCTCGGGCTGGAACGACAGGCTGCGGAAGCGCGCGGCGTACTCCTCGTCCTGGACGCACACCAGCGACAGCCGGTTGAACTGCGGCAGCAGGTTGCGGAACAGCGCGTAGCGCCCGTGGCTGCGGTCGGTGATGCGGCCGTTCACGACCGACACCGGGATGCCGCGGCGGTTGCAGGCGCGCAGGAAGTTGGGCCACACCTCCAGCTCGATCAGCACGACGAAGTCGGGATCGACGCGGTCGAGGAACAGCCTCACGGCGGGCGTGATGTCGGCCGGAAAGCGGACCACGCGCAGCTCGGGGAAGAGCTGCCGGGCGACCTGGATGCCGGTGTTGGTGGTGGTGCTGATCACCACCTCGCGGTCGGGGAAGCGCTCCTCGACCGCCTCGACGAGCGGGACGGCGCCCTTCACCTCCCCCACCGAGACGCCGTGGACGAGCACCGTGCCGCGCCGGCCCTGCTTGGCCGGGGGCGGCGCCCAGCCGGTGCGCTCGCGCAGCATCTGGGCGAAGCCGCGGTCGCGCAGGCAGCGCCACAGGAGCCACGGGCTGCCCACGGCCGCCGCGAGCAGCCACAGCACGTCGTACAGCCCGTGCAGGGCGGCGCGCAGGAGGCCCGGGTTCGGGTCCGAGCGCAGCGGCGGCGGCAGGTTGTCGGGAACCCGGCGCCGGACGTCCGCTACTTCCCGCCCCCGTGGCACTTCTTGTACTTCTTCCCGCTCCCGCACGGGCACGGATCGTTGCGCCCGATGCCGGTGGTGTCGAGCACCGCCTGGCCCGTTTTCTCGGCCGCGGGTCGAGCGGCCGGGCTCGGAGGCGCCAGGGCCTTGGCCGCGGCTTGGGCCTGGGCCTTCGCCTGGGCTTCGGCCTGGGCCGCGCGCATCGCCTCGGCGCGGCGCTTCTGGTCGAAGGCCTGGGCGGCGGGCACGCGCTGGGTCGCGGCGCGCATCTGCGCCTGGCGGACGGCCTGCATCTGGCGCAGGCGCTGGAGCTGCTCGGGCGAGAGCTCCTGGCCCTGCTGCGCCGCCTGGTCGAGCGCCCCCGGGCCTTGTTGGAAGCTGCCGCCCTCGGGCGCGCCCTCCTCCGGCCGGCGCACCTCGACGCGCATGATCAGGCTGGTGACGTCGTCCTCGATCGTCGAGAGCAGCTTCTCGAAGAGGCGGAAGCCCTCGGCCTTGTACTCGTTCTTCGGGTCCTTCTGCGCGTAGCCGCGCAGCCCGATGCCGGCGCGCAGCGAGTCCATCGCGCGCAGGTGGTCCATCCACTTCTGGTCGATCGTGCGCAGCAGGAGATAGCCGAGCACGCGCTCCATCATCTCCTCGCCGATCTCGTCGTAGCGGGCGCCGAAGCGCTCCAGGCAGAGGTCGACGGCCGGCGTGTGTTCCATTTCGCGCGGCAGCGTGGCGGCCGCGGCCACGTCCTTCGGGCAGTCGAAGCCGAAGGCGCGGTGGTACCAGCCGGCAAAGCCGTCGGCGTCGCCCTCGAAGGTCTCGCCCATGCGCGGGATGACGCCGCCGAACATGCGCTCGACCTTGGCGCGCAGCTCCTTGCCTTCGAGGACCTCCTGGCGCACGCCATAGACGGTCTTGCGCTGCTCGTCCATGACCTCGTCATACTCGAGCAGGTTCTTGCGGATCTCGAAGTGGTAGTCCTCGACCTTCTTCTGCGCCTTCTGGATGGCGCGGGTCACCATGGGCGACTCGATCGGGACGCCCTCGGACATCCCGAGCTTCTCCATCGCGTTGGTCACCCAGTCCTTGTAGAAGCGCCGCATCAGCGGGTCCTGCAGGGAGAGGAAGAAGCGCGACTCGCCGACGTTGCCCTGGCGGCCCGAACGGCCGCGCAGCTGGTTGTCGATCCGGCGCGACTCGTGACGCTCGGTGCCCAGCACGTAGAGGCCGCCGCGCTCTAGCACCTCGCGCTCGTCGGAGTCGCACTTGGCGCGCAGCTCCTCGCGGATGCGGTCGATCTCCTCGAGGTGGTCGGGGTCGCCCTCGACCAGCTCGGCCTCCTCGAGCGCCTGACGCAGGCGGTACTCGAAGTTCCCGCCCAGCTTGATGTCGGTGCCGCGGCCGGCCATGTTGGTCGACACGGTCACGGCGCCCTTCTCGCCCGCCTTGGCGACGATATGCGCCTCGCGCTCGTGCTGCTTGGCGTTGAGCACCTCGTGCGGGACCTTGTGCTCGTTGAGCAGCTTGGAGATCTGCTCGGAGTTCTCGACGGAGGTCGAGCCCACCAGCACCGGCTGGCCCTTCTCGTGCAGGCGCTGGATCTCCTCGGCGATCGCCTTCCACTTCTCGGGTTCGGTGCGATAGACCGTGTCGACCCGGTCGTCGCGCTCGACCGGCAGGTTGGTCGGGATCGACACCACGTCGAGACCGTAGATCTTCAGCAGCTCGCCGGCCTCGGTGATCGCGGTGCCGGTCATCCCGCCGAGCTTGTCGTACAGGCGGAAGTAGTTCTGGAAGGTGATCGTGGCGAGGGTCTGGTTCTCCTTGCGGATCTGCAGCCCCTCCTTGGTCTCGACCGCCTGGTGCAGGCCGTCGGACCAGCGCCGGCCGGACATCTTGCGGCCGGTGAACTCGTCGACGATGACGACCTCGCCTTCCTCGACGACGTACTCCTTGTCCTTCTCGTAGAGATAGTGGGCCCGCAGCGCGTTCTCGATGTAGTGCGGCCAGTCGGTGTTGCCCTGGGTGTAGAAGGAGTCGACCTCCAGGAGCTTCTCAGCCTCTTCGATGCCCGCCTCAAGCAACGACGCCGCGCGCTCCTTCTCCTTGACCTCGAAGTGCTCGTCGCGCTGCAGCTTGCGCGCGACCATGTCGGCCTTGTGGTACTTGTCCGGCATGTGCTCGGCCGGACCGGAGATGATGAGCGGCGTCCGCGCCTCGTCGATCAGGATCGAGTCGACCTCGTCGATGATCGCGAAGTACAGGTGGCGCTGGACCTGGTCCTCGACGCGCGACTTCATGTTGTCGCGCAGGTAGTCGAAGCCGAACTCGTTGTTCGTGCCGTAGACGATGTCCGAGGCGTAGACCGGGTGCCGGTCGTTCGGCGGCATGTCGCTCTGGATCGCGCCCCAGGTGACCCCGAGGTAGTCGTAGATCGGGCTCATCCAGATCGCGTCGCGGCGCGCCAGGTAGTCGTTGACCGTGACCAGATAGACCGGCTTGCCCGCGAGTGCGTTGAGGTAGAGCGGCAGGGTCGCGACCAGCGTCTTGCCCTCGCCGGTCGCCATCTCGGCGATCGAGCCCTGGTGGAGCACGATGCCCCCCACCAGCTGCACATCGAAGTGCCGCATGCCCATCGTCCGGACCGATGCCTCGCGCACCAGCGCGAAGGCCTCGGGCAGGATGTCGTCGAGCTCGACGCTGCCGTCCTCGAGCGCCTTGCGCCACTCGGCCGTCTTGGCCTTGAAGCCGTCGGCGTCGAGGCCCTGGGCCCAGCTCTCGAGCTCGTTGATCTTCTTCACGAGCGGCTCGAGGTCGCGCACCATGCGCTCGTTCCTCGAGCCGAACATCGACTTCAGGCCGCGACCGACCTTGTCGCCGAAGGTACCGAGCCTGTCGGAGAGGTTTTCCCAGTCCACCATCGCGTCGTCGAGCTCCTAGGGCTCCTTGGGGATCCTGCCACCCGGCCCCCTGCCGAGGGGTGCGGGCGAGCTACTTCCCGCCGTTGCGCCGGCGGGCGAACCATTTAAGGGCTAGCCTCGCGCGCTGGGAAGGCTGGGGGCGGAAAAGTGCGGGCGCATCCTCCCAGACGCATCCCGCGGGCCCGCTGGTTGGAGGTTTCCCCCGAAGCTCACGGCCGCGCCGCGGCGGAGGGGTCGAGCAGCCGGGCGATCAGACCGAACAGCACGTGCCGCGGGTAGGGCTTGCGCAGGAGCGCTGAGGCTTCCTGGACCCGGTCCAGCCGGATGTCCGAGGCCGTGGCCATCAGGACCGGCAGCTTGGCGGTGCGGGTCTCGGCCCGCAGGCAGGCCAGGACCTCCTCGCCATCGAGCTCCGGCATCTCGTAGTCGAGCAGCACCAGGTCCGGGAGCGGGTCGCGCGCCAGCCGGTCGAGGGCCTCGATGCCGTTGTGGACCACCTCGACCTCGTACCCGCGGGCCTGCAGCAGGGCGGCCAGCCCCAGCACCACGTCCGCCTCGTCGTCGACCAGCAGCAGGCGCTGGCGCTTCTTGGCCTCGCGCTCCAGCAGCGCCACCTCCTCGACCAGCGCCCGCAGGTCGGTGTTGGTCGGGAGCCCCGCCTCGTCCCACTCGGCCTCGATCTTGGCCTTCAGCTCGCGGTTCCAGGCCTTGAGCTTCTCCCACTCGTCGTAGTCGGGCGCCCCGGGGCGGATGTCGAGCTTGTCGTGGGTGTCGACCGAGAAGAAGTACTCGCCGTTCACCAGGAACTCCTGGACGACGAACTTCATGAACGGGTAGCGGCGGTTGCCGAGGCGCAGGGTGTAGCGCTTCAGCCCCTCGTCATCGTCGCGCGCGGCGCGCTCAAAGCGCTCGAAGAGCGCCGGCAGGTCGTCCAGGCCCTCCAGGGTGCGCACGTCGATGCGCGGCTTCTCGCGCTCGGCCTCGGGCCAGGCATGCGCCATGTAGATGTCGATGGCGCGACGCACGTGGGCCGGGGTGAGGTGCTCGAGACGCATGGATCTTCAGGGAGCGCTGCGTCCGTGGACCTCGGAGGCGGCCTGCGCCCCGCGCTTGGGCGCGGGAGGCTCGGCGTTGCGCCGGGGAGGGGTGGCCGGCGTGCGGCCGTCCCGCAGCGTCCCGATCAGCTCGCGCACCGCGCCGATGCCCGCCTCGTCGAGGCGCGCCTCAAGGTCGCGCACGATGCGGCCGGGGAGCGAGGGATCCGCGAAGCAGGCGGTGCCCAGCTGCACCGCACTGCACCCGGCGACCAGGTATTCGAGCACGTCGTCGGCGGTCGCCACCCCGCCGCAACCGATGACCGGAATCGACACCGAGCGGGCGCAGTCCCAGGCGCAGCGCAGCGCCACGGGCTTGATCGCCGGCCCCGAGTAACCGCCCTGCACCGTCGCCACGCCGGGGCGACGCGTGCGCCAGTCGACCGCCAGCCCCAGCAGCGTGTTCACCGCCGTCACCCCGTCCGCGCCCGCGGCCTCGACCGCGCGCGCGATGTCGCCGATGTGCGAGACGTTGGGCGAGAGCTTCGCGAAGAGCGGCTTCGCGGTCGCCTTGCGCACGAGCGCGATGACGTGCTCGGCCGCTTGCGGCTCCGAAGAGAAGGGCAGCTTCCCCCCCGACACGTTCGGGCACGAGAGGTTCACCTCGAGTGCGTCCACCGCCTCGACCCCGTCGAGCCGCGCGGCCATCTCGGCGAACTCCTCGGGCGACTCGCCGCCGATGTTGGTGAAGATCACCGTGTCGGCTTCGGCGACTTCGGGCACGACGGTCGCGAGGTAGGACTCCAGCCCCTTGTTCTCGAGCCCGATCGAGTTGATCAGGCCGGCCTCGGTCTCGCAGATGCGCGGCGCCGGGTTGCCCGGCCGCGGGCGCGGCGTGACGGTCTTGCTGACCAGCCCCCCCACCTCGGATGGCGGGGTGAAGTGGCACATCTCCAGCCCGTGCCCGTAGGTGCCCGAGGCGGAGAGGATCGGGTTGCGCAGCCGCAGCGGCCCCAGATCGACCGTCAGATCGGTCATGGCTTCAAGCGTAGCCCTGGGCACGGGCCCTCGCAACGCGTCCGGGAGCCCTCGCGCGCCGCGGGTGCGCTCCTCCGCCGCCAGCGGGACCGTCTAGCCCTCGGCCGGCGCCTCGGCCTCGCCGCCCGACTGCGCCTCCTCGCCCTCCTCCTCCTTGGCGAAGAGGCCCTGCACGAGGAAGCAGATCGCGCCGCAGGTGATGCACGAGTCGGCCACGTTGAAGGTCGGGAAGTGCCAGTCCCAGGCGCTGAAGTAGACGTCGAGGAAGTCGCGCACCAGCCCGAACGGGCGCCCCTCGGGCGGCGTGCGGAACAGGTTGTCGTACAGGTTGCCCGCCGCGCCGGAGAGCACGAGCACCACCCCCCACAGCACCAGCGTGTTCTCGCGCCGGGTGCGCCAGAGGGCGATCAGCAGCACCAGGACCGCCACGACGCGCCCCCCCACCAGGAGCCGCGGCCACTCCCCAAAGCGCCCGAAGGCGGCGCCCGGGTTCTCGGAGGCCATCAGCGTGAACCAGTTGCCGAGCACCGGGAGGCGGTCGTGGCCGTGCTGATCCCGGACCAACTCCGCGGCGTCGCCCTCTAGATATTGAAAGGCGGCGCTCTTGCTCCAGAGGTCGAGCGCCACGAGCGCCGCGACGATCGCGAACCTCACCCAGGGCAGCGAGCGTCGGGCTCCGGTGTCCAAGCTAGCCCTCGAGCTCCGCCTGGCGTTGGCACTCGATGCAGTAGCGCGCGAACGGAAGCGCCTGCAGGCGCGCCTTCTTGATGCGCTCGCCGCACTTCCCGCAGATGCCGAAGGTGCCCTTCTCGATCCGCCCCAGGGCCTCCTCGATCTGCTCCAGGGTCTCGCCGTCGCGCTGGAGCAGCTCCAGGCTGAACTCCTGGGCGAAGCGGTCCGACCCCTGGTCCGCCGGGTTGTCGGTCGAGACCTTCTCGCCGTCGCCCGAGAAGGCGTCCTGCTCCAGCTGGTTGATGTCCCCCGAGACCTCGCGTCGGAGGTGCAGGAGCAGCTTGCGATACTCTTCGAGGTCGGCGGCGGTGAGCTTTCTGGCAGCCATGGGTGGTGGCCGGCACCCCGGGGGGGCGCCTTGGGGACACAAAATCGTGGGTTCCGGGGGCCTCAAGGGGGGCCCGGCGGCCCCCATTTGCGGGCGGGGAGTATAGGTGGCCCCAGGGGCCCCCTCAATACCGCCTCCCCCTTGCCAGGGGTCCGGCCGGGGCCGATCCTCGGGGCACGATGCCGGACCGCCCCGCCAGCGGCGAGGAGCGGCGCGCCGCGCTCCTCGCCCCCTTCCGCGCCGGGCTGGAGGACTTCCTCGAGTCGCTGCGGGTCGAGGCCGGCCTCTCGCGCAACACGCTGGAGGCCTACCGGCGCGACCTGAGCCGCTTTCTGGCCTGGGTGGCCGAGCGCGGCGCCGCGGACTGGACCGCGATCCAGTCGGACCACGTGGTCGGGCACCTCTCGGCGCTGCGGGCGCTCGGCCTGGCCGAGGCCAGCGTCGCGCGCTCGCTGTCGGCGGTGCGGATGGCCCTGCGGCACCAGGTCGCCGAGGGCGTGCTGGAGCGCGACCCCGCCGCCCTGATCGCGGCGCCCGTGCTGCGCAAGGCGCTGCCGACGGTGCTGTCCGCCGAGGAGGTCGAGGCGCTGCTCACGGCGCCGAAGGGCGACGGCTGGCAGGCCCAGCGCGACCGCGCGCTCCTGGAAGTGCTCTACGCATCGGGCGCCCGCGTCAGCGAGGCCGCCGGGTTGCGCGTCGACGGGCTGGAGCCCGGCCTGCGCGTGCTGCAGGTCACCGGCAAGGGCAAGAAGACGCGCCTGATCCCCCTCGGCGCACGCGCGCGCGAGGCGCTCTCGACCTGGCTCGAAGACGGCCGCCGGCGCCTGCCGGGCGCCGAGCGCGCCGCCGGGGTGTTCCTGACCAAGAGCGGCCGCCCGCTGGGCCGCACCGACGCCTGGCGGCGCGTCAAGGCCGCCGCGCGCGCCGCCGGCCTGGACCCGCGCATCTCGCCGCACACGCTGCGGCACTCCTTCGCGTCGCACCTGATCGAGGGCGGCGCCGACCTGCGCAGCGTGCAGGAGATGCTGGGGCACGCCTCGATCCGGACGACCGAGATCTACACGCACCTCGACGTCGAGCACATCCGCAGCCTTCATCGGCTGTACCACCCGCGCGGGTAGCGGCGGGTCCGGGCTCGCAGGCGACCGCTCTCCACCGCACGCAGCCATGAGCTCGAGCACGACGAAGACCGAGACCGAGAGCATGGTCCCGACCTGCCTGGGTTGCAGCGGGTGCCTGATCGGCATCGCGCTCGCGCTCGCCGCCGTGGTTGCCCTGGCGGGGTTGGCGGGGCTGGTTCCGATGAAGCTGCTGCATCGCTCCGTCGACGCGCCCAGCATCGGGTTCCACTCGCAGGCGTCCTACGCCCTCGCAGGCGTCTGGACGCTGCTCGCGGCGCTGCTCGGGCTGATCCTCAGACGGCCCAACCCCACGAGCCTGCGAGCCTGGCTCGAGAACCTGGCCCCCTGGATCTCGATCGCCCTGCTCTTTCTCATCCTGTTGCTCGACGACTACGGGGCCCCCAACCTCGGCTCGCTCGCTTTCCTGGCGCTGTGCCTCACCGGGACCGCGCTGCTCGTCGTTCGCGGCGGGTACCACACTTCGAGCGGGTGGCTTTTCCAGACGCTCGCCCTCTGGATCGGCTTCGTCGCCGCAGCGCTGTTCGCCTTCGCCCTGCGGTATTGGCACCTCGGCGTGCTCGACGCGGACGGAGAGCCCGTGTTCCGGCTCGCGGACTCGCTGTACTTCTCGATCGTCACCTGGACCTCGCTCGGCTTCGGCGACATCCAGCCGTCCGAGCACGTGCGGCTGGTCGTCTGCGGCGAGGCCCTGATGGGCTACACGCTGATGGGCGTGCTGCTCGTCTTCGTCACGCAGGTGCTGATGGAGTTCTCGCAGCGCTCCAGGATGGAGCAGATCCGGGCCTCCATCGCCCGGTATGAGACCGAGCAGGACGAGCTGTTCACGGGGCCCTATGGAGCGCCGTACTACGAGTCCAGAAAAGAGCGCGATGAGCGCGACGGGGAACGCATGGCCGTGATTCAAGGGCGGATCGCCGAGCTCGCCGCCGAGCTCGAGCGACTGCAGAAGGCCGCGGGCGACGAAGACTGAATCGCCGCCGCGAGCCCCGAGGGCGCGAGCCCGGGCGGGGCGGAGGAGCGTCGCACCGCTCCCCCACCCGGGGTCGGGCTAGTCCTCCAGCGCCCCCATGTCGATCGCCGCACCGAGCAGCCGTTCGCCGCCCTCCGCGTCGACCTCAAAGATCCGCGCCGAGCGCCCGGGCCGGGCGGCGTCGCGGCAGGGCGAGCCGGGGGCGAGGGCGTAGTCGCCGGCGAGCGGCGCCGCGAAGAGCGGGTCGAGGCTGAGGTTGTTCTCCCACTCGATGTCGCCCGGCCCCAGGAGCCCGAAGACCCCCTCCTGGACGTCGCAGTAGGAGAAGCTGGCTTCTTCCGCGACGTAGGCCTGGGCCAGCGCTCCGCCGAAGCCGGTGTTGCCCCAGAGGATCGAGTCCTCAACCGTCAGGTCGACCAGCGAGGAGGCGCTCACCCCCGCTCCCTCGGGGATCGTGGACGTGTTGTCGACGATGGTGCACCCGCGGATCAGGACCTTGGCGAGCCCGAAGCGGCAGTTGACGCCGCCCCCGCGGCCGGCGCTGTTGCCCGCGATGAGGCAGTTCTCGACCACGGCATCCTCGTCGAGGTCGAGCGCGCCGCCGTTCTCCGCGCCGCTGTTGCCCTCGAAGGTGCAGGCGCTCACCAACAGGTGCCCCCGCGGGCCGAACCGCTGCGCGACGGCGGCCCCGGAGTTCCCCGGGTTGACGTTGCCGCGGAACACCGAGCGGTGGATCTCGCCGCTCAGGAGCGAGAGCGCCCCGCCCCCGCCATCGCAGCGGTTGCCCTCGAAGACGCAGTCGACGACCACGACCGGATCTTCGTCGACGTAGACCGCGCCGCCGTCGCCGACGTCGGACAACACCTCGTTGTCGAAGAAGCGGCAGTCGACGAGGGTGGCGGTCGAGTCCTGCAGGTAGATGGCGCCGCCGCGCGGAGGGCCGGAGCCGACCAGGCCGTTGCGAATCGTCAGCCCCTCGATGCGCGCGCGCTCGGTCTCGCCGCTCTGCAGGTGGAAGCCGCGGCCCAGCTGCCCGCAGTCGATCTCGCAGGCCTCCGGGCCGCTCTCGCTGCGTACGGTGAGGTCCACGCCCGCGAAGTCGATCTCGCGGTTCCCCGCGCCGGTGTACGTCCCGTCGCGGACCAGCACGACCGTGTAGGGGTCCGCCGTAGCCGCCGACACCGCCTCCTGGATCGCGTCAAAGGGGTGCGCGGCGCTGCCGTCTTCGAGCGGATCGCTCAACGACGGATCCCCGGGGCCGGGGTCGCCGGGCGCGTCGTCGTCGACGTAGAGGGTGACGACCGCGTCGCAGACGTTGGGCACGCCGTCCAGATCGTCGTCCGCGAGGACCTCGGTCTGGATCTCCCACACGTCGGCGACGCCGCTCGCGTCGCAGTCCGCGCCCGCCGCGAGCGGGTCGCCCGGGTCGAGCAGCGTGATCACCGCGGGCGTCCCCAGGATGCCCTTGTCCGGGTTCACGACAAAGTACGACTGGGCGTAGATCGGAAGCCCCGCGAGGCCCGGCGCGAGGTCGGGCACCGGCAGCTCGACCGTCAGCAGCTCGCCGGTCAGGATCCCCATCGGCGGCACGATCCCGACGTACTGAGGAGCGAGCGTGCCGAAGAGGCTCGCGAGGAACGCGGGAGCCGCGCCCAGCGAGTAGGTCAGGAACACCGAGTCGCCGGACTTGCCCTCGAACACGAGCCGGAGCCCGTCGAGCTCGAGCGTCGCGGGGCTCGCCCACAGGCGCCTGGCGGCCACGGACAGCGAGCTCAGGTCGCCGGCGAGCACCTCGATCGGCGGCGCCGCGGGGAGCGTGCAATCGAGGTCGAAGCCGGCCAGCCCGCCGTTGATCCCGGTCTCAAGCCGGTAGACCTGCGGCGAAGCGCCGTCGAGCCGAAGCCCCGGGCCGCCGTCGCCGGGGTTGCAGCCCGAGGAGAGCGCATCGGATCCACCGCGGCCGCCGACGAGCTTGCAGCCCGAGAACAGCGCCGTCCCGCCCTCGATCAGTGCGCCCGCAGAACCGTCGACGGCGAACGCCGAGCCCGCCGACGGGGTGCCGTCGGCGCCGACGAAACGGCTGTCGTAGCAGCTCGTGAACGAGTCGGTGGCACGCAGACCTCCCTGCACCTCGCAGCGCGCCAGCACCACGGCGTTGCTGGCCTGCACGTCCAGCGTGTCCGGACCGGTGTACCGGTCTCCGACGCGAAGGTCCTCGAACCAGACCGCGCCGAGGTTCGCCTGCGCGGTCAGCGCCGCCTGTCCGTTGAAGCCGATGTAGAGGCCGCGCACCGTCGCGGTCTGTCCCGCGAGGAGGTTGCGCACCTCCACCGAGGGAGTGTCGACGATCCGCACGAGCGACGGGTCCTCGCCGAAGACGGTCAGCGACTTGCCGTCGATGGCAAAGCCGCCGTAGTGGCCCGGCCGAACAAAGACGACGTCTCCTTCCGATGCGGCGTCGATCGCCGGCTGGATCGCGGAGAAGTGTCCGGAGGTCGGTCCCTCGTCGACGATCCACAGGTGGCCTTGGGCCGCGACGCTGACGGGTGCGAGCGAGACAGCGAGCGTGAGAAGGTGTCCGTAGCGCATGAGGTCTCTCCAAGAGAAGCGGGCGGGGGAGGCGCGTGGAACTCACCTCAGCCTCGCACGTGTCGCGGCGATCCGCAACGGCGCCGCCGGCGCGGTCCCAGGGGTGGGAGAACCGCCCGCGGGCCCTCGCTCAGCCCCGCTGCCCCTCCGCCAGGTGCTGCAGGATCTCGCGCGCCAGCTCGAGCGAGATCCCCGGCACCGAAGCCAGCTCCTCGACGCTCGCCTGGGCCACGCCCACCACGCTCCCGAAGCGCCGCAGCAGCGCCTTGCGCTTCGCCGGCCCCACGCCCGGGATCGAGTCCATGCGCGAGGTGATCTTGCCGCGCTCCTTGCGGTGGTAGGTGATCGCGAAGCGGTGCGCCTCGTCGCGGATGCGCTCGAGCAGGAAGCGCGTCGCGCTGTGCCGCGGCAGGTCGATCGGCGCGGCGTCGGGCGCGAGGTAGACGCGCTCCTCGGACGCCGCCTTGGCGCGGCCGCGCACGCGGCGCTCCGAGCGCGCCTTGGCGAGCGAGACGATGCGAACGTCCCAGGCGCCGACCTCCTCGCGCGCTTCGAGCGCCGAGGCGAGCTGCTGCGCGCCGCCGTCGATCACGACCAGGTCGGGCAGGTCGTCCTCCTGCAGCCCGCGCCGCAGCGCGCGGCCGACGACCTCGCGCATCGAGGCGAAGTCGTCCTGCCCACGCGTGCCGCGCACGCGGAAACGGCGGTAGCCCGCGCGGTCGGCCATGCCGCCGCGGAAGCGCACGCGGCTGGCGACGATGTTCGTCCCCTGGAAGTTCGAGACGTCGAAGCAGTCGACGACCAGCGGCGCGCCCGCGCCGCCGCGCGGGGTGTCGCCGAGGTCGACCAGCTGGATCAGCCCGCGCTCGGCCTCGTCGTCGCGGGTGCGCTGGGCCTCGCGCTGGGAGAGCTCGGCGCGCGCGTTGTCGCCGGCGACGCCCAGCATGCGCATGCGCTCGCCGCCACCGGGGACCACGAGCTTGACGCCGTCGCCGAGGACCTCCTCCAACAGGTCCTTCGCCGCGGGCTCGGCCGGCAGCACGACCTCGCGCGGCACCTCGCGCCGCCCGCCGCCGTAGAGCGCCGTCAGCACGTTGTGCAGCAGCTCCTCGTCCGGCAGCTCGGACCGGAAGGCGTGCGAGCGGCTCTCCGCCAGCCGCCCCTCGCGGAACGCCAGCCGGTGCACCAGCGCGCGGTCGCCGGCGCGGGCGAGGCCGAGGACGTCGCGGTCGACGCGCTCGTCGGGGCGTACACCCTGGCGCTCGACGGTCCGGCGCAGCGCCGCCAGGCGGTCGCGCCAGTGCGCGGCGAGCTCGAACTCCTCCTTCTCGGAGGCCAGCCGCATGCGCTCGTCGAGGTCGCGCTCCAGCTCGGCGATGTCGCCGGAGAGCACCTTGCCCGCCCGCTCGACGAGGCGCGCGTAGCCCTCCTCGTCGATCAGGTCGACGCACGGCGCCGAGCACAGCCCGATCTGGTGCTTGAGGCACGGCCGCGAGCGGTGGTTCATCACCGCGTCGGTGCAGTCGCGCAGCGGCACGACGCGGTGCAGGTCGGACAGCGTCTGGCGCACCGCCTTGGTCGACGCGTACGGGCCGTAGAAGCGCGAGCGCCCCTTGGCCTTGCCCTCCTTCGGGTGGTGCGCACGGACAAACTTCAGGCGCGGGAAGCGCTCGTCGAGGTCGACCCGGATCATCAGGAACGACTTGTCGTCCTTCAGCCGGATGTTGTGCGGCGGCTTGTGCTGCTTGATCAGCGCGTCCTCGAGCAGGAGCGCCTCGCCCTCGGTGCGCGTGATGATCGTCTCGACCGTGCGCGCGTCGCGGTCGAGGAAGGCGGCCACCGGGCGGCCGTCCCCGGCGCCGCGGTACGAGGAAAGCCGGCTGCGCAGGCTGCGCGCCTTGCCGATGTACAGCACCTCGCCGGCCGCACCTTTGAAGAGGTAGACGCCGGGCTGCTCCCCCACCTTGGGCATGGGGGCGGCGGTCGACCAGCGGTACTCGCTCACCGCGTGAGCTCCAGCTCCTCCAGCTCGCGCACGCGGTCGCGCAGCTTCGCCGCCTCCTCGAAGCGCAGCTCCTCGGCGGCCTGGCGCATGTCGTCGCGGACCTTCGCGATCTCGCCGGCGAGCTCCTCGCGGGTCATCTTGCGCGCGCGGTCGGAGGACGAGGCGTCGTCCTTCTCCGGCACGTCCTGGCCGGAGTAGTCCATGTCGTACAGCGCCTCGATCGAGTCGCGGATCGGCTTCAGGATGGTCTGCGGCGTGATGCCGTGCTCGGCGTTGTAGGCGAGCTGCAGCTCGCGCCGGCGCTCGACCTCGTCGACCGTGATGCGGATCGAGTCGGTCTCCTTGTCGGCGTAGAAGAGCACGCGCCCGTCGACGTTGCGCGCCGCGCGCCCGCAGGTCTGGATCAGCGAGCGCGTCGAGCGCAGGAAGCCCTCCTTGTCGGCGTCGAGCACCGCGACCAGCGCCACCTCGGGCAGGTCGAGGCCCTCGCGCAGCAGGTTGATGCCCACCAGCACGTCGAACTCCCCCAGCCGCAGGTCGCGCAGGATCTGGGCGCGCTCGATGGCGTCGATCTCCGAGTGCAGGTAGCGCACCCGCACGCCGAGCTCGGCCAGGTAGGTCGTCAGCTCCTCGGCCGAGCGCTTGGTCAGCGTCGTCACCAGCGTGCGCCAGCCGGCCTTGGTCGTGGCGCGGATCTCGTGCAGCAGGTCGTCGACCTGCGTGCGCGCCGGGCGCACTTCGATCTTGGGATCGATCAGGCCGGTCGGACGCACGATCTGCTCGGCCACGTTGTCCTTCGAGCTGGACATCTCGTAGTCGCCCGGCGTCGCCGACACGTAGACCGAGCGCGCCACGAGCCGCTCCCATTCCTCGAAGCGCAGCGGACGGTTGTCCAGCGCCGAAGGCAGCCGGAAGCCGTGCTCGACCAGCGTGGTCTTGCGCGAGCGGTCGCCCTTGAACATCGCGCCGACCTGGGGCACCGACACGTGGCTCTCGTCGACGAAGACCACGAAGTCCTCGGGGAAGTAGTTGAGCAGCGTGAAGGGCGCCTCGCCCTCGCTGCGGCCGTCCATGTAGCGCGAGTAGTTCTCGATGCCGTTGCAGATCCCGGTCTCGCGCAGCATCGCGAGGTCGAAGCGGGTGCGCTGCTCCAAGCGCTGGGCCTCCAGCAGCTTGTCGGCGCGGCGCAGCTCGAGCAGGCGCGCCTCTAGCTCCAGCTCGATCTCACCCAAGGCCTTCTCGATGCGCTCTTCGGGCGTCACGTAGTGGCCGGAGGGATAGACCTTGATCCGCTGCAGGTCGCCCAGCACCTCGCCGCGCAGCGGGTCGACCTCGCTCAGGTTGTCGATCTCGTCGCCGAAGAGCTCGACGCGGATCACCTTGTCCTCCTCGTAGGCGGGGAACACCTCGATCACGTCGCCGCGCGAGCGGAAGGTGCCGCGCCGGAAGTCGAGGTTGTTGCGCGTGTACTGCATGCGCGTGAGCTCGCGCAGCAGATCCTCGCGCTCGACCTCCTGCCCCACCTCCAGCTGAAGCGACATCTCCTCGTACGCCGCCGGCGAGCCCAGCCCGTAGATGCACGACACCGATGCGACGATCAGCACGTCGCGGCGGTCGAGCAGCGAGCGGGTGGCGCTGTTCCTGAGCCGCTCGATGTTCTCGTTGCGGCTCGCGTCCTTCTCGATGAAGGTATCGGTCGAGGCGACGTAGGCTTCGGGCTGGTAGTAGTCGTAGTAGCTGACGAAGTACTCGACCGCGTTCTTGGGGAAGAGCTCCTTGAACTCGGAGTACAGCTGGGCCGCCAGCGTCTTGTTCGGCGACAGCACCAGCGTCGGCCGGTTGGCCTCGGCGATCACGGCCGCCATCGTGAAGGTTTTTCCCGACCCGGTGATCCCGAGCAGGGTCTGGTGCGGCGCCCCGCCGGCGAGCCCCTGGCTCAGGGTGCGGATGGCGCCGGGCTGGTCGCCGGTCGGCGAGAAGGGGCAGACGAGCTCGAATCGATCCACAGGCGTGGCCACGGGCGTCGGGAGGGAGGCGAGAGGGCGCTGACGGGGAACGGAAACCCGCCCGCGGCCGGGGGATAGAGCCGGCGAGCGAGGGTGGCGGCGAGCCGGTGGGCCGGGTTGCGTGCCCCCTCGACCGGTCTTACCCTTGCCATATTAGGGGGCGCTGCGCCCCACCCCAAACGGTCCCGAGAGAACCCATGCTGATCGAGTGTCCCGCCTGCCACGCCCGAGCCAAGCTGCCCGACTCCAAGGAGGGCGCCAAGGTCCGCTGCGGTGAGTGCGGCCGGGTCTACCTGGCGGTCCCCGCCGGCCAGCGCCGCTCGGCACGCCAATCCTCCGGCTCCAACAGCGGCATGATCATCGGCATCGGCGCCGCGGTGGTCGGCGTGGTGTTCCTGTTGATCGCGAACAACCTCACCGGCGGCGACGAGCCCAAGGAGACGGCCGCCAAGGAAGAAGAGGTCGAGGACGACGGCCCGGCCCACGACCCGACCGGCTGGTATTCCGACATCGTGCAGAGCGCCGTGGCGATCCACACCGCCGCCTTCGCGCTGAACGAGGACAAGCTCGTGACGATGCTCGACGCCCCCCAGCTTTGGGCGCGGCTCCAGGCGCTGGAGACCCCCGAGGGCCAGCCGCTGCCGACGCCGGGCGAGTTCGAGCTCCTGCCGTCGACCGAGCGCCAGCTCTTCCTCACCGGCCAGGCGGGGAGCCTGATCCAGGGCGAGAACAAGGCGCTGATCGGCGACTGGGAGCCCTTCGACGGCAGCGTGATCGAGGAGACCGACGACACCGCCACCGTGCGCCTGCAGGTGACCGCCCGCGCCGAGGGCGACATCACCAAGCGCTGGGTCGAGTGGAAGCTGGTCAAGCGCGGCAAGAACTGGAAGGCGTGGTCGTGGGAGCGCTGGCTCTCCCCCGCCGAGCAGGCCGCCGCCCGCAAGCGGGCGCGCCGCAACAAGGGCTACGAGAAGGTCGTGCTCTCCGACGGCTCCAAGGTGCTGGAGCGCGAACCCGAGCCGCTGGCGCACCTCGACGACACGCCGCAGGAGCTGCGCGACCGGATCGACCACCTCTACGCGACGATGATCGACCTCGAGCTGACTAAGGAGTCGTCCGCCGCCTCGACCGAGCTGGTCGAGATCGGCCGCCCCGCGATTCCGATCCTGCTCACCGGCCTCTACGAGACGCCGCTCGACACCCAGGACCAGTCGATCCAGGTCAACATGATGGTCGTCGCCCTGCGCCGCATCACGGGGCAGTACTTCGGCTACAAGCCCCAGGAGCTCGTAGGCTCCGGCGTCGGCACCTCGAAGGAGCGCCGCGAGAGCGCGATCAAGCAGTGGTTCGCCTGGTGGTTCCGCAACCAGGACAAGTTCGAAGAGAAAGAGCTCGCCGACGGCCTGGAGGGCAAGATCAAGCTCACCGACCGCGAGAAGGCCTTCCTCGACCGCGAAGACGGCTAACCAGCCTTCCCCAGAAGAGACCCCCGACCCCCAAAAGGGCCGCGCGCCCACCCATCCCCCCGAAATGAAATACCGTCACGGGAAGTGCACCTCCTGCGGAGCCGAATACAAGATCCCCGCCTCTTTCCAGCACGACGCCGCCAAGTGCAAAGAGTGCGGCGGCGTCGTCAAGATCGGCCCGGTCCAATCGGCCGGCGAGAAGGCGGCCGACCCCGCGCCGATTCCCGCGCGCAAGTTCGCCGGCAAGCGGCCTGAGGACGAGGGCGCGGCCGCCGAGAAGAAGGGCGGAACGCTCGCGCGCCTGAAGGCCGAGCGCGAGGCGGACACCAACGGCAAGGGTGGCGGCGGAACGCTCGAACGGCTGAAGGCCCAGCGCTCGGCCGCGGACGGCCCCAAGGCGGCCACGGCCGGCTCGGGCGGCGCGCGCAAGGCCGGCGCCGCCTCCGGTGCTAAGGGGGCGAAGGGGGCCAAGGGGACACGGGGCGGTGCCAAGGTCGGCGCGGCGGCCCAGGCCGGCGCGGCCGCGGGAGCCTCGCGACGCTCGTCGGCGGGCCGCTCGGGCTGGGGCGGGGGCGATTATGTGGGGGGGGGGGCCGGCGCGCGCCGCGGACGCGGCTCCTCCTCGCGCTCGAAGAAGGAAGGCCCGAACATGGCGCTCCTGGGCGGCGGCGTGGTCGCCCTGCTCGGCGCCGGCGCGGCAGCCTTCTTCATGTTCGGCCCCGGCGATGACGAGACCAACGCGGCCGAGCCCAAGGACGAGATGGCGGTCAACGACGCCACGATGGGCGCCGAGGACGCGGCCAAGTCCATGGACGACATGGGCGCCGAGGCCGCCGCTCCCGCGGGCGACGAGGGCGCCGGCGACGACATGGCCAAGGACGAAGATGCCGACGAGGCCCCCGAGGAGAAGCCCGCGCCGAAGCCCAAGAAGGCCGGCGACCCCGACTCGATCGACCTGACCGCCATCTCCGACTTCGGGCCGGTGTCCGGCGGCAGCGCCAACTGGGCCTCGATGCAGGACGACATGGCGGTCTGGATGGACCCCGACGCCGGCGCCAAGGGCAACCGCGCCCGCGATCGCCTGGTCGCGCTCGGCTACGAGGCCATGCCGGTCATCATGAACGGCTTCAAGTCGCTCGACCTCGCCTCCGACGAGGGCAAGAGCAACGGCTACGTCATCCAGCGCGCCCTCACCGACCTCGCCCACGGCATCAACTTCGGTTGGAAGTCCGAGGGCGAGAAGGACTCGCTCTACTACAACAAGCGCGTGGTCCAGATGTTCTGCACCCAGTGGGAGAGCGCCCAGGACGACATCGACTACTGGGTCAAGTGGACCAAGCTCGACGAGAAGGACCCCGACCTGGCCCAGGAGCTGCGCGGCAAGTTCGGCGGCGCCGCCGGCGGTGACGACGGGCTGGGTCTCGACGACGACTTCGACGACCTCGACGTCGACTGATCCTACGCCCTCCAACGCGACCGCGGGGTCGCCGCTTCGCGCGGCGGCCCCGCTTCTTTTTTGCGTCGAGCCGGCGCCGAGTCCCCGAGAGTCCCGCGCGAGCGTGTACCCGCCGGTCCAACGCGCGCCCGGGCTCCCAGGCCCCAGGGCTGCCACGCTCCGGCTCGCGCGATCTGCTAGGGTAGGCCTCCTGCGCGCGCACGCGCCGTCGGAGCCGCGGGGCAGCTTTCGCTACCGCCCGATCCTGACCCTGTGACCCGCAACAGCGCGGGCCATGCCGATCCAAGGAATCCGAATGCTGCGCAAGCTCACCCTGTGGGTAGCCCTCCCGCTTGGCCTCGCCGCAACCGCGCTCTCGACCCCCACGCGCCAGGACGCCCCCGGCGCCCCCCGCTCTGAGCTGGAGCGGGTGCTGGAGACCCTCGCCGCCGGGGACCGCACGGCCTGCGAGGAGCAGGGCGGCTATTGGTACGAAGGGACGTGCTGGAAGAACTTCGAGGACGAGGGCATCCCCGCCGACACCATCGACGATGCGGTCGCCGAACAACTGGAGGCGATCCGCGCAACCGGCCTGCGCTGGGGCCGGACCGACCGCGCGATCGACTTCTTCATGCTCGACTTCGAGAGCGAGGATCGAGTCCAACTGATCGTTGCCTTCGACGGGTACGAGAACAACCTGATCATCGAGTGCTCTCTCGCCGACCTGGTCGGCGACGACTCCTTCCGGGCGGACTGCACGTGGATCATCGGAGACCTGATCCACGGAGGCGACGACCCCGACTACGAGATCGGCGGAGCGGGCGAGCTCACGCTGCGGGGCTCGGAGGAGCTCAACGTCGAGGCCGAGGGCGTGATCGAGGCCGCCACGGGAGAGGACATCCCGGTCCACGCGACCCTGAACGAAGCGCTGATGGGCGCCGGGTCCAGCAAGCTCGAGGTGCGCGGGGAAGAGGCGCTCCTCAGCGGCACGCTCGGCACGGTCTCCTACGACCAGTTCAAGCGCCTGGTCCGCGAGCATCCCGAGGTGACCACGGTCACGCTGCTCGACTGCCCCGGATCGGTCAACGACGCGGTCAACATGCACACGGGCCGGCTTCTGCGCGAAGCGGGGCTCACGACGCGCGTCCTGGCCGACAGCGTGATCGCGTCCGGAGCCGTCGACCTCTTTTGCATGGGCAAGGAGCGAGTCGTCACCCGCGGCGCCCAGCTGGGCGTGCACTCCTGGAGCGCGGGCCCGTTCACCGCGGCCGACCTCCCTCAAAACCACCCGGCCCATCAGTACCAGCTGGCCTACTTCCGCCGGGCGCTCGGCGCAGAGGTCGGCGCTGAGTTCTACTTCTTTACCCTGACTTCAGCGCCGTTCGACGGCGTCCACTTCATGAGCGAGGAACAGCTCCTCCGGTATGGGGTGGCAACGGAGTTGGTGGACGGCTAGCAGCCAGATCGAAGAGACGCGCACCGCTGGACAAGCTCATGTATCGGAAGACGGGTCTTGGAATCGCTCTCCTCGCGCAGCTGGTGTGTCTCGCCGCATGCCGCGGGACAGCCGCGCCCTCCGAGGCGGGCGCAGAGCGCCGCACCGTGGACGTCTTCCTGTTGGCCGGGCAGTCGAACATGGAGGGGGTCGGGCGAGCTCGGCTCCTGCCGTGGACCCCGGACCGCGCGCGGGGAACGTCGCTCTATCACAGCGACGCGGTCGGATCCGACGGGCAGAGCGGCCGATGGCGGCCCCTGGGCCCGGCGGGTTGGAAGGGCGGCTCTGCGCCGCACTTCGGCATCGAGGTCGCGCTGGACGAGCTGTCGCCCGCGGGGAGCGAGGTCTTCCTGATCAAGCACGCGGTCGGCGGAACGAGCCTGGCCTCGGACTGGGCTCCTCGCGACGGTCCCGAGTACGGCCGGCTGCAGCGCGTGGTCCAGGCAGCGCTCGCGGAGCTCGAGGCGCGCGGCCACGAGCCGGTCGTTCGCGGCGTCTTCTGGATCCAGGGAGAGGCGGACGCGAAGGACGCGAGCAGCGCCGCGGGCTACCTCCGCAACCTCGCGGACTTCATCGCGACGCTCCGGGACTCGCTCGCCCCCTACGCCCCGAGCGACGACCCAACCGCGATCCGCTTCGTGCTGGGCCAGGTGATGCCCGACGGCACGCCGGACACCGCCGCCGGCAGGGCCTATCCGTTCCGCGCGACCGTGCGTGCGGCCCTGGTCGCCGTGGCGAGCCGCGCGCCCAACGTGGCGGTCGTCCGCACGGACCGCTCGTTCGAGACGCACGCCTCGGACCGGGACGGCTACCGGGACGAAGACAACGCTCACTTCAGCGCGGCCGGGCTCCTGAAGCTCGGTCGGCGCATGGCCGCGGAGATGGCGGCGGGCGAGCGCTCCCCGCAGGCCGCGCCGGCCGCGAGCACGCTCCGCGTCCTCACCTACAACACCTACTACGTGTTCGATCACCGCTCCGAGACGAAGGCCGCGAGCGACTGGATCGCGCGGCAGGAGCCGGACCTCGTGGCACTGCAGGAGCTAACCGACGCCGACCCGCAGGAGCTCTCGCGGCTGGCCGCGAGCTGGGGGCACGGGCATTCCGAGCTGCTCAAGCAGAGCGGCTTCTCGGTCGGCATTACCGCTTCGCGCCCCATCGAGGTCGTCGACCGCCTGCTCGACGGCCTCCACCACGGTTGCCTGCACGTGCGCATCGACGGAGTGCACGTCTTCGTCGTCCACCTGTCGCCGTTCCGGTGGGAGACCCGGACCGCGGAGGCCGAGCTGCTGCTGCCGAAGATCCAGCCCCTGCTCGACGCGGGCGAGGACGTCCTCGTCCTCGGCGACTTCAACGCGCATAGCCCCGCCGACCGCGAAGCCGTCGCGCTCTACCCGCAGCTCCTGGAGAAGGCCCGCGCCAGCGACGCCGCAAACGCACACGTGGAGAACCTGCGTCAGGACCGCTTTGACGACTCGGTGATGGAGCGGTTCCTCGGCACCGGGCTCGCCGACGCGGTGCTGCCGTTCGTCCTCGCTGACGACGCTCCGCGCTGGACCTTCTCGACGGGCATTTGGACCGACGAGAAGAGCGCTCCTCCGGAGGCCGGCTCGCGCATCGACTACGTGCTCGCCAGCCCCTCGCTGGCGGAGTACGCGACCTCAGCTGCAATCGTCCGCCGCGGAGTCGTCAACCGGACCTCGGACCACTACCCGGTCTTGGTCGACTTCCGTCGCTAGCCCGGAGGCGGACTCAACAGGCGCGAGAGCGGGCCGAGATCGTCGTCCCGAGGCGCCTCCGCTAAGGCTCCGACTCCGGCGCCGCCCCCAGCCGCTCCCAGTCGATCCCCCGCCCCGGCATCTTGAGCGCGCGCGCCCAGCGCGGGTCCGCCTCGCGGTGGACATAGCGTGAAGCCGACGGATCGCGGCCCTCCGGCGCCACCGTCGCGAGCGGCGTGCGCGGATCGGCGACGCCGTCGGGCTCGTCCCCCATCGACGGGAGCGCGATCGCCTGCAGCCCGGCGGTCTTGGTCATCGAGATCTCCAAACCGTGGCCGCGGTTGCGCAGGTCCTGGAGCAGCAGCGGATCCCAGCCTGGCTCGAAGTAGGTCACCGTCGGCTGCCACTGCTGGTGCAGGCGCGGCGCGCGCTGGGCTTCGGCGAGGGACTCGCCGTACACCTCGGTGCGCAGGATGGTCAGGAACACCGACGTGATGATACGCGGGCCGCCGCGGGCGCCCAGCAGCATCGTCACCGCGTTGCCGCCGTCGCGCATCACGACCGGCGTCATCGAGGACAGCGGGCGCTTGCCGGGCTCGGGCGCATTGGCGCGACCGCCGACCAGGCCGAACTGGTTCGGGGTGCCGGCCTGCAGCGCGAAGTCGTCGAGCTCGTTGTTGAGGAAGAAGCCGGCGTCGCGCACGTACAGGCCCGAGCCGAAGTGCGAGTTGAGCGTCGTGGTCAGGCTGACCGCGTTGCCCTCGGCGTCGATGACGACCAGGTGCGTCGTCTCGGTGCCCTCGGGCGGGCCGTCGAGCGGCATCGGGCCGATGGCGGCGTTGGCGCGCTCGCCGATCGAGATACGGCGGGTCGCGATCCACGAGGGTGACAGCAGCTCGTCGGCCGGCACGTCGTGGAAGTCGGGGTCGCCCATGTGCGCCGCGCGGTCGGCGAAGGCGCGCCGCAGCGCCTCGATCCACCAGTGCACGGCGCGGCCCGAGATGCCGGCGCGCGCCGAGGGGTAGAGCTCCGCGCGCTCGGTGCCGGCGTGGGCGGCGAGGGTCAGCTCGCGCTCCTGGTCCAGCGGAAAGCCGTCCAGGATCGACAGCGCCTGCAGCAGCACGACGCCGCCGGACGACGGCGGCGGCATGGTCAGGATCTCCTTGCCCCGGAACCAGCCGCGCAGGGGCTCGCGCATGCGCGCCTCGTAGGTCTCTAGGTCGGCGTGCTCCAGCACCCCGCCGTGGCGCGCGACCTCGCCGACGATCGCGTCCGCGGTCGCGCCGAGGTAGAAGCCCGCCGGGCCCTGGTCGGCGATCCGCTCCAGCGTGTCGGCCAGCGCGTGCTGCTGGAGGCGCGCCGTCTGGCTGGGGACCTCGCCGCCGGGGTAGTACAGCTCGCCGCCGCCGCCCGCCTCGATGCGCTCGCGCATGCCGGGCTGCTTTAGCCGCCACTGCAGGTTGGCGCCGATGATGCCGTAGCGCGCCTGGCGGATGGCCGGCTCGATCAGCTCGCGCCAGGGGAGCGAGCCCGCGGTCTGGTGCAGCAGCCAAAGCCCCGCCACCGAGCCCGGCACGCCGACGCTCAGCCCCGAGAAGCGCGCCAGCTTCGCGTCGAGCCCTCCCTCGGCGTCGAGGAAGGCCTCGGCCGTCAGCGCCGCGGGCGCGGTCTCGCGGAAGTCCAGCGCCAGCGGCTCCTGGGCCGTGTCGTGCGGGGCGTAGATCGCGAAGCCCCCGCCGCCGAGGTTGCCCGCCTCGGGAAAGGTCACCGCCAGCGCAAAGGCCGCCGCGACGGCCGCGTCGACCGCGTTGCCGCCGTCCTCGAGCACCCGCTGGCCGATCTCCGAAGCGATCAGCTCCTCGGTGACGACCAGTCCCCGCCGCGGCGTCGGGTAGACGTCGCCCGCGTCGAGCTCGGGGAACGAGGCGCAGCCGCCGAGGAGCGCGACCAAGGCGACCTCGAGCGCCGCGCGCGGAGCCGGCACCCGCAGCATCACGAGAGGCTGGGCGACTCGCCTTCCTTGATCTCTTCGACCTGGACGCCCTTCTCGCGGAGGTAGACGACCGACTCCTCGATCTTCTCCAGAGGCCCCTCGATCTCGACCGCCACCAGCGCCACCTGCTCGGTGATGCTCGCCGCGCGGATGTTGGGGATCACCCCGAACTCCGCGTTCAGCGTGTGGCTGATGATCGGTTCCTTGATGATGTGCTGGGGGAACGTGCAGAAGTACTTGCGCAGAGCCATCTTTCGAGGGGGCGAGCGCCGTTCACCGACGCGTCAGGCGCGGCAGGAGCATCGCCGACGCGCATCCCACCACACACGACACCGCGCCCGCAAGTCCGCCGTCGAGCGGGCGCCTCGGGACCCACTCCACGCCCCCCAAACGGTAGATCGCGGGGTTCTCATGGACCCAGTCCCAGCCCGCCGCGTCGAAGACCGGCCACGCGGGCGAGGCGCTGAGCAGCACCGCCTGGGCCGCGGGATGCGCCGCCGCGAAGCCGCCCTCGCCCGCCAGCAGCCCCCCCGCCACGGCGAGCGCCGACAGCAGAGGGCCGGCGAGGAGCAGCGCGCCGGCCAGCGCGGCGGGTCGCCGGGGCGCCAGAGCGCCGAGCCCCAGCCCGAGGAGGTACAGCCCCGCGACCACCAGCCCCGGCGCGACCGCCCCGCGGACGTCGCGCTCGGAGAAGAGGTCGACCTCGACCAGGAGCACCATCCAGAGCCCGGGCACGAGCAGCCCAAGCGGCCAGAGCCGCACGCCGAAGGCACCGCACAGGGCGCCGGCGGCCGGGGCGAGGAAGGTGAGCCAGGCGAGCAGCGCGAGCGGGTCCGGCGCGCCCTCGACACGCGGCAAGGCGCCGGCGAGCCCGGCCAGGGCTGCCGCTCCGAGCGCGTACCACGCGCTGCGTTCCGGGGTTCGCGTCGAGCCGTCCAAGCGGTCAGCCTAACCGCCCCCGACGCGAAGAAAGAGGGCGCCCCGGAGAGCGAGTGCTCTCCGGGGCGCCCTCCCAGGCCGGGCGGCGACCCCCCCAACTCGCGGGGGGGCGGGGGAGACCCCCCCGTCCCGTCCCCTTTTCCGCGGCCGCCGCCCGGCCGCGGGGGGCCACGAGCCCCAGGCCCCCGGGGGCTTCCCCGGGCGTGCCGCGGGGCGTCCGACGCGCAGATGGGGCGTACGACGCCCGCCAGGGAGGGGCCCCCCCGGAGCACAACCCAAACCCGGGGCCCCCCATAATGACCGGGGGGGGGGGGTAGCGGGACCCCTGGAGCGCGCCGCGCCCAACCCCCGACAC
>JBCCGI010000057.1:0-55769 GCA_039029355.1 Planctomycetota bacterium
CCCACCACATACCCACCCCCCTGGGTTCATCCGTCGGGCTCTTGGGTGTTGTCGGCGCGTGGGGGGGGGGTTTGTTGGGGGGCGGGGCCCGCGGCGCCCCCCGCGACCGAGGACGACGACGACCAGGGCGCCGCGTTCCCGTTCTTCTCCTTCGACGGCACCGGCTTCCAGCCGCCGATCCAGCAGGGCACGGGAACGCCCGGCTGCGACGGAGCCCAAACGATGGGCGTCAACCTGCCCCCCGCGGTCGGCGCGACCGAGTTCGCCTTCACCTGCGACAACGCTCCGCCCTCCAGCACCGGCTTCCTGACCGTCGGACCTCTGGCGGACGTCGCCGGCTCGGATCCCTTCGGCCTGGGCTTCCTGCTGCACGTCGACCCGGCGGGGAGCCCGCTCGTGCTCTTCGGCTTCGCGAGCGACGCCGACGGCAACGCCGAGTTCGGCCTTCCGATTCCCGACCTCCCGATCCTCCTCGGCGCGACCTGGCACGCCCAGTCGGTCTGGAGCTGGACGAGCTGCTCGCTGCCGCCGGCGGGCTTCAGCAGCTCGAACTTGATCTCGTTCACGTTCCTGCAGCTCTAGGCACCGACGCCGGCCCCCGGCGAAGCCAAGCGATCGACAGACGGCGAGGGCTCTCGGAGCTCTCGCCGCCTTCGTTTCGAGCGACGCTCGGAATCGCGCCGAGAAGCAGCGCTCTCCTGGAGCCCCTTCAAGACCCGCGCGACGTCCCGGACCGCGTCTCGACCCATCCAGCACCCGCTTCGACGATGCTGACGCGTGGCGGGTCGAGGCTGGGCACGCGACAAGACCTCGCCCGCCCGCCGGCCATGTAGTCGATAGACGTCACGGCGCCGGGCCAACGCCTGCATCACCACTACGCGCTGTCCCGCTACCCGCTGCTTGCATCGGTTTGCCGGACGGTACAGCCCGCGGCGTCCCAGCGAGGATCCGGCGTGCGCCCTGCCGCGCGAGCTCGGACTGGACGACCGCTGCGAGCGTCGCGGTGCGGGGGGAGGCGCGCCGCCCGCGACCTGGAGAAGAGGCTGTGCCCGTCCGGGCCGGAGCGTCTGCCGTCTCCGCCTGCCAGCGGCGCTTCCACCGAAGATCGAAGAACGGAGTTCGGACCGACACACGACGCGCGTTCTCACGGCACCGACGGCGAAGACGGCACCACGACGCGACCGAGCGGTGGCGTTAAGGTGGTGCCTCAGGTCCAGGTGTCTCCGGGCAAGGGCAAGCCCAAGACCAAGTAGCGCAGCAGCGCTCGCGTGCAGCCACCGACGAGAGGAGAGATGCGTACGCACACCACCGCGAAGCGCTGGGCCTTCGTCGCTGCGATCGTCGGGTTCTGCCTGCTCGCCTACCTGATTGGACGTCCCGCCCGAGGGCGGGGAGACTCGCCGGAGGTCACGGGTTCCGCCACGGCCCCGGTCGCCGATCGGGCCCGGGACGCGCCCCCTCCCTTCTTGGGCGCCGATCGTCGCACGTCGGTCGGCGCCGGAACGGGCCCAGCGCTTCCCGAGGACGGCTCGGCGGCCGGCGCGATCGTGGACGTTGAGGTCGTCGACGAGGATGGGCTTGGCGTTCCCGGCGTCAGCGTCGAGCTGCGACGCGCGCAGGAGGCGCTCGCCGCGGGGGTTTCCGACGAGCTGGGACGGAGGCGCTTCACCGGGCTCTCGCCGGGCCCCTTCTTCGTGCACGTGCTCGGCCCCCTCCCTCGCGGGTACCTGCCACCCTGGAAGCAGGATGTCGTCACGCCCTGGGGAGACGGGCGGTTCTTCGCCCGCGAGCACCGGGTCGAGGGGACGGGCGCCCACACGGTCGTGGTCGTCACCGTCTTCCGCGCGGCGAGGGTCTGGGGCCACGTGCTCGGCCCCGCCGGCGAGCCCGTCGCCGGCGCCCACGTCACGCTGGCGGCCTGGCCCGCTGGACTCGAGGCCCTGAGCTTCCACGCGCAAACCGACGCGGCCGGCTACTTCGAGCTCGCGGACGTGTACCCCAACGAGTGTCGCCGTCAGCTCTCGTTCGAGCCCGGGCACGCCTACGCCGAGCTCGCACGGCCCTTCCCGGACGACGTCCTCGTCACCCCCGACTCAACCATATCGCGCACGCTTCAACTCGGAAGCGGCGAGGTCACCGTCCGCGGCCGGGTCTTGGACGAGCTGGATCGCCCCGTTCCCGACCTGAGCGTGCGCCTGATGTACTTCTAGGAAGGCGCCGGCATCGTTGCGGGGCGCCAACGGTTGGGCGTCAACGACTCGATCTGCGTCACCCAGACCGACGCGCAGGGCGCCTACGTGGTCGAGGGCGTCCCGAAAGCACCGATTCGCATCCGCGCCGGCCTCGAGGGCGTCGACCACAGCCAGCCCGAGCTCTCGATGCTCAGGCGTCTGCCGCGCCCGGTGACGGTCGACCTAAGCGTCGGCGGCACCACGATCGAGCTTCCCCCCATCCTCGCCGAACGCAACCCCGCCTACGTGCTCGTCGGACAGATCGACCTGGACCCGACGTGGGCGGCGCGGCAAGCGGTCGCGCTCACCGACGTGCGGGTCACGATCGAAGCGGACGGAGGTCGGCACGAGCTGAAGGTCGAGCGCCTCGGCGGCTTCCGCTGGTCGGCTCATCCACCCCCGGCAAACGCCACGCTGTTGCTGAGCGTCCCCGAGACGCACGTCGAGGCGACCCGGCTGCTGGAGACCGCTCCGCGGACCTACCAGCGGCTCACGGTTCCCCTGCCTTGAGCCGAAGCACTCGTGGGGCCGGCCGAGTCGCTCGCTGCCGCCGGCGGGCTTCCGCAACTCAAACCCAGTCTCGTTCACGTTCTTGCACCTGGGCGACTGCCCCCCCAACGACGCGAGCGCAACGCAAGCCGGCAAAGAGCCCTCCGAGTCCGCGCCGTATCGATTGAGAACGCGGGGTTCCCCCGGGGGCCACCCGCGCCGGAGCGCTTGCTACACCCCCAAACACCACCGCCCGGCACGCGAACTAGACTCGGGGAATGCTCCCGCTTTGCCTCCTGCTCGCCCCGCCTTGCCCGCCCGTCCAGGACCTCGGTCTCGGCGATCTGCGCCGGATGTTCCCGGCCGTGAGCGACGCCCGCGCCGCCGGGTTCGCCGACCTCGACATGGACGGCGCGGTCGACGCGATCCTGAGCCTGCGCGAGACGCTCTTCGTCGCGCACGGGCAGGGAGACGGAGCCTTCGAGTGGGACGGCCGGGAGTTCCCGGTCACCGGCGTCGACTACTTCTCCGACAGCTACCCGTCGTTCCTCGGCGTCTTCGACGTCGAGAACGACGGCGACTTCGACGTGCTCTTCGACGGCGTCGCCCAGCTCGACGGAACGCTGCGGCACGTCGCGTGGCGCACGCTCGCGGCCCGGGGTCGCACTCTGGTCTTGGAGGTCTATGGCTCGACGCGCACGCCGTGGTCGCTCGCGGGCTCGGCGCTCGCCGGAGAGGTCGCACTGCCGCCCTTCGGGCTGCTCTTCCTCGACCCGGCGGCGTTCTTCGTGGCGGCCGGTGGGATCGTCCCCGCGGACGGCAAGGTCGAGCTGACGATCTCGGTGCCGACCACTCCGGGGCTCGCCGGCGCGCCGTTCTATTGGCAGGCGGTCGCCGGCTTGCCGTTGGGCCTGAGCAACCGCGAAACGACGACGATCGTGTCGCTGTAGCGACTTGCGAAGGGAACGGCTTCAGTCGCAAGAGCCGTCGCCCGAAGGGCCGGCGAAGCCTAGCGTGGTGGGCCGCACTGGACTTGAACCAGTAACTTCCACGCTGTGAACATGGCACTCTACCAATTGAGTTAGCGGCCCAGCGAGGCGGAGACTGTAGTGCTCCGGGGAAGCGGGGGCAAGCCCCTGGCGGAGCACATCGGCAGGGTCTCCGAGAAAGCGGGACGCGGGGGCGAGGGGGGCTCGGCTCGGACTGTGCGCGTCGGTTAGCTGGACCGCGCGCGGCACCGTGCGCCGCCGTCGGCGAGGCCCGCTACGGGTGCACGGGAGGCGCGTGCCGGACGGCGCGGCCTAGGAGCCTAGCTTGGCCTGGGTCAGCTCGCGGACGCGCTTTTCGGCGCGGCGGAGGAGCATGCGGACGGCGTCCTCGGTGCGGCCGTCCATCTGTTCGCCGGCCTGGCGCAGGGTGAGGCCCTGGAAGAACACCAGGGTGATGGCCTTGCGGTGGTCGGGGGAGAGATCTTCGAGCGCCTCGCGGACGATCTCGAACTCCTCGTTGCGCTGGACGACGCGGGTGACCGAGAGGTCGTCGGCGGCGGGCTCGTGGAAGGAGCGCGTGTCGTCGGCGCTCGGCTTGGCCGGCTCCATGGTGCGCTCGCGGGACACGTCGCGCTTGCCGGCGGCGTAGTACTCGGCCTTGTCGCGGATCTTGTTGTGCAGGATCTGCATCAGCCAGCGCAGGAGCGAGTTCTCGCCGCGGTACTCGTAGCGGCCGAAGTCGCGGGTGGCCTCGCGGAAGGTCGTTTGGGCGAGGTCGTCGGCCTCTTCCTTGAGCTTCAGCTTGGGGCCCAAGCGGCGGCGGGCGATCTCGACCATGAAGCCGTGGTAGCGCGCGAAGAGCTCGTTGAGCGCTTCGACATCGCCCCCGTGGGCGGACTCGACGAGCTTGCGGGTCGCGTCGTCCTTCTGAAGAGACGCACGGAACCCGTCTTCGTCCTCGTCCTGGGTCGGCGAGAACGGCTGCAGCTCGTCCTTCTTGGGTTCCTGGGTTGAATCGGAGGGGTTCATGGGGAGCTTCTCCTAACGTTATCGCCGTTCTCAGGCTTTGGCCAGATGAGCAAGGTTCGGGCCGCAGGGAACGGGAAAAAGCTTCCATCGGGGGCCCAGGACGGGCCCTGGCGGGCTCACCCGACGTCCTCAACAAACGCGCGGCCGGGCTCGCCCAGCTCGCGATCCGGTGAGGACTTCCGCCTAGGTCTCCTGCCCAGCCACCTTCAGGAACGCCTCCTCGTCCAGCAGGGAGACCCCCAGCTCCTCGGCCTTCTTCCTCTTCGAGCCGGGGCTCTCTCCGACGACCACGTAGTCGGTTTTCTTGCTGACCGACGACACGACGCGGCCGCCGAGGTCTTCGACCAGCCGCTTGGCCTCGGCCCGGGAGAGGCTCTCCAGCGTGCCGGTCAGCACGACCGTCTTGCCCTGCAGAGCACCCTCGCCGCCACCCGCGGCAGCCTCCAGCGGCTGCACCTCGACGCCGCCTTCGGCCAGGCGCGCGAGGAAGGCCTGGTTGCGCTCACCGCGGAACCAGCCGGCGATGCTCTTCGCCATCTCGGGGCCGATGCCCTCGAGGTCTTCGAGCTCCTCCTCGCTGGCCGCGGCCAGGGCGTCGACGCCATCCTCGAAGGCCCGCGCGAGCAGGCGCGCCGTCGCGGTGCCGACCTCGGGGATCGCGAGGGCGACCAGGAAGCGGTCGAAGGGCACCTTGCGCCGCTCTTCCAGCTCGGCCATCAGGTTGTCGACGCTCTTCTCGCCCCAGCGCTCGAGCTCGATCAGCCGCGCGGGGTCGAGGTGGAACACGTCCGGCGGCGTGGCGAGCAGCCCCGCGGCGACGAGCTGTTCGATCAGCTTCTTGCCGAGGCGCTCGATCTCGAACGCCCCGCGCCCGGCGAGCAGCGTCGCACGCCCCACGAGCTGCGGCGGGCAGTCGAGGCCGTTGGGGCACGTCCAGTACTTGCCGGTCTCCTGCGCCGACGTCCCGCAGGCTGGGCACTCCGCGGGCATCGCGAAGGGCTCGCCGAAGCGCCAGGTCACGCCGGAGCGCACGTCGCCCTCCTCGTCGCGCAGGGACTCGGGCAGCTCGCCGTCCCAGCCCTTGGGTGCCCGGCCCTTGGCCTTCTTGGCCACGCCCATCACCTGGGGAATCACGTCGCCGGCGCGCTCGAGGAACACGCGGTCGCCGATCCGCACCCCCAGCTTTTCGACGTGGTCAGCGTTGTGGAGCGTGGTGTGCCGAACGGTCACGCCCCCCACCTCGACCGCGTCGACGTGGGCGCGCGGGGTCAGCCGTCCGACCGGCCCGACCTGCACCTCGATCGCGCGCAGCACGCTGGTCGCCTCGACCGGCGCGAACTTGTGCGCGTACTGCCAGCGCATCGCGCGCGCGGTGCGGCCGAGGCGCTCGCGCAACCCGAGGTCGTCGAGCTTGGCGACGACGCCATCCATGTCGAAGGGGATCTCGAAGCGCCGCGCCTCGATGTCGTCGTGGTAGGCGACACAGGCGTCGAGGCCGGTCACGGTCTGCCCGAAGCCCGAGTCCGGCAGCCCCCACTCGAGCAGTGCCGCGCTCAGCTCGCCGTTCGTCGCGAAGGATTCGTCACCGTCGTAGTCGGCAACCGCCCACACGTGGAACTCGAGCGGGTACTTGGTCACCTCGGCCGGGTCGTTGCGGCGCAGAGCCCCCGAGGTCGCGTTGCGCGGATTCGCCAGCACCGGCTGCCCGGCCGCCTCGCGCCGCTCGTTGTAGCGCGCAAAGCGCTCGCGCTGCATCACGACCTCGCCGCGGATCTCGATGCGCCGCGGCGCGGGGCGCTTCTTCGTGACGAGCTGCAGCGGGATGTTCCGCACGGTCCGCAGGTTGGCGGTGATGTCCTCGCCGACGCGCCCGTCCCCCCGCGTCAGGCCGCGCACCAGCGCGCCGTCCTCGTAGATCAGCGCCGCGCTGACGCCGTCGAACTTGGGCTCGACCGACCAGACGAGGCCGTCGCCGTCCTCGAGCTTGAGGAAGCGCAGGATTTTCTCCTCGAACTCGCGCACCTCTTCGACCGCAAACAAGCTCTCGATGGAGAGCATCGGCACGCGGTGCTCGACCTTGTCGAAGCCCACGCCTTCGGGCAGCGGCGCGCCCACGCGCTGGGTCGGGCTGTCGGGGGCGAGCAGCTCGGGATGCTGCTCCTCGAGCGCCTGCAGCTCGCGGAACAGCGCGTCGTACTCGGCGTCGGAGATCTCCGGACGCGACTCTAGGTAGTACAGCCGGTCGTGGCGCAGCAGCTCGGACCGCAGGTCGGCTGCGCGCTTGGCATCGGTCTTCGGCATGTCAGCGCAGGTCTTCCGGTCCCATCGCGCTCGGGAGGAGCTCGCGCAGCGTCGTCTCGAGCCGCCCGCCGCCCGAGCCCTCGACGACCACGCGCAGGTCGAGGCCGAACTCGGACAGGAACTGGCGGCACGCTCCGCACGGCGGCAGCGCGTGGGCCATGTTGCTCCAGATGGCGATCGCCGTGAACTCGGTGGCTCCGTCGGCCACCGCGCGCATGCAGGCGCCGCGCTCGGCGCAGATGGTGACGCCGTAGCTGGCGTTCTCGACGTTGCAGCCGGGGAAGACGCGGCCGTCCTTCGCCAGCAGCGCCGCCCCGACGCGCACCTTGGAATAAGGACTGTGCGCGGCGGACGCGACCTGCCGCGCGGCGGCCAGAAGCTCGGCGTCGGTGGGCATGGGACGGGCATTGTCGTCGTCCGCGGCCGGGTCGTCCAGGCTGGCCCGCCGGAGGACGCCCCGCCCTGCCCGCAGCGCGGCCGAGCGCACTTCGACGCGCCCGTAGGCAGGCAGTGCCGCTCGCTCCGCCGCCCCTCGGCAAGAGAGGGCGCCACTAGAAAGGCGCCTCGTCTTCGAGCTCCATCGCCCGCTGGTAGCCCGCGTAGGGCACGCGCAGGCACTGGACGCGGCGGCCGCTGACCGGATCGTCGCGCTCCTCGGGCACGAAGGTCGCTTGGACGCAGCGGCCGACGAGATCCTCGGGCTCGAGCGACACCCAGCCGTTGGTGTCGAAGCCCAACCGGTCGAGCACGTACTTCACCCGCGGCAGCCCGCGCTCGCTCCACACCAGTCCATCCCAGCCCGCCGTCCGTCCGGCGTACTCGCCGACGGCCACCTCGAGCCGCACCGCCCAGCGTTCCGACCCGTCGCGCGTGGCTCCCGGACGGACTTCGGAGATCTGGCAGGTGTACTTGCCCTCGGGGATCGAGGCGAACGACTGGATCTCGCCTATCTGACTCAGGTCTTTCTGCATCGCTTGCTCCTTGCCGATGATCGGCTCGACCCGGAGACCAACGGAGCCCGCGATGGTTGCAGCTTTTCCGCGCCGTTTCGCCCGCCGCGGCGCGTGCCCGCGACTAAGAAGCGCCGGAGTCCGCGATCTTCGCGCGCAGGTCCTCCAGGAGCCCGACGAACCTGCGCCGCTCGTCGCCGGCCTTGAGGCGCGCGGGGAAGGTCGCGATCCAGTGCATGTAGGCGCGGTCGGCGTGGCCCGCCTCGGCCGCCAGCTGCTCGGGCGACGGAAGCACCTCGCGCTGCAGCACCTCGATGGCGTGCTCGAGCTCTTCGGGGGACGCGAACCAGACCTCGTGACCGAGGTGCTCGGCGATGTAGAGCGGCCAGCCGTCCTCGGCCTTGGGAGGGAGCTCGGGATCGAAGGTCGTCGCCTTGGCCCAGACCTCGTGGTCGAGGGGCCGGTGGACCCAGAAGGTGAGCGGGCCGGTCTTGCGAGCGGGGACCATCTTGATGCGAAAACGCGCCATCCCGGCACCCTAGCGACTGGCTGGGTTCGGTGTGGAACGCCGAATTGCAGGTTCCTGAGAACGGGGCGCCACGGGTCCGGGAATGGGGTGATTGGAGAGCTTGGTGCGAGCGGGACGCCGCGCGGGGGCCCCGGAGGCACTCCACCGTGCACAACCCGTTGCCTCACAGCCTCTTAGCCGGCAGCCAGCACCCCGTTTCCACACCGAACCCAGCCGGTTCCGGGATGGCGGGAGAGGGGTCAAGGGCGCACGACCTCCAGCTCCACTCCCCCCAAGACCAACGGCACCCGTCGCAGCTCCTCCTCCCCCCGAAACAGCACCAGCTCCGCCGCGTCGTCCGTCACCTCGCACGGCGGGAACGCCCCCCGCCGACGCGGCACCCGGTCGTAGTTCCGAGTCGAGTCCACGTGGAAGCCGTTGACGGTGACGACGCGGCCGTCCGCGTCGTGCACCTCGAACCCGTCGGCGGGGTCCTCCTCGGCCAGCTCGACGCAAAAGCGGGCGAGCCGCGCCATGGCGAGTCGCGCGGCGTGCGGATCCAACTCCTCGACCGGAAACTCGGCGCTCTGCAGGTCCGCGCCCGACGCCCTGAGAAACACGCTCGAGCGCGGGACCCCCGCGAGCTCGAAGGCCCCGGCGGCATCGGTCCACGTGCCCTCGGCGTAGGCGAGGGTGCGCCCCCCGACGCGCCGCTCAATGACGAAGCCGACGTGGACGTGCACGCCTTCGATCGGCCGGCCGGTGCGGTCGACGACGCGGCCGGCGACGCGCTCGAAGCAGTGGTCCGGCGGCACCACGACCTCGACCTCCTCGGCGCCGGCGGGCAGGGGCTCGCTGACGAAGAGGAGACCGGTACGGCGGTTGAAGAAGCGCAGTCGATAGGAGCGCTCACCCAGGCCCCCGATCCGAAAACGGCCCCCCTCGCCGGTCTTCGCCTGGGCGCCGAGCTGATGCTCGCGCGGCTCCACCGTGCCCTCCTCGATCGTCCCGTCGAAGACGTTGACGTCGAGCCCGGCGAGCGGCTCGCCCTGGGCGTCGACGATGCGGCCGGAGATCGCGAGCAGCGGCCCGTCGAGGCGCACCAGCAGCCCCTGCACGGTGCCCTCGGAGCGCAGGCGCTCGCCGATGCGGGGCACCGAGCCCGCTCCGTGCTCGGGGTGAAACGCGACCAGGCGGTGCTCGTCGCGGATCCACCCTGGAACGGGGAGGGCGAAGCGTCCGTCCTCGTCCGTCTCCGTGCGGCGGTCGCGCACAACCACCGTCGCTCCGGCGACCGGCCCGCCGTTGCCATCGACGACGAGGCCCAGGGCCGCCGGCGGCTCGACCTGGCGCTCGCGCTCCATCACAAGCACGAGATCGTCGCGCGGCTCGTCGGGTATCGCGGCGTGGCCCTTGCGGTAGCCGCGTCGTGTGGTCGTCAGGCTTAACCCGGGCAGGCGCGGGGCGCGTTCGAGCCGGAACCGACCGTTCGCGCCGCTCAGGGCCCGGAACACGCGCACGTAGTTGGATTGGAGCGGATAGGGAAAGGCCGGCAACGCATGGGTGTTCGCGACGATCTGGACGTTGATGTCCTTCAGCGGGGTGCCGTCGTCGTCGACCACGACACCGCCGAAGTCGACCGTCGGGGCGGCCAGGAAGAGCGTCTCACCCGGCCTCGCGCGGCTCGTGCCATGGGTGATCAGCACCCAGGCGCCAGCCTCGAGCTCGACCTTGCCGCGTTCGGAGCGCACGAAGAGCTCGAAGCTCCCGTCGTGACCCGCGACCGCGCGCGGAGGTGTGTAGGTGCCGAGCAGCACCTCCGCGGCCAACTCGGGCTGCGGAAAGCCGGCCAGCAGTTCGCGGCGCAGCTCGTCGTCCGCTGCGGCGCGGCGGGCGAGCTCCGGCGGCACGTGGAGGCGCTCGCCGGTCGCGATCAGCGAGCGGCCGTCGGAGCCGCCCCAGACCGGCAAGGTCCGCTCGCGGTACACCAGCGCGAGGCCGGCGAGCGGGCGACCGTCGAGATCCAGGAGGCGTCCCGCAAGGCGCACGCGGTCGACCGCGGCGGACGCGGGCTCGGCCGGCGCTCCGGCGGATGCCACGGCCACACGGTCGGTTCCGACCGACGCTCGCCCTCCCTGCGGATCGACGCGCGTCTCCGGCTGGGCGGGCGCGACCAGACGCGGTCCTGGGAGCACGCCGGACCCGGCCCGGGTCGGGCTCGCCGAATCGCCGCGGTCGAACGTCCAGACGGCCGCCGCGAGCACCGCGGCGGCGGAGAGGGCCAGCTTGGCTTGCGTCGTCATGAGGAAGGCTCCGAGTCGGACGACGAGGGACGCCGACGCCGCGCCCGCCAGGTGCCCGCCGCGGGTCGCCAGGCCCACCAGCGCCGGGGCCCAGAGCTCGCGCTCGCCGTACCGCTGGTCGAGACCGCCGCGCAGCTCGGCGAGTCCGCGCTCCAGGTGCGTGTGCACCGTGCTCACCGGGCGGCCGGTGCGCGCGGCGATCTCGCGCGGCGGCAGGTCGTCGAAAAAGCGCAGGAGGACTGCGGTGCGGTAGGGCTCCCCAAGCCCCAGGACCTGCGCCGCGACGTCGCGCTGCAGCTCGACGCGGCGGGTCAGGTCGGCGGTCGAGGGCGCCTCCTCGGGCCGTGCCGCGCGCGCCTCGCGGTCGGCGCGGCGCGCGTCGGCCCGGCCGCGGTCGGCGACCTGGCTGCGCAGGATGCGCGCGAGCCAGGCCCGCGGGCTCGCCCCGTGGCGGGGCAGGCTCTTCAGGGCCGCGAGCCAGGCGTCCTGCACCGCATCGTCGGCGCGCGCGGGGTCGCGGAGCAGCCCCAGCGCCAGCCGGCGGAGCCAGGCGTCGTGCCGGAGCAGGGCCTCGGAGGTCGGTGCGGGAGGGTGGGTCTCCATCGTCTTGCCCGGCGAACGGAGCCGGCGCCGGAATCGACTCGCGCCGCGCGCGGCCTTCCGCGGGGCTTCGACGCAAGGCGATTGTAGTGAACGACTTGTGAGCCGGGTGCGAGCCGCAAAAGCGCCCGCCCAGCCGCGGGCCGGCTACCCTGTAGGGATGATCCCCCTCCGCCGCACCCTCCTCCGTGCCCTCGCGCCGATCGCGGGGCTCGCGCTGCTCGCGAGCCCCGCGCCGGCCACCTGGTCGATCGTCGCCGTCAACACCGAGACCGGCGAGGTGTGCGTCGCCACCGCAACCTGCCTCACCGACCTCGACATCCAGCTGGCCGTGCCGGTGATCGTCGTCGGCCAAGGCGCCGCGGCGGCGCAGTCGTTCGTGTCGTTCGTGAACAAGAAGAGGATCTACGACGGCTTCCTCGCCGGCGACACGCCGGCCGAGATCCTCGCCTTCCTCGAGGCGAACGACGGCTTCCACCAGGGTCGGCAGTACGGCATCGTCGACCTGTTCTCGCCCTCGGCGTCGTTCACCGGCTCGTTCGCGGGCGAGGCGAAGGAGGACTTCACCGGCGTGGCGGGCCCGATCAAGTACTCGATCCAGGGCAACGTCCTGACCGGCGACGAGGTCACGTTCGCGTGCGAGACGGCGCTGCTGTCGACCGCCGGCGACCTGGGGCAGAAGGTGATGGCCGCGATGGAGGCGGCGCGCGCGCTCGGCGGCGACGGGCGCTGCTCGTGCCACGTGACCCAGCCGACCTCGTGCGGCGTGCCGCCGCCGAGCTTCGACAAATCGGCGCACGTGGCGTCGATCCAGCTCGCGCGAATCGGTGACGTCGATGGGCCGTGCACTTCGGCGGTGGGGTGCTCGTCGGGCACGTACTACCTCGACCTGAACGTGATCGGCGGCTTCAGCGATCCCGAGCCGATCTTCGAGCTGCAGGCGATGTACGACGCGTGGCGCGCGGGCAAGCTGGGCGTGCCCGACCACGTCCTGTCGACGGTGGGCGCGAGCGCCGACAGGCTGCCCGCCGACGGCCAGACGCAGCTCGCCGTCGAGCTCGACCTCGCCGACGTCGACGGCGTCGCGCTCGCATCGGGCGGCGCGACGGTGTCGGTCAGCTCCCTCGCCGGCCCCGGCCTGACGACGGTGGGCGCGGTGACCGACAACGGCGACGGCACCTACTCGTTCGCCGTCACCGCCGGCACGACGGCCGGCACCGAGACGCTGCGTATCGTCGTCGACGATGGCGGCGGGCCGGTGACGCTGCAGCCCGACCTCACGGTCGAGCTCGACCCCGCGGCGTCGTTCCACGCGGGCTTCGACGAGGTCGCGGCCAGCGCCGACATCGACGTGCCGCTTGTGGTCGACCTCGGGGGTGCCCTCGCCGGCGCGCCGTACGTGATCCTCGCCTCGGCAGCCGGCACCGCGCCCGGCTTCGTGCTGCCCGGCGGGGCGCTGCTGCCGCTCAACCCCGACGCCTTCACCAGCTTCACGTTCCTGCATCCGGGACCGCCGCTTCTGCCCGGATCGACGGGGCTGCTCGACGGCGGCGGGCGGGCCCTCGCCGCCTTTGTCGCGCCCGCGGGGGCGCTGACGTCGGCCGTCGGGCTGCGCCTGGACTGGGCCGCGGCCACGCTGAGCGCACCGTTTTCCTCCTCGGTGGCGGACGGCTTCGACGTGCTGCCCTGACGTTTGCGTTACGCGACCCGTGCCCCATCGCTTGTTGGGGCGCCGTTACAATCGGCCTCCCCCTTACAGGTCCTGGTTCGAGCGGCGCTCACGGCCTGGGTTCGCGAGCCCACGACGCGTCGGCGCGACAACCGCAACCCATCGTCAGAGACACATGCTCCACGCAACCCTATTGCTCGCCGCCGTCGCCGCCCCGCATGCCGCGGAGAGTTCACCGAGCAACATCATCCCGGAGCTGCGGCAGGCCTTCGCGGAGAGCCCGGAAGGTGAGACGTTCCGGGTCTATGCGGCGCTGGACGAACGCCTCTCCTTCGAGGACTTCGCGGGCAAGGTCGAGGGCCTTCCCCGCGGCGAGCGCCAGCAGTTCGTCGAGGACACGCTCCGGTCCTTCGCGGACGCGCGGCAGGGACAGGTCCTGTCGCTCCTGAGCCACTTCCAATCGACCGGCGAGGTCGAGTTCTACCGCCAGCTCTGGATCACCAACACGGTCAAGTTCCAGGGCACCCAAGAGGCGATCGAGACCATCGCGCGCCTCCCCGAAGTCGACTACGTCGGCTGGGTCCCCGCCCGCGAGACGTCGGAGTACACCGACGCGACGCCGGCTCCCGTCGGCCCGCCCGCGGGCGGCGGCGGCTTCACCACCTTCTACACCCAGGACTTCGAGGGCGGCACGACCCCGGCCGGCGTCTCGTCGACCACCACCGGGTGCGGCTTCTCCAACGTCACCAGCCTCTACGGGCCGAAGACCGGCTCGTTCCACCTGGTGATGGCGTCGACCACCGACAGCTGCGACAGCACCGCGACCACCACCCTGGTCGTCGACCTGTCGGGCGTGCCGACCGCCAAGCTGCAGTTCCAGTTCAAGGACATGTCGGACGAGTTCAACCCGGGGCTCGACGTCCTGGAGGCCTCGGACGACGGCATCAACTGGGTCTTCGTCGGCGACCTGACCGGCTCGGACGGTTCGTACCTCAACATGGAGTACGACCTCGACCCGCTGGGGATCACCTACGACTCCGACGTGTACCTGCGCTGGAGCTGGGCGGACAACTTCGCGCCTGAGACCGACGGCTTCGGCATCGACGACATCGTCATCGCGGACGGCTTCCCGCCGCCCCCGCCGCCGACGGCCGAGCCGAACCTGGTGCAGCTGCAGGCGACCGCGCTTTGGGACCTCGGGATCAACGGCGACGGCGCCATCCTGATGAACATCGACGACGGCACCGACCTGGATCACCCCGACCTGATCAACCGCATCTGGGTCAACCCGCTCGACCCGCCGGACGGCATCGACAACGACAACAACGGCTACATCGACGACTCCAACGGCTGGGACTTCGTCAGCAACGACAACAACCCCGACGCTGGCTCGCACGGCACCAACACGGCCGGGATCATGGTCGGCGACGGCTCCTCGGGGCTGAAGCTCACCGGCATGGCGCCGGGCGCGCGGCTCGTCGTCGGGCGGATCTCGGGTGAGGACGACCACTGGGAGGCGCTGCAGTACGGCATCAGCGTCGGCATCGACTGCTCCTCGTCGTCGTTCTCCTACAAGTGGCCCTTCAGCCCGAAGCCGGACTACCACATGCACCGGTCGGTCTCGGAGATGCTGCTCGCGGCGGGGATCATCCACGCCAACTCGATCGGCAACCAGGGCGGTAGCCCGAGCTACCCGATCCCGTTCAACATCTCCGCGCCGGGCAACTGCCCATCGCCGTGGTTCCACCCGAGCCAGACGCAGGTGAACGGCCGTGTCGCCGGCACGATGGCGTGCGGCGGCATCGAGCTCGACGACTCGGTCTACTCGCCGTCCGGCATCGGCCCGGCGGCTTGGGAGAACATCCTCACCTACGACTCCGGCTATCCGCACTCGCAGAACCCGGCCTGGTTCGACTATCCCTACGGCGGCTTCAGCGGCGGCCAGCAGGGGCTCCTCAAGCCCGACGTCGTGACCTACACCAACGTGGCCACGACCTCGCCCGGCGGCGGGCACTCGTCGTCCTTCGGCGGCACGTCGGCGGCCACGCCGCACCTCGGCGGCGCCCTCGCGCTGATGATCTCGGCCCAGCCGCTGGCCGAGCCGCGGCACATCTCCCAGGCCCTCCAGCGCACTGCGGAGGACCTCGGCACGCCCGGCAAGGACAACGACTTCGGCGCCGGCAAGATCCAGGTGCTGGACGCCGCCATGCGGCTGTTCCACATCCTGCGCGCGGACGACCTCGGCCCGAACCTCGGCGACACGGTCAACGTCGCCGTCGACGGCCAGCCCGGCGACTACTACGCGGCCCTGTGGAGCACGAGCCTCGGCTCGACCGCCACGCCGGTCGGCACGCTCGACCTCGGCGCGAACTACTTCGTGCTGAACGTCGCGCAGCTCGACGGCGCCGGTAGCGACAGCATCGCGGTGCCCATCCCGACCCAGCCGACGCTGATCGGTCTGGACGTGCACATCCAGTCGGTCGAGGACAACCTCGCCGGCACCTTCGGCGACTACCTCTTCTCGGTCGTCGAGTCGCTCCGCATCTTCCCGTAAGAGCTGGAGACCGCCACCTCGTGAACGAGGCGGCGCGCGCCACGCTGGCGCGCGCCGCCTTTTTTCGTCGCGGCGCGGTGGAGGCGTTGCACGGCGGTGACGAGGAGCGCACTCGGCCGCTGCTACGCTCGGCGCGTCCCGCCCCTCCCCACGAGCCAAGAGAGAAGGACCCGCCGTGAAGCTCCCCCTCGCAACGGCACTCCTGGCGTACGCGGCGCCGCTCGCGAACGCCCAAGAGACCCTGGTTGAGACCGGCATGGACGTCCCCGGCCTCGGCGAGGTCGGCATCGTCACCGACGTGGAGGGCGAGGCCGGCGAAGGCTGGCTGGCCCAGTGCGCCTGCGAGGACGGGCAGGCGCTGATCCGCGACGGCGCGGCCTGGGTCAAGGCGGGCGATCCGTTGCCTCAGCCGGCCGGGGCGGCGTTCCTGGTCGGGCGGGGGCTCTTCGACGAGCAGGGCCGGCTGGCGTGGAGCGCGCTCTACGGCAACCTCGGGCAGCCCGGCAGCGGGCTGTACTTCGAAGGCACGGCGCTGCGCTGGAGCGGCGCGCCCTGCGCCGCGCCCGAGGCTGCACCGGGGACGACGTACGCCGCGCTCACCCTGACCGACGTCGCGGGCCCGGGTACCTCGGCGGTGGTGGCCGAGCTGAGCGAGGGCGGCTCCGCGAACGCGGCCGTCGTGCTGCTGCGCGTTGACGGGGCCGGTGCGCTGGCCTCCGAGTCGATCGCGCTCCGCGCGGGCGACCAGCCGCCGGGGCTGCCGGCGCCGATCGCGGGCTTCGGCGAGGTCGCCGTCAACGCCCAGGAGGACGTCCTGGCCGAGCTCGAGTACGCCGGCCCCGGCGGCGTCGAGGAGGCGCTATG
This sequence comes from Planctomycetota bacterium, assembly GCA_039029355.1. Lineage (GTDB taxonomy): Bacteria > Planctomycetota > UBA1135 > UBA1135 > JBCCGI01. The sequence continues at coordinate 16,488 of JBCCGI010000057.1, forward strand.
CCTCAACGACGCACTGCTCGCGCGCACCGGCGAGGCGGCGCCGGTCGCCGGCTCGATCTGGCTCGCGCTCGGCTCGCCGCGCCTGAACGACGCCGGGCAGCACGCGTACCAGGGCACGCTGACCGACGGCGTCAGCGCCGCTTGGGCGCTGGTCCGCGACGGGGCGCTCTTCGCGCGCGAGGGCGACGTGCTGGCCGACGTGGCGCCCTACGCGCTGGTCGATCCGCTCGCGAACGAAGGCTCCTACGACCTGGCCGGCGACGGCCGGCTGGTGTGGATCGGGCGGTGGAGCGCGCCCGCGGACAACGTCGGGCTGTTCGTCGACGAGACGCTCTACCTGCAGGCCGGCGTGAGCCAGGTGAACGGACGCGCGGTCGCGTCCTTCGGGGCGCCGTACGTCGACCCCGGCGGGCAGACGGTGTCGATCCAGCTCTCGCTCGACGACGGCACCACCGGCGCCTACCGCTTCGGGCTGAGCGGGTCGGTGATCGAGATCCCCGGCTGCACGTCGATCCCGGGGGCGCTGAAGCAGGGCGGCGGGAGCCCCGCCGCGCTCGACACGCTGGTGTTCGAGCTCGACCAGGCGCAGTCGGTCGGCGCGATCTCCGTGCTGGCCGTGTCGATCGGGCCTGCGGTCGCCCCCTGCGGCGCGTTCGTGCCCGGGATCGGCGAGGTGCTGATCGACCTCGCGCCGCCGAGCCCCGCGCTGAGCCTGGGCGGCCCGCAGTGGCCCGGCGGTCCGATCCAGATCGCGGTGCCGGTGCCTCCGGAGACCGGGGTGACGCTCGCCGCCCAAGGCCTGTTCCTGGACCCCGCCGCCTTCGGCGAGCCGATCCGACTGACGAACGCGCTCGAAATCCTGGTGGGTCTCTAGCAGAAGCCAAAGTTCCGATGCACCTCGCTAGCACGCGGGGGCAAAATCGAGGGGCGATGTCGTCCCCCGAAACATGCTGGACGGCGCTGCGCTCCGCCGCCGCCGGCGGAGAGAGCGAGCGCGCGAGCTTCAGCGAGCTCTACCTGCCGGTCGTCCGCGCCAGCCTGACGGCGCGCTGGCGCGGCGGGCCGCTCGAGGGCGAGGTGGACGACGCGGTGCAGGAGGTGCTGGTCGAGTGCCTGCGCGACGGCGGGATCCTCGAGCGCGCGGTCGAGCGCGCCGACCGCGGCTTTCGCGCGTGGCTCTACGGCGCGACGCGCAACGTCGCCCGGCGCTTTGAGGAGCGGCGCTGGCGGCGCGAGGACGCGCCGGGCGCCGACACCTTCCGCGGCGATGAGCGCGAGGCGGCCGACACGTCGCTCTCCGGCGTTTTCGACCGCGAGTGGGCCCGGGGGCTGGTGCGCGCCGCGCGGGAGCTCCTGGTGCAGAAGGCGGACGCCGCGAGCGAGGCGGCGCGGCGCCGGGTCGAGCTGCTCCGGCTGCGCTTCTTCGACGACCTGCCGATCCGCGAGATCGCCAAGCGCTGGGACGAGGACCCGGCGCGCGTCCACCACGAGTATGCGGCGGCGCGCAAGGAGTTCCTGGGGGCGCTCCGCGAGGTCGTGGCCTTCCACAATCCGGACTCGACCCCGTCGGACGTGGACCGCGAGCTGCAGCTGGTGCTCGGCGGGCTCTGAAGCGACGCGGCGCGAAAGGCGCGAAGGCCGTCGCTCGCGCAGCCTCTGCGCACAGCGGCGCTTAGGGCCAGGGCGGCGAAATTTGGCCGGAAACTGAGCCTTGAACCGCAACCAGGATCCGCTGGAATCGTCTCCGTGGTGGAGGAGCATCTGTTCGATCTAGAGGAAGAGACCGGCACCGCGGGGACCGCTCCGCAGGCGCCCGACGCCGAGGAACCGCGGCTGCCCGGCGAGCTCGTCGGCGCGATCGCGCGGACGTTCGGGATCGACCGCCTGCGGCCGATGCAGGCGCGTGCGATGGACGCGGCCTTGCGGCGGCGCGACCTGCTGCTCGTGCTCCCGACCGGCGGCGGCAAGAGCCTCTGCTACCAGGCTCCGGCGCTGGTGCGCGACGGGCTGACGGTGGTCGTCAGCCCGCTGATCGCGTTGATGAAGGACCAGGTCGACGGCCTGGTGCAGAACGGCGTGCCGGCAGCGATGCTCGCCAGCACCCAGGACGTCTACGAGCGGCGCGAGGTGTTCGAGGAGCTCGAACGGGGTCGCCTCAAGCTGCTGTTCGTCGCCCCCGAGCGGCTGATGCTCGACGGCTTCCTGCGGCGGCTGGTCGAGCTCGGCCTGTCGGCGGTCGCGGTCGACGAGGCGCACTGCATCAGCCACTGGGGCCACGACTTCCGGCCGGAGTACCGCCGGCTCGGCGAGCTGAAGCAGATGGTGCCCGACGTGCCGGTGCACGCCTTCACGGCGACCGCGACGGCCCAGGTGCGACGCGAGATCGCCAGCGAGCTGCAGCTGGTGGATCCGGTCGTGCTGGTCGGGCCGTGCGACCGGCCCAACCTCACCTACCGCGCCCAGCCGCGGCGCGACCTCTTGCGGCAGCTGCTCGACGTCGTCGACCGCCACAAGGGCGAGGCCGGCATCGTCTACTGCATCTCGCGCCGCGAGACCGAGGAGCTGGACGCCAAGCTGCGCGCCGCGGGCGTGAAGAGCGCGGCGTACCACGCCGGGCTCAGCTCCGACGTACGCCGGCGCGTGCAGGAGTCCTTCCAAGCCGAGGAGGTCGACGTGGTGACCGCCACCGTCGCCTTCGGCATGGGCATCGACCGCACCGACGTGCGCTTCGTCGCGCACGCGGGGCTGCCCAAAGGCATCGAGCAATACAGCCAGGAGACCGGGCGCGCGGGGCGCGACGGGCTGGCGGCGGAGTGTGTGCTGTTCTTCTCCGGCTCCGACTTCTACACCTGGAAGTCGCTGATGGAGCGCGGACACGCCGAGGCCTCGGCGAACGGCGGCGACGTCGAGCGCGACGTCCTCGACGCCTCGTTGGCGCGGCTGTCGCAGATGATGGGCTACACGACGCGCTTCACCTGCCGCCACCGCCAGCTGGTCGAGCACTTCGGGCAGAAGTTCGAGTCGCCGCCGGAGGGCTGTGGCGCCTGCGACGTGTGCCTGGGCGAAATCGAGGCCGTCGCGGACGCGCAGGTCGTGGCGCAGAAGATCCTCTCGTGCGTGGTGCGGTGCGAGCAGCGCTACGGCGGCGGGCACATCGCCGACGTGCTCCGCGGCGCCGACACGGCCCGCATCCGGCAGACCGGGCACGACCGGCTGTCGACCTACGGGCTGCTGAAGGAACACTCGACCGCCGAGGTCCGGGGCTGGATCGACCAGCTGGTCGGCCTCGACCACCTGCGGGTCGAGGGCGACCGCTACCCAACGCTCTACCTGTCCGACAGCGGCGTGGCGGTGATGAAGGCCGAGCAGCCGGTGACGCTGTTCGCCGTGCCGAAGTCGAAGAGGACCGGGCGTAGGCGCGCGGCCGTCACCGCGGCCGAGGACGGGCTGCCGGTGGACCAGGCCCTCTTCGAGGCCCTGCGCGCGCTGCGCCGCGAGCTGGCGCGCGAGCGGGCCATCCCGCCCTACCTGATCTTCTCCGACCGCACGCTGGCCGAGCTCGCGGCGCGCAAGCCGCGCAGCGAGTCCGAGCTCCTCGCGGTCAAGGGCGTCGGCGAGAAGAAGGCCGCCGACCTCGGGCCCACCTTCCTCGCCGCGATCGAGTCCCACGAGGGGGCGGGCGAGCAGCCAGCCGAGTAGGCTGCGCCTCCCCCCGAGACACCGACGACCCCCTGCCTGGAGACCCCATGCGCTTCGCGCCCGCCCTTCTCGCGCTGCCGCTTCTCAGCGGCTGTCTCAGCTCGCCCAGTGAGGACCACAGCCCCTACGAGACCGCGGTGGAGATCGTGGTGCTGGAGCACGCCTCCGCCGAGGAGATCGTGCGGCTCCTGAGCGAGGTACACGCCGAGGATCCCAACTCGGGCGACCCCCATCGCTCGATGCAGCCCAAGTTCGCGGCGGACGCGCGGACGAACTCGGTCGTGATCCGGGGCATGCGCCGCGAGATCGCGGCGGCGAAAGAGCTGGTGGCCTCGCTCGACCGCGAGATCGAGTAGCCCGGTCAAGCCGCGCCCAGGGGCCAAGCGCGCGGGACCGGGGGGCGCCGCACTAGAATGGCGCCCATGACGCTCCCCCTCGTTCTCTGCCTGCTCGCCCAGGCCGCCGGTGCCGAGCAGGACGCCGGCTCCTACCCGTCCGGACGCTTCGGCGAGTACCTCGCGACGCACGACGGCCTCTTGGGCCCGGTCGACCTGGTGGCGTTGGAGGACGGCTCGCTCGTGCTGGTCGAGCGCGATGCCGACCGGCTGACGCGCCTGGCGGCCGACGGGACCGCTGCGGCCTTCGGCCCCGCGGACCTCGACGCGCCGCTCGGGATCGCGGCGCTCCCCGGCGGCGGCTACTTCGTGGCCGATACCGGCAACGACCGCGTGCTGGTGCTCGGCGACGACGGGTCGGTGCAGCGGGCGTGGGGCGAGCGCGGCGACGGCACCGGGGCGACCTTCCGCGGGCCGGCTGGCGTCGCGGCGAATGCCGAGCTGCTCGCGGTGGCGGACGCGGGCAACGGCATCGTGCAGCTGTACGACCGCGCGGGCGTGTGGCAGAGGTCGCTCTCAGCCCCCCTCGCCCGCCCGGTCGCCGTGGCGCTCGACGGCGACGGCACGGCCTTCGTCGTCGACGCGGGCAGGCATCGCGTCGAGGTCTTTGACGCCTCCGGCGAGCATCGTTTCGGCTGGGGGGACTTCGGGCCGCATGCGGGGCTCTTCGGGCATCCCAGCGACGTGGCGCTCGGCACCACCGACGGCGCGACGCGGGTGTACGTCTCCGACGCCGACAACCACCGCGTGCAGGTGTTTACCTCGTCGGGCAAGCCGATCTACGAATGGGGCAAGCACGCGCTGCGTCCGCGCGAGGGTGCGGGCAGCCTCCACTATCCGAGCGGAATCGCGCTGACGCCCGACGGCTCCACCGCGCTGGTGTGCGAGGCGTTCCAGGACCGCGTGCAGCGCTTCGGCCCCACCGAGCGCGATCCCGCGCTCTTCATGACCGACCCCACCATCACGCCGTGGAAGGTCGCGCCGCACTATGGGATGGAGCTCGCCACCGCGCGGGACCTCCTGATCCTGTTCGAGCCCGAGACCCAGGTGGTGCTGGTGCACGACCTCGAGCTCGACGAGCCGGTGCTGGTGTGCCGCATGGCCTCCTTCGGCGACGGCCCGGGGCAGCTGCGCGAGATCGCCGACGTGGCGATCGACCCGGCGACGTGGACGGTGCACGTGACCGACCGGGGGCGGGGGACGCTCTCGTCCTATGTGCTCGACCACGAGCCCGATGCCCCGCTCAAGAACGACCCGCGCAAGGGCAGCTTTGCCCGCAGCGTCGACCTTTCGGCCGCGCTGGGCGAGGCTCCGGGGACGATCGTCCCCGGAGCGGTCGCGCTGGGGCCGGACGGCGCGCTCGCCGTCGTGGATGAGCGCGCCGGGCGAGTCCTGCTCCTCGACGCGCGCGGGCAGCGCACGGGCGAGGTCGGAGGCTTCGACGCCCCCGCCGACCTCGTCTGGTCCGAGGGCGAGCTGTTCGTGAGCGACCGCGGCGCGCGCTCGGTCGTCGTCGTCGCGACGGACGGAAGCGGAAGGCGCTCGATCGGTGGCTTCGCGCGCCCGCACGGGATCGCCGTCGACGGGAGTGGCGAGGAGCGCGAGCTCTACGTCGTCGACGAGGCGGAGCACCGCGTGCGGGTGCTGAACCCGGCGGGCGAAGAGCTGCGCTCCTTCGGCTCGAAGGGCCTGGGCGCGACCGAGCTCTACCGCCCGCGCGGGATCGGCATCGACGAGCGCGGCCGGGTGCTGGTGCTCGACCACGGCAACCACCGCGGGCAGGCGTTTGGGCGCTCGGGCGAGTTCCTGCTGGCCTTCGGGTCGCGGAGCTACGTGAAGCTGACGCGCCGGCCGCGTAGCGAGTCGCGCTAGCGCGGCCAGGAGAGCGACCTTCCCTCACCATCCAGCCGGCCGGCGCGGCGGACAGCTACGCAGCCGCCCCAAATGAGCGCCGCCCCGCCCGAAGCCGGCTGGCCTCGGACGGGGCGGCGCTTCGCTGCCGCTCGGGCTAGAAGCCGAAGGTGAGCGGCATCGCGTTGCTGCCGAACGTCACCGCGAGGGTGACCGGGTCGATGCCCATCCAGGCGTGGTGCGCCTGGAGTCCGATCAGGTTGGTGAAGCCGGGCGAGAGCGCGAAGGAGGCGCTGCCCTGGCCGGCCGGGTCGAGGAACGCGAACGTGTTGACCAGCGGGGCGCTGTTCGCGTTGGCGACCGAGTAGTCGAAGTAGACGTCCTGGTTCAGCGGAACCTGAACCGAGCCGACCGTGAAACCGGGGTCGTCGCCGCTGAGCGAACCGACGACCAGGTACAGCTGGCCGCCGAGCGCAGCGCCGCCGTCGAGCGCGAAGTTGACCGTGCCGCCCAGGAAGGACGACAGCGTTCCGCTGTCCGCGCTGAAGGGCTGGCACTCGTCCGGCGTGGCGTCCTGGTCGAGGTCAAGGGAGGTCCCCGAGAGGATGTCCTGTCCGTCCGCGACCCCGTTGCCGTTGCAGTCGGGGCACTCGGTCTCGGAGACCTGGAAGTCGTCGATCGCCGCTTCGACGATCGAGCCGTCGCCTTCGTCGCTCGCGACGAAGCGGACGCGCACGTTGTTCGTGGGCGTCACGAAGTCGGCGACGCGGAACTCGTGGTAGATCCAGCCGCCCTGAACCTCCGGCCCGCCGGGGCCGACGGTCTCGACGTTGGTCCAGCTGCCGCCGCCGTTGCTCGAGACGTCGACGACGAACACGTCGGCCTCGGGGCTCCCGCCGGTGGTGTTCGAGTACCAGCGGTAGTAGCTGATCTTCGCGTCCGGGTTCGAGCTCAGGTTCAGCGTCGGCGACGTAAGCGTCGTCTTGCCGCCGTCCACGTCGTTCTCGCCCAGGCTGCCGCCCGGCGAGCCCTGGCCCGTGAAGTAGCAGAGGGAGCCCGGATCGGTGTTGTCGTCCTCGGGCTGCGCCGAGGTGCCGATCGGGTTGGTCCGCACCCACACGCCGGTCGAGGCATCGTCACCGGCGGCGCCGACGCTCCAAGCCTGGAAGGACTCGAAGCTGTCCGCGAAGATCTCGGTCTTCGAGAGCGCCGAGGCGGCCTGGTAGAACCCTCCGTTCGGCGGGTCGACCCAGGTCAGGCCGTTGGTCGACTCGGCCGAGAAGTAGTACTGCACCGTCGTGCCGCAGGGCGTCGGGGCAAAGTCGGCGGAGAAGTTGCCGCCGCCCAGGTCGGCCAGCGCGACCTCGACCGTGCCCTGGCCGGCGTCGTAGAAGAGCTTCGCCGTGCCGGGGACGTAGGAGCCCGGGTCGAGCTCGTTGAGCTGCACCGTGAAGCTCTCGCCGTCGGGATCGAGCAACTCCGGCTGGCCGGCCGGGAAGCTGAAGCTGATGAGCGGGGAGCCGACCCACATCGTGAAGAGCCCGCGCTCGAGGTCGCTGCCGATCACCACGCCGCTGTCGAAGTACGGGTAGACGCTCCACAGTCCGTTGAACGACGCGCCGTCGCCGCCCGGGGCGGTGTCGAGCCAAGCCGTTTCGAACGGGCTGAACGGGTTCGACGCGTCGAAGACGCGCAGGCCGCTCGTGTAGTTGGCCTCGTAGATCAGGTCGCCCTTCACGTAGAGGTTGTGCCCCACCGCAGAGTTGCCGTTCGTGAACGAGCCGACGTATTGCGGGTTGTCGATGTTCGAGACGTTGATGATGTACGTCGTCGTCGGGAACGAGCCGTTCTCGTCGAGCTCGTCGTTGACGTACAGCGTCTCGCCGTCCTCGGAGAGCCAGCACTGGTGCGAGTACTCGGCACCCGGCCACGAGACCTGCCCGCGCACGATCGGGTTCGACTTGGTCGTGACGTCGACGATGGTCAGACCGGTATCGGTGAAGCCGCCGTTGAAGCCGCTGCAGTTGAACGCGATCTGGCGACCGGAGTACGGCCCCGACGTGAACGTCTTGATTTGGGCGTCGTGCACGTAGCGCGTGCTCCACTCGCCCTGGTAGGCCGGGCTCGACGGGTTGGAGAGGCTGTAGAAGCGAATCCCCTCGTCGCCGCCGCCGCAGCGGTAGAGGTAGCCGCTGACCTCGTCGATCGCGACGTTGTGCGTCGCCGACGTCCCGCCGGACGTGATCGTGTTGACGAGCGACACCGACCCGTTGTCGATGTTCGCCATGTTCACGACCTGAATGCCGTTGCCGCCTTCGCTGACGATGTAGCAGTGGTTCTGGTAGACCTTGACGTCGCGCCAGAGGCTGTCGGGTCCGTTGATCGAATCGATCAGGACCGGATCACCGGGGTTGGTGATCTCGACGAAGTTGGTGCGGTTCGAATCGGTGAAGAGCGCGTACTCGCGCCCCGAGGGCGACGTGTACCCCCAGCAGTCGCTGCCGCTCGACGGGTTGCCGAACTCGGAGAGCGGCATCCACGAGAGCAACGTGACGTTCGATGCGGCGAAGGTGGTACCGCCGACGGTGAAGCCGCCGCCTCGTCCGAAGGCGCCGGTGCTATAGCCCGGTCCCTGGTAGGCGGGCTTCCGGTGCAGGATCTTTGGATCGTCTTCGTGAGCGAGTCCGACGGCTGGCACGCCGAGGACTGCGAGCAGAACTAGGGCGCGTGAGCGATGGGTCTGCGTCATGGGGAGAGGCCTGGAGGAGGGGGGATGGAAGTCGTCGGGGCATGACGACACCGCCCGATCGTAACCGCCGAGGCGGCCGAGCGCGCGCGCGCAGACCGAGGACCCGCGCCGCGGCGCCGAGCCCGAACACAACGAAAACAGCGAGTGAGGGAACCGCTTACGACGACGCTTCGTCGTGCTCCGGCGCCTGAGCCGTGCCGGGCAGCGCGGGGCCCGCCCGTTCCATCTCGACGAGCTGGGCGCACAGCGCGAGCAGCGCCTTGCGATCGATCGGCTTCGTCGCGTAGTCGCTGCAGCCGGCCTCGATGCACTTGTCGCGGTCGCCCGACATGGCGTGGGCGGTAAGCGCGACGATCGGCGTGACGATTCCTTCAGCGCGAAGCGTCGCCGTCGCCTCGTAGCCGTCCATCACCGGCATCTGCATGTCCATCAGGATCAGCTCGTACGGGTGGCCTGCGGCGGCCGCCTCGCGCGCCATGCGGCATCCGGCCTGTCCGTCGTCGGCGATGTGGACCTCGGCGCCGGCCTTCTTCAGCACGGTCGAGATCAGGAGCTGGTTGACCGCCCCGTCCTCGACCAGCAGCACGCGAGCGGCGAGCGTACGCTCTTCTTGCTCGTTCTCGGCCTCGAGGCTCCGTTGGTCGCCGTCGGGCTGGATGAGGTCGTACTGCTCGAGCGCCCCGACGTCGAGCTTCAGCGAGAACGTGCTGCCGCTGCCCGCCGCGCTGGTCACGGAGATGCTGCCGCCGAGCATGAGCGCGAGTCGCTTCGAGATCGCGAGGCCCAGCCCCGTGCCGCCCGCTTCGCGGGTCAGCGACGAGTCCGCCTGGCTGAACGCTTCGAACAGCGTCGGCAGCGTGTCGGCGTCGATGCCGATGCCGGTGTCGACGACGTCGAAGCGCAGGTAGGAGCGATCGGAGCGCTCCTGCTCCTCGGTGCCGACCAGGATACGCACCGAGCCAACGTCGGTGAACTTGATCGCGTTGCCCACCAGGTTCAAGAGGACCTGCCGCACGCGCTGCGAGTCGCTGCGGATCTCGCGCGGGACCGGGTCGACGAACTCGAAGCCGATGGCGAGGCCCTTCTCGTCGGCCTGCGGCTTCATCAGGTCGAACACCTCGCGCACGATCTTCTCGGGCTCGAAGGCCTCGCGCGTGATCTCCATCTGCCCCGACTCGATCTTCGAGATGTCGAGGATGTCGTTGAGGATCGTCAGCAGGTGGTCGCCGCTGGTGCGGATGATCTCGCCGTAGCGGAGGCGATCATCGAGCGGGATCTTCGGGTCGCAGATCAGCTCGCCGCACCCGAGGATACCGGTCATCGGCGTGCGGATCTCGTGGCTCATGTTCGCCAGGAACTCCGACTTGGCGCGGTTGGCCGACTCGGCCTTCTCGGTCGCCTCGGCCAGCGCCTTGTTGGTGCGCTCGAGCTCAGCCGCGTACTCGCGCGCTTCCTGCTCGGCCTTGCTGAGGGCCTCCATGCGCTCCCGGTCGCGGCGGATGAGGTTCCACTTCTCGGTGAGCGCCACGGCGAGCTGACGCACCTCGACCGGGTCGAAGGGCTTCTTCAGGATCAGCAGCCGGTCCGAGGCGCCGAGCACCTCGACGATCTCCTCGAACGAGTAGTCGGCATAGGCCGTGCAGATCACGACCTGAAGGTCGCCGTCTTCCTCCCAGAGGTGCTTGATGGTCTCGATGCCGTCCCAGCCCGGGGGCATCCTCACGTCGACGAAGGCGAGCGCGAAGGGGCTGCCGTCGCGCTGGCCCGCGCGCACCAGCGCGAGGCCGTCCTTGCCCTGCGAAGCCATCGCCAGCTCGAAGTTCGGGGTCGAGCTCGACGCCGCGCTTCCCCCCGCGCCTAGGAACGCGGAGCGCGCCGACTGGAACTCCGAGTCGCCTCCGTCGCCGCCTCCGAGGACCTTCAGGAAGTCTTCGTGGATGTCCTCGTTGTCGTCGATGACGAGGATCTTGCGGTTCAACTGGGTACTCATGACGTCCTAGGCGGCGGTGCTCAGGTTCGCGGTGTTCATGGGGACGCGCAGCAGGAAGGTGGCCCCGTGGCCGAGGCCGTCGCTCTCTGCCCAGAGCGAGGCCTTCATCTCCGTCGCAGCGTTGGCGGAGATGTGGAGCCCGAACCCGTGCCCGTCTTTCCGGGTGGTGAAGCCGTGGTTGAAGATCCGGGCGAGGTTCTCCTCCTCGATGCCCGGTCCGTTGTCCTGGACCTCGATGACCGCGTGCTCGTCGCCATCGCGACGGACCCGGAGGACCATGCGCTTCCCGTCGACCCCGGCGTCTTCCATCACCTGCTGGGCGTTCTGGATCAGGTTGACGAGGATCTCCATCAGCTTGTGCTTGTCGATCGGGACCTTCGGCAGGTCGTCGACGTCGCGCTCCACGGTGAGGTCGGCGGTGAAGCCGTAGGCCTGCTCGCAGATGCTGAGCGCGGCCTCGAGCTGCTCGCCGAGGTCGGTCGGCTCGAAGACACCCGCGGCGCCCGCGTAGCTCTGCTGGCTGCGGACGAGCTCCATGATGTGCTCGACGCCCTTGTTCAACGCGCTCAGCTCGTCGACGATCTCGCCGCGTTGCGAGTGCATCTCACGCGTGAGCTCGGTCAGGAAGGGCAGGAACTGCTGCCCCTGCGGGTCCTCGGCGACGAAGCGTCCGAGGTCGTCCTTGTGAGCGCCGAGGACGTCGGTCATCGCCTGCAGGTCCCCCAGGGACATCTGCTGCGTCTTGCGCTTCACGAGGTTGGCCGAGACGTTGACGCTGTTGAGCACGTTGCCGACGTTGTGGAGCACGCCGGTGGCGATCTCAGACATGCCCGCCTGCCGCGCGGTGTCGATCACCTGCTCGCGCGAGTGCGCGAGCTTGCCCATCAGCCCGTCGAACTCCTTCGAGAGCTGCCCCAGCTCGTCCTCGCGCTCCATCGCGACGCGGCGGGACATATCCTCGGTCTGCCCGATCTCGACCGTGTGCCTGGTCAGCTGGGTGAGCGGGCGGATCACGATCGTGTTGAGCAGCCGTAGCAACACGAGCAGCAGCAGGAGCGCCGTAGCGATCGTCGACAGCAGCGCGAAGTTGAAGATCCGGAAGCCGCTGCGGGAGATCGTCCGCTGGAAGCTCGCCCGCATCAGCAGCGAAGGCGCCTCGCGGATGTCGTTGATCGTCGCGTAGAGGTGGAGCTCGTCGCTCCCGACGGGGTCGGCGACCGGCTCGGGCGACGAGGTGATGCGGTCGACGAGCTGCGCCGCGCGCGCGGGCAGCTGGTGCTCCAGGAGCGGCCAGATGTCGACGCTGACGTTCGTGCGCGACAGGATCTCCTGCTTCAACTCCGCGTCGAAGAAGCGCCCCAGGATGACGCTCCCCAGCGGGCCGTTAGCTCCGCTCACCTCACACGAGCTGACCAGCATCGGGCCGCGCTCGGTGTTCATCATGCCCTGGCTGTGGTCGTCGGTGCCACGCGTCAGCACGACCGGGTGCAGCGTGCCGATCTCGCTGGCGGGGAACTCCCGCACGCGGATCTGCTCGCGCGTCTCGCTGTCCTCGATGCGCCCCCACAGCACCCGCCCGCGTGCGTCGCAGAGGAACAGCAGGTTCAGCTCGCCGATCGCCAGCGTGTCCGGCCCGAGCACGTCGCGCTCGAAGTCGGGGTCCCCGCTCTCCAGATAGCGTCGCGTGTCGCCGCGGGTGGCGAGCGACCGCGCGCGCAGCGTCAGATCCTGTGAGACCCCGGCGAGGCCGGCCTTCACCCGCTCGACGTCGACAACCGCCTCCTCTTCCTCCAGCGCGCGGAACGGTTCCGCCACCATCGCCCGCATCAGGGCGACGTCGATGGCCACGTAGAGGACGGCCACCGTCGCAAGGATCAGGACGATCTTGCTGCGTAGAGACATGTGCGAGGGAGAGGGAGAGGGAGGGGACCGGCGCGGTTCAGCCCGCGCGTCGTAGGGAGTTTGGTTCGGACTCGCTTGCAGACTGGCCTGCGTCCTCCGCCGCGGGCTCGGCGGAGTCGACCTCATCGGCGCCACGCTTCGACAGCGTCTCGGTCGCCATGTTGATGATCTGGCACAGCTCCTGGAGCTCGTCGCCGTCGCGGATCTTGCACGGCCGGACCTTCTCGCCCTTCACGATGCCCATCAGGTGCTGCTCGAAGCGGTAGATGGGCCCGGCGATCCGGTGAGTGATGAGAACTCCCACGGCGAAGATCAGCGGGATGATCAACCCGAAGGTGAAGACCAGGATCTCGAGCACGATGCTCGGAAGCGCGTCGACCAGGTAGTCCCCTCCCGCCGGCGCCTCAGCCGAGAGCTGGGTCAAGCGGCGCGCGAGGAGGATGGACTGAAGCAGGACCGACAGCGTGGCCAGCCCCACGAAGATCCCGACCAGCTTGAGCTGGAGTCGGGGCTTGATGATCTTGATCCTGCGCTTGTGCCTCTGTTGTTCCATTCGGGGGGGCCGGGCTCTGGAAAGCGGGGGTACGGGGGAAGTCGACGATCACGGATCGTCCGCCGACCGCCGCGCTCTTTAGGGGGGTGGAGGGGAATGCCCGACGGGCGGGCGTTCGCCAACGGGAAAGAAGTTCCGAAGCGGGTCGGCCCGGGCTTCGGACTACGCGGTTGCGCGGCTCCAGGCCTCGGGATCGGGCGGCAGGTCGCGGCCGGTGATCCGTTGGAGGGCGGCGTGGGCCGCCGCGGAAATTTCGGGGTCGACGTGCGACAACGCCTCGATCAGCGCCGGCACCGCCGCCGCGCTCCCGACGTCGGCCAGCGCGCCGCAGGCGAGCCGCACGAGGTCGGGCTCGCGGCGGGTGAGGCAGTGGGCGAGCGCCGTCGCGAGCTCGTGACGGTAGATGCGGTGACCCGCCACGCGCCGGATCGCGCTGGCGGCCTCCGCGGCGTCGGTCGAGCGCAGCTCGCGGAAGCAGACGACCGACTCCTTGTTCCACCAGCGCAGCTCCGCGGCGTGCCACTCGCGCCACGCGCGCGCGCCGCGCGGGCCGCGGCCGAAGATGCGCTCGAGCGCCCCGCCCGCGGCCGCGGCCACGTTGGGGTCTTCGACCTCGAGCAGCTCGATGAGCACCGCCGCCGAGTCGCAGTCTTCGAGCGCCCCGAGCGCCTGCGCGGCCAGCACCGCGCACGGCGGGCTGTCGAGGCACGCACGGACGGCCGCGAGCACCAGCTCGTCGGCCGGAGGCGACACGCGCTCGGCCACCTTGCCGAGCTCGGCGAGCAGCAGCGGATCGGCCGTCTGGCGCCTCGTCAGCAGGTCCGCGAGGGCGCGCAGCGCGACGTCCGCCTCGGCCTGGGCCACCCCACGCACGAGTGACGAGAGCAGCGACCCGTCGACGCGCGCGAAGCGCTCGCGCACGCGCCAGGCGGCGTCGGGATCGCGCGCGACGACCTCCCCGAGCGCCTGCTCGAGCAGCCTGCGGCGGGTAGCGGGCACGCCCGTTTCTTCCGCGGGAGGCGCGGCGAGCTCGATCAGCAGCTCGACGTCCGCCGCGTTCCCCGCGCGCGCCAGCACGCGGAGCGCGGTCCGACGCTGGTCCTCGGAGGGCGGCGGAGCCGCCGCGGCGCGGGCGCCGAGGAACGCGCGGAGCTCGACGAGCGGCTGCGCCGCGAGCGCCGCCAGCAGCGCCTCGTCCAGCCCGGTGGTCAGCCGCACCCCCGGTCCGCCGTCGGAGCGCCACTCGGCCGCGATCCACCCCTCGTCGAGGAGCAGCGCGAGCGCCGGGATCGCGTCCGGGCCGACGGACAGCGTCGGAGCCGCGGCGCCCGGCTCGAGCGCGGGTTGGAGCCGTTCGACCAACGCGTGCACCTGCTCGTCGGCAGCCGCCGGCAGCGCGAGCGCAATCGCCGCGAGCAAGGCCGGCACAAGCCGCTGGGAGAGCCCCCGGATCACGGCGTGAACCCGAGCCCGCCGTCGGCGGCGATCCTCACGACGTCCTCTTCGACGAGGCCTCCGTCGCGCTCCAGCGAGACGACCGTCTGCACATCGTTCCAGTCGAACGCGCTCTCGAGCCCGTTGTAGTCCGTCTCGACCCCACTCGTCCGGGGGATGTACGCGAGGTCGAGCCACTGATCCTGATGCGACTGCGCGGGGGCCTCGAGCGTCGTCGGATCGACGCCCAGAGTGTCGAAGGGGTTGCCGCCGGTCGAGCCCACCGCGTCGAGCGGAAGCTCGATGATGCGCCACGACAGCACCTTCGGGAGCGCGTCGTCGGCGCCGGCGAGCAGCAGGTTGCGGTCGTAGTGCAGCTGCGCGCCCGCCGCCATCGTGAGCTGCTGGGCGACCACGCCGCCGAACAGCTCGAACCCGCTCGCGAGCAGCACGCTGGTCTCCGGGGCGTAGATCAGGCCGTAGAACGGACCCGCGCTCTCGACCTCGACCGTCGCCTCGCCCGCGATGTTGATCGTGACCTGGCTCGCGTCGTCGCCCGTCGTGGTGAGCAGCGCCGCCGCGTCGACGTCCAGGTGGTCCGACAGGAGGAGCTCGATCGGCCCTCCGCTCGTGTCGAGCACGAGCTCGGCGCCCGGGTCGATACGCAGCCCGTCGAGCGCCAGCCGAAGCGGCCCCTGGAGCGTGGCCTCCGAGTTGGCTTGCAGATGCAGGTACTCGGCCTGGTACGTTCCGCTCGCAACGACGAGCGGCGCGCCGGCCGCGTGCGTGAAGCCCGGCAGCGGCGTGCCGTCCGGCATCTCCACCGGGTCGAGCTGCACGACGAGCGCGTTGCCGATCGTCGCGCCGGTGATGGTGGGCGTGCCGACCGAGATCAGCGCTCCGGTCGGCCCGGGTCGCACGTCTCCGAGCACCGTGGTCGCGCCGAGGCTGGCGTCGACCGTCACGTCCCCGTTGGAGCCGACCATGCCCTGCTGCACCGAGGCCGGGTCGGCGGCCTTCTGGTCGTCGTAGGTGCCGAGGCTGGAGTCGTACCCGTCGATGACCGTCCCGCCTTCGATGATCAGGTCGTCCTCGGAGAACACGCCCAGCGAGCCGAGGTTGACCTTGCCCTTGCGCACCACCATGCCCAGCGTCGCGCGGCCGCCCTTCGCCATGCCGGTCGCGCGCAGCTCGACGTGCTCGGCGTCGAGCTCGGTCGCCTCGACCCAGAGCAGGCCTTCGCCCAGGATCGCGGGCGCTGCCTCCGAGCCGATCGCGCCGGTCTTGCCGATCATGATGCCGGAGTACGACTCCGACAGCCCGGCCTCGGCGAGATAGAAGGAGAGCTTCGTATCGACCGCGCCGACCTGCCGGCGGGTGATCGACGCGGAGAGCTGGAGGAACGCGACCGAGAGCATCGCGATCACGCCGACCGTCACGAGCGACAGGATCAGCACGCCCCCGCGACGCGCCTCGCGGCGACCCGGAGGTCGGTGGTTCTTCGGGAATCTCATGATCAGTTGCGGACGGTCACCACGGTTTCGACGGGCTCGGTCAGCGTGGAGCCGTCCTTCTGCGGGCGCTCGAGGCAGAGCCGGATCGTCACGGAGTTGCGCAGGAGCGTGAAGCTGAGCCCCTCTTCGTCGGCCAGCCCGTTGTCGTTGTCGTCGGCGCCGTTCGGGATCTCGCCCTCCATGAACGGGCGCACGACGTTGCACCAGGCGACGCGGCGCTCCTCGGGCATGCCGGGGTTCTGCCGCCAGACGACCTGGTTGCCGCGCACTCCGAGGCCGATCGCCTCCTCGTCGCTCCAGATCACCTCGCCGGAGTCGACGCCGAGGCTGATGCGATAGGTGACCTCGGTCGAGTAGTTGGGCGACTCGGGGTCCGGGAAGAGCGCCTCGCGGTCAGCGCTCATGATCGCGTACGCGATCTGGTCGAGCACGCGGCGCGCCTGGTCCTCCAGCGTCATCGCAGCGCTCTGCTTGGCGCTGGCGTCCGACGCGGAGCTCATGACCAGCGTGATCTTCACCACGACGATGGCCACGAGCGAAAGCGCGATCAGCGCTTCGATCAGCGTGAAGCCTGCGCGCGCGCGCCGGACCGGCCCCGGGCGCACCGCTACTCCTCCTCCTGCTGGAACTGTGCGATCTGCGTGTACAGGTCGAACCGCCGCGGACCGAAGTCGCCGCGCCACTCGATCTCGACGTGGATCGGCAGCAGCGTGTAGTCCTCAGCGTGGTCGTAGTCGTCGACGATGCTGTCTCCGTTCAGGTCGCGTGGCATGCCCATGCGCGTGTCGACGAAGTCCTCGCGCAGGAAGTAGTTCGTGGCGATTCCGCCACCTCCGCCGACGCCGCCGCCCGCGTTGCCGCCGCCACCGCCGGCGAGCTGCGGGGCGCCACCGGTCGGGCCTCCGCCCATGGCGAAGCCCTCACCGCCGACAAGCGCCCCGTCGATCACCTGGACGTCGGAGTCCTGCGCGTCGCCCCAGGCCGCCTTCACCTTGAGCTTCTGCTGCACGAGCACGGGGAACCGGACCGTGCCGACGAGGTCGTCGGGCCAGCCCGGAAGCGGCGTGAGCCCGGGGACCTCGAAGCGGTGACCCGGCGCCGTCCCGGCCCCTCCGGGGTCGTCGTCCGGGTCCTCGTTGTAGAGCGGGTAGATGTCGCGGAACTCCTCGTTCCGCATGAGCTCAACCACGGTACGCGCGGCGTTGGCCGCGATCGCGTTCTCGCGGTTGATGCCCCGCTGACGCGAGGTGTGAACGACCATGCTTACGAACATGGTCACCGCCACGGTCATGACGGACATCACCACCAGAAGCTCGATGAACGTCATGCCCGCGCGCTCTCGATGAAGAGCCCGGGGGGTCATGAAGGGTACGGGAGCCGGGCTTCCTCACCGTCAGTGCGGACACCCGACAGCCCCGTTCATCGTCCCCGCCGAAGCACAAAACTGAGGGCAATCGACATCCTGCCCAAAGCATGAAGAAGGCGCGGAAAGGGCTTCCGCTCGTCGCGACACGACCGGCTGCAACGGGCCGCGAATGCACGCTTTTCCGGGCGGGCTGACCGCCGTTGTAAAGCTAGACTCCGTCGCAGATGGAAGATCGATCCGCGACCAGCGCCTATTGGCGACAGAACGTCCGCTACGTCGGAGCGCTGCTGCTGGTGTGGTTCGCCGTTTCGTTTGGCTGTGGCGTCCTGCTGGTCGAGCCCCTCAACCGCGTGCGGCTGCCCGGGACGGGCTTCAAGCTGGGCTTCTGGTTCGCCCAGCAGGGCTCGATCTACACCTTCGTCGCGCTGATCTTCGTGTACGTGCTGCTGATGAACCGGCTGGACGACCGGCACGGGGTGTCGGAGGACGACGGTTGATCGCGCGCCGCCGCCGCCCCCCCGGAAAGGAGCGCTGAGGTTGGGAGTCCAGGAGTGGACCTTCGCCCTGGTCGCCGTCACGTTCGCGCTCTACATCGGGGTCGCGATCCGGTCGCGAGCGGGCTCGACCAAGGACTTCTACGTCGCGGGCGGCGGGGTCTCGCCGCTGGCGAACGGCATGGCGACGGCCGCGGACTGGATGTCGGCCGCCTCGTTCCTGTCGATGGCCGGGCTGATCTCGTTCACCGGCTACGACGGTTCGGTCTACCTCATGGGGTGGACCGGCGGCTACGTGCTGCTCGCCCTGCTGCTCGCGCCCTACCTCCGCAAGTTCGGCAAGTACACCGTGCCGGACTTCGTCGGCGACCGCTACTACTCACAGGTCGCACGCATCGTGGCGGTCGTGTGTGCGATCTTCGTCTCCTTCACCTACGTCGCGGGACAGATGCGCGGCGTCGGCATCGTCTTCAGCCAGTTCCTGCAGGTCGACATCACGATCGGCGTGGTCATCGGCTGCGGCGTGGTGTTCTTCTACGCCGTGCTCGGCGGCATGAAGGGCATCACCTACACGCAGGTGGCCCAGTACTGCGTGCTGATCTTCGCCTACATGGTGCCGGCGATCTTCATCTCGATCCTGATCGCCAACACGCCGATCCCGCAGCTCGGGTTCGGCGGCATCTACCAGGGGTCGGGCGAGTACCTGCTCGATCGGCTGGACCGCCTGCACGAGGAGCTCGGCTTCGCGACCTACACCGAGGGTTCGCGCTCGATGCTCGACGTGCTGTGCATCACGGGCGCGCTGATGGTCGGGACCGCGGGGCTGCCGCACGTGATCATCCGCTTCTACACGGTGAAGCGTGTGCGTGACGCGCGCGCCTCGGTGGGCTGGGCGCTGGTCTTCATCGCCATCCTCTACACCACGGCGCCCGCGGTGGCGGTCTTCGCCCGCACCAACCTGCTGGAGACGGTCGCCGGCCGGGCCTACGATCAGGTGCCGGGCTGGTTCCAGAGCTACGAGTCGATCGGCCTGATCTCGTTCGAGGACAAGAACGGCGACGGCCTGATCCAGTACGTCGGTCCGGCCGCCACCGACATCGCCGGCGCGCCGGTCGAGAACGAGCTGACCGTCGACCGCGACATCATGGTGCTGGCCAACCCGGAGATCGCCGAGCTGCCCAACTGGATCGTCGGCCTGGTCGCGGCCGGCGGGCTGGCGGCGGCGCTGTCGACCGCCGCGGGGCTCCTGCTGGTCGTCTCGACCGCGATCAGCCACGACCTGCTGAAGCGCGCCCTGCGCCCGCAGATCACCGAGCGCGGCGAGCTGCTGGCCGCGCGCGTGAGCGCGGCGTTCGCGGTCCTGGTGGCCGGCTACCTGGGCATCGACCCGCCGGCCTACGTCGGCCAGGTCGTAGCCTTCGCCTTCGGGCTCGCCGCGTCGTCCTTCTTCCCGGCGATCCTGCTGGGCATCTTCTCGCGCCGCATGAACCGCGAAGGCGCGGTGGCGGGGATGATCGCCGGGATCGCCTTCACGGCGGGCTATATCGTCTACTTCAAGTTCGTGCGGCCCGAGCTGAACACGGCCGAGCACTGGCTGCTCGGGATCTCGCCCGAGGGCATCGGGTCGATCGGGATGGTGCTGAACTTCGCCGTCGCGGCGGCGGTCGCACGCCTCACGCCGGCGCCGCCCGACCACATCCAGACGCTGATCGACCACATCCGCGTGCCCAAGGGCGCGGGCCCGGCGAAGCACCTGGACGCCTAGCCCGCTTTCGTCACGAGAGGGCGTGGCGGTGCGGTCCAACTCGGTGTCCGCAAGGTGCCGCCAGACGCCGAGAGGCCCGCGAGGCGGGCCGCTTGGGCCACAGCGGCGCGTCGGCTCGTGGAGATAGCCAGCTAGGTAGCCAGTCCGGCCCGGCTACCAGTCGACGCGGAAGGTCAGCGTGCGCGCGTCGCCCTCCGCCAGCTCGACCTGCTCGGCGGGGTAGCCGTCGCCGTCGGTCGAGCCCTTGCTCAGGCGCAGTGAGGGCAGCACGCGCACCTTCCAGGCGCCGGGTGCCACGTCCGACACGACCAGCTCCTCGCCCGGCGTCGCGTGCAGCGTACGCGGGACCGCCTGGGTGTCCGCCTCGGGGCGCATTTGCACCCGCACGTGGTCGTCCGCGGTCGCGCCCTCGACCAGCACGCGCAGCTCCGCCTCGCGCCCGAGCACGACTTCGACCGGACACACCTTCGAGGCCGGATCGGGCCGGATGCCGCCGATCACGGCGTCGGCGAAGCCGGCGGCGCGGACGCGCAGGCTGTACACCTCGCCCGGGGTCACGCCGCGGAGCTCGAAGCGCCCGTCGCGGTCGCTGGTCCATCCGCTCGCACGCGAGACCAGCGAGTCGTAGCGCAGGAGCCGCGCGCGCGCCACGCCGGCCAGCTGCACGTCGGCGCCCGCGACGGGGCTGCCGTTCGAGTCGGTCACGAGGCCGAGGATCGACGCCTCCGGCAGGCGGAAGTCGCACACCGCCTTCGGCGCGCGCACGGCGACGGTGCGCGACGCGAACTCGAGCCGCTCGGGGTGCGACACCTCGACGGTCGTCGAGCCCTCGGGGAAGCCGTCGACGCGGTAGCGGCCGTCCTCGTCCGTCACGACCTCGCGCTCGCCAACCCGGACGCGCGCGCCCCGCAGCGGCGACTCCCCGACCGTCACGCGCCCGCGGACGGTGGCGAGCGCGCCGATGCGGACCTCGGCACGGTGACTCTCGCCCGAGCTCAGCTCGACCAGGTCGAGCAGGAACATCGACGGCGCCGCGTTCGAGGGCAACGGCCCCATCGCGACCTTGTACCTGCCCGGCTCGAGCGAGAACTCCGCCCAGCCGTCCACGGCGCTCGTCGCCTCGACCCACGCCTTGCGGTAGCCGCCCGCGAGCAGGGCGACATCGGGCACCGGTACGCCCGCGGGGTCCAGCACCAGCACGCGCAGCTCGGCGCGCGGGCTGAGGGCCAGCTCGATCGTCTCGTTCCACGGGTGGCCGGCGGCGACCTCGACCTCCTCGGCTCCGGCGAGCGGGTGGGTCGCGCTCAGGGTGCCGCCGACCTTCGCGCGGCAGCCGATCCGCGCGCTGCCGTCGGCGTCGGTCACGGCGTGGAAGACGTTCGGCGCGCGCAACGCCTCCTGGGTCGCGGCGCGAAGGGCCAGGCGCAGGCTCGCCACCTCGTGGGGGCCGGTGTGGAGGCGCAGAGATGCGCCGGCGAGCGGCTCGTGGCTCCCGGCCCGGACGACGCGCACCGGAACCGTCGCGTAGGGGTGGAGCCGAACCTCGCCCAGCGCGGTCCGGCTGCCCGGCGTCGAGCGCAGCCCGCGCCGGCCGTACGAGGGGAAGCCGGGCGCCGTCAGCGTGAAGGCGTACTCCGCATCCTCCGGAGCCTCGTCCTCGGCCAGCATGGGGTGCGAGAGCACGAGCGAGCCGTCGGCGCGCACGCGCACGTCGGCGTCGCTCTGGCCAAAGGGGCCGAGCAGCGGGCCGATCCAGGCCGAGAGCCCCTCGGTGATCGGCTCGTCGGTGCGCGCGTTGACCAGCGTCAGCTCGACGACCATGGGCGGAGCCAGCGTCAACACGATGTCGCGCTCGCCGGGCCGCGCGAGCCTCGGCGCGGTCCAGCGCGTGCCCAGCTCGGCGTCGCCGCGGGCGAAGACGACGAGCGCAAACCCGCCCGCGCTCTCGGGCACTCCCTCGATCGTGAAGCGGCCGTCCGGTCCACAGGTGGCCCACGGTCCGCCGAACCCGATGCCGGGCTCGTGCCGCAACACGGCGCGGCTGCCGCCGAGGTAGCGGTTGCGCATCGGCGCCGTCTGGTCGTAGGCGACGACGGTGAAGCCGGCCGGGTCGTAGCCCGGAGGCACGACCAGCGCGCCGGCGATCGGGAGCCCGGGCGCGAGCTCGATCACCAGCTCCCTCGCCTCGGCCCGCGGGACCGCCACCGCCTCGCGCCGCACCGGGAAACCCGTGGCACGGATCTCCAGCGGCAGACTGCCGGCGGCGAGGTCGACCAGCGCGAAGCGGCCCTCCTCGTCGGTGCTTCCCAGCTCGACCTCCGCCTGGCGCCCAAAGGCGCCGTCGAGCACGCTCGCGAGCTCGGCGCCGGCGACGCCCGCGCCCCGCGGGTCGACGACGCGGCCGACCAGGCGATGGCCGGGGGCGAGCGTCAGGGGGCGCAGCTCGACGCTCCGTCGCTCGCGCGTCGGCGCGGGAACGGCGCGCTCAACGCGCAGCGGCGCGAAGCCCACGGCGGTGACCGTGATGCGCACGACGCCGGGCAGGAGCCGGCCGATCTCCGCCCGCCCGGCCTCGTCGGTGAGGGCGGTGCGCAGGCCCAGCTCTTCGGCCCGCTCCCGCGCCTGCCGGGTGTCGGGGGCGACGTGCTCGTCGAGACCACCCTCGGGCAGCGGCAAGATCGCGAGCCGCGCGCCCGCCACGGGCTGGCCGGCGGCCCCCAGGACCCGCACCTCCGCCACCGGGCGCGGCGACGCGCTCGCGGGGCGCTGCGGCTCGGGGGCGGTGGCGGCCTCGGGCCGAGCGGCCTCGCGCCGGGGAGCCCCCCGCGGCGCTTGCGCGGCCTCCGCCTGCGGCTCGGGGCGGTCCCGCCGGGGCTCGGGCGTCGCCGCGGGGCGGCTGACCTGCTCCGCCTCGCGCCCTTGGTGCGGCCGCTCGGAGCGATTCGTTTGGCGCAGGAGCCAGGGCCCCCCGAAAAGGACCAGGGCGGCGCCTAGGAGGAGCAGAGTCGTGCGGGCCAGCATGGCGGGTACGCCCCCATTGTGCCCCTGCCCCCCGCGCCTCAGGGCACGGGAACGGTGCCCGTTACCTTCGAGCGACTTGCCTGCCCTCGGCGGTCCCCATGTTCTATCCTGGCCTGCTCTTTCCCCGCCCCGAAGGGCGCCTATGACCCGCCTCGCTCTCACCCTCGCTTTTGCCGTCGCCCCCCCCGCGCTGGTCGCCCTCTCGGCGTGCGCGCAGCGCCCCGAGCAGCCCGAGTTCGTCGTGACCCGCTCGCCCGGACGGGACCCGTGGTTCCGCCGCGAGGCGTGGCGCGAGGAGGAGCTGCCGCCGGAGGAGACGCCGGTGATCATCCCCGTCGAGGAGCGCGCGACGACGCCGCGTGGTGGGCTCTTCTCCATCCCCGGCCCGCGGCCGCAGGGCGAGTGGAAGACGGTTCGGCTCCTGCCCGGCGCCTCGGCGGACACGATCACGCTGTCGCGCGGCGAGCGCGACTATCAGGTGATCGACTCGCTCGTACAGGCGTCGGCCCGCACCGCGTTCATCGCCTACCAGGGTGGAGGCCCGTACCGCGGCACGCAGTTCGTCAACAGCATCGTTCGGGTCGAGCCCAACACGCTGCCGGACGACCGCTCGTTCTGGGCGCTGCGCGGCTACGACATGATCGACACGACGCTCGACCGCGTCGAGATCACCGGGTTCGGCAAGGTCACGCCGAAGCACGACGAGGGGCACGCCGTCTACTTCAACATCCAGGGTGGGTTCCGCCTGCTCGACAGCAACGTCCACCACAACGGTGGGCAGGCGCTGCAGCTGGTCAACCGGCCGTACGAGTCCAGCCTGCCGCCCGGCGCGGCCCAGGGCCGTATCGAGGTCGCGCGCAGCTGGATCCACGAGAACGGCTTCAACCCGGACCGCGGCGGCTTCCAGATCTCGATCTTCGGCACCGGCCAAGACGTGCTGCTCGACAGCGTCGAGATCCTCGCCGGCCACGACCACACGCGGTACGAGAAGGGCATGACCGGCGGCGCGCTGCTGATCGAGGCCGAGTATCCGCGCGACGACAAGCACAACTGCTGGTGGGCTCCGCGCCAGATCCCCGACGACTTCGTGATGCCTTTCACCCAGGGCACGGTCGAGCTGCGCGACGTCCGCATCGACCACAAGGCGCCGAACCGGCCGCTGGTGCAGATCAGCGGCTGCGAGGAGCTGGTCGTCAGCGGCAGCGAGTTCCGCGGCGGCAAGATCAACCTCGACGATCCGACCAAGCCCGGCCGGCCGTGCGGCCGCATCGTCTGGGAGGGCAACCACGGCGATGCCGAGGTCTACCTGCGCGGCGAGCTGCTAGGCCCCGCCAGCGAGGACTTCGTCGCGCTCAACGGAAGGCTTCAGTGACCGACGCCGACGCGCCGCGCCGTACGCCCACCCTTATCAAGCTGGCCGTCACCGTCGTCGCGACGCTGGTGCTGCTCATCGCCGCCGAGGGCGGAGCCGGCCTGCTGCTCGCCTGGAAGGACTCGGGCGACGTCGAGGGCATCCGCGAGGAGCTGCACTGCCAGTACGACCCCGACCTGGGCTGGAGCCATCGCGCCTCGGTGCACGTGGGCGACCTCTACGGCAAGCACCGCGCCCTGACGACCAACGCGCGCGGCTTCCGCGCGACCGAGGAGTACACCGACGAGGTGCCCGAAGGCCGCTACCGCGTGATCTGTGCCGGCGACTCGTTCACGCTCGGCTACGGGGTCGACGACGCGGCGACCTACGAGGCCGAGCTCGAGGCGCAGGAGCCGCGCCTGCAAGCCGTCAACATGGGGCAGGGCGGCTACGGTGTCGACCAGGCGTACCTCTGGTACAAGCGCGACGGCGTGCGGTTGGACGCGGACCTCGTCCTGTTCGTCTTCATCGCGCCGGACTTCGAGCGCATGCTCGACGCACGCTTCAACGGGCAGTATTCGAAGCCGCTGCTGCGCGCGGTCGACGGCGAGCTACAGGTCGACAACGTGCCTGTACCGAACGACTTCGACGCGGGCGGCGGGCAGCGCGCGAAGCTGCTGTTTGAGCGCATCGCTCTAGGCGAGCTGTTGCGCCGCGCGACGCGACCGAACCGCGTCGAACAGGCGATGCAGGTCGCGGGTTCGCCTCTGCCGTTCCGCGAGCCGGCCCAGCTGATGCTGGCCGATCTGGCGCAGACGTGCACGTCGCAGGGAAGCGAGCTGGTGCTGGTTCAGCTGCCCTTGCTCGATCCGTTGGCGGGTCGTCCCGAAGAGGTGTCGGCGTGGATTTCCGACGTGGCCGCGGAGCTCGAGGTTCCGTTCGTGGATCTATCGCCGGACTTCCGCGCGCTTCCGCCGGCCGAGGCGGAGCTGTACTACCAGCCGGATGGGCACTTTAACGCTCTTGGTAACCGGTTGGTCGCAGAGCGGCTTTTGGTGCATCTCCGCCGGGTTCTGCCTTCGTTTCCGCGCTGACCTCGGCTGGGGGGGCAAATAAGCCTCGGGGTCGCGTGTAGTAGCGGCCCTCTTGGGGCTATAGCGAATTGGTGCGCCCTCCGCGCGGGGGGCGGGCTTCCCCCCCGGAAAAACCTGCTGGAACGGGTCCCCGTGAACGACTCCCACCTGATTACCCAGGTCCTGCAGGCGGTCGCTCGGACCGAACCGATGGCCGCCGACGAGCTGCTGCCGCTGGTCTACGACGAGCTGCGGCGGCTCGCCAAGTCGCGCCTCGACCGCATCGGTCCGGGCCAAACCCTGCAAGCGACCGCCCTCGTGCACGAGGCGTGGCTGCGGGTGGTGGGAGACGAGGACCCGGGCTGGGACTGCCGCGCGCACTTCTTCGGCGCGGCGGCGAAGGCCATGCGAAACATCCTGGTGGAACAGTCGCGGCGCAAGTCGAGCCTGAAGCGCGGTGGTGACCGCGTGCGGATCGACGACGAGGCGCTCCAGGCCCTGGGCCTGCGCTCCTCCGTGCACGAGCTGCTCGTGCTGGACGAGGCGCTGGTCCGGCTGGAGGCCCAAGACCCGCTCAAGGCGAAGATCGTCGAGCTGCGCTTCTTCACCGGGCTGACGATGCGCGACGTGGCCGAAGTGCTCGACCTCTCGCTGACGCGCGTGGAGCAGGAGTGGCGCTTCGCGCGCGCATGGCTTCAAAAGGAAGTCGAAGCCTTCGAGCCATCCGAGAGGTCTTCGGCGTGAAGCGCGAACAACGAAACAAGCGCCTCGAGGAGCTGTTCCGGCTGGGCGTCGACGTCGGAAGAGCGGATCGCGCAGGCTTCCTGGAGCGCCACTGCGGCAACGACGAAGAGCTCCGCGCAGAGCTCGAAGCGTTGCTCGCCCAGGACGACCACGGGACCAAGCACTACCTCCATAGCCCAGTCCTCTCCAGCTGGAGCCGCGACCGCGGTGACACCAGCCGCGTGCCGTCCGACGCGGATCCGGCGCGCCAGGTTGTCGGAGGCGCGCGGACCGACAAGATCGGCCGCTATCGCGTGATCGAGAAGATCGGTGAGGGCGGCATGGGCGCCGTCTACCTCGCGCGGCAGGAAGAGCCGGTGCAGCGCGACGTCGCGCTCAAGATCGTCAAGCTCGGCATGGACACCCGGCGCGTCGTGGCACGCTTCGACCGCGAGCGTCAGGCGCTCGCGATGATGGATCACCCGGGCATCGCCCGTATCTTCGACGGCGGCGCGACCGAGAACGGGCGACCGTACTTCGTCATGGAGTACGTGCCCGGCCTGCCGATCACCGAGTACTGCGACAGCGAAGCGCTGGGCGTCCCCGAGCGGCTGCGCCTCTTCGTGCGCATCTGCGAGGCCGTGCACCACGCGCACAAGAAGGGCGTCGTCCACCGCGACCTGAAGCCCTCGAACGTGCTCGTGACCGAGCGCGATGGACGCCCCGTCCCGAAGATCATCGACTTCGGCATCGCGCGCGCCAGCGCCGATCCGCGGCCCGGCGAGTACGCGACCGGCGAGCACGAGGTGATCGGGACCTACGCCTACATGAGCCCCGAGCAGGCCGACCCGGGGCCCACTCCAATCGACGGACGCAGCGACGTCTACTCGCTGGGCGTCGTGCTCTACGAGCTGCTCGCCGGCGTGCTGCCGTTCGACGTCAACGAGCTGCGCGGCAAGTCGCCCTCCGAGGTGTCGCAGCTGCTGCGCGACACCGATCCGCCGGCGCCCAGCACGAAGTTCTCGCGCCTCGGCCACACCTCGACCGCGCTCGCCCGACGCCGCGGCCTCGACGGCCGCCGCCTGGTCCGGCGCCTCAGCGGCGAGCTGGATTGGATCACCCTGAAGGCGATGGAGCGCGACGTCGACCGCCGCTACTCCAGCGCCGAGATGCTCGCCGGAGATGTCCGCCGACACCTCGACAGACGCGCCGTGCTCGCGGGCCCGCCGAGCCGCCTGTACCGCTTCGCCAAGCTCGCGCGACGGCACCGCGAACGGCTCGCCGTGGCGGGCGCCTTCGCCCTGGTCCTCGCGGGCGGAGCCGCCAGCCTGCTCCGCGCCTCCGCCGGACGCGACGAAGTGCGTGCGGCCTACGCCCGCGTCGACCGCGCATCCAGCCGCGCGGACGAGGACGCGGAGCGCATCGAGCACACCCGCAAGTACCTGCTCGACGCCGTCGACCTCACCAACCCCGACAGAGGGGGTGCTGCGCCGGGGTCCCTCGCCTCGCTGCTACTCGACCTGGGCGCCGAGCTCGACACCGTGTTCGCCGGCGACCCCGAGGGCGAGGGCACCCTGCGCCTCTCCCTCGGCCACGCCCTACACGCCCGCGGCGAGCTCGTCGACGCGCGCGAGCACCTCGAGCGCTCGGCCGAACTGCTGGCGGATTCGAGCTCGGACCCGGCCCTGGCCTATGCCCCGCTCTTCGCGCTCTACCGCCTGGACATCGACGAGCACGGCTACTCGAGCGCGCCCGCCGAGGCCCCGGCCGCGGGGGCCGCGCTCGCACTCCTGCGCAAGACCGCGCCGGAGCTGAGCCTGCGCGGCGAACGGCTGCTGATCCACACCCAGGCGCTCGACCTGGCACGCGTCGAGCGCGAGCTCGACGGACTGGAGCGTGCGCTGCGTGGGATGCGCCTGCGCGCCGCGGATCGCCTCCTCGTCGCGGACGTGCTCGAGCTCGCCGGCGCTCACCTCGGCCACTACTTCGCCTTCCCCGAAGGCGGGCCGCTATTGGAGCTGTCGCTCGCACAGCGCCGCATAGCCCTCGGCCCGGCGGCTCCGCAGGTGACGCGCAGCCTCGAGGTCACGACCTCCCACCTTCTGCGCCAGGGGCAAGCACAGCGCGCCGCCGACCTCGCCTCCGAGATCGCCCGCGGCTTCCGTCAAGCGCGACCCGACAGCGCCTGGTCGCGCGCCAAGGTCCAATCGATGCACGGCGAGTGCGACTCGCTGGCCGGACGCGACCGCGAGGGCGGCGACGAGCTCGAGCAAGCACACCGCGCGCTCCTCCACGCCGGCGGCCAGGGCTCACGCGCCGAGGTCCTGGCCGCCCTGCGCCTGCTCGACCACCTGCGCCGCGACGACTCGCTGCGCGCCGAAGGGCTGAACGCGGTGCTCGGAAGCCCGTTCGCACTCGCCCGCAACTACGACCAGGCGTGGCTCCGCACGCTCCGCGCCCTCGACGCCGAGCCCGCCGCGCTCCTCCACCTAGCCGACCTGCTACGCGCAGCGCGCGGCTCCTCCTGCGCACCCGACCCGCGCGAAGCTCTGACGAAGCTGCTCGACCAGCGCTTCGGCGAACCGCGCCTGGCGAACCTGGTCGTCCTCGCGCTCCAGGACATCGACACGCGCGTGCCCCTCGACCGCCTCGACCTGTCACCGCGAACCGCAGACGCCCTGCTCGCGCTCCGCCAACGCGCCGCCCGCGAACGGATCCCGCGCGCACTCGCGGTAGACGAGACCAGCCCCACGGCATCGGACCACCGCCAGCCGCACCGGCCACAACCGGAGCTGCTCGTCGCCGACGCGAACCCCGCCGACTCCCCACCGCCGCCGCGCCTGGAGGACGAGACGGAAGAAGGCGCCGAGGAGCCGGAGCTGACCCTCGAAGAAGAGCTCGTCGCCGACCTGCGCGAGGCGGTTGCGCCGGCCGAGCCCGACGTCGAGGAGGTCTTGAGGCTCGCATGGTTCGGCGCCACGAAGCCGGACGCGAGCGTTGAGCTCTACGAGGCGATCACGGTCTCGCTGGCCACCGCAACCGAGAAGACCGACACCCACCCGGCCGACCTCGGCCCGACGGCGCTCTACGCCTCGGCCCTGAGCGAAGCCCGGCTGGGCGACTTCGGGAGCGCCCTCCGCAAGCTAGAGCTGGCCGAGGCACTCGTCCGCGAGCTCGACGCCGCCGGCCACGCGGTGCTCGCGTTCACGCTGGCGTCGAGCGGCGAGCTCGAGCTGGCCCACTCCTATCTGGAGCGAGCGGAAGAGCAGGCGGCCCAGGAGAAGCCCGATCGCGAGACCCGCGCGCTGATCCGCGAGGTCCGGGCTCTCCTGAGCCTCTCCGCCTGAAAACCCGGGAAAAGCCAAGGGCCCCTGCCGCAGTCCGCGGATTGATAGGTGCCGGGGAGGTCACCGGCAGGACGCAAAGACCTGCTCCGGGAGCTTCAAAGCGTGACCTCCCTTTAGGGACGACACTCTCTCCTCCTCTCTCCTCGTTCCTCGGCTCCCGGAGCAGGCAGCCTGCTTTCGATCCCATTGGGGTCGCGGGTTTGGGCTCTTCTCCTCCCTCCGTTTCCTTCTCCTTCCCCATCCTTCCCCCCCTCCCCTCGCTTTGTTCTCCCTCGCTTTTGCTGGGCGATTCCTTCGCTCGCGATTCCCTTGGAGCAGGCGGATGTGGGAGCCGTCTCGGGTGCTGATCATGATTTTCTCCGAGAGATCCTCCAAAGGCCCCCGAGACGGCTTCCCTTCCTTACTGGCTGGCTTCGCTGTGGAACCCACGATTGCGGAGTCCTCGAAAGCGGCGAAGAGCAGCACGGAGGGCTAGCGTTCAGTGCGGCGCGAGGCCCTCCAGCTCTCCACCGACTCGCTTCGAAACGCGAGGGGATGGATGCTCCGCCGCCCGAGCTCCTGGCGCCAAGAGAGAAGCTCACCCGGCGTCATCCTGCGCGGAACGACCCCGAGCAACTCGGCCGGCGACTCACTGTCCGTGTTGAACCGCCGGCGCACGTAGTTGCGATAGGCCATGAAGAGCTGAAGAGCGAGGTCCAGGTAGCGCCGCTTCTTGCTCACAAGCCAGGACTCTCTGCGCAGCCGCCCCATGAGATCCCGTGCCATGGCCTCGGTGTGGTTGATCGGGAAGAGCGGATTCCACGTCGCTCGCGGGACCTTGCTGTTCGTTCGAGAGTGAAGGAGTCGACTCTCCCCGAACGCCTCGGCAGCAAGCCTGGGGTACGTCAGCTTCTCGTCTGAGCTCAAGCGGACTGCCTGTAGGCCTGTGCAGAGCTCGGCACCTCTCCTCAGTGTCCTCCGCACACTGCGCCTCGAAAGGTCCTTTCGCCGCGAACGGGCATCCTCGCGGGCAATCGCGCGCCTCCGCTCCGCGCTCATTTTCCCTCGTGGCCGAATGGGAGCCGACTCGGCCCAGACCACGAAGCGCGAGTCCCTTTCGATCAGCACGGGAACGCTCAGGGGGCGGGTGTTGCGTCGCCCCTCGTAGGTCTCCAGCTCGTCGAACTGGAGAGCGCATCCATTGAGGAGCGGCTCGCGTAGGTTGAGGTTAAGGCGGCGCAGGTGACGAGCGATCTTGCGCGCCTTCAGCTCGGTGCAGCGACGGCTCAGGGCGAGGTTTCGAGCGCTCTGGCGCAGCCCCAGGCCTGATGCGAGCAACAGAAAGAGACGAGCATTCAGCTGCGGCCGATGGTCCCGATAGTCGGCGCGAAAGGTCTGGCGGGAGAACGTTCGTCGACAGGTCTTGCAGCGGAAACGGGGCACCAGTTGCGGCCGACAGAGCGCGCGATAGCAGCCGTGGCGCCAGTAGAAGCCGGAACGAGGGCTACGGTGCTGGGGGCAGCGTCGATAGGGACAGCACGGCGGTTGGAACATCCTGGAATCTCCTACCGCAGGCGAGTTGGAAGGCCTGCTGTCCCCGAGACCAGCCCTAGGTCGTTTCGGTTACACCTCTTCCGTCAGGTCTAGGCGCGGGATTCCACAGCGAACCCAGCCAGTTACCGGTCGACGAAGTGGCGGAGGGACTCGTCCCTCATCGACCACCCCCCCTCCCCCACAATCACCCGCGAAGCATTCCCCTCCGTCTCCTCCCCAACCCCATGGCGAGCAAGGATCGCCTCCACCCCATCCATCGGTCCCGGAGTCTGCGCCCGCCGCACCAGAATCTCCGCGTCGCACCCAAGCTCCTCAAACGTCCGGCTCTCCAGCGACCGGTACCCACCACGCTCCGCCAGCACATCGCGGTAGATGTCGACCTCGGGACCCATCCGCGTCCGATACCGAAACCCCTCGTCGTGGTAGTCCACAAGCACGATCCGATCCGGAAGCTCGTCGGCCGGTGCCTCGGCCAAAACGCGAGCCCAGTGCCGAATCCTCGGTTCGGGGGGAAAGACCAGGCTTCCGATCATGTCGCCGAGGACCGGTACCTCGTCGTAGTCCGGACGCGGCCCGTCCGAGCACGTCACCCGGTACCACCGGATCCCGTTGTTCGTCAGCTGATCCCAGCCGCCGCCGAGGAGTACCGACCCGGGTGACGGGCAGCGCTCATTGACGAAGGCGTGCAGGTCGCCGAGTTCCGGATGGCACTCGAGCTCCCACTCCACCATCTCCTCCAGGTTCGCGTAGAGCCGCATCGCGCCGGGCACGAGAGCCACCGCGAGCGCCGTCCAGGCCAGTCCGGGGGCGAACACGGCCTCGCCGGGCTGCATCCGAACGAAGAGCCCTCCGACACCCAGCACCAAGAGCGCGATTCCAAGCGCAGCCGTCGAGCTGCCGAAGTACACCGCGAGCGCGCGATACTCTGTCGCGAAGTGATCGATGTAGGCGTCGGGTGCGAGCGAGAGCCCCCAATGGTCCTCGCGCAGCTCGTACAGGTGCGTGAACGGCGCGCGCCAGACGTCGAAGAAGCCGTCCGGTGAGAGAGCGGCGGCGACGCCGGCGGTCGTCAACAGCACGCCGGCAACGAGCGTGAAGACGCGTCCCAACGTGGTGCCGCCACGTGACATCCGCTGCGCGAGTCGATCCAGGGCGTCCGGTAGGACGATCGCCGCCAGCAGCAGAAAGATCGGTGCTTCGACGAAGTTGTAGCGGAAGTGGAAGCGCGAACGGATCCCGAGGAACACCGCGGTGATCACGGCCCACAGCCAAACCGCCCGAACGGCGGGTTCCGAACGCCGCCAGCCGGTCGCCAGGGCGAAGATCGCGATCGCTCCCATCGCCAGACTCGAGCCGTATTCGGTGACCCACGTCAGAAAGAAGTCGAGCGCCACGAGCCTTCCACTGCCCGCAAAGGGGTGGCTCACGCTGTCCTTCAGAGCGTCGAGCTTGTCGGGGTGAGCGAACCAGGCCACGATCATGAAGAGCGGGAGCAGGAACAGGACTCCCGCCCCGGTCTGCAGCATTCGCTCGACCCGGAAGCGCTGACGGATCAGCTCCGCGATCCCGAGGCAAAGCGCAAGCAGCCCGCCGTGGTCGTACTTCGTCAGCATCGCGATGCCCAGCGCGAAGCCGGCCGCGATAGCTCTGCCCCAGGGGTGCTCCTTTTCGAGCGACCACACATAGGCGAGGACCGCCAGGAACGAAAAGAAGAGCGAAGCCGGCTCGGTCAGGCTCTGCGCCGAGAACGTCAGCACATTCGGAGACGCCAGCAGCAGCAGGGTCGCCAGCAGTCCGCTGGCCGCGCCCGTGCGCGGCGCAAGGCGGCGGCCCAGCTCGAAGAAAAGCAGACAGCTGCCGAGCAGGAAGAAGATCGAGGGCAGCCTGGCCGTGAAGTCCGACGGTCCGAAGAACACGAACGACGGCACCGTGGCCCAGGCGTGGACGAACGGATACCAGCGCACGTGCGGGTTCACCGGCGGCTGCCAGCGTTCCGGGAACCAGGTGTCGTGGAGGAAGCCGCCGATCTCCCCGTCGGCCAGCCGGTCGTAGAGCCGTAGGGCCTCGACCGCATGGACCGCCTCGTCGGCATCCATGCCCCAGTCGGTGCGGTACGTGATGCGCCCGAGCACGAGGCACGCCAAGACCGAGACAAGCAGTGCCAAGCAGAACGCCGAGCGCTCGCGCGTCCGGCGACGCGCCTCCTCGAGACCGGGCGGAAGCGGCGACACGGAAGGGGGGGGCTGGGCAGGAATCGTCACGCGGAGACCAACTTACGCGGTGGACCGACGCGGTTCGACCCTGGCCCCGACAACCGCGAGGAGAGCTCACCCCGCCGTTTCATTCGGCGGAACGCCGGGCGCACGCGCCGCGGATGCGCATCCCGCGATCGCCTCCATCCGGAGCAACCGATCCCGCCGTAGCCCGGTCCGGACTACCGATCCACGGCCCAGGAGCCACAACCCGAGTGCTCCGACGGAGCGGCTTTGCGCCAGCCGCAGTGCCTCCCGCGCTCTTTTGGCGCGGGTCGCTGGCGCGGTCTGCTACCGGGGCCTGCTCGCGCGGCAGCTCCCACGGTCAGCTGGCGTGGCAGCCCCCGCGGTCGATTGGCGTCGGCAGTCCCGCAGTCCGCTGGCGGGGCAGTTCCCGCAGTCGGCTGGCGGGGCAGTTCCCGCAGTCGGCTGGCGGGCAGCTCCCGCGGCCGTCTGGCGCGGCAGTCCCGCAGTCGGCTAAGCGTGGCAGTTCCCGCAGTCCGCTGGCGTGGCGGCTCCCGCGGTCGGCTGGCGTCGGCAGTCCCGCAGTCCCCTGGCGGGGCAGTTCCCACAGTCGGCTGGCGGGCAGCTCCCGCGGTCGTCTGGTGCGGCAGTCCCGCAGTCGGCTAGCGTGGCAGTTCCCGCAGTCCGCTGCCGGGCAGCTGCCGCGGTCGTCTGGTGCGGCAGTCCCGCGGTCGGCTGGCGTGGCAGTCTCGCGGTCGGCTGGCGTGGCAGTCCCGCAGTCCGCTGGCGTGGCAGCTCCCGCGGTCGGCTGGCGCGGCAGTTCCCGCCTGTTGGCGCGGCGGTCCTGTGGATTGGATTGGGCGGAGCTGCGGCCGGCGCCTCCTCGTGACGGCGGGGATTCGGCTCCTCTTTTCCGCTTAGCCCGCAGCTTAGCCGTGCGGGCGCAGGCGGCGTCCTAGAGCACGACCTGATATGCGTTCGAGAACGCCACGATTCCGCTCGCCGACCCGGGGTCGACGACCGCTCCCTGCAGGAACAGCGGAGCGGCGAGTAGGTTGGGGTCGTCGGGGACAGGCAACTTGAAGGTGCCGAGGCCCTGGCCGTCGATGGTGCTAGGGCCGAGCTGGAGGATCAGCGTGGTGGGGTCGATCTCCATCACGCACGAGAAGATCGGCAGCGACGCGAAGTTGGAGGAGAGGCCGACGACGGCGGCGGCGCCGGGGAGTGCGTTGGTGATCTCCATCCGGAAGGTCTGGTTGCCCATGGCGGGCGGACCTCCGGTGCTCTCGAGGGCGGGGATGCCGGACGTGCCGGCGCAGCCGCTTCCGTAGGGGCCGGCGTAGGGGTTGCCGGGGAACTCGTTGTAGAGGCCCAGGGTCGGCGAGCCGTCGGCCCACCAATCGGCCGGGGTGTCGCCCGAGCCGTCGTACGAGAGCGACTGGCCCTCCGGGTAGACGACGACCGAGGTTCCGATCTGCCAGATGCCCGCGACCTGTGCCTGGACCTCGTGGTGCGTGGTGCCGCCCCACTGGACGAAGTCGAGGATGTTGAACGAGCTGGAGAACTGCGCGCAGTCGGTCGTGGTGAAGATCGCCACGCTCCCGACCTGGTTGTCCAGGTTCTTCGGCGGCGTGATGCAGATGAACTGCGCGCCGGTGCTGCCGGTGTAGAACTCGGTGTTCGTGTCGAGGCCGTCTTCGAGGTAGTGCACGACGACCTGACCGCCGGGCGGGATCTTGAACCCGGTCGGGAAGGGCCAGTAGGTGCGGTTGTCGATCAGCGTTCCCGGGTAGCAGACCGCGAGCGCGTACCCGAACAGGTTCGCCTCCTGGGCGTCGTTGTTGCGGATCTCGATCCGCTCCAGCCCCGCGTCCGGCCCGGCCGGGTTGTACAGAACTTCGCTGATGGCCACGTCGAACTGGGCGGAGGCGGCCGACGCGAGGAGGGCGCTGGCGACGATCGGGAGGGCTCTCATGGGGATACCTGGGTGCTGGGGAGGGGCCGAACGACCATGCTAGCACCCCTCCGGAGGACGGTTTCGGCCCCGCGCGGGCGGAAGGAGAGGGCGGGTGGAGCCCTTGCCCGGGACGCTCTGGGAGGCGGGCGGCCGCGCCGGGGCCGAGGCGGTCCGTTCGACCGGCGCTGAGGGGGCCTGGGACAAGCATCGAGCGGCCGCGAGGCCGAGTCCGCCGGTCCGATCGGCCGTAGGCAGCGGCGAACGGTCCTTCCGCCGGAGATCGATGCTCCGGCTAGGACCTCGTCGCGGCTGAGAAGACGCGCTCCATGTTCCCGCCCAGGACCTTGCGGACCTCCGCGGCCGCGAAGCCCCGCTGGAGCAACAGCTCGGCCAGCCGGCCGTAGGTCGAGGCGTCCTCGAGCCCCTCCGGTCCGCGCTGGATGCCGTCGAAGTCGCTACCGACGCCGACGTGATCGATCCCCGCCACCTCGACGGCGTGCACCACGTGGTCCGCGACGCGCGCCGCCGGCAGGGGCCGCGCGTGGGTCTGGAGGTGCTCCGATTGGGCGAGGTAGAGCCCGGTGTCTCCGGGCCCCTGCAGCGCTCGGTAGGCGTCGGTGGAGCGGATGCGGGCCTCCTCCTTCTGCGCGTCTGCATCGAGGAAGCCTGGGTGGAACACGATCCCGACCACCCCGCCGTTGTCGCGCAGGGCTCGGAGTTGATCGTCGGTCAGGTTGCGCGGATGGGAGTGCAGCGCGGCGCAGCCCGAGTGGCTGGCAAAGACCGGCCGGCTGGTCTCCTCGAGAGCGTCGTAGAACGACCGCTCGCCGGCGTGGGAGAGATCGACGACCATCCCGAGCCGGTTCATCTCGCGCACGACCTCGCGACCGAAGGCGGAGAGGCCGGCGGGGACCTCCGGACCAGCTCCGTCCTGGCAGGAGCGGATCCAGGTCAGGTGGTTGTTCCAGACCAGGGTAAGGACCCGCAGCCCACGGGCGTGGAACCAGCGCAGCTTGTCGAGGCTCTCCTCGATGGCGTGACCGCCCTCGATACCCGGAATGCCGGCGGTGACTCCGGCGCGGCGCGCAGCGGCCAGCTCGTCGCCGTCGCGGACCAGCCGCAGGCGCTCCGGATGCCGCTGCGCGAGGTCGTGGGCGGTCGAGAGGAGGGCGGCGGCGCGGTCAAAGCTGCCGTCTGGGAGGAAACTCGGGTCGACCCAACAGACCAGCACGACGGCCCCCAGGCCGCCCTCGCGGCCTCGGACGAGGTCGAGCTGGCCGGGGCCGCGCTCGCCGAGATCGTGCCCGAGGTCGAGCATGCGCTGGAGCGAGTCGACGTGAGCGTCGAAGACGGGGAGATCTTGGAGGAGGGCCGCCGCCCCCCCATCGCATCGAGACATGGCTGGCTGGGTTCGGTGTGGAATGCAGGGCCAAGAGAGCCCCTAGGTGCGCCGTAGGCAAGGGTTTGTGTCAGGCGTTGGCGCGCGAAGCGCCGCTCGTGCGGCGACCGGTACGCGCCGTGCGGGCCGGAAAGCGGCCTGGCGGACGCGTGGGGACGAGGTCGGCAGGAACCCGCAATATGCCGTTTCCACACGGAAGCCAGCCAGTTTCGGAGCTGCCAAGGTGACAGGTGGTCTCGAACCTCTCCCCACCCACTGCCATTCCGGCAGCACGCCCTCACCCTGCTCCCCGCCCCCCGTGCCACAACCCCACCCCACAAGCCCCGGCACGCGCTTTGCTTCCCCCGGGGCCCTTCGAACGAAACATGTCCCGCCCCTACCGAATCCTATGCGCTGACGACGACTCCGAGGTCCGCTCGGGCGTCGTCGATCTCCTGACCGGCATCGGCCTGTCGGTGATCGAGGCGGAGACCGGCTTCGAGGCGATCGAGCAGGCGCAGTCGAGCCGCATCGACGCGGCGCTGCTCGATCTGCACATGCCCGAGTGCACCGGGATCGAGGCGTTGCCGCGGTTGCGCGAGCTGCGGCTGGGGCTGCCGTGTCTGGTCTACTCCGGAGACTGGACCAGCGCGCTCGAAGAGCTGGCGCTCAAGGCCGGCGCCTTTGGGATTCTCCGCAAGCCCATCCGGCCTCAGCTGCTTCGCAGCGAGATCCTCCGTGCCGTCGAGACCTGGCCGGATGGATTTCTCGCGGGCGAGCCCCCGATCAACGACCGCGGCGACCGCGGCGCGTGAACCCCTTCCGTACTTCAGTCGATTCCGACGCAAGCATCCCCAGATAGAAAGCTCACTCCCATGGCAACCAAGACCAAGGTGAACATCCGCCCGCTCGGCGACCGCGTCCTGCTTCAGCGCGCGGAAGCTGAAGACAAGACCGCCGGCGGCATCCTTCTGCCCGAGAGCGCCAAGGACAAGCCGAAGGAAGGCAAGATCATCGCGGTGGGCGAAGGCTCGGTCGTCGACGGCAAGCGCGAGCCCCTCAGCGTCAAGGCGGGCGACCGCGTCCTCTTCAGCTCCTATGCCGGCACCGAGGTCAAGTACGCCGGTGAGGAGTACCTCATCATGCGCGAGGACGACATCCTCGGCATCATCGGCTGACGCAGCCCGAACCACCAGGAGACCCATCCGATGGCCAAACAGATCAGCTACGACGCCGAAGCGCGCGAGCACATCCGGACCGGCGTCCGGAAGCTCGCCCGCGCCGTGAAGGTGACCCTCGGCCCGCGGGGCCGCAACGTCATCATCCAGAAGTCGTTCGGGAGCCCGACCGTCACGAAAGACGGCGTGACCGTCTCGAAGGAGGTCGAGCTCGAAGACCCCTACGAGAACATGGGCGCGCAGCTCGTGAAAGAAGTTGCGGCGCGCACCAACGACGGCGCCGGCGACGGCACGACGACGGCGACCGTGCTCGCCGAGGCCGTGTTCGAGGAGGGCCTCAAGAACGTCACCGCCGGGGCCAACCCCGTCGCGCTGAAGCGCGGGATCGACGCGGCCGTCGAGACCGTGGTCTCCGAGCTCGGTCGCAAGTCGAAGACCGTCAAGGGGCGTGATGAGATCGCCCAGATCGGCGCTATCGCGTCCAACAACGACCCCGACATCGGCGACATGATCGCCGAGGCCATGGAGCGTGTCGGCAAGGACGGCGTCATCACGGTCGAGGAGGGCAAGAGCCTCGCGACCGACGTGACGTGGGTCGAGGGCATGCAGTTCGACAAGGGCTACCTGTCGCCCCACTTCATCACCGACATGAAGTCGATGGAGTGCGTGCTCGAGGATCCCTACATCCTGGTGCACGAGAAGAAGATCTCGTCGATCAAGGAGATGGTGCCGGTCCTCGAAGAGGTCATGCGCGCCGGTCGCCCGCTGGTCATGCTGGCCGAGGACGTCGAGGGCGAGGCCCTCGCGACGCTCGTCGTCAACCGTCTGCGCGGCTCGTTCCCGTGCGTCGCGGTCAAGGCGCCCGGCTTCGGCGATCGCCGCAAGGCGATGATGGAAGACATCGCGATCCTCACCGGCGCGACCCCGGTCTTCGAGTCCACCGGTACGAGCCTCGAGGGGCTCACCGTCAAGGACCTCGGCAAGGCCAAGAAGGTCATCATCACCAAGGACACCGCGACCATCATCGAAGGCGCGGGCTCCAAGTCCTCGATCAAGGGCCGCATCGACCAGATCCGCGCCGAGATCGAAGCCACCAAGTCGGACTACGACCAGGAGAAGCTCCAGGAGCGCCTGGCGAAGCTGGCCGGTGGTGTGGCGCAGATCAACGTCGGCGCCGCGACCGAGTCGGAGATGAAGGAGAAGAAGGCCCGCGTCGAGGACGCGCTCCACGCGACCCGCGCGGCCGTCGAAGAGGGCATCGTCCCCGGCGGCGGCATCGCGCTCCTTCGCTGCCAGGAAGCCATCGACAAGCTGAAGCTCGGCGGCGACGAGGCCGTCGGAGCGGGCATCGTGCGTCGCGCGCTGGAAGCGCCGCTGCGCCAGATCTCCGACAACGCCGGCCAGGACGGCGCGGTCGTGATCCAGAACGTCCGCTCGGACAAGTCGCAGACGTACGGCTTCAACGCCGCGACGGGCACCTACGAGGACCTCGTCAAGGCCGGCGTGATCGACCCCGCGAAGGTCGTCCGCATGGGGCTGCAAAACGCCACCTCGGTCGCGAGCCTGCTGCTCACCACCGACGCTCTGGTCAGCGACCTGCCCGAGAAGGGCGACGACGGCCACGGCCACGGCCACAGCCACTAACCGACTCGACGACGGAGGGTCCTCCCCTCCCGGCCCTCCTCGCGGGCCGCCCGATGGCAGTTAGGGCGGCCCGCGCGTGGGTGTGGGGGGGGGCGACCCCCACCCGCGCCCCCCCGGGCCGCCAGGCGCGCGCGGGCGCCCCCGGCGGG
>JBCCGI010000058.1:0-53876 GCA_039029355.1 Planctomycetota bacterium
CGCGCGACAAGGTGCGCTACGGCCGCCAGAAGAAGTCGCGCAAGATCGAGGAAGAGGATCGCAAGATCACCGCGATCCACGAGGCCGGCCACGCGATCGTCGCGGCCGTGCTCCCCGAGACCGACGAGCCGCACAAGGTCACCATCGTGCCGCGCGGCCGCGCGCTGGGCGCGACCATGATCCTGCCCGAGCGCGAGAGCTACCACATGCAGCGCACGCGCCTCTTGGCGCGACTCGCGATGCTCTTCGGCGGACGCGTCGCCGAGGAGGAGTTCTGCGGCGACATCTCGGCCGGCGCCTCGGACGACATCCAGCGCGCGACCGACCTGGCACGGGCGATGGTCACCGAGCTCGGCATGAGCGAGAAGATCGGCCCGATCAACTACGCCGAGAAGCAGGGCAACGACTTCCTCGGGACCGAGCTGATGCGCAGCAAGCAGCACTCCGAGGAGACCGCCCGCGAGATCGACGAGGAGATGCGCCAGATCCTGCACGACGCCTACGAGCGCGCCCGCAGCGTGCTGCTCGAGCACCGCGGCGCGATCGAGGCCCTGGCCGACGCGCTCCTGCGCTACGAGACGATCTCGGGCGAGGAGGTGCAGAAGCTGATCGACGGCACCCCGCTGGACGGGCTGCGCCCCGACAAGAAGGAGCCGCCGCGCGCCGACGCCGAGCGGCGCGTCACGCCCGCGCCGGACGGCCAGCGCAACGACCCGGCGGCCGGCGAGGAAGGTCCCGCCGGAGGCCTGCTGGGCTCGCCGGCCTAGTCCCCCACCGCAGGCCGGCGCCTCCGAACGCGAGCGCCGGCCTCGGGCAGCGGGCATCCTCCGCCCCCGCGGGCGCCAGCAGCCCCCGGGCTTTCGATCGCGCCCGCCCATACCGATCGCACCGACGCTTCGCTACGATCCCGACGCTATGGGCGAACGACTCTTCGGAACCGACGGCATTCGCGGCAAGGCCGGCGAAGGCTGGCTCCATCCCGAGCGGGTATCGCTGCTCGGACGCTCGGTGGGACGCGTGCTCGGCGGAGGCCGCGCACTGCTCGGCCACGACGGGCGCCACTCGGGCCCCGAGCTCGAAGCCGCGCTCGCGCGCGGCCTGAGCGCGGCCGGGTTCGAGTGCGTCAGCGCGGGCCTCATCACCACCCCCGGACTCGCGATCGTCGGCCGCCTGCGCGGCTTCGACGTGACCGCGATGCTCAGCGCGTCGCACAACCCGGCCGAGGACAACGGCATCAAGCTCTTCGACTCGCGCGGCGAGAAGCTCGCGGACGAGGTCGAGGACGCGATCGAGACCGAGGCGCGGGCCGGCGTCGAGTCCGGAGAGGTCTGGCCCGATGTGCCCGCCCCCACCCTCGACCCGACGGTCGAGGACGACTACCTCGGGCACGTGCTCGGCTCCGCGGGCGAGCTGAAGCTCGACGGCCTTACCGTCGTGCTCGACTGCGCCAACGGCGGCGGCAGCCGCGTCGCGCCGCGCGTATTCGGTCGGCTGGGCGCCCACGTGATCACCACCGCGGGCGAGCCGGACGGCGACAACATCAACGACGGCTGCGGCGCGACGCAACCCGCGGCGCTCCAAGAGGCCGTGCGCAGGCACTCGGCCGACGTCGGGATCGCGCTCGACGGCGACGGCGACCGCTGCATTCTGGTCGACGAGCACGGCGGGCTGGTCCACGGCGACGGCATCCTCACCCTGGTGGCGCGGCACGCGAAGGCGCGCGGAGAGCTCGCCGACCCGCGCATCGTCGCCACCGTGATGTCCAACAAGGGCCTGCACCGCGCGCTGCGCGAGGTCGACGTGTCGGTCGTGACCGTCGACGTCGGCGACCGGCGCGTCGTCGAAGGCCTGCGCGCCGAGAACCTGGCCCTCGGCGGCGAGCAGTCCGGACACATCGTGTTCGGCGCCGACAACTTCTACATCGGCGACGGCGTGTACACCGCCCTGCGGGTGCTGCGGGTGCTGCGCGAGAGCGGCGCCTCGCTCTCGGAGCTGGCGTCTCCGTACCAGCCCTTCCCGCAGGTGCTGATCAACGTCCCGGTGGCCCGCAAGCCGGCCCTGGGCGAGCTCTCCTCGGTGATGGAGGCCGTGCGCTCGATCGAGGCCGACCTGGCCGACGACGGGCGCGTGCTGCTGCGCTACTCGGGCACCGAAGACCTCGCGCGGGTCATGGTCGAAGGGCCGGACCCCGACTGGATCCAGACCCGGGCCCAGGAGCTGGCGGCGATCATCGCGCGCGAGATCGGTCAGGAGGCCCCGGCGTCGTGAAGGTCGTCGCCGCGCTCGAGACCTCGACGCGGCGGGGCTCGGTCGCGCTGCTGGCGAACGGCCGGGTGCACGAGGCCGCGCTGGAGGGCGAGCGCGCCCACGCGAGCGATCTGCTCCCGGCGCTCGACGGCCTGCTGCGCGCGGCCGGCGCGGCGCCGTCCGAGCTCGACGCTTGCGCGGTCGGGATCGGTCCGGGCAGCTTCACCGGGCTGCGTGTCGCGGTGGCGACCGCCTTCGGCCTCACGCGCGGCTCGGACGCCGTGCTGGTCGGAATCCCGTCGTTCGAGGCGTTGGCGCTGGATGCGCTCGCCGCGGGCGAGGAGGCCAGCGTGCTGCAGGATGCGCGCGCCGGCGCGCTCTACCTCGCGCGGTACGCGCGCACCGAGGACGGCATCGAGGTGCTTCGGCCGCCGTGCGTAGTCACCGCGGACGAGCTGGCCGGCGAGCTTCCGCCGGGGCAGGCGATCCTCGGCGACGATGCGGCCTTTCGCGCCTCCGGCCTCGCCGACAAAGAGCGCGCGCGCCTGCGCAGCGGCGGCGTGCCGACCGCGACCGCGGTGCTGCGCCTCGGCCAGCTGCGCCTGGCGAGCGACGGTCCGACGCCGCCCTCCGAGCTTGAGCCGCTCTACCTACGGCCCTTCGCCGTGCGCCGCCGCGCGCGCTAGGGCACGAAAGAAGGCGCCCCGAAGCCCATGGCTCCGGGGCGCCTTGGTTGCGGCTAGGGCGGCGCAGGGGGCACCGCCGGTGCCAGCGGCCTAGAGATCGTGCGGGCGCAGGGTCTTGCGACCGTTGTTGACCGCGCGGGCCTCAGCCTGGTTGATCAGCTCGCGGACGGCGTCGTCCAGGGCGCC
The DNA here is from genome assembly GCA_039029355.1 of Planctomycetota bacterium. Classification (GTDB taxonomy): domain Bacteria; phylum Planctomycetota; class UBA1135; order UBA1135; genus JBCCGI01. The sequence goes on from JBCCGI010000058.1 coordinate 3,120, forward strand.
ATAGAACTCGCCGGAGACGTTGATGCCAGCGGCCGCCTTGGTGCGGCTCTTGCTGATGATGAAGTCCATCGCCGTCTTCTTCGCGCGCGAACGGCGCGCGGGCTTCTTCGCCGCCTTGCGGGCCGGCTTCTTCTTGGCTTTCCGTTTGGCCATGTGTGTATGCCTTCGTTGTTGGTTTCGAGCCGTGACGCTGAGCCAAGAATGTCTCTGGCGCATGGGGCTGTCAACAGAGCCGTCGCCGCGGATTCCCGTTTTTCCGCCCGAATTCGGCCGCGATTCCGCGATCTGAGTCGGGGCCGTTCGATGCGCGGACGCGCGGTCGCCGCTTGGATCCCCCGCGCGCGGTGGACTATCCTCTCCTCGGTGGATACCTCGCGGGTCTGGGCGGACATCGATCTCGACGCTCTGGGTCACAACCTGGGGGTGATCCGCCGAGCGGTCGGGCCGGCGCCGGCGCTGCTCCTCGTGGTCAAGGCCGACGCGTATGGGCACGGCGCGGTGGCGGTCGCGCACCACGCGCTGCGCAGCGGAGCCCAGGCCCTGGGCGTGGGGACGTCGGCCGAGGCCCTGGAGCTGCGCCGCGCAGGCATCCGTGCCCGCATCCTGGTGCTGGGCACCATCGTGGCCGAAGAGGTCGGCTCCTGCGTCCGCCACGGCATCGAGATCGGCCTGCACGCCACGGACCGAGCCCGCGCGCTGGAGGAGGCCGGCCGCGTCGCGGAGCGGGTTGTGCGCGTGCACCTGAATGTCGATACAGGGATGGGCCGGCTCGGGGTCCTCCCCCGCCGAGCGGCGGACGTCCTGCGCGTCGTCCAGCGCTCGCCGCACGTCGAGCTGGCCGGCGTCATGACCCACCTCGCTGCCGTCGACGAGCACGACCCGAGCCCCGAAGAGCAGCTGCGCCGCTTCGAGCGCGTGCTGGCCTCCGCGCGCGGCGAAGGCCTGATCCCGGCCTCGGCCTGGGTGCACGCGGCGAACTCGCTGGGCATCTTCCGCGGCGCGGGGTCCGCCTACGACGCTGTGCGTCCGGGCCTCGCCGCGTTCGGGGTCGGCACCGACCTCCCCACCGCGCGCGCGCTGCAGCCGGTCCTGAGCTGGCGCACGCAGGTCGTCTTCCTCAAGGACCTGCCGGCGGGCTCGCGCGTGGGCTACGGCGGCGCGTGGACCGCGTCGCGCGACACGCGCGTCGCGACGCTGCCGGTGGGGTACAACGACGGCCTGGCCTGGTCGCTGGGCAACCGCGCCGAGGTGCTGGTGCGCGGCCGGCGGGCTCCGCTCATCGGGCGCGTGTCGATGGACTACGCGACGGTCGACGTCACCGACGTGCCCGGCGTCGCGGTCGGCGACACCGTCACGCTGCTGGGCCGCGACGCCGGCGAGCGCATCCGCGTCGAAGAGCTGGCGGAGCGCGCGGGCACGATCCCGCACGAGATCACGTGCCGCGTCGGACAGCGCGTCGGGCGCGTCTACCGGGGCGGCGACGAGCCCGCTCCGGGCCCGCCGCCCGAGCGGGCGGAAGGGCGGTCGCCGACCCGCCCGGCGACCGGAGCCGGGGCGCGATGAGCGGGCTCCTCCGGCTGCTGCGGCGACTGTTCCTCCTGGTCGCGTGGGTGCTCTTCCTTTGCGCCGCCGGGCTGATCGCGCTCGAGGAGAGCGGCGTGCTGACCGATTTCGCGCGCGAGAAACTGGCCGCCGAGCTCGGCGTGGTCGGCCAGCACGTGCACGTCGAGCGCGCACGCCTGCTCTGGTTCGAGCCCGGGCTCGTGCTCGAAGGCGTCACCTTCGACGGCGAGCTGGCACCGGACGGCCGCGGACCACAGGAGCGCACGTGGCGCGAGGGCGAAGAACGCCTGCGCCTGTCGACCATCCACGTGCGCTTCCACCCGCGCCTCGATCCGCGCCAGCCGATCGAGGAGGTCGAGGTCCGCGGCGGACGGGTCCAGCTGTCCGACACGCTCTTCGAGGCGCTGCAGGCCCTCTCGACGACCGAGGGCGAGCCGGGCCCCGAGCGCCGTGCTCCCCCCGTCTCGGTCCGCGGCCTCGCCGTGCGGCTCGAGACGCCGGGCGGTGCCGACCTGCCGCTCGGAAGCGCCGACTTCGTCGTCGAGGACGACGGCACCGGCCGCACGCGTATCCGCGGCCGGCTCTCCCCCACCCTGGGCGGCGCGATCTACGCCCCCGCGGCGGTCCACCTCGAGGGCGAGGCCTACAGCGACAGCGGCTTCGCGCTGCGAGCCACGGCGCACTCGCTGCTGGTCGACTCGGCCGGCATGGAGCCCGGCGAGGCCGAGCGCCTGACCGGCGTGTCGTCCTTCCGCGGCGAGCTGGCCCTGAACCTCGAGGCGAGCCTCGGGCCCAAGGGCGACGCCGCACCGCGCGCCGACCTGCGACTGCGCCTGCGCGACGGGTACCTGGAGCTGCCGGGCCAGCTGCCGGCGGAGGAGCTCGACCTCGAGCTCGACGCGAGCTTTGCCCCCGGCCCGGGCATGACCCTGTGGGAACCCGACGCGTGGGCCGCGACCGCGCGCGCGCGCGGGCGGTGGAACCGCAGCCCGGTCGACGCCTGGGCGCTGGTCGGCGGCGACGCGTCGTCCACCGCGCTGCTCGAGTCCTGGGTCTCGATCGGCGGCCTGCAGCTCGACGAGGAGACGCTGCGCGCCACCGGCGCCGAGGACAAGCGCGACTTCCGCGAGACCTTCAACGCGCTCGGCCCGCGCGGATCGGTCGACACGGTGGTCTCGCTGCGGCTGCCGCGCCGGAGCGGGACCGAGGGCCCGGTGTGGACGGGCACACGCGAGCTGCTCGTCGAGCTCCACTGCGAGGGCGACGCGGGCATGACCTTCCACGGCTGGCTCGACGAGAACGACGAGCGCCAGGGTGTCCCGATCCCGTGCACCGACCTGCGCGGCCGCATCCTGTTCGCGCACAACAGCGCGCTGCGACGCCCCGACCACCTGGCCTTCGTCGGCATGACCGCCGACCACGGGACGGGCCCGGTAGTGGCGCAGGGCATGCTGAGCGCGCCGCTGGAGGGGCGGCGCCCCGACCTCGACTTCCAGATCTCCGTGCCGACGATCGACGTCGGACCGCGGCTCGCCGCGGGGCTCGAGGGGCTGAAGGCGACCAACTGGATCTGGGACGAATTCGGCCCCACCGGCGGAACGATGTCGGGCGACTGGAGGCTGCGCCAGCGGCACGAGATCAACGGGCTCTCGGCCGAGGGGGTCGTCCGCCTCGACCGGGTCGGAGTCCTGTGGAAGGACGTGCCCGTGCCGCTGAACGAGGTGTCTGGCGAGCTCGGGCTCCGCTGGGCCAACGACAGCTCGACGATCGTCGACCTGCCCCCGATCCCGGGCACCGGGCGCCATCCCGCGTACCGCGCCGTCGCCGTTCGCTGGGACCTCGCCAACCAGCCCGGCGTGGGCCAGACCGTGCGCGCGCGCGGCGTGGCCCGCGGCGAGTCGCTGCCGCCCGAGGTGCAGAGCACCGACATCTCGCGGCGCCCCGCGCAGTCGCTGCAGATCGAGCTCGACGGGCTGCTCCTGCGCGGGCAGGACTGGGACACGCTCTCCGCGCGCTTCCCCGAGATGGGCGCCCAGGTCGAGGAGCTGCGCGGCCAGGGCTCGATCAATGCGGTTTTCCGCGGTCGGCGGCCGGCGCCCGACGCGCTCTACCGCTACGACGTCGAGGTGCGGCCGGAGAACGTGGTGCTCACCCCGCGCATCTTCGGACGCCAGACCCAGGGCATCGAGGGCCGCGTGCTGATCAGCGGCCAGGAGTCGCCCGAAGGTCCCGAGGTCGAGGGCGAGGGGAGCGCCCGCTTCGCGCTGTTCGGCGCCTGGGGCGCCGACGTCGCCCTCGCGGCACGCGGCGAGGTGCTGCCCGGCGCGCCGGCGACGATCGAGATCCTCGGAGCCGGCGTCGACCCGGCGAGCCCGACGTTCAAGGGAGCGCTGACCTCATCGCTCAACGAAGACGCGGACGGCGACGAGGTGGACCTCTCGGCCTTCGAGGTCGACGGCCGGCTCGACTTCGAGGCGCGCGTCGAGTTCGCGGCCGAGCCCGACGTCCCCCCGGACGCGACCTACCGCGTGTTCCTCCGCGGCAACCGCTTCCGCTCGGAGGCCTTCCGGCTGGAGTCGATGCAGGGCGTGTTCGTGCAGGAGCAGGATGTGCTGCGCAGCCCGCTGCTGCGCGCCTCGCTGGCGGGCACGCCGGTGGAGCTGCGCAATGTCCTCTTCCTCTCGCTCGACGCGGCGCGCGACCTCGAGGGTGCCGACCCGTTGCTCAAGAGCTCCGACCTGATGCTCGACGAGAAGGGGCACGTGCTGCAGGCCGACTGGTCGGCGGCCGGCGTGTCGCTCGACCGCGAGCACCTGTCGCCGTTTGTCGACGACGAGACCCTGGACCTGCTCCTGAACGGCACCGACCTGGCCGGCCGGATCGACATCCGCAACGCGCGCCTCCTGGTCGTGTCGGACAACCACGGCAAGGACCGGGTGGTGTTCCGCGGCGACGTGTTCCCGCGCGGGGTCGCGCTGAAGGCCGGCCTCCCGATCGAGATCCGCACCGCGGCGATCGGCGTCGAGCAGCTCGTGCTCGAAGCCGGGCGGGTGCGTGGCTGGTGGCGCGTGGCCGGGCTCGACGGCGACATCGCCGGCCGGCGCGTCGAGGACGCGGGCATGATCATGACCTTCGTCGACGGCCGGCTGACGATCGACAACCTGCGCGGCTCCTTCGGGGGCGGGCGCATCACCTCGCTGGGCGGCGTCGAGCAGGCCGACCGCGCGATCGCGATCGACCTGACCGAGCCCTACGGCTACGCGATCGCCGTGCGCCTGAACGAGGTGCGGGTCGACGAGCTGCTCGGCGGCGTCTTCGAGTCGAGCATCGAGGACCTCGGCCGGCTCACCGCCTGGATGCGGCTGCGGGGCGAGGGCGGCGACGTCCTGGCGCTCGCGGGCGGCGGCGCCGTGCGCGTCTTCGACGCCCGGCTCTGGTCGATCCCGGTGGTGCGGGAGCTATTCCGATCCCTGGGACTCGACGCGAGCGCGATCTTCGACCAGATGGACATGCGCTGGGCCCTGGACGACGGCACGCTGCGGATGGGCGACCTGCGGGTCCGCAGCCCGCTGCTGCAGCTGGTGGGCGAGGGCAGCCTGGAGCTCACGGGCGAGGTCCGGAGCGATCTTCAGGTCCGTTACAGCCTTGTGGATAAGATCGGCCCCCTGAATCGGGTTTTCTACTGGCTGAACAACAGCCTGTGGCAGGTGGCCATCCGGGGCGACCTGTCGCGGCCCCGGGTGTCTGTGCGGAACTCGATCGCGGAGTTCCTGTTCGGCTTCGAGGACGACCCGCCGCGGGGTCTGCCGCTCCCCGGGTGGTCCCCCCTTTCCAGCCGCTTCTGAGGTCGTCAGAATGACCGCCTCTCCATGAACGACTCCACTTCCACGTATGCCGTCATCATGGCGGGCGGTTCGGGCACGCGCTTCTGGCCGGCGAGTCTCGTCGATCGGCCGAAGCAGTTCCTGCCGATCTCCGGCGACCGGCCGATGCTCACCGAGACCTTCGCGCGCCTCGAGGGGCTCGTGCCGCCCGAGCGCGTGCTCGTGGTCACGGCGGAGAGCCAGGCTCAGCTCGTGCGCGAATGCCTGCCCGAGCTGCCGCCGGAGAACCTGCTCGCCGAGCCGCTCGCCCGCAACACCGCGCCTTGCATCGCGCTCGCTGCCTTCGAGGTGCAGCGCCGCGACCCGGGCGCGGTCCAGATCGTCCTTGCCGCCGACCACGTGATCGAGCCCGCGGAGTCCTTCCGCGCCACCCTGTCCGCCGCCGCGGCCGAGGCCGCCAAGGGCGAGCACCTGATCACGCTCGGCGTGAGCCCGACCTTCCCCGCCACCGGATACGGCTACATCCGGGCCGGCGAAGAGGTCGGGACCTCGCAGGACCACACCGTCTACGAGGTCTCGCGCTTCGTCGAGAAGCCGGACCGCGCCTCGGCCGACTCGTTCGTCAAGAGCGGCCGCTTCTACTGGAACTCCGGCATCTTCGTCTGGCGCACGTCCACCATCCTGGATGCGTACGAGCGCTTCCTGCCCGAGGTCCACGGCGGCCTGAAGGACGTCGGCCCGGCGGACCCGGGTCTGCCCACGGCCTACGCCGAGCTGCCCAAGGTCCCGGTCGACAAGGCGATCCTCGAGCAGGCCTCGAACGTGCTGATGCTCCCGATCGACTACCGCTGGAACGACGTGGGCTCCTGGGCCGCGCTGACCGGCGTGGTCGAGAAGGACGCCGACGGCAACTGGCCGGCCGTTTCGGACGGCGCGCAGCTCCTCTCCGAGGAGTCCAGCGGCTGCATCGCCTACGCCGAAGGCGAGCACCTGATCGCCCTCCTCGGCGTCGACGACCTGGTCGTCGTGCGCACCGCCAACGCAACGCTGGTGGCCCCCCGCGACCGCGCCGAGGACGTCAAGCGCCTCGTCGAGCGGCTGCGCGAGGAAGGCCCCGACTACCTGTAGGCGACCCGGGGCGCCCTAGCGCCCCGGCGGCTCGGCGCCGGCTCTTGGAGCCGGTGCGGGCCGTCTGCGGGAGGTTTTGGGGTTCGGGCGACTAGCCCACCCTCCGCCTCAAGACGCGCGGGAGCGCGGTCCGATCCTCCCCCTCGGACCGCTTTCACCCCCCCCGCGCGCCATGATCGACATCCCCAGCCTGGTGACCGAGGCAAAGAGCCTCGAGCCACTCCCGCAAAGCTCCTCCCGACTCGCCGGCCTCCTCGCGGGCGACGCCTGGGAAATCAACGACATCTGCGGTGTCGTCCGGCTCGACGAGGCCTTGACCGGCCGGCTCCTCGGCGTGGCCAACTCGGCCCGCGCGGGAGCGCGCGAACCGATCGATACCGTCGACGCCGCGGTCCTGAGGCTCGGGTCGGGAACCGTCCTCGGCATCGCCCTGGCGGGCTCGGTGCGCAACGACTACCAGACCGCGCTGCCGGCCTACGGGCTGGACGAGGGCGGGCTGTGGCGGCACTCGGTGGCCGCGGCCCTCGCGGTCGACAAGGCGCGCCGCTTCTGCCGCCGCCCGGTGCCGACCCAGGCCTTCGCGACGGCGCTGCTCCACGACGTCGGCAAGCTGGTGCTCGCGCGCCACCTGACCGAGGACGTCGTCGAGGCGCTGCACGCGGTGCAGGGCGCGAGCGTGATCGACGCCGAGGTCGAGAGCACCGTGCTCTCGATGAACCACGCCGAGCTCGGCGGCGTCGTCGCCCAGTCCTGGGGCCTCCCGACGGCGATCGCCGAGGGCATCGCCTACCACGAGGCGCCGCTGACGGCTCCCAGCGACGAGGGCCGCGTGATCGCCACCTTCGTCGGCCTGGCCGACGCCGCGGCGGTGGTCGTCGGCGCGCCCTGCGGCGGCCCCGAGCCACCGACCGGCTTCACGGCCGAGATCGCCGGCCAGCTCGGGATCAGCAAGTCGGGCTTCGTCGAGCTGTGCTCGAACGTGAAGAAGGAGCTCGAGGACGTGCTCGCCGAGTACGACTAGACCGCGCCGGCCGCCGCGCGTCGCGGCGGGAGCCTCACTTCGAGGCTCCGAATCCGGTTGCGCGCCTCCCCGCCCCCGCCGCGGTGAGCTAGCTTCTGCTGCAGAGGTGCTCCCTTCCCGAGCACCGCTCCTTCCCCAGCAGCAAGGGTCCGAAGATGCGAACCGACCTCCGACGCGCCACGCTCGCCGCGACCGCTCTCGCCCTCGCGGGTCCCGCCTTCGGATCCGACGTGGAGGTGGCCCAGGAATCCGCGCCGGGCCTCGGCGACTTCGACGCCAACGTCCTGGGCACGATCGCGATGCTCGCATCCGACGCGGACGTGGCGGCGTACTACGCCTACGACACCACGGTGACCGAGTCCTATGGCGGGGTGGAGCCGGCGCCGGTCGACCGGCGCAGCTACCTCTTCGTCCACCGCTCGAGCGGCGACTGCGGAACGGCGTTGGTCGCGCTCCACGATCAGGCGAACTCACCCGCCGGCGGCTCGTTCTTCTGCTCCGTCGAGCTCCTCGGCGACCCGGACGGGGCGGCTTTTCTGGTCAAGGACGACCCCGATGGCGTGGGGACCGTGCCCGACCAGTACACGGGGTCGCCCGGCTCTTCTTCCTTCGCCGCCGACCAGGGGTGGCAGACCTGCTGCACCGACGGTTGGGCGATCGGCCCGCTCGACGGCCCGTGGGAGACGCGCGTCGAGATCACCCAGGCCACGATCGGCATCGACGGCTGGTTCGCCTACTCGGCCACGGGTGCGGAGCTCCCCCTCGACCTGACGGCGGGGCGGCGCGTACGCCTTCGCCTCGTGTCCGGAGGAGCGTCCGAGAGCTCGCGCGTCGGCTCGCCGCCGAACCCCGACGCGCTGCTCCCGGGCCAGACCTCGGGCCCGGTGATCGGCTCGGTGTGGGACCCGGTCGTCGACCACACGAGCTTCCTGCCGAGCGCGACCCTCGACCTCTTGGGCGTCTCCGTGAACCCGCTGAACGTCGCTCTGCCGCCCTTCGGAACGCTGCTGTGCGACCCGACCATCCTCATCACGGTTCAGACGAGCCCCGCGGGCGTGCCCTTCGCCGTGCCGCTGCCTCTCGACTGCGCTTCGGTCGGAGTCACCTTCTGCGCCCAGGGCGCCTCGCTGGACGCGGCGGGCAGCCTCCGCTTCGCGAACGCGCTCGACATCACGATCGGGACCTATTGAGGCTAGGATGAGCCGCATGGGCGGCGTGCTCGCCATCGACGTCGGAACGCGCAAGACGGGCTTTGCCTTCGCGGACGCGCTGCGGATCCTCTCGCAGCCGCTCGACGTCGTGCGCGCCGGCGAGGACGAGCCGGAGCTCCTGGAGCACATCCAAGAGCTGCTCGACGAGCGCGACGTCAGCACGCTGCTCGTGGGCCTGCCGCTGCACCTCGACGGGACCGAGAGCGAGCGCTCGCGCGCGGTGCTCGCGTTCGTCGAACGCCTGGGGGCACGCTTCCCCGCGCTGGAGACCGTGACCTGGAACGAGGGGCTGACGACCAAGGAGGCCGACGGCCTCCTGCGCGAGGCCGGCATCACCGGCCGCGACGCCAAGGCGCGGCGCGACAGCTGGAGCGCGCTGGTCCTCCTGCGCGACTGGCTGAACTCGGGTGAGCCACGGGGGGCGCAATGATCGGCCTCCTACTGGCGCTCGCCGGCGCCCTCGCGGCCGTCCAGGAAGAGGCCACCTCGCGGCCCAACGTCGTGCTCTTCTACGCCGACGACCTCGGCTGGCGCGACGTCGGCTTCGCGGGCTCGGCCTTCTACGAGACGCCGCACCTCGACCGGCTCGCGCGCGAGGGGCTGGTGTTCACCGACGCCTACTCGAACGGCCCCAACTGCGCGCCGAGCCGCGCGTGCCTCATGTCCGGGCTGTGGACGCCGCGGCACGGCGTGTACACCGTCGGCTCGGCCGCGCGCGGCAAGGCGAAGAACCGCGCGCTGATCCCGATCGAGAACCGCACCGACCTGGCGCCCGAGCACGTGACCCTGGCCGAGGCCCTGGGCGCCGCCGGCTACGCGACGTGCCACGTCGGCAAGTGGCACCTCGGCGACGACCCGCGCGCGCAGGGCTTCGACGTGAACGTCGGCGGGCTGGCGGCGGGCTCGCCGCCGGGCGGGCACTTCGCGCCGTACCGCAACGCGGCGCTCGCGGACGGCCCCGAGGGCGAGTACCTCACCGACCGGCTGACCGACGAGGCGATCGCGTTCCTGCGCGAGGAGCGCTCGCAGCCCTTCTTCCTGTACCTGGCCCACTACGCGGTGCATACGCCGATCCAGGCGCCCGAAGAGCTGACGGAGCGCTTTGCCGACAAGCCGGCCGACGGCGGCCAGCGCAACGCGAAGTACGCCGGCATGGTCGCAAGCCTCGACGCCAGCCTCGGCCGCATCCGGACCGCGCTCGACGAGCTGGGGCTGGCCGACAACACCGTCGTGCTCTTCACGTCGGACAACGGCGGCCACGGCCCGGTGACGTCGATGGCCCCGCTGCGCGGCGCCAAGGGGATGCTCTACGAGGGCGGCATTCGGGTGCCGCTCGTCGCGCTGTGGCCCGGCCGCACCGCGGCGGGAACGCGCTGCGCGGAGCCGGTCAGCGGGCTCGACCTGTATCCGACGCTGCTCGCGGTGACCGGCGCGTCCGCGCCGGAGGGCTGGACGCCGGACGGGGCGAACCTCGTGCCGCTCCTGGGCGGCGCCGCCGAGCTGGGGCGCGAGGCGCTCTTCTGGCACTTCCCCGCCTACCTGCAGGCGACCGGCAAGGGCGGCGCGGGTCCGTGGCGGACGACGCCGGCGAGCGCGGTGCGCGCGGGGCGCTACAAGCTGCTGGAGTTCTACGAGGACGGACGGCTGGAGCTCTACGACCTCGCCCAGGATCCCGGAGAGGAGCGCGATCTCGCGGCCGAGCGTCCGGAGCTGCGCGACGAGCTCCACGCGCGCCTCTCGCGCTGGCGCGAGCGGACCGCCGCGCCCGTGCCCACCGAGCGCAACCCGAAGTACGCGCCCCGCTAGTAGGCTAGGCCGCTATCTTCACGAGCCGACGGGCCGCTGCGGCCCAAGCGGCCCGCCTCTCGGCGTCTGGCGGCACCTTGCGGACACCGGCGTCCTCGACGACCCGTTCAAGGTCGCCTGCGGGGCCGCCGCCCGCAAAGCACCACCAGGCACCGAGTTGGACCGCACCGCCACGCCGTCTCGTTGAAGAAAGCGGGCTAGGAGCGCGCGACGGTCGCGCCGACCCAGTCGCGGATGCTCTCCATCGTCTCCTGCGCGCCCGCGTCGTGCACCAGGTCGTGCTGCGCGCCGTCGACCACGCGCACCTCGATGCCGTCGCGCGCCAGGGCCGGGCTCGCGCCCGCGGGCGCGATCGGGTCCGCGGCGCCGTGCAGGATCAGCGTCGGCGTCGAGAGGCCGGCGAGCCCCGCGTCGACGCGGCTCTTCGCCTCCTGAGCCATCTCGCCGCCGCGCAGCGTGATCACATCGTGCACCTTGTCGTCCGCCGCAAACGCCGCCTGCGCCGCGCCGTCCGAGGTGCGCATCGCCGGCGCCCAGCCGATGGTGCCGGGCGAGGTCGGCCCGACCTTCTTGAACATGCCCATCAGTCCGCCCTTCTTCTCGGGCAGCTGGAACACGGGCGAGAGCACCGGCGACAGGAGCACGAGCGCCGCGACGCGACCGGGACGCTCGATGGCATAGGCCAGCGCCTGCAGCGCGCCCAGCCCCTGGCCGACGAGCACCTGGGGCTCGTCCGGAAGTCGATAGGCGAGGTGGTCGAGCACCGCGTCGACGTCGCGCGCGACCTCTTGGAAGCCCCACGAGTGGCCGCGCTCGCCCTCGGAGCGCCCGTGTCCGCGCAGGTCGGGCAGCGCCACGGCCCAGCCGTCGGCGGCGAGCACGTGGGCCAGGTCCTCGTAGCGCGCGCCGTGGTCGCCGGCGTCGTGCAGCACGGTGACGCAGCCGCGCGGCTCGCCGTAGGAGGCGAGCTCGAGCACGTGCAGCAGGAACAGCCCCTCGGCGGAGTGCGACAGCCCGGAGCCCTCCGAGCCGTCGGGGTTGGACTCGCGGAGCTCGAGGTTGGTGACGTAGGCCTGCGGTCGACTCATGCCCAAGAGACTAGCGAGCATCCCCGACGATGCGTGCCGAGATCGGCGCAGAAGCGGGGCTGCGAGGCAATTCGCGGCCGGGGCGCGGCGAGCCCTCTACCGCGCCACGTACACCCCGCCGTTCTGCTCGGCCAGGCTCTTGAGGAGGTACGCGTCCTGCGCGCCCGACAGCCCGATCGTATGGATGGTGAGGCCGGCGGTGCGGTTCTCCTCACGCACGAAGGCGAGGATCTCGTCGGGGTCGGTGCTCACGCCCATCGACGGGCGGCCGTCGGAGAGCAGGTAGACCGTGTCGACCACCGGGTCGCTCCACACGCCCTCCTTGCGCCGGTCGCCCAGCTCGCGCCCCTCGGCGACCTCGAAGGCCTGCTGCAGCGCACCGAACAGGTTGGTGCCGCCGACGGCGGTCATCGCCTCGACCTTGAGGAGCAGCTCCTCGCGGATCTCGGCGTCGACCACGACCGGCCGGTCCCACAGGGTCTGCACGTCGGTGGCGTAGAGCACCAGGTTCACGATGCCGCCGTCGCCGATCGCGCCGAGGGCTTTGATCAGCTCCTGCTTAGCGATGTCGAGCCGCGAGTCCTCGCCGTCCTCGGGCATGTCGTAGGGACGCCCGGGGTCGTCGTTCGGGTTGTTGCGCGGCACCATCGCGAAGTTCATCGAGCCGGAGATGTCGAGCACGAAGAGCACCTTCTCGCTCTCGGTCTTGATGCCGAAGAAGGTCACGCCTACGGCCTCCTCGGCCGAGAGGCTGCCCTTCGGGTCCTCGGGCTCGTCCGCGACCTCGAAGGTCTCGCCGTTGTTCTTCCACCAACGCTGCCACAGGGTGGGGTTCACCCCGATACGCTCGCCGGTCAGCGACTGCAGCGCGCGCTGCACGTCGGACAGCACGCGGCCCTCGTCCTCTTCGAGGCGCGCGATCAGCACCGGCACCGCCTCGCGCGAGCGCAGCGCGGCCAGCGCCGCGGCGGCGTGGCTGCGCACATGCCAGCTCTCGTCGACGAGGTGCGTGTCGATCAGCTCGGCCGCCGAGGCCGCGTCGCCGAGCCGCGCCAGCACGTCGATCATCTCGGCGCGCACCAGCGGTTCCTCCTCGTCGGCCAGCATCTCACGCACGCGCCCGGTGACGGCGTCGCCGCCGGCGCTGGCAAAGACGTCGAGCGTCAGGAGGCGCAGGTCGCCCTTGGTAGAGCGCTGGGCCTTGACCAGCGAACGCAGCGACTTCTCCAGGTCCTTGCCCTCCTCGCGGGCCAGCGAGCGCCCGGCGGCCTCGGCCGCGGCGTCGAGCAGGAAGGCGAGCTTGTGCAGCTCGCGCCGGACCTTCGCGGGTTCCTTCTTGGTGCGGTTGTACGCCTCGGGCGTGCCGCGCAGCGCGCGTCCGCCGTTCTGCTCCAGCTCGCGCTGGTAGCGCCGCTCGAACTCGCGCACCTTCAGCTCCAGCTCGGGGAGCATCTTCTTCTTCTCGAGCCGCTCGCGGTGCACGCCCGCCATGATCTTGTGGAGCCGCAGCGGCGTGCCCTTGCCGCCGACGCGGCCCAGCATCTCGACCGCCGCCGTGCGCACGCCGAGCGACGCGTTGTCCTCGGCGTCCTTCCAGAGCGCGGCGTTGGCCTTCTTCAGCGCGCCCGACGGGAACGAGGCGAAGAGCGTCTCGGTCGCCCCTCCCAGGTCGGTGCAGAGCTCGTCCTTCTCGCGGATGCGCCCGCGCAGGATCTGCATCTCGCTCGAGAGGTTGCCGGCCTCCTGGGTCAGCCGGTCGACCATGTCCTTCAGGCTGGTGTCGCGCTCGGCGCGCACCTTCATGATCGCCAGCATCTCGCGCTTGCGATCGTGGGCGAAGGTCTTCTGAACGAGCTCGTCGCGCGCCTCGCGCAGGGCCTGGGACGCCTTGGCGTAGTGGCCCTGCAGCTCCGGAATGGCCGCGGGCTGGCCCAGGGCCACGAGGCCCGCCAGCGCCGCCTGGCGCTTGTCGCGCGGGCCGGCGGCCAGCGCCGTACGCAGCTCGGCAGCGGCGGCGTCGAGCTTCTTGTCCGCCGGCGCCGTGGGCGGATCGACGGCCGGGGCGACCCAGAGAACGGCGAGAGTGAGAAGAGCTTGGATCATCGGGGGGGCTCCTGGAGCGCCGCATCGTACCTGACTCGGCCTCCGCGCTCCGTTATGCTGAGGTCGGCGTGAGGAGGCTGGACGGCCGCTCTCGGCGGATGTCGGGGGAGGAAAGTCCGGGCTCCACGGGTCAGGGTGGTTGCTAACGGCAACCGGCCGCGAGGCTAGGGAAAGTGCCACAGAGAACAGACCGCCTACCCCTTCCGCTTTGCGCGGTTGGGCGGCAAGGGTGAAACGGTGCGGTAAGAGCGCACCGCGCCCCCGGCGACGGGGGCGGCACGGCAAACCCCACCCGGAGAAAGGTCAAATAGGAGGGCATCGGCGACGACCCGCGCTGCCCTCGGGTAGATCGTTCGAGGCCGGGCGCAAGCTCGGTCCCAGAGAAATGGCCGTCCCTCCCCTTTGGGGAGGACAGAATCCGGCTTACAGGCCTCCTCACGCCGCCTCGCCTCGCCGCGGGCCGCTCCCGCCTACGGGACCAAACGGCCGAATCGCGGCCACGTACACTAGATGTTGTAGGCAGAGGTCCCCTTAAACCCCCGGATCTTGACAGAATCTAGATTCCGAGGACAATTGTAGCCTCGATTTGCGGCGCAGCAGGCTCCCCGGGGGGCCCCGCTCGCCCGGATCGCCCCCCAGAGTCGCCATGGAATTCGTATTCGTCGTCCCCCGAGACCGGCTGTTCTCGGAGTGCTACCCGCAGGGCTTCGTCGCCTTCGGAGAGGACCTAGAGCCGGACGCCTTCGAGAAGACCGTGCTAGAGCAGGGCTTCTTCGTGGAACGGGACTACGCCGAGCGAACTCCATCCCTAAAGCAGGTGATCCCGTACACCGTCGTTCAGAACGGCGACGGAGAGATCCTGACGATGCGCCGCCTCGCGAAGGGCGGCGAAGGCCGATTGCACGGAAAGCTGTCGATCGGAGTCGGTGGTCACATCAACCCTGAAGACGCGAGCTCGGAGAGCGAGGGCAACGGGAACCCGCTGGTCGGCGGGACCTGGCGCGAGATCTCCGAGGAGATCTGCCTCGACGGCAGGACCGAGCTCAGGAAGCTCGGGTTGATCAACGACGACTCCAACCCCGTCGGCGCGGTGCACGTTGGCCTTGCCCAGATCCTGACGGTGGAAGGAACCGTTCGGATCCGTGAGGAGGACGTGCTCGAAGGAACCCTAACTCCGCCGGAGCGCTTTGCGTCGCTGCAGGCGGAGGGGGCCAACTTCGAGACGTGGTCCTCCATCCTCATCGATCGGTTCGATGAGGTGTTCTCTTCCGCCATCTCCACCCTTTCCTGAACTCCTCCCCGGGGAGAACAACAAGGAAACCAATGACCACCACCACCAAGAAGAGGGGAGCGGCAGACCCCGAGCGGATCTACGACCTCCTGCTCGGCGCCCGAACCGCAGACCTGTGCACGGTGCACTTCAAAGACGGCAGGGTCTTCACCGGCGCCTTGGTCTTCAACCAGTTCAAGGGCACCGGTCGCATCATCAACGTGGATGAAGAGCTGTCGATCGACTTCGCCGTCGACGACATCCGCGACCTGAAGTTCTAGAGGGCCGCGGCCCTCCCCCCAGCGCCCCGCGCGGTTCCTGTTCCGCGCGGGGCGCTTGTATTTGGGGTTCTCCTCCCCCGCGCAGCGCGCATGCGGCCGGCTCCAATCCGGCGGTGTGGCGCGAAATTCGAGGGCTGCTTAGGATTCCCGGCATGATTGCGTCGCTCGTTCTGTTTGCTCTCCCCCCGCTCCAGGTCCCCGCGATCCGCGTGCTCGCGGAGGGGGACGGCGGCTTCCGCGAGGTCGCGCTCGTCACGGCCGACGCGCCGGGTCCGGTCCTGCTGCCGCTGGTGTCGCGCTCCGAACGGGTCCAGCGCGCGCCGTCGCGCGAGGGTCTGCGGCTGCGGGTCGAGGGCATCGGGCTGCGCGGCGGGCCGCGCGTGTCGGCGGTGTCGCACGCGGCGGACCACCAGGTGCTCCTGTTCGACGGCGTCGCGATGCTCGTCGGACCGCCGACCCTGCCGCACGCCGCGCGTGCGCAGGTCAGCGGCGCGGAGGTCGACGACGGGGTGGACGTGCTCCCCGAGCTCGCGCGGCAGGACGGCATCGCGCCGCCGGCATGGACCGAGCTCCGCTGCGACCGCCCGGGCGGCGCCGACCCGGAGCTGCGCCTGATCGCGCTCGGCGCCGAGCAGCCGCGCACGGCGTGGCTCGGCGCGGACGAGCGGCTGGCCGCCGGCGACGCGATCGACCAGGCCTTCTACGCCACCGTCGCGCCGCTGACCGACACGCTACGCCGCGAGCCGGTCGGCGCCGAGCACCAGACCGGCGTGACCGAGGTCGAGTTCGCCGCTCTGCCCGAGGCCGACTCGGGACACACCTGGACCTGGATCCTGGAGTTCGATCGCGGCGAGCTCGAAGAGCCCGCGCGCCCGCTCCCGGCCGCGGCGCCGGCCGCGCCCGCGGAGGGCTTCCTGCGCGACCGCGCCGCCGAGCTCGGCGTGTCGATGGTGCACTTCGAAGGCCCCGACGAGCAGCTCGACATCCGCCCCACGATGGGCCCGGGCGCCGCGTGGGGCGACTACGACCTGGACGGCGCGGTCGACCTGTACCTCGTCCAGGGCGGCGGACGCCGCGGCTCGGAGGCGCCCGCCAACCGGCTGCTGCGCCAGGAAGCCGGCCGCTTCAGCGACGTGACCGCCAGCGCGGGCGGCGGCGACACCGGCGCCGGCATGGGCGCGCTCTTCTTCGACGCCGACGGCGACGGCGACCTCGACCTCTTCGTGGCCAACTACGGCGCCGACGTGCTCTACGACAACCGCCTGCCGGCGGCGCTGGCGGACGTCAGCGACGGGGCCGGCATCGGAGGCGACCTCTGGAGCGCCGGCGTCGCCGCGAGCGACTACGACCGCGACGGCGACCTCGACCTATACGTGACGAGCTACCTCGTCTACGACACGAGCCTGATGCCCCCCACCGGCGAGCTGGGCAGCTACCGCCGCGAAGACCCGATCGAGATGCTGCCCTTCGCCTTCCCCGGTCAGCGCAACACGTTCCTGCGCAACGAGAGCAACGCCGAGGAGCTGCGCTTCGCCGACGCGACCGAGGACCTGAAGCTGACCGACGAGGCCGGGCGCGGCATGCAGCCGGTGTTCTGGGACTTCGACCGCGACGGCGACGATGACCTCTACGTGGCGAACGACGTCTCCTACAACATGCTGTGGCGCAACGAGGACGGCGCGCGCTTCAAGGACGTGTCGTTCGCGACCGGCATGGACGACCCGCGCGGCGGCATGGGCGTCGCCGTCGGCGACGTCGACCAGGACGGCGACGAGGACCTGTTCCTGACCAACTGGCAACTGGAGCCGAACGCGCTCTACCTCAACAACCTGCTGTCGCACCGCAGCAAGAAGCACCGCGTAGCCACCTTCCGCGACGCGATCGTGCCGTCCGGGCTCGGCCCGTCGGGCATCGGCGCCACCTCGTGGGGCGCCGAGCTGTTCGACGCGGAGAACGACGGCGACCTCGACCTGTTCGTCGCCAACGGCTACACGAGCCCCGACTACGAGAGCACCGGCATCTGCGTCGGCCAGCCCAACCACTTCTTCGAGAACGACGGGCGCGGCGGCTTCGTGGAGGCGAGCGCGGGCGCCGGGCGCGCCCTCGCGCGCGAGCTGCCCTCGCGCTGCGCGGTCGGCTGCGACTTCGACCGCGACGGCGACGTCGACCTGGTGGTGACGGCCAACAACGGCCCGGTACAGCTGCTGCGCAACGAGCTCCCCCAAGAGCGGCGCGGACACTGGCTCCTGATACGGCTGCGCGGGGCGGGCGCCAACACCCACGCGATCGGCGCCGAGGTCACGCTCACGGCGGGCGAACGCACGCAGCGCCGCTCGCTGCGCGCCGGCACCAGCTACCTCGGCGGCAACCCGCCCGAGCTGCACTTCGGCCTCGGCGAGGCCGCGACGGGCGAGGTCTCGGTACGCTGGCCCTCGGGCGCCGAGAGCCGCCACGCGATCGAGGCCGTCGATCGCGTCGTCGTGCTCGGAGAGCCGCGTTAGCCGCGCTCGAAGAGCCACGCCGACGAGACTTCAAAGCCCTGCCAAAGTGCTCGAAGAGCCCCCGAGCGGGGTCCGCGCTGCCTACCGGCCGGCCTGGTTCAAGGCGATCCGGTCATCCGCCGACATAGGTCGGATGAGCAGCTACCAGGACCCCCTCTCCGGGGAAGAGCTGGAGGCCGAAGCGGCCACCGGAACCAGCTTCGGCTACCACCAGGTGGCCGACAAGGTCGGGCTCGTCCCCAACGTCCGCGGCAAGGACAACCTGCTTCAAGGGCTGATCTGCCTGGCCTTCGTCCTCATCGGCGGCGGCATCGGCGGCATGTCCCAGGGCGATCTCACCGGCGTGCTGACCGGCGTCTTGGTCGGGCTGATCGCCGGCGGGCTGCTCAGCGGCGGCGCGCTGATGGTGATCGGCCTCTTCAGGAAGTAGTCCGCGGCGGCATCTCGGGCTCGAGGTCCACGTTGGCCGCGTCCGCGACGCGGTTGATGTAGTTGAAGTACGCGATCACCTGGATCGCGTCGTGGATCGCCTCGTCCGACAGGCCGTGTCCGCGCAGGGCGTCGACGTCCGCCTCGGCCATGTCCGCCGGCGTGCGCGTCAGCTTCTCGGCGTACGCGCAGAGGGAGGCGTCGAGCGCGTCGAGCTCCGCGGTGCGCCAGTCCGCGATGACCGCGGCGACCAGCGCCGCGCGCGGCTCGGCGTCCAGGTGGCGGAGCTCCGACCGGAGGTCCTCGGCGTGGGCGTGGACTCAGTAGTGGCAGTCGTTCGCGCGGCTGACCACGACGGCGAGCAGCTCGCGCTGTGCGCGCGTGAGCTCGCTGCGGCCGAACATCGCGCGCTTGTAGAGCTCCATCGACGACTCGAGCGTCGTCGGGTTCAGGCTCATCACGCGCAGGATGCCGAACACACGGCCGGCGCGGCTGACCGCGGCTTCGTAGATCTGGGCCAGCTTGCCGCGTGCCTCGCCGGGCGCCACCGTGCGGATCCATGCCATGCACGGACGGTAGGGTCCGGGAGCGGCGGACGTCAAGCCCTCCCGCACGCGGCGGCTACAGCCGCCGGAACGGCACGTTCTGCACCCAGGTCTCGAGCCAGGACGCGTGCCGCGTCTTCATCTGCGCCAGGCGCTCGCACTCCTCGGCCCGGGGGCGGTCGCCGAGCTCGGCGAAGTACGCGCGATACGCCATGTACCAGCGCGAAACGGCGCTCTCGGCGTCCTGGCACAGGCGCAGCGCGAAGCGGAGCCCGACCACCAGCGTCGCGCCGGCCACCGCCCAGGCCGCGAGCCGGCGGCGGAGGCTGCCCTTGCGCGGGTCGGCTCCGAGCTCGGTCATCAGCCCGCGGACGCGGTCCACCAGCTCGCGCTCGTCCTCGGCCAACCGCTCCAGCACGCGCTTGAGCTCGGGGTCGCGGCACAGCCGGCGTAGCAACGGATAGAGCGCGCGCGCGCCCAGCTCGGAGCGCAGCGCCAGCTCCATGTCGTCGAGGAGCGCGCGGTGGCGGTCGTCCAAGGGCGTCCTCAGGGGCCTTCGGTGAGCGCGGCCTCGATCACGCGGCGCTGATAGCCGTCCTGGGTCAGCTCGTAGTGCTCGCGCAACCGCCGCCTCGACTCGGGGTTGTTGAGCTCCGCCAGCGACTCCACCAGGGCGGTGCGCAGGCGGTACGAGGTGCAATCGAGCTGCGCGGCGAGCGCGCGCGCGGTCGCGATCGGCTTCTCGCCCAGCGCCGCGAGCCCGCGGGCCGCCGCCGCGCGCGCCGAGGGCGCGGTGTCCGGGTCGGCGAGCCACCGCTCCAGCTCGTCGCGCACGCGGCCGTCGTCGACCCACGTGAGCACGCCGAGCAGCCGCTCGCGCAGGTTGTCGTGCGGCGACTCGGCGGGCAGGTGCGCGACCAGCCAGTCGAAGGCACCGCCCGGATCGGCGGTGGAGTAGAGCCACCCCGCGGCGCCCATGGTCGCGTACGTGAAGCCGTCGCCGTAGACGCCCTCGGCGTACAGCGCCAGCTCGCTGTCGGCGCCCCAGAAGGTGAGCGCCATCAGCGCGGCCTCGCGCACCGACGGCTCGGGGTCCTCGGCACCGGCCTCCATCAGCTGCGCGCGCGCCTCGTCGCCGCCGGCGGCTCCGAGGGCCGTGGCCGCGGTGCGTCGCACCCACGGGCTGGCGTCGTCGCGGAGCCGGCCGACCAACACGTCGACGCACGCGGCGTGCCGCTCGGGGCGGATGTCCGCGGCGCTCTCCGCGATGTCGCCGAGCGCGCGCACGGCGTCGAAGCGCGCCGTGACGTCGGTCGAGCGCTCGGCGAGCGCCATCCACTCCGACGGCGCGCGCGACCAGCGCACGAGCTTCGGGATCCACCCGCCGGCGTCGAAGCGGACGTACAGCGGCTCGTCGGCGCAGGGCAACAGGAAGCGCTCCTCGCGCTCGTCGATCGTCAGGCGGTGGACGACCGGGCCGTCGCCGCCGAGCACCTCGACCGCCACCGGCGTCGTGAAGACGCGCGGCGTGCCGTCGATCGGCTCCTGCACCTGCACGACGTCGAGCTCGACGCCGCGCTCCGCGTCCCAGTCCCAGCGCACGTCGAACTCGGGGAAGCCGGGGCTGAGCAGCCACTCGTCGAAGAAGCGTTCCAGCGAGCGCCCGGAGACGCGCTCGAACACGCGCTGCAGGTCGTCGGTCTCGACGTTGCCGTCCGCGTGGGCGCGTACGTAGTCACGCACCCCTTGGCGGAACACCTCGTCGCCGACCAGGAAGCGCAGGAGGTGCAGCCGCACCGCGCCGCCCTCGTAGATGTTGGCGTCGAACAGGTCGCCGGGCTCGCGGTAGAGCGCCGACACCGTGGGCTGACGGTCCTGGCCCACGTCGTGGGCCAGGTAGCTCTCCTGGTAGCTCCGCACCAGCGCGCGCATCGCGTCGCGGCCTTCGGTCTCCTCGACCCACAGGCACTCGAAGTACGTCGCGAAGCCCTCGTTGAGCCACACATGCCGCCAGTCGTTGCACGTGATCAGGTCGCCGAACCACTGGTGCGCCGCCTCGTGCACGAAGAGGTCGACCGAGTCCGAGTCCATCCGCCCACGCTCGTCGGTCAGCGAGAGCGGCGTCAGCGTCGTGGCCGAGATGTTCTCCATCCCGCCCCAGTGGAAGCTGTCGACGCAGGCCTGGCTGTACTTCGAATACGGGTAGTCGAGCCCGGTGTACTCCGACAGGAAGGCCAGGATGTCCGGCGTGTCGCGGAAGGTATCCGCGAGCCACGGTTCATACGCCTCTTCGGCGGCGTACCACAGCTCGACGTCGCGCCACGCGTCGCGCACGAGCTCGAGCTCCCCGGCGACCAGCGTGATCAGGTAGTTCGGGTGCGAGTCCTCCATGCGCCAGCGGTCGGTGCGCAGGGCGCCGCGCTCGTCGGACGCGACACGGTCGCCGGCGGCGATCGTGATCCAGCCGGCGGGCACCGTGGCCGCGATCTCGCTGGTGACGCGGTCCGACGGGTGGTCCCAGCACGGGAACCAGCCGCGGCTCTCGTCGCACTGGCCCTGGCTGAAGACCTGGTTGGGCGTGCCGGTCCCGTCGTCGCCCGTGAACCACAGCCCCATCGCGGGCGCGCCGCCGTAGCGGACGGTGAGCGAGGCCTCCTGGCCCGCGACCAGCGGCTCGGCCAGCGTGACCTCCAGGCGGTCGTCGCGGTGCTCAAAGGCCAGCTCGCGGCCCTCGTTGTCGTCGACGCCGGAGACCTTCAGGTCCTCCATCAGGTCGAGCTCCACGCTCGACAGGCGCCGGCGCGCCGCGAAGTCGACGCGCGTCGACGCCTCGATCGAGCCGGCGGCCGGGTCGAGCGTGACGTCGATCGCGTAGTGACGCACGTCGATCGGCGAGGGCTCGTGCTCGTGCTCGCGCAGCGGCGGCGCGCTCGGGCGGTTCGGCGCGGACGGCAGCGAGCAGCCGACGACGAAGAGCGGCGCGAGCGCGTGGATCAACCGCATCCGGCGCCCTCCGCGCTGACGGTGGGCAGCTCGGCCGCGCTCCAGGCCTCGATGCCGCCGGCCAGGTCGCTGACCTCGCCGAAGCCGGCGCGCGCGAGCAGACTGGCGGCGACCATCGAGCGGTAGCCGCTGGCGCAGTGGATGGCCACGGCGCGGTCCTTGGGCAGCTCGCCGGCGCGCTCCTCGAGCTCGCCCAGCGGGATGTGCACCGAGCCTTCGATCGCCAGGTTGGCGCGCTCGCCCGGCTGGCGCACGTCGAGCAGCAGCGGCCCACCCGCGGCCTCGAGCGAGCGCGAGAGCGCGCCGGCGTCGAAGCGCGGCGTCGAAGCGCGCTGGTCCGCGGGCACCGCGTCGGGGCCGCCCGCGAGGAAGCCGATCACGCCGTCGTAGCCGATCCGGCCCAGCCGCAGGGCGGTCTCGCGCTCGAAGCCCTCGGGAGCGACGATCACGAGCCTGGCGTCCGCGTCCAGCACGGTGCCGGCCCAGCTCGCGAAGCGGCCCTCGAGGCCGATGTTCACGGCGCCGGCCAGGTGGCCGGCGGCGAAGGCCTCCGCATCGCGCACGTCGACGACGACCGCGCCGTCCGCGGCGGCGGCGCGCAGCTCCTCGACGCTCATCGCGCGCAGCCCTTTCAGCGCCGCGTCGAGCGTCGAGCGCTCGGAGCGGTTGAGCTGCGCGTCGAACCCGAAGTAGCGCGGCGCGCGCGGCTGGTTGGCCGCGACCAGCGCAACGAACTCCTCGCGCCCCATGTCCTGCAGCGCGTAGTTGAAGCGCTTCTGGTCGCCGATGGTCGACACCGTGTCGGTGCTGAGGTTCTTGCCGCACATCGAGCCCGCCCCGTGCCCGGGGTAGACCAGCGTCTCGTCCGGCAGCGTCATCAGCTTGCCGCGGAGCGAGTCGTACAGCATCCCGCCCAGCTCCTCGGCCGTGACGCCGACCGAAGACATCAGGTCGGGACGGCCGACGTCGCCGATGAAGAGCGTGTCGCCCGTGAGCACCGCGTGCGGGCGCTCGGCGTCCCGAGCGTCGTCGAAGACCAGCAACGAGATCGCCTCGGGCGTATGTCCCGGCGTGGCGAGCGTGCGCAGGCGCACGTTGCCGAGCCGCAGCTCATCGCCGTCGGCGAGGGGCTCGAAGGCGTACTCGGCCTTGCCCGCGGCGCCGAGGTGGATCGTGGCTCCGGTGCGCTCGCGCAGCTCGACGTGCCCGGACACGAAGTCCGCGTGGAAGTGCGTGAGCACGACGTGCCGGATGGCGAGCCCGCGCTTCTCGGCCTCGGCCAGGTAGAGGTCAACGTCGCGGCGCGGGTCGACGATAGCGGCGATACCGCGCTCTTCGTCGCCGACGAGGTAGGAGGCCTGGGACAGGCAACCGAGGTAGTACTGCTCGAGGATCATCGCGTAGTTCCTTAGGCCCCCGGTCCCATCCGGGGAAGCCCGAGATGCCCAGCGTAGCCGCCGCTCCGGACAGCGGGTAGCGTTCGTGGTGCCGGGTCGGGCACCATGTGGCCCCCCAAATGGACTTCCTGCTCGAATGCATCGGGTTCCCCCCGGACTACCAGCTCCAGGACCTGATCGAGACGGTCCGCAGCGAGGGCGAGCCGATCCCGTGGCGCGGCCCCTCGGGCGAGCATCTGCGCCGCGCCCTGGCCGGCGGCCTGGAGGTGCGCGCCGAGCGCGAGGAGGGCACGGAGCACTGGAGCGTGTGGCCCTACTTCGCCGTCGACCACCGCCTGCGCCTGGCGACCTTCGAGGCGCGACGGGTACCGGACTCGCCCTTCGACCGCCTTCTGGTCGGCGTGGCGAACCCGGCGCTGCCGCGAGAGGCCGGCGTGGGCTACGAGGACGAGGCGCCTCCGATGGCCGAGGAGCTCGACGAGCACGAGTTCCTGCTGTCCGCCTACGTCACCGACGCGCGGCGCCTGCCCCGCCGGCTGCCGGTCGGGCACGTGCTGGCGCTGAGCGTCGCCGGCTTCGCGATCGACGTGTCGTACGTCGGCCCGAACGAGGGCGCCCACGAGCCCGGCATCCTGGAGCGGCCGCGCGGGGCGATGTTCCGCCCGCTCGGCGGAGAAGCGGGCCCGGGTGGGTGCATGGAGGTGTCGCTCCGCGTCCGCAGCCTGCGACACCTGAACAACCCGCTCACCGGGGTGCAGGTCGAGGTGATCGAGGCCGACGCACCCGGGCGCCCGATGTCGCTCTTCCTGAGCCGCTGGCAACTGGAGGAGCAGGGCCTCCCCGCACCGCGGCCCGGGTGGCGGGTCGAGGGCACGTTCCTCTTCCAGGGACGGATCGCGGGAGGGCTCCCGCGCCCGAAGCGCCCGGTGCGCAGCTTCGGCTGAGCCCGGCTAGTCCGAGACGCGCCGCAGCCCGCCGTCGGAGCGATCCTCGGCGCCGCGGTGGCGGATGATCGCGCCCTCGACCATGTAGACCACGTCCTCGCCGATGTTCGTGGCGTGGTCGGCGATGCGCTCCAGGTTCTTGGAGACCGAGATCAGCTCCATCGCCTGATCGACCTGGTCGGTCTCCTCGTGCATCACGACCAGGAGCTTCTCGATCATCTCGCGGTTGAGCCGGTCGACCAGGTCGTCGCGGTCGCAGATCTCGCGCGCGGCGTCGGCGTCCGAGCGCACGAAGGCGTCGAGGGCGTCGCGCAGCATGTCGGCGGTCAGCTCCATCATGTCCTTCAGCCGCGAGGAGATCGGCAGCAGCCGCATCGAGTTCAACGACCGCGCCCGCTCGGCGATGTTGCAGGCCAGGTCGCCAACGCGCTCGAGGTCGTTGTTGATCTTGAGGCAGGCGGTGACGAAGCGCAGGTCGGTCGCGACCGGCTGGTGCAGCGCCAGGATCTTGAGGCACTCCTCCTCGAGCTCGACCTCGCGCCGGTCGATCTCGCGGTCGCCTTCGATCACGGCCTTGGCGAGGTCGCCCCGTCGGGAGAGCAGGGCTTCGAGCGAGCGGCGGACGGCTTGCTCGACCTGGGCGGCGAGGTAGAGCAGGTTGCGCTCTAGGGACTCGAGGTCCTTCCTAAGGTGGGTAGTCATCGCGCTATCCGAAGCGGCCGGTAACGTAGTCTTCAGTCTCCTTCAGCTTCGGCTGAAGGAACAGTTGATCGGTGGGCCCGAACTCGACCAGGCGGCCGAGGTACATGAACGCGGTGTAGTCGCTGGTGCGCGACGCCTGCTGCATGTTGTGCGTCACGATCAGGATCGAGTAGGAGCCCTTGAGCTCGTCCATCAGCTCCTCGATCTTACCGGTCGCGATCGGGTCGAGCGCCGAACAGGGCTCGTCGAGCAGCAGGACCTCGGGCTCGGCCGCGATCGCCCGCGCGATGCACAGGCGCTGCTGCTGGCCTCCCGAGAGCGCGAGCGCCGACGAGCTCAGGCGGTCCTTGACCTCGTCCCAGAGGCCGGCGCCCTGCAGGCTGCGCTCGCAGACCTCGGCCAGCACGGTCTTGTCGCGCTCGCCGTCGATCCGCAGCGGGTAGACCACGTTCTCGAAGATGCTCATCGGGAACGGGTTGGGCTTCTGGAAGACCATCCCGATGCGCTTGCGCAGCTCGATGACGTCGACGCCGACGCCGTAGATCGGGTCGCCGTTGAGGAGCATGTTGCCCTCGATCCGCGCCGACTCGATCAGATCGTTCATGCGGTTGACGCAGCGCAGCAGCGTGGACTTGCCGCAGCCCGAAGGACCGATCAACGAAGTGACCTTCCCCTGCGGGCACGACATGCTGATCGCGTGCAGCGCCTGGGCCTCGCCGTACCACAGCGAGAGGTCCTGGATGTCGACCACGTTCTCTTCGTGGGCGACCTGGTCGTGGTAGAGGGTCTCGAAGGGCTCGCCCGCGCGGATCGCTTCGAACAGCCCGCCGGGCCGCGTCGAGCTCTCGACCAGCCCGCTGAGGATGGGAGGCGTCGCCCGCGGCGGCTCGCCTGCTGCTGCGCCAGCGGCGGCCGGCGTGGTCGGCTGAGGTTGTGCGGTTTTCTCGGTCATGGCCAGCCCTCGCATTAGATGGCCGCTCCCTGGAAGCGCCGGCGCAGCCGGGCCCGAATCCAGATCGCCAGGAGGTTGAGGACGACGATCAGAGTGATCAGGAGCAGCGTGGTCGTGAAGACCATCGGCTTGGCCGCCTCGCTGTTCTGGCTCTGGAAGCCGACGTCGTAGATATGGAAGCCCAGGTGCATGAAGCTACGCTGCGCGTGGATATACGGGAACACCCCGTCCACGGCCAGCTCGGGAGCGTGCTTGACGACGCCAACCAGCATCAGCGGCGCCACCTCACCCGCCCCGCGCGCGATCGCGAGAATCATCCCCGTCATGATGCCCGGCGCGGCACGCGGCAGGACGATTTTCTTGATCGTCTGCCATTTGGTCGCCCCGCAGGCGTAGGAGCCCTCGCGCATCGACGCAGGGACGGCCGAGAGGGCCTCCTCGGTGGCGACGATGACGACCGGCAGCGTCAGCAGCGCCAGGGTCAGCGAGGCCCACATCAGGCCGCCGGTGCCGAAGGTCGGGTCCGGCAGCTTCGACGCGAAGAAGACGTGGTCGATGCGGTCGCCGATGATGTAGCAAAAGAAGCCGAGGCCGAAAACGCCGAAGACGATGCTCGGCACGCCGGCGAGGTTGTTGACCGCGATCCGCACCGCGCTCACCACCAGCCCCTGCTTGGCGTACTCGCGCAGGTAGAGCGCGGCGAGCACGCCGAAGGGCACGACGATGATCGACATGATCATCGTCATCGCCACGGTGCCGAAGATCGCGGGCAGGACACCGCCTTCGCTGTTCGACTCCCGCGGACGCTCGCTCAGGAACTCCCACCACCGCGACAGGTAGACGCCGACCTTCTCGAAGAAGCCGAGCTGGTTGGCGGGGTAGGCGCGCACGATGTCGGCCACGACGAGCGGGGCCTCGTCGCCCGAGGAGGTCGTAAGGACCAGCTCGTAGCGCTTGTTCTCGTCCATGAGCTCGTTGCGCTTGCGCGACAGCTCCTCGAACTCGGAGGCGACCTCACCCTCGACCTCTAGATAGCGCTCGTTCTCGGTCCGCCAGGCGTCGGAGTCGACGCCGTGCTCGAGCTCGACGTCGCGCAGGCGTAGACGCGCGTTCTCGCCGCGGCGGTTGACCGCGCCGATCTCGTGCACGTCGATCGACAGGCGCTCTTCGTAGCGGTCGCGCGAGACGTCGTGGTACTCCTGGAACTTGGCCCAGGCGTCCTCGGGCGTGCTCGCGACATCCTCGCCATCGATGCGGAACGCGGTCGGATAGCCGTAGAAGCGCCCCCAGGTCATGCGCTCGACGACCACGCCCCACTCGGGCGCCGTCTCGCCGTCGACCTCGAAGTCGCTGACCCACTCGAAGTGCTTGCCGGAGAGCTCGAAGTTGCCCGTGCGGAGCAGGCGGCGCTCCGCCGTGCCGCCGCGCTCTTCGACCAGCGCCGTTCGCTGATCGCGCACGGCGTCGGGGAGGCGCGAGAGCACGTCGGCCGAGGGCTCGAAGGACTCCGCGCCCGTGACCTCGCCCAGCAGCCGGCGGCCGTCGACGGTGTTGAGCTCGGTGAGCGGCGCCGGCCAGAAGGTCCCGACGCCGAACCAGATCACGGTGCCGAGGAGGCCCGCGATCATCACCAGCGACACCACCAGCGTGCCGCCGGTCAGCCAGACCATCGGCTCGCCGTTCGCGAGCAGCGACGTGCGCCGCCGCAGCGGCCTGCGGACCGGGTCGGCCCCGGAGCTCTGCTTGGTCCTCGGTGCCGCGATGGTCATAGGTTGTGGAACCTCCTGCGGAAGCGCTGCCGAATCAGCTCCGCCAGGGTGTTGAGGACGAAGGTCATCGCGAACAGCACCAGCGCTGCGAGGAACAGCGTGCGGTAGTGCGTGCTGCCCTGCACGGCCTCCGGGAGCTCGACCGCGATGTTCGCGGACAGCGTGCGGAAGCCGTTGAAGATGTTGAGATCCATCACGGGCGTGTTGCCGGTGGCCATGAGGACGATCATCGTCTCCCCCACCGCGCGGCCGAGGCCGATCATGAGCGCGGAGAAGAGCCCGCTCATCGCCGTCGGCACGACCACGCGCATGGCGGTCTGCCACTGGGTGGCGCCCGCGCCGAGCGAGGCTAGGCGCAGGTGCTCGGGCACGCTGGAGAGGGCGTCCTCGGCCAGCGTGTAGATGATCGGGATGATCGCGAAGCCCATCACAAAGCCGACGACCAGGGCGTTGCGCTGCACGTAGGTGCCGAGCACGCCGAAGAGGTCGGCACGCGGGTCGAGCCCGACCGAGCTGAGCCCAGCTCCGACCAGCACCGCCAGCGCCACCGTGGCCACGATCGAGAGCAGGAACTTGATGAAGCTCGCCTGGGCGCAGGCGGTGTGCCCCCAGCCCGCGGTCTTGAGCCGGAACCAGGGCGCGACAAAGGTGCCCGAGAAGAGCGCGACCGCCAGCGCGGCCAGCGGCAGCGTCAGCAGCACCCAGCCGCCGAGGGCCGAGCCGTCTTCCCCGTCGAGCCACAGCTCGAGGTTGCCGCCGAAGAGCAGCCGCTCGACGAACGGCCCGACCAGCCAGGCGGCGAAGACCGACACCGCGATCGCCGCCGCGATCGCGATCAGGCGCGGCAGGCCCTCCATGCGCAGCGTGATCCGGCGCGGGACCATCTGCCACACGTAGGCTCCGAGCAGCAGGCACAGCGGCAGCGTGAGGGCGATCGCCAGCGTCGCGGGCAGGAAGCGCTGCACGTAGGGCGCGATGACGAGCGCCGCGAGGAAGCCGAGCACCACGCTGGGCAGGCTCGCCATGATCTCGATGGTCGACTTGACCGGCGTCCGGTAGCGCCGGCTCATGAACTCGCTGGTGTAGATCGCGGCGAGCAGCGCGATTGGCGCCCCGAAGAGCATCGAGTAGAAGGTCGCCTTCAGCGTCCCGAAGACCAGCGGCATCAGGCCGAGCTTGGGCTCGAAGTCGTCCGTGCCGCTCGAGGACTGCCACACGTGCTGCGGCTCGGGGTAGCCCTCGTACCAGACGGCGCCGAAGAGCGCGTGCAGGCTCGACTCGGTGTGCCTCGGGTCGAGCTCGAAGCGGTGCAGCCGGCCGCCCGCCAGCGCCGCCAGACCGTCTTCCTTGGGGCAGAAGTTCAGGACGTCGAGCGAGGGCTCGCCTTCGAGGCTCACGCTCGCGAGCTGCTTGCCCACCGTCGCCTGGAACAGCCGCAGCGAGCCGTCGGAATAGCCGGCGGCCAGCATGCGGCTGCGCGACGACGGGGAGATCGAGCGCACCACGGCACCCTTCGGCCCGCCGAGCTCGCGCGCCAGGACGAGCTCGGATCCGTCGACGGTTTGGACGCCGTCGGGCTTGGTCGTGAACCAGACACCGATCGTCCCGAGCGAGTCGCCTACGAGCAGCGTCGTGCGTCCCAGGAGGAACGACAGCGCGGTGATGCGCTCGCCGGGCGTCGGCACGAAGTCGATCACCTCGGCGACGGACGAGGCCTCGCGGTCACGCGCGTCGATTCGGATCGCGTCGCCCTCCTCCCAGGCGAGCACGACCTGATCTCCGAGCCCCGCCACGAGGAGGTACGACGGCGGGTCGGGGCGCGGGGCCTCGTAGGGCAGCTCCGACTTGACGGCGCTGTAGAACACCTCGTCGGTGATCATGTGCCGACGCTCGCTGAGGTCGACGACGAACAGCGCGCCGCCCTCCGTCAGCGCGCCGACGACGGCCTGACTGCCCGACAGGGCGAGGTCGACGCGCGCGAGCGGCTCGGCGCAGACGTCGACCGGCTCCTTGACCTCGAAGGCGAGGAACAGCTGCCGCAGCTGCCCCTCGGGCGTCCGCTGCACGATGCCCTGGCCCAGCGTCGCGAGCTCTCCGTCCCCCAGCGTCCGCAGCTCGGGCGCGACCTCTGAGTCGTCCAGAAAGCGCGGCACGAACGAGAAGGTGACGACGCGCGCGGACCCGTCCGCGAAGCCGAACACCGCGCAGCTCCCGTCGACCGCCCAGCTTTGACAGGTGGGAGTCTCTTCGCCGAAGAGCGAGTCGACACGAAGCAGCTCGCCCGTATCCAACCGGCGGAGCTCCAGCGTGCCGGCCTCGTCGACCGTCATCGCGAGCACGCGGTACTCATCAACCGAGAAGCGCTCGATCGCCGGCCGCGCGGTGGTGACGTCGACGACCCCCGACGCCTCCACGGACGAGCCGGAGAAGAGCGGGATCACCACCGCCACCAGGAACACCAGCATCAAGACGACCGAGAGGATCGTCCCGATGCCGCCGGTGGTGATGACCGCCTTGGATACGACCTCGCCGACGCGCACCGAGAGCCGCGTCGTGCGTTTGCGTTGCCTGCCGGAGAAGGCTTCGTTGCTCAAGGGGAACCTGTGTTCAGCGTGAAACGGCGGAAGCCAATCCCGCGAGGGGCCCGGCCTCCGCCCGAGTCATGGGCTGCGGCGAAGGTCGCTACTACCGCTGGGCGCTAGCGTCGATCGGACCAACTTCGATGCCGAGCGACTTGAGCGTCTTCTCGGCCAGCGGCAAGGTCACCGGGTAGTAGCCGGCCTTGACCACGTCGCGCTGCCCTTCGTAGCTGAAGATGTAGCGCACGAACTCCCGACGCAGCGGGTCGAGGTCCTGCTTCGGGGCCTTGTTCACGTAGACGTAGAGGAAGCGCGAGAGCGGATACTCGCCGGTGTAGGCGTTCTCGTTGCTCGCCTCGACGGGCTTCGAACGCGGGCTCGACGCGAGCGCCACGGCGCGCACGTCGGCGGTCTTGTAGCCGATCCCGCTATAGCCGATGCCGTAGCGGTCGGACGCGACGCCCTGCACTACCGACGAGCTGCCGGGCTGCTCCTTGACGCTGTCCTTGTAGTCGCCCCTGAAGAGCGCCGTCGTCTTGAAGTAGCCGTAGGTACCCGACGCCGAGTTGCGGCCGTAGAGGCTGATCGGCTGACGGGCCCACGCGTCCTCGAGGCCCAGGTCGCCCCACTTGGTCAAGTCGCTCGAGTGGCCGCCCTTGCGGGTCTTCGAGAAGATCGCGTCGCACTGCTGCAGCGTCAGCGACTTGATCGGGTTGTCCTTGTGCACGTAGACCGCGAGCATGTCGATGCTCGTGCGCAGGGGCGTGGGCTTGTAGCCGAACTCCTCTTCGAAGAGGTCCACCTCCTCGGCCTTCATCTCGCGGCTCATCGGGCCGAAGCTGGCCGTGCCTGAGATCAGCGCCGGGGGTGCCGTCGAGGACCCCTTGCCCTCGATCTCGACCTTGACGTTGGGGTACATCGCCTGGAACCCCTCAGCCCAGAGCGTCATCGTGTTGTTCAGGGTGTCGGAACCGATGCTCTTGATCGTTCCCGAGATGCCCTTGACGGGCTTGAACTTCGGCAGGTTCTCGTCGACCTCGACCGCCTGCGCGCAGAGCGGCGAGCCGAGAGACAGGGTCAGCGCGGCCGCCATGCTAAGGAGCGGAGTCTTCACGGTAATTGAGCGTCCCTTCGCTATGTGGGGGAGGGTCGACCGGGCTTCGGATGGGGTGCGCCCGACCGGGTGGAGCGTCATAGCAGAAGGCCGCGGTGAACGCCCGATAAGCCGTTCATGAAGAAGCGATAAAGGCCCCCAGCACCCCCTCAGGGGGCTAGGCAAGGGGGATTTCGACCAGGAAGTGGCTCCCCCGGTCGATCTCGCTCTCGACCCGGACGCTGCCGTCCATCTGGCGCACCAGGTTGCGGATGATGGACAGCCCGAGCCCGGTCCCCCCCAGCGCGCGCGAGCGGGCCTTGTCGACCCGATAGAAGCGCTCGAAGACGCGCTCCAGGTCCTCCGGGGGAATGCCGACGCCGGTGTCCTCGACCTCGAGCAGGGCCCGGTCCCCGTCGGTGCCGAGGCGCACCCACACCTCGCCCGGGGCCGGCGTGTAGTTGATCGCATTCTCGATCAGGTTGTTCGCCACCTGGGTGAGGCCCTCCGCGTCGCCCAGCACGTGGACCGGGCCGGCGACCGTGTCGAGGTGCAGCTTGAGCCCCTTGCGCTCGGCCGGGCCGCGGGCGCGCTCGGCCACGACGCGGACCACCTCGGCCCAGTCGACCGGCACGCGCTGGATGCTGCCCTCCTGCGACTCGACGCGGGCGAGGCTCAGGAGGTCGGTCACCAGGTGCGACAGGCGCTCGACGTTGTCGTCGATGCGGCCGAGAAAGCGCCGGTTGTTGTCGCCGTCGTCGATGGCACCGTCGAGCAGCGTCTCGACGAAGCCCTTGATCGACGTCAGCGGGGTCTTGAGCTCGTGCGACACGTTGGCGACGAAGTCGCGGCGCACGCGCTCCAGCCGGCGTAGGTCGGTCACGTCGTGCAGTACGACGACGAGGCCCGCGGCCTCGTCGGAGTCCTCGGTCTGGAACGGGCTCGCGTGCGCCTCCAGCGTGCGGCCGCCGTCGAGACCGAGCCGCAGCTCGCGGCGCACGACGCCGCCGGTCTCGCGCGCCCCGGCGAGCAGGTCCTCGAGCCCGGCCACGCGCACGACCTCCCACAACCCGCGGTCGTGCACGGCGTCGGAGCGCACGTCGAGCAGCTCGCGCGCCGCGCGGTTGATGAACGCGATGCGGTCCGACGCGTCGACCGCGACGACGCCCTCGACCATGCCGGCAAGCATGGCTCGCAGGCGCGAGTCCTCGCTCGTCATCGTTGCGATACGCTCTGCCAGCTCGGCGCTGAGCAGGTTGAGCGTGTCGGCGAGCACGCCGATCTCGCCCTGGGGCACGTTGCGGATCCGCGCCTGGTAGTCGCCGCGCCGCAGATCGTCCGCCACCTGACGCATCTCGGCGATCGGGGCGGTGGTGCGCTGCGCTACGAGGAGCCCGAGCCCAAGCGCGACCAGCAGGCCCACGCAGGTGCCGAGCACGATGCCGAAGCGGATCCGCTCGCGGCGCTCCTCCAGGTGCGTCAGGGGCACCGCGACGCGCACGACGCCCGTGCCGGTGGGCACGTGCAGGCGGGCGACGTACATCATCGGATAGCCCACCGTGCGGCTCTCCCGCATCGACACGCCGAAGTCCGACGCGCGCGCCTCGACGACCTCGGGCCGGTGCCCGTGGTTGCTCATCCGCGCCGGCTCCTCGTGCGAGTCGCCGGTCACGCGACCGTCCTCGGCGATCAGCGTGACGCGGTAGCCGGTCTCGGCCTTCAGCTCGCGCAGCTTGCCCTGAAGCTCGGCCGAGGCGTCGGCGGGGAAGTCGTCGCCGACCACGCGCGACACGAGCAGCGTCGCGTTCTTGAGCGAGCTCTCCAGGCCGCGGGCCACGGCGTCGTCCACGCGCCCCTGGACGAAGAGGTAGGTCAGAGCGGCCGTCACCAGGAGGACGACCGAGTACGACGCGAACAGTCTCCAGAAGAATCGGGTTCCGGGGACTCCTAGTCCTTGCACTTGTATCCCACGCCGCGCACGGTCGCGATCACGCCGCCGGATGCACCGAGCTTGCGTCGGATCGCGCTGATGTGCACGTCGACGTTCCGGTCGATGATCAGGCTCTCGCCAGCCGTGATCCTATCGACCAGCTCGTCGCGCGTGAAGACACGGCCGGGGCGCGAGCAGAGCGCCCACAGCAGCCGGAACTCGGCCCGGGTGAGGTTCACGGGCTCGCCCTCGACCGAGGCTTCGAAGCGGTCGGAGTCGAGCGTCACCTCGTGGACCTCGATCCGCTTCAGCTCGCTCCCCTTCTTGTCGCGTTCCTTGCGGCGCAGGAGAGCGCGCACGCGCGCGAGCACCTCGCGCGGGCTGAAGGGCTTGGTGATGTAGTCGTCCGCCCCCATTTCGAGGCCGAGCACGACGTCCGTCTCCTCGCCCTTGGCGGTGAGCATGATGATCGGGATGTCCTGCCCGTCGCGCTCGGAGCGCAGGCGGCGGCAGACCTCCAGTCCGTCCATACCCGGTAGCATTAGGTCGAGCAGAACGACCTCGGGCCTGCGGCGGAGTGCCAGGCCGAGGCCGCGCTCGCCGTCCGCGGCGCTGTGGACGATGAAGCCCTCACGCTGGAGGTTGTAGACCAGCAGCTCGACGATGTCGGGGTCGTCCTCGACGACAAGGACCGTGGGCTTGGACATGGGATCGCCTTCCAGGATCATCGCAGCCATTGGACCGCCCGCACGTGAAGATCCCCTAAAGGGGCGAGAAGCGTCCGGTGAAAGTCGCGAGCCCCGTCGACCCTGCGATCAGCGTGAGATCCGAGCCCAGCCGGCGCTGTCGGCGGCCAGGTCGACGCCCGCGCCGGTGGCGAGCGCGACGTGGACCCGATCCTCCTGCCGCGCGACATGGAGCGCCGCGCCGCTCTGCTCCAGGTGCGCGCGCAGCTCCTCGACCTCGCGCTCGAACTCGGTCGCGTCCTTCTCGCGGTCCCACACCGTCGCCAGCACCAGCAGGCGGTCGTCGCCCTTGCCGAGCAACGCGTAGCGGTCGCCGCCCCAGCCCTTGACCGCCTTCCAGGTGAGGCGCGCGGTCATCGCCGCCATCGCGTTGCCGACGCCGCCGCGCTTCTCGAGCGGCTCGATCATCAGGCCGAGCCCAAGCTCGCCCAACGTGTCCTCGTCGAGCACCTTCCAGCCGGCGGGGAGCGCCTCGCGGTCAAGCTCGACCAGCACCGGGTCGTCGCGCTCCTCGGGGTCCCAGTACTTCTCGGGGTGCAGCACCTGCTCGCTCGAGAGCGGCGGTGACTGGAACGCGCGCGCGATGCCTTCGGCCAGACCGAGGTCGTCGGGCGCCTTGTTGAGGAACGACTGCCCCTTCGTGTACGAGCCTAGCAGCGGCTTCCACAGGTAGGTCGGCGCTTCGGCGAGCTCGTCCATGCCCATGCTCGCCGACTCCTGCAGCTCCTCGCGGTCGAGCTCGAACATGTTCTTCATCGTCCAGCGGCTCATCACGGCCGTGCCGCTGCCCTCGACCACCGCCTGGTAGGCCCAGAGCGCGTCGGAGTTCGAGCGCCGCTCCTGCATGGCGGTGTCGATGTCGAAGAGCTGGTCGTCGAGCGCGTGCGTCAGCTCGTGCGCCAGGATGATGCGTGCCATGCCGCCGGTGAAGGTGGACATGAGGTAGAAGCTCTTCGACTGCGGGTCGTAGAAGCCGCCCACCTGCGCCTCGACCAGCTCGAGCATCTCGTCGAGGTACGGGTAGTCCGCCGGCAGCACGCCGAGGAGCTTGGCGACCTCCTCGTCGGCGGCGAGCTCCTCGGGCGTGACCATCCGCTCGAGGCGCTTGGTCACGTAGTCGCGGAAGCCCTTGGTGTCGGTCACAGCCACGCGCACCGGGCCGGTGAACTTCGCGCCGCGCAGCTCCTCGACCTCGACCTTGATGGCCTCGGTCATGCGCTCGAGCTCCTCCTGCGAGATCTCGTCTTCGGCGGGCGCGGCGGACGCCGGCGAGGCCTCGGCGGCGAGGAGCTCCGCAGGGTCCGGGTCGCAGCCGGAGAGAAGGCAGGCGAAGGGGAGCAGGGCGATGGGCGCGCGCATGGTTCTTAGATCTCCTGGGTCCCGAACTTCTGCGAGTGGACCGGGGTGGGTATTGCACGCTCGCGGGCCGGCGCGCGCCAGCCGGCGCCAAAAAAGAAGGACGGCCCCGCGGGGCATGCCCGCGGAGCCGTCCGATCTGGAGTCCTGAGTCGGGTCCCGAATCGCCTACGGCGTCACGGTGAGCGAGCTCACCCCCGACTTGGCGGGAACCGTGCCGGTGAAGATGTCGTAGTTGGTCATCTGGAACTGGAACGTGATCCCGCTCAGCGACGCGTCGAGCAGCGGCAGGCCGTAGGGCGCCTCGCCGTTCGCGTCGAGGAACGCGATCGTGATCAGGTTGATCAGCGGGAAGATGTCCAACGTGCCGCCGCCGGGCAGCGGGAACGGGCCGGGGACAACCGGGTTGGCGATCGCGCCGACGACCAGGTCGCCAGGCTCACCGTGCATGCGCGCGGTCGGCTGGGTGCCGACCGCAGCGCTGACGTTGATGCCGTCGTTGATCGCGAGGACCATCTCGTGCACCTGCGTCTCCACGTCGACCGGAGCGTTGAAGATCGTGGTCGAGCCGCCGCGCGGCCAGTGGGCCGTGATCGAGCCCGAGGTGTTGCCGGCAACGCCGAACCAGTAGTCGTTGTCCTGCTGCGTGCCGTGCGCGCAGCCGGCCATGATCTCGTGGACCTGCGTCTGACCGCCCGCGGTCACCTCGAAGAACGTGTTGAACGCCCCGGGCGCCGAGCGCCGGGCGATCGGACGCACCGCGATGTGGTGGTTCGAGGTGACGTGGTCGTTCCGGCTCAGCGTCACGCCCTCGTTCTCGTTCGAGATGATGACGTCGAGGTCACCGTCGTTGTCGTAGTCGAGCACCGCACCCCCGCGCCCACGGGCCGCGTTGGCGAGGCCGAGCGCGGCCGCCTGGTTCGTGAAGTTGCCGGTGCCGTCGTTGACGTAGAAGGAGTCGGGGTGGACCTCGGCGATCGGCAGGTTGAAGCCGGTGAAGAGGTCCGAACCGATCACGTACAGGTCGGTGTCCGCGTCCTTGTCGTAGTCGAAGACGAAGACGCCCCAGTTGTCGTCCAGGTTGACGCCGTCGGCCTGCGGCCCGTCGACGAGGTAGATGCCCTCGGCGCCCGAACCGTTGATGCCCTGCACGAAGGTGCCGTCGCCGTTGCCGAACAAGAGCGAGTTGCGGCCGATGTTCGACGAGTAGACGTCCAGGTTGCCGTCGTTGTCGAAGTCGCCGGCGCCGCTGCCCATCGAGAACTCGCGCACGCCATAGCCGCTCGTCACCGAAACGTCGGTGAAGCCGAAGGCGCCGTCGCCTTCGAGCAGCGTGTTGTTGAGCACGAAGTGGCCGAAGTCGTTGTGCACTGCCACGTCCAGGTTGCCGTCGCGGTTGAAGTCCGCGAAGAACGTCGCGAGCGCCATGCCCGCCGGCGCGCCGCCGGTGAAGGTGAAGGCCGGGAAGGTCGGCTCGAAGGGATCCATGATCCCCTCCACCATCTCGTTGCGGTAGATGCGGTCGGTCCAGGCCTCGCTGATCCAGGTGGTGTCGAAGGTCTTGAGGTAGCGGCCGACGAACAGGTCGTAGTCGCCGTCGGCGTCGATGTCGCCGAAGCGCGGGTTCATCCACCAGCCGGTGATGCCCGTGAACGAGCCGAGCGCCACGTCGGTGAACGTGCCGTCGTCGTTGTTCATGTACATGTACGGCCGCGCGCCGCGGTTGACGACGAACATGTCGAGGTCGCCGTCGATGTCGGCGTCGGCCCAGGTGCCGCCGTAGGCCGCCTTCGTCAGGTCACCCTCGACTCCGGCCGCGGCGGTCACGTCGGCGAACGTCCCGTCGCCGTTGTTCCGCATCAGATAGTTGCGGCCGCCGGGGAAGTCGATGTCGTCGCCGATGGCGAGGAAGGTCTGCTCACCCGCGGGGTTGGTGAAGAACAGGTCGGTGAGGCCGTCGCTGTTGTAGTCGAAGACCAGGATCGAGTTGCCCGCCGACGGGAGGCTGCCGCCCTGCAGGACGATGTCGCCGAGCCCGGCCTGGTCCGTGACGTCGCGGAAGTCCTTGCCGACGCGATCGGTGACCCAGAAGTCGACGTCCTCGTCGAGGTAGATCAGCCCTTGGGTGGCGGTGTCGAAGACGCGCACCTCCATGTGGTACTCGCCGGTCTGGATCACGCCCGGGAAGGGCGCCTGGTCCAGCGGGAAGGTGAAGGTCATCCCGGCCGGATCGAGCGTCGACGTGAAGGTGAAGTCGCCGGTCGGGATCACGTACTGCTGCACGTTCTGCCCGGGGCCGCCCATCGGCAGGTCGACCGTCGTCTGATCCGGGAGGCGCATCGTCGCGGTCAGGTCCACCGACTGGATGGCCGAGGGCGACGTGTTGATCATGTCGACCAGGAACTTGATCTCGCCGACGTTGCCGTCGACGTCGGTGACGTCGATCGTGCGCTGCGACGGGTGGATGCCGGCAACCACGTCGGTCGGGGTGACCGACGACGATTGATAGGTGATCGTCTGCGTGTAGTTCGGCGAGCCGAGCGTGTCGGTCGGCAGGTAGAAGTCCAGGTGGTTCGTACCCTGGTCGAACCACTTCATCCGGCCGGAGAACTCGCCCAGACCCGTGACCGGATCCCAGTTGACGACGTCGTAGCCCCAGCCGAGGACGCCGGGCTCATACCAGCCCTCGCGGTTGATCGGCGGGTTGTTATCGCCCGAGGGGTAGCGGGTGCGGAAGAACACCTCGAAGACCGTCTGGGGACCCGGGGTGCCGACGAGGAAGCCCTCGACGTCCACGCTCGAGCCGGCGGTCTGCGTGCCGGGCGGCGGGACGGTGACGACAATGGTCTGGGCTTGTGCGACGCCGGTAAGGAGCAGCGCACCCGCGACGAGCGAAGAGAAGCGAAGCATGGGTGGGACCTGGAAATGTGGGAGTGGATCCTGGGCCTCCACGCCGCCAGACGGCGGCCACCGCGAGCCCCGGGCGGCGGCCGTTTCTGGAGGGGGGCGCAGAACGCAGGAGGGAGTCTACAGACCGCGAATTCTACCCCGCCTCGGCGCGGGCGGGGCCGCGGCTCGCGAATCCCAGGCGTTTGCAACCCCGCCGGAGGGGTGGCAGGATCTCGGCGGATTCGGCCCCGAACCCCCTTTTCAAAGAGCCCTTATGCGCCTCCGCCGCTCCAGCGCCCCCTTCGCCGCCCTCCTCGCGGCGATGCTCCTTCTCCTCGCCGCGCCCGCGTCGTACGCCGCGGGGACCGCGGCCGGCCCCGCGCCGGCTCTCGCCGCGCAAGAGGACGCTGAGGGTGAAGCGGAAGCCGAGGCGGAGGCCAGCGGCTGGATGGCCTCGATCGACGACGCGATGGGCAGCGTCAACAGCTTCCTCGGCGCCGGCATCTTCTTCCCGATCCCGATCCCCTTCGTCACCGAGAAGGATCCCGACACCGGGGCGGTCGTGCTGGACGACGAGGGCAACCCGCGCACCACCTCGGTCCCGCTCGCGGTACTGATCCTGGTCGCCGGCGCGATCTACTTCACGCTGCGGATGGGCTTCATCCAGCTCCGCGCGTTCGGGCACGCCATCCAGGTCACGCGCGGCAAGTACGACGACCCCGAGGACGAGGGCGAGGTCAGCCACTTCCAGGCGCTCACCGCGGCGCTGTCGGCGACCGTGGGGCTGGGCAACATCGGCGGCGTCGCGATCGCGATCGGCACCGGCGGCCCCGGCGCCACCTTCTGGATGATCCTGGCGGGCTTCTTCGGGATGGCCTCGAAGTTCACCGAGTGCACCCTGGGGCAGATGTACCGCGAGACGCGCCCCGACGGGCGTGTGATGGGCGGCGCGATGTACTACCTGTCGCGCGGGCTCGGCGAGATGGGCATGAGCGGGCTCGGCAAGTTCCTCGCCGTGTTCTTCGCCGTGATGTGCATCGGCGCCTCCTTCGGCGGCGGCAACACCTTCCAGGTCAGCCAGTCGCTCGGCGCGCTGCAGATGACGGTGCCCTTCCTCAACGACGTGCCGTGGCTCTACGGGCTCATCATGGCCGGGCTCGTCGCCATCGTCATCCTCGGCGGCTTCCAGCGCATCGCGGCCACCGCCGAGAAGATCGTGCCGCTGATGTGCGCCATCTACGTGGCGGCCGCGATCTACATCATCCTGGCCAACGCCAACAAGGTCCCGGCCGCGTTCGGTTCGATCCTCGGCAGCGCCTTCACGATGAAGGCCGGCCTCGGCGGCTTCCTCGGCGTGCTGGTCATCGGCTTCAAGCGCGCCGCCTTCTCGAACGAGGCGGGCATCGGCTCGGCCGCGATCGCGCACTCGGCCGCCAAGACGCCCTACGCCACGCGCGAGGGCATCGTCGCGCTCCTGGAGCCCTTCATCGATACGATCGTCGTGTGCACGATGACCGCGCTGGTCATCGTCATCACCGGCGCTTGGGACAACCCCGAGTACGCGCACCACGTCGCCGCGGACGAGGGCGCGGCGCTCACGTCGAAGGCCATGGGAGAGGTGCTGCCCTGGTTCCCGTACGTGCTGTCGGGCGCGGTGCTGCTCTTCGCCTTCTCGACGATGATCTCGTGGTCGTACTACGGCGAGCGCTGCTGGGCCTACCTATTCGGCGACAGCTCCTCGCTGGTCTACCGCTTGATCTTCATCGCCTTCGTCTTCCTGGGCTCGGTCATCACCGCGACGAACGTGCTCAACTTCGGCGACCTTCTGATCTTCGGCATGGTGTTCCCGAACATCTTCGGCGTCGTGCTGCTGTCGGGAAAGGTGCGCTCGAAGCTCAGCGAGTACTGGGCCATGCACACCGCGGGCGAGTTCAAGACCTACAAGTAGCACTGCCGTGACGACCCAAGCCCCCCCCATCGCGCCGCTCGACCTGGCGGCCGAGCGCGAAGCCCTCGGCGCCGAGTTGGAGCAGGCCGTGCTCGCCGTACTGCACAGCGGCCGCTACGTGCTGGGGCCGGAGGTCGAGCGCTTCGAGCGCGGCTTCGCCGAGCTCTGCGGCGTCGAGCACGGCGTCGCCGTCTCATCCGGTACCGACGCGCTGCTCCTGGGCCTGCACGCGCTGGGTGTGCGGCCGGGCGACGAGGTCGTGACGAGCCCCTTCAGCTTCTTCGCCAGCGCGGGAACGATCGCGTGGATGGGTGCGAAGCCGCGCTTCGCCGACGTCGACCCCGAGACCGCGCTGCTGGACCCGGGCCGCGTCGAGGCCGCGCTCACCGAACGCACGCGTGCCGTGATGCCGGTGCACCTCTACGGGCAGATGGCCGACATGGCCGCGCTGCGTGAGGTCGCCGCGCGGCGCGGCGTGCGGCTCCTGGAGGACGCCGCCCAGGCCCACGGCGCCGAGCGCGCCGGGAGCGGCCCGGGCGCCGTCGGCGACGCCGCAGCCTTCTCGTTCTACCCCACCAAGAACCTGGGCGCGGCGGGCGAGGGCGGCATCGTCGTCACGACCCAGGCGGAGGTCGCCCAGCGCCTGCGCGAGCTGCGCGACCACGGCAGCCCGGCCAAGTACGTGCACGCCCACGTCGGCACCAACGCGCGCATGCACGCCTTCCAGGGCGCGGTGCTCGGCGTGAAGCTCCCGCACCTCGCCGGCTGGAACGCTCGGCGGCGCGAGCTCGCGGAGCGCTACGACGCCGCCTTCCGCGGCTCCGACCTGGTGCGGCCGCTGCGCCGCGAGCCCGGCGTCGTCCACGCGTTCCACCAGTACACGGTCCGCATCGGCAGCGCCGACACGCCCGGCCTGCGCGACGCGGTGCAGGCGGGACTGGCCGAGCGCGCCATCCACGCCGGCGTCCACTACCCGACGCCGATCCACCTGCAGGAGGCCGCGCGCGACTTCGGCTACGGCCCCGGCGACTTCCCCGCCGCCGAGGAGCTGGCCAAGACCGTGCTGTGCCTCCCGATCCACCCGTTCTTGGCCGACGCGGACGCCGACCGGGTGGCCGAGGCCACGCTCGCGCTGGCCGGGGCCTGAGAAGCCCCTTCCCGGGCCACGCAAACCCTTATTGAAAAAGGGGTTGCGCCGGCCTAAAAGGCGGCGGCACAGCGGCGAATTCGCGCCTGAGCGGCCGATAGAGGAGGACGGCCCGCCCCGGCCTCGCCCCCCTCCTCCATGACCGAACGCACCCACGACCTTCCGCTCCTGGCGCTCCCCAGCGCCGTGGTCCTGCCCGGGACGGTCGTGACGGCGGAGGTGACCCACCCGCGCAACCTGCGCGCACTCGAGCGCGCCCCCGCCGCCGGACACCGGGCCGAGCGGTGCGTGGTGGCCCCGCTCGCCGACCCGGACGCCGAG
The DNA here is from genome assembly GCA_039029355.1 of Planctomycetota bacterium. GTDB lineage: Bacteria > Planctomycetota > UBA1135 > UBA1135 > JBCCGI01. The sequence continues at coordinate 44,666 of JBCCGI010000058.1, forward strand.
ATCACCCCGGCCGGGTTGCTCGGGGTCGGTGTCCTCGCGCGCGTCGTGGGCCGCATCCAGCTCCCCGGGGGCGCCCTGCGCCTGGTGCTGCACGGCCTCCGCCGGGTCGCGCTGGGGCCGGTGACCGAGGAGGACGGCCTGCTGCGGGCGCGCTCGGCCGAGCTCCGCGAGCCCCCCGCGCCGATCGAGCTGCCCGGGACCGACGCCGCCGGCGGCACCGACGCCGCCGATGAGCTGGCCCGGGTGGTCGAGCTCCTCGGCCGGCTCGGACGCGTGGATCCGCGCTACCCCGAAGACCTGGCCGGCCTGGTCGAGCTGAACGACGCCGAGCTGGGATCGCTGACCGACCTGCTCGCCGGTCAGCTCCCGCTGGCCTACGACGAGCAGGCGCGGCTCCTGGCCGAGTGCTCACCCGAGGCGCGGCTGCGGTTCCTGCGACGCCATCTGGCGAGCGCGCTGGAGCGCGCGCGCGTGGGGCGCACCGTCGAGGGCAAGGTGAAGGAGCGCATCCGCCGCTCGTTCCTGCGCGAGCAGCTCGAAGTGCTGCGCGACGAGCTCGGCGAGCCCGACGCACGCTCGGTCGCCGCGGACCGCCTGACCGAACGCGTCGGCGATCACCCACTGCCCGAGTCGGCCCACCAGCACGCGCTGCACGTCGTCGAGAGCCTGCGCCGCGCGTCACCGACCTCGCCCGAGGCCGCGCGGCTGCGGGCGCACCTCGAGTGGCTGCTCGGGCTGCCCTGGTCGAATGCCGGGCAGGCGGCGGTCGACTCCGAGGACCGCTTCCTGGAGGTCGCGCGCGCCCTCAACCGCAGCCACTGCGGGCTGAAGGACGTCAAGCAGCGCGTGCTCGAGTTCCTGGCCGTCCACCGACTGGGCGGCGGGGCGCGCGGGACGGTGCTCTGCTTCTACGGCCCGCCCGGGACCGGCAAGTCGAGCATGGGCCGCGCGGTGGCGCGCGCGCTCGGGCGCCCCTTCGCCGCCATCCCGGTCGGCGGCATGACGCACGAGAGCGAGCTCGTCGGCGCGTCGCACCTGCAGGAGGGCGGCTTCCCCGGCGCGCTGCTGCAGGAGATCCACCGCCTCGGCCGCAACGACCCGGTCATCCTGCTCGACGAGATCGACAAGCTGTCGCTCGGCAACGAGGGCGACGCGGGCGGCGCGCTGCTGCAGCTGCTCGACCCCGATCAGAACTCCGAGTTCCTCGACCACTTCCTCGGCGTTCCGTTCGACCTCTCGTCGTGCCTCTTCCTGGTTACCGCGAACGACATGGACGCGATGCCGGACGCGCTGATCGACCGGCTCGAGGTGATCGAGTTCGCCGGCTACACCGAGTCCGAGAAGGCGGCCATCGCGCGCAAGCACCTGCTGCCGCGCGCACGCGAGGCGGCCGGGCTGGAGTCCTGGCAGTTCCAGCTGACGCCGGCCACGCTCCGCACGATCATCCGCACGTACACCGAGGAGGCCGGCGTGCGCCACCTGCAGCGCCGCCTGAACGCGCTCGCGCGGAAGGCGGCCGTCGAGGTCGTGAACGGCGGCAAGGGCCTGTGGCTGCGCAAGGCGGATCTGGCGCGCCTCCTCGGGCCGCCGCTCGTCGACGACGACCTGCGCTTCCTCAAGCCGGCGGTCGGCGTGGCCACCGGCCTGGCGTGGACGTCCCACGGCGGCGCGCTGCTGCCGATCGAGGCGCTCGCCATGCCCGGCAACGGCAGCCTGACGCTGACCGGATCGGTCGGCGAGGTGATGCGCGAGTCGGTGCAGACAGCGCTCTCGTGGGCGCGCACGCGCCTGAAGGCGCTCGGCGTGCCGCCGACCTTCCCCGAAGAGGTCGACCTGCACCTGCACTTCCCCGCGGGCGGCACGCCCAAGGACGGGCCGTCGGCCGGCATCGCGATCGCGACGGTGCTCGTGTCGCTGCTGACGCAGACGCCGTCGCGCCACGACGTCGCGATGACCGGCGAGATGTCACTCTTGGGTCACGTGCTTCCGGTGGGAGGCCTGCGCGAGAAGCTGCTGGCGTCGATCCGCAGCGGCATCCCCGAGGTCATCGTGCCCCAGCGCAACGCCGAGGAGATCCTGCGCCTGCCGCCCGAAATCCGCTCCCAGCTCACGATTCACCTGGTCAACGACGTCGACGAGGTCCTGGCGATCGCGCTGCTCCCGCGCGAGGCCGGCGGGAAGGCGCCCGCCGCCCCCAAGCGCCGCAGCACGCGCCGCGCCGAAGGCCGCCGCCGGAAGAAGCGCCGGCCGGCGAGCTGAGGGTTGCGCGCAGGCGCCCATCGGCTCAAATGAACCCGCCCGTGATGAAGCACACGCTCCTCCTTCTTGCTGCCGCGCCGCTCGCCCTGTTCCCGCTCCAGGATCCGCCCGCCCAGGAGGGCGAGGGCGAGTCCGCCGAGCCGGCGCCCGAGACCCCGCGCCAGCTGCCGCCCGGCCTGCGGCCCGACCGCCCGATCAAGCGCGTGCCACAGGACCCCGAGGAGCGCACGCTGGAGATCGGCGACATCCCGCTCGAGGAGCTCACCGGGCCTGAGCGCGACGAGGCCGAGGCGCTGCTGCACGTGCGCCTCGAGGAGCAGTATTTCCTGACCTGCGACGCGAACGGCAACGGCTGGATCTCGTACCGCGAATCGAGCGCGCGGATGCAGACCGACCGCGACGAGTACTTCCTGTTCGACGCCGACGAGGACGGGCGCATCGGCCGCGACGAGTTCGGCGCGCGTTACCGCTACACGGTCGAGTCGGTCGGGTCCTTCCGCCCGCCGATCACGCCTAAGTCGCTGTTCCCGACGCCCGAGGGCTCGCCGCTGGTCTACGACTTCAACGCGAGCGGGGCTCTCGAAGAGCGCGAGCTGAGCGCCTTCCTGCTCGACAAGGGCATCCGGATGCCGGTCAACGTGCTGTTCGACCACCTCGACGCCAACGAGTCCGACGCGCTCGAGCTGGACGAGTTCGGCGCGGTCGTCGCGACGCTGGCGCCGCTCGTGCCGGACGACCTGCCGCTGCCCGGCGCCGACCTTCTCAGCGGCGGGACGAGCACGACTCCGGACCTCTCGCTCACCGCTCCGCCGGCCACGGTGCTGGAGCTCTTCGGCACGTCGGTGCCGCGAGAGGTCAAGTACGGCGCCACGCCCGGACCCGACCGCGTCCCCGGCCCGATCCGCCACTTCGACCGGCTGGACTACGACCGCAGCGGCTTCCTCGAGGAGGAGGACCTGCTCGACCTCCTGCGCCCGGCCAACGTCGACGTCCGCGTCGGCGCCGTGGTGGCGGCGCTCGACAGCAACGGCGACGGGAAGCTCTCGCGGCTCGAGTTCGAAGAGGCCTTGCACAAAAGCAACGACTGGGGACCGCGCTACCGGTAGGCTCCTCGGCGCTCCCCGTTCGCGGACCCCGCTCCGGGCACCCCGCGGACCGGCCCGCCGATGAGAGCCCCGATGAGACACCTGCCGACCCTCGCGCTGCTCGCGCTTCCGGCCTGCCTGGCCTCCTGCCGCTCCGCCGCGGAGACGCTCGACGTGGCCGCTCCCGAGGAGCCGGCTGAGAGCCGCTTCCGCTTTGAGTACACCGCCTCGCTGCACGGCGTCGAGGCGGCCGCGGACACCGCGCGACTCTGGATCCCGGTGCCGGTCGACAACGACGCCCAGGACGTGTCGCAGGCCGAGGTCCTGCTGCGGGCCGAGGGCCCGGGCGGAACGCGCGACGCGCGCCTTCCGCTGAACGAGCCCTTCGAGCTCACCGTGGGCGAGGGCGAGCGGGCGCTGCACGTGACGCACGCGGACCTGGGCGGCGGCGCCGGGCGCTCGGTGTGCGTCGAGGCGCCCGGGGGCGAAGCCCTGACGCTGGTGCTCTCCTTCGAGGTGCTACGGCGCGCCACGGGCGGCGGCGGCGCGGCCACCGAGGACGAGCTGCGGGCGGCGCTCGAGCCGGACACCTACGTGCCGCTCGACGGCAAGGTCGCCGCCGTCGCGGGCTCGTTGGCCACCGCCGACGACCCCGCCGCCACGGCGCGCGCGCTGTACGACCACACGCTGGAGCGCATGCGCTACGAGAAGCCCGTCGGCGGCTCCTGGGGCCGCGGCGACGCCGAGTGGGCCTGCGACAGCCGCCACGGCAACTGCACCGACTTCCACAGCTACTTCCTCGGCCTGGCGCGCGTGAAGGGCATCCCGGCACGCTTCGAGATGGGGTTCTCGGTGCCGGCCAGGGGCGACGAGGCCAGCGTCGGCGGCTACCACTGCTGGGCCTTCTTCTGGGACGGCGAGCGGTGGGTCCCGGTCGACATCAGCGAGGCCGACAAGCACCCCGAGAGGGCCGAATTCTACTTCGGCGCGCTCGACCCCGATCGCGTCACGATGACCGGCGGGCGCGACCTGGTGCTGGATCCGCCGGCTGCGCAGGGGCCGCTCAACTTCTTCGTGTATCCCTACGCCGAGGTCGACGGCAAGATCCGCACGCAGGGCCTCGCGCGGAGCTTCCGGCGCTTCGCGCTGGAGCGCTGAGGGACCTGCGGCGCGGGGCGGCTCGGGCTCGCGGGTGCGGCGCGGCCTTGCGGCTCGCGCTGTGAGTCGGAAGCCCGCGCGCCAAGGCCCCCGGGCTTCCGACTCAGGGCCCTAGCCGGATGTCCTCACAAGCTCGCGGCCCGAATCGCCCAGGTCGTTTTGTGGCCGCACTTTGCGAGCACCGCCGTCCTCGACGACCCGCTCAGGGTCGCCTGCGGGGTCGGCACTCGCAAAGCACCGCCACAAAACGACCTGGACGATTCGGGCTCGCGATCTTGTGAGGACATCCGGCTAGCCGTGCAGCGAAACCAACCGCTCGCGCCGCGCGCCGTCCGCGGTCGCGACCGCGAAGTGCCGCCCGGCCACGAGCATCGTGACGCCCGCGTAGCTCCCGTCGAGGCCGACGAGGTAGAAGTGGATGTGGAAGGACGGCTTCCCGTCCGCGTCGACCAGCCCCGGCTGCCAGGCGGCCTGGCGCTGGGCCTGGCGCGTGATCCGGCGCAGCACCTCGAGGCCCGCGTCGACCGGGCTCGCGCCCTGCCGCATCAGCTCGACGCACGCGAAGCTCCCGTTCGCGAGCACCGCCGCCTCGCCGCGGCCGGTCGCGCCGGCCGAGCCGGCCTCCATGTCGCAGTAGAGCCCCGCACCGAGGATCGGCGAGTCGCCCACCCGGCCCGGGACCTTCCAGGAGAGCCCCGAGGTCGTGGTCGTGCAGGCGACCTCGCCGCCGGCCGACAGCACCGAGCAGTGGATCGTGCCCGTCGTGTGCGGCACGCCGTGCTCGTCGACGCGAACGTCGACGTCCAGCGCGCCGTGCTTCTCGTCCTCCGGAGCCGGCGGCGGCGGGAGGCGGTCGTCGCGGTCGCTCATCGTCTCGCGCCAGCGCACCCAGGCCTGGCGCGCGCGGTCGGTCAGGAGCTCGGTGTGCGGGTGCCCATGCATGCGCGCGAACTCGTAGGCCCCGCGCCCCACCAGCAGGCAGTGGTCGGTGCGCTCCATCACCAGGCGCGCCACCTGGGAGGGATGGAGGATGTTCTCGATGCACGCCACCGCCCCCGAGTTGTGCGTGGGCCCGTGCATGCAGGCGGCGTCGAGCTGCACGACGCCGTCCTCGTTCGGCAGGCCGCCCAGCCCGACCGACATGTCCTTGGGGTCGGCCTCGACGCGGCCGACGACGCCGAGGGCGGCGTCGAGCGGTTCAGCGCCCTCCTGGAGCTTGGGCAACCACTCCTCCATCCCCTTCAGCGCGTTGCCGCTGCCGACCATCACCGGCCCGCCGCGCGGGGGCTGGCCCGTGCGCGGGAGCGCGGAGCTGGAGGAGGCCAGGGGAGCGAGACCGGCGCCGGCGGCGGCGCCGAGGAACGCGCGGCGGTTGGGGCGCGGGAAGGGTGAAGTTGAGCTCATGCCCCATGGGACACGATCCCGCCGCCGGCTGCCAAGCCCGCATTGCCCGGGCGGTCGCGCGCCCTGTTCGCGGCCGGCAAGAAGTGCGTTTAGGGGCCCGTCCGCGCCCGGCCGGGTGGTCCCAAACGGAAACGACCGCTTCGCTGCGGGGCTAGGCCCTGCCGCGAAGCGGTCTCGTTCCCGGAATCCACGCCACCAGAACCGGCCAATCCAGGGGCGCACGGGGCTGACCACAACGGGAACCTCGCGGGAGACCCGCCAGGAACCCCGGTCTGCCGACCATCGGCTTCCCCGCTGATTCCAGAGCCCGCTCCCCCCCAGGGGCGCGGACGCTTCTTGAGACGAGGGTAACCGGGCTCCCGGTTCCCTATTTTCCCGGGGATCGGAGCGCCACCTTCAGCGGTCGTCGGAGCCGGCCGGAGTGTCGACGTCGGGCCCGAGGCAATGGGCGCGGAGCCACATGCGGGCGCCGTAGCACCAGCGCTGCCAGGCCTCGACGGCGTCCTGCCGGTCGACGGCGTCGGCGGCGTCCACGCGCACCTGCTCCTCGCGCGCCAGGCTACGCAGGTAGCGGTCGAGGTCGGTCGGCCGCGGGTCGGCCGCCGCCAAGGCGGTGGCGAGCAGCGCGGTCCCGGTGCGCCGCATCTCCTCGGGGTCGACGAACGGGATGCGGTCGAGGCTCGTGTGGTACGTGAAGTCGGTGAAGTGCCAGAAGAGCGCCGCCGGCACGCCCATCTTGATGTACACGTCGTGGTCGCTGCCGCCCTCCCACGGGTGGTCGGCGGTCGTCCAGCCGCCCGCCTGGACCGCCACGTCGGCCATCGCGCAGCGCGCGATCACGGCCAGGCCGTTGGGCTTGACCCAGTCGTCCTCGACCTCCCAGGCGCCCCAGGGCGTGTGCTCGTCGGGCGGGAGCGTCGTGACCGCACCGGGGTCGGGATGGCGCTCCAGCAGCGCGATCGCGCCGGTGTCGGCCGACTGCCCGGTCATGTCGGACGAGATCCCGACGACCGGCGTGCGCTTGGTCTTTTCGAGCCACACCTCGGTCTGGCGGAACTCATCGCCCCACAGGAACACGAGGCTGCGGTCCGGCCAGGGCAGCGTGTTGTCCTTCAGCAACTCGGCCAACCCGCGCGCGCTCTCGAGCAGGCCGGCGAGGCCGCTCGCGTTGTCGCAGGCGCCGGGCTCCTGCACGTGGCTGCTGATCGCGACCGCCTCGCCCGGGCGCTTCGAGCCGACCACGACGGCCACGACGGTGCGCAGCGGGCGCTCCTCCAGCTCGACCTCGGCCTCGAGCGAGAGCTGCACCTTCTTGCCCGCCTCGACCGCGTCGCGGATGGTGGCGTAGGAGCGCGGAGACATCTGGCAGACCGGCACCGCCGTGCCCGGCGGCATCTGGCGGAACTGGATCGCGTCGAGATGGCGCTCGGCCCCCGACGGATCGACGTTGAACGGGAAGAGCGAGGCCGAAACGACCCCCGCCGCGCCCTGGCTGCGCGCACGCGCGAGCACCTGCCGCGCGCTGGCGTCGGTGACCAGGATCTCGCCCTCGTCCAGCTCGGCCAGCGACATCGCCACCGTGCCCGACACCGAGGCCGAGGGGCTGTGCACCGGCAGCATGGTGCGGTCGGTGTCGTCGTCGGGCCCGAAGGCGTGCAGCTCGCGCTCCTTGCCGTCGACGCGCATCGTCAGCCGGCCGCTCTTGGCGCTCCAGGCGGGGTGGTCCATCGCCTCCTCGAGCACGCGCAGCTCCAGGCGCGGATCCTTGCCGTAGCCCGCCTCGCGCAGCACCTCGAGGATGCGGTCGATCACCGCGTCGTACCCCGGGTTCGCCGGCGTGCGGTAGAAGGGGTCGGCGAAGGCGACCGTCTGCATCGCGCGCTTCGTGCGGAAGGCCTCGAAGAGCGGGCCGACGAAGCGCGCGGGACCGTGCTCGTCCAGCGCGACGCTCGGCCCACGGTGGTCGATCTCGGGACGCGCTTGCTGCTCGCCGCTCTCGGCCAGCATGCGGGCGATCTCGCGCTCCGGAGAGGCGCACGCGAACGCGAGGAGCCCACTCGCTAGGGCCATCGCCCCAGGGCTCAGGGTGCGGGAAACGCGCATCCGCATGGATCTTCTCCTAGCTCGGGATGTACTTGTCGATCAGAAGCCCTAGGCGGTCCCGCGCCTCGGCGGGGATCCGGGAGGGGTCGGTCATGATTGCGTACTTCAGTGCATCTTTGCAACCGCACTCCCGCTCGAGCGTGATGCGGCTGGCCGCCGAGCGCACCAGAGCCTTCGCGTTGCCCACGTTCTTGTGCATGATCTCGAGCACCGCTTCGACGGTCACGTCGTCGTGCCCCTCGTGCCAGCAGTCGTAGTCGGTGGCCATCGCGACGGTCGCGTAGCAGATCTCGGCCTCGCGCGCGAGGCGGGCCTCCTGGAGGTTGGTCATCCCGATCACGTCCACGCCCCAGGAGCGGTAGATGCGCGACTCGGCCCGGGTCGAGAACTGCGGGCCCTCCATGTTGAGGTACGTCCCGCCGTCGTGCACCCGCACGCCGACGTCGCGCGCGGCCTCGAGCAAGCACTCCCGAAGCTCGGGACACACCGGGTCGGCGAACATCACGTGCGCGACCACACCGTTCTCAAAGAACGTGTCCACGCGGTGGCGGGTGCGGTCGAAGAACTGGTCGATCACCACGAAGTCGCCGGGGACGATGTCCTCACGCATCGAGCCGACCGCCGAGATCGACAGGATCCGCGTCACGCCGAGCTTCTTCATCCCCCACACGTTCGCGCGGAAGTTGATCTCGCTCGGGCTGACCCGATGCCCGCGGCCATGGCGCGGGAGGAAGACCATCCGGACGCCGTCCAGCACGCCGGTGATGTAGGCGTCCGACGGCTCTCCGAACGGCGTCGAGAGGGGCACTTCCTCCACATCGGTGAGGGCCTCGATCTCGTAGAGACCGGAGCCCCCGATCACGCCGATGACTAGCTCGCTCATTCCTCGTTCCTTCCTCGATCGGGGGATTGGGGGAAGGAGCCACCGGAGGAGGGGTCCAAGCCCCCCGCCCCGCCGCGCGGCTCCTCGTCCTCGGACCCGCGGCGCTTCCCGCCCGCACCGCGCTTCTGCCAGCCGCCGCCACCACGCGGCCCGCGGTCGTCGCGCTGGCCACCGCCGCGGTAGCCTCCGCGCTCGTCGCGCTGGCCGCCGCCGCGGTAGCCTCCGCGGTCATCGCGCTGCCCGCCGCCGCGGTAGCCTCCGCGGTCGTCGCGCTGCCCGCCGCCGCTGTAGCCGCCGCGGTCGTCGCGCTGCCCGCCGC
>JBCCGI010000059.1:0-52927 GCA_039029355.1 Planctomycetota bacterium
CCTGGGGGCCCTGGGGGCCCTGGGGGCCCTGGGGGCCCTGGGGGCCCTGGGGGCCCTGGGGGCCCTGGGGGCCCTGGGGGCCCTGGGGGCCCTGGGGGCCCTGGGGGCCCCTCGAGCATGGCCGTGTCCTGGACCGAACCGTCGCTGAAGCGGATTTCCTTGTCCACCGTGATGCTCTGCGCCACGTGCAGCGCCGAGACCGGATGGGTGGTGCCGATGCCGACGTAGCCCGTCGTCGGGTCGATGTTGAGCTCGACCCCAAGCGGCCACAGCGCGCCGAGCGCGGGCTCGCTCGAGGCGGGGATGCAGTCTCCCGTCGCATGGTCGACGATCGAGGTCGCGCACGGCAGCGCCACGTCCTGGGGCAGCGAGGGGCCGACGCTCCAACCCTGCGGCGTCCCGGTCAGCGCGGGCGGTGGAGGCGACGACGCGAGCCTCGTGCCGCGCGGAACCGGCCCGAGGCCGACGCCCGTCGGCCCCAACCCGAAGCCGAGCGAGGCGAAGGAGCCCGCGCCACGGTTGTGCAGGAGCTCGTAGCCGAGGTCGGTGACGCACAGCAGGTCCTGCGCGCCGTCCGCGTCGTAGTCGAGCCACACCGCGTCCCGCACGGCCCCGGAGGCACCCGGCGCGCTCCAGGCCTCAAACCCGCCCGGACGGACGCCGCGGTACAGCAGCGCGCCCCCGTCGCTGGCGACCACGAGGAGATCGGCCCGACCGTCGCCGTCGACGTCCGCCGGCCGGACGAAGGCCGCCGCGGACACGCCGCGCAGCCCGCTCTCGAGCGTCGCGTCGGCGAACGTCCCATCGCCTCCGTTGCGGTGCAGGCGCAGTGCGCCGCCGGGCTCGATCGCGAGCAGGTCGACCAGGCCGTCGCCGTCCACGTCGTACCAGGTGAGCCCGGCGCCCGGCGCCGGGGAGGAGTCCTGGGCCGCGAGGGACACGGCCAGGAGGACGAGGGAAGCGGTCCGCCGGGCGGTTCCAACGGCGAGTCGGGTCATCGTGGGGGCCTCTTGTGGGGGTCGTTGGGGGCGGCACTCGCCCCTCAGCCCCGAAGACCGCGCCGTGTGCCGAACCCGAGCGGATTCCGGAAAAAAGGCTGTGCGCCCCGCTCACCCGGCGGGCCCGGGGCCGGTCTTCAGGCTCAGCGCTGCGCGCAGGTAGCGCTTGCGCGCGGCCTCCTCGCCGATCCCCAGCTCGGCTCCGATCTCGCGGAAGGTGCGCCCCTCCAGGCGACCCAGCACGACGTCGCGGAGCGGCGTCTCGAGCGCGACGATGCGCCGGCGGAACCAGCTCAGCTCGTCGGCGCGCGTGATCGCCCCAAGGCTCGACGCGGGCCGCGGCGCCGCCTCGACCGCACCGAGCGACTCGCGCTCGGGTCCGACCCGACGCTCGGCGGCGCGGCCGACCGACCAGCGCGCGTGTTGCAGCAGGAGCGCGAGCAGGTCCTCGGGCCCGGCCCCGGCCGGGAGGCGGCGCACCGCCTGGACCCCCTGCAGCAGGACCTCCTGCTCGAGGTCGGAGAGCGACACCTGGCGCGCGAGCCGCGCGCCGACCAGTCGCTGCAGGGCTCGCCGCACCGCGGGCGAGGCGCGCTCGAGCAGCTCGTTGAGCGCTTCGGGCTCGCCGGCCTGGGCCCTGCGTACGAGCTCGGCTCCCGCGTCGCGTGCGTCCATGGACCGGCGCCTAGCCGCCGCCTCCGTCCGGGGTCGCTCGGTCGAGCAGCCGGCGCAACGCGGTCCGCGTCGCCTCCGCCTGCGCGTCGCCGGGCTCCGGCTCATCGCGTCGCCCGTCGGCGCGCCGCAGGGCGTCGCGCGCTTCGTCGGTACGCCCGAGCCGGGCGAGCGCTAGCGCCTCGACCTCGAGTGTCCGCGGGTCCGGATCGAGCGCGAGGGACGCCCGCGCCTTCTCGAGCGCGCGGACGTAGAGCTCGTCGGCGCTCCCGGGCTCCAGCGCCAGGGCGCGCGCGGCATCGCGCAGCGTGCGCGGTCCGTCGGGCTTGGAACGCGCGAGCCAGATCGCCGCGCGCAGCTCGACCGGGGAGAGGTCGGCGCGCCGCCCGAGCGCCTCCACGACCGCCTGGGAGCGGTGGTGCAGCGCGAAGAGCTCGTCGACCTCGACGCGCAGCTTGGACCGCACGCGGTGCAGGACGTTGAGCCCGCGCTCGCGCCGCGTCGAGTCCCAGAGGCGCAGGTTGTTTCCCGCGCACAGCCAGCTCCCGTCGGGCGCGAAGGCGAGCGCGGTGATCCAGTTTCGCCGGGCGCCGAGCGTCGCGAGGACCGACCCGCTGGCGAAGTCCCAGAGGCGCAGGCTCTGGTCGACGCCGCCGGTGGCGAGCCGCGTACCGTCGGGTGAGAAGGCGGTCGCGTGGACGCTCTCGGAGTGTCCGCGGAGCTCGCGCTCGAGCTCCCACGTCTGCGTGCTCCACACCAGCACGCGCTCGTCGGCGCCGGAGGTGACGAAGGACGAGCCGTCCGGATGGAAGCGGATCGAGTGGACCAGGTCGCCGTGGGGCGCGGGGCGGCGCCGCGCGACGGTCCACCCGGCGGTCTCGATCACCAGCAGGTCCTCGCCGCCCGGCCCGACGACGAGGTGCTCACCGTCGGGCGCGAAGCGCAGGGCGCCCACGCGCCCGGCGCCGCACCGCAGCTGGGCGATGGCGGCGCCGGTGCCGAGGTCGAGGACGGCCAGCAGGCCGTCGCTCGTCGACGCGGCGATGCGGCCGCCGTGCAGGTCGATGTCCTCGACCCAGGTGTCGGCGAGCTTCACCTCGCGCTCGACGACGGCGCGCTCCACGTCCCAGATCAGCAGGCGGCCGTCGGTCGTCCCGACGCACAGACGCCGGCCGGTGCGGTCGAAGCGGCACGCCACGGCGTCCTCCTTGTCCCACTCGAGGCGCGCCTGGCAGTCGCCGCTCTCGGGATCCCAGAGCAGCACGCCCGGCTGCGGGCCCGCGCTCGCGATGCGGGCGCCGTCCGGCGACACGTCCAGCTTGCGCGCGCCGAAGCTGTGGGGGAGGAGCAGGCTCTCCCCCTCGCTTCCGTCCGGGTCCCAGAGCCGGACGAGCGCGTCTTCGCCGGTGGTCGCCAGCGCGTCGCCCGCGGGGCTCCAGGCGACGGCGGTGACCCGCGCGCGATGCCCGTGTCCGACGAAACCAAGCGCACCGCTGCCCGCGTCCCACACGCGCACCGTTCCGTCCGAAGACGCTGTGGCCAGGCGCCGCCCGTCCGGAGAGAAGGCGATGCTCCACACGTAGCCGGTATGGGCGTCCAGGACCGCGATGCGGTCGAGCGAGGCCGCGTCGAGCAGCTGCACCTCGCCCTGCGGCGTCCCGACCGCGAGGACGTCGCCGCGCGGGCCGACGGCGAGCGGAAGGCAGTGGTGCGAGTAGGCCGGCTCGTCGAGCAGCTCGCGCTCGCGCAGCACCTCGCCGGTCTCGGGATCGTGGACGCGCACCCGGCTGTCGGCCGCAAGGCTGAAGAGCTCGTCCGGGTTCGGCCCAAAGCCGATCCCGGCGCGGCCTCCGACGTAGAAGGAGCCCACGATCGCGCCCGTCGGCGCGTCCAGCAGGCGGACCTTGCCGTCCTGTGCCGAGACGGCGACGGTGTCCGTTCCCGGCCGGAAGGCCACGTCGCGGAAGTTGCCGCCGCCGGGGCGGAGGATCCGAGGGGGGACCGCGGGATCGAAGGAGAAGAAGCCGACCTCGCGCTTCCCCGCCGCGACGATCCAGCGCTCGTGGGGGTCGATCTTGAGCTCGTAGACGCGGTCGGCCACGCGCCCCAGCAGCCGGGGTGCCGATGCGTTCCGCGCGGCGGCGGCGAAGACCCGCCCGTCCTCGTCGCCGAAGGCGAGGAGCTCGCCGTCCGGCGAGAACGCCACGCCGCGCGTCAACTCGGCGTCCGAGGCGGCGTCCAAGGTCGCGCGGCTGAGGTCGACGCGCGCGTCCAGGTGGTGCCATTCCCATCCGCGCAGCGCGGGATCGCAGAGGGCCAGCTGGGCGCGCGCGAAGTCGGGGTGATGCTGCTCGAGCAGCGCCGCCGCGGCCGAGACGCGCGCCGCGTAGGCGGAGCGGTCGGCCCGCTGGCTCTGGGCCCGCAGGCGCGCGTTGACGCCGTCGACGGTGCGGCGCTGCGCCGCCTGCGTCCACGCGAAGGCGAGCGAGCCGGCCACGAGCAGGAGCAGCGCCGACGCGAGGGCCAACGCCGCGGTGCGGTTGCGGTCGACCCACTTGCGCGCCTCGACCACCGGTCCCACGCGATGGGCGCTGACCACGCGGCGCTCGGTGTAGGCGCGCAGGTCGGCCGCCAGGCTCTCCATGTTCCCGTAGCGCCGCGCCGGAGTCCGCGACATGGCCTTGTCGCAGATCGCGATCAGCTCGGGCGGCGCCGCCGGCGCGCGGCGCACGAGGGCCGTGGGCGCGTGGCGACGGACCTCTTCGAGCACGCCCTGGGCATCCGCCGACGGGCAGCGGTCGGCGTAGGGCGGCTCGCCCGCGAGCAGCTCGTACAGGACCGCGCCGACGGCGTAGACGTCCACCCGCGGGCCGATCGCGGCGGCCCGCCCGCTCGCCTGTTCGGGCGCCATGTAGCTCGGCGTTCCGATCACCGCACCGTCGACGGTGAAGGGGCCGTGGCGGCTGTCGTCCGGATCGCGGACTTCTCCGCGGGGGTCGGGCACGCCCGGCTCGGGCCGCGCGGCCACCCGGGCGAGGCCCCAGTCGGTCACATAGGTCTCGCCCAGCGCTCCGACCATGACGTTCGACGGCTTCACGTCGCGGTGCAGGATGCCCTTGCCGTGGGCGTAGGCCAGGGTCTCGCAGACCTTGATCAGCACGCCGACGACGCGCGTCGCGTTCCAGCCGTCGCGTCCCTGGCGAGCGAGGCGCAGCACCCGGCCGAGCTCGTGCCCGCGGACCAGGTGCATGGTGAAGAAGAGCCGCCCCTCGGCGTCGAAGCCCGCGTCGTGCACGGGCAGCACTCCGGGATGGTCGAGCCAGCCCATCACGTGCGCCTCATCCAGGAAGCGGTAGAGCGAGCGGTCGCCGCGGCGCTCGCTCGACTCGCCGCGGCGGACGGCGGAGACCTTCATCGCCAGCGTGCGCTTGAGGCGCGCGTCCCAGACGCGGTAGACCGAGCCCATGCCGCCGCGGCCGATCTCGTCGAGCATCGAGTAGCGCTCGTCGTCTTGGCTGCGGGCGAGGGCCTCCAGCGGCCCGTCGCCGATCGGGACGGGCGCGGCGCCGGCCTCGACCTGGCGGTCGCGCTGGTCGACCGCCAGGTGCAGCCGGCGCAGCTCGGGAGCTAGGTCGGCACGTTCGCGGCAGAGCTGCTCGAGGTCGAGCGACTCGCCCTCGGGGAGGCTGGCCAGGCGCGCCGCGTAGACGTCCAAGGCGTCGGCGGCGAGGTCCCGCCGGGGCTCGGTCTCGGACGGCTTCATGGGCGCGTCCACTCTAGCACCTGCCGCAGCCGGCCCCTGGAGGCCGTCCGCGGGTGGGGGGCGCCCTCAGAAGGTCCCGATCACGCAGTCGAGGGCATTCGTCAGGAGCACCGTCGCGTCGGCGTCGACCGACGCGACCTGGGCGCAGAAGGGGAGACCGACCGCCTCGGGGTCCTGCGGAATGGCGACCTGGAAGGGGTTCCCGGGCGGACTGGTGACGACGAAGCCGGCGCCGGACGGATCGCAGAGCAGCGTCCCGAGCGGGCCGAGCGGAACGTTGACGGGCTGGAAGGACACGCGCATCCAGTCGAGCAACGGCGCCGGGAGAGCGGGCGTCGCGACCGGGTCCCAGACCGCGCCGACGACCGGCGCGCTCGTACGGCCCGGGAAGAACACCACCGGGTTCGGCGGGCTGCCGGCGCGCACGACCTCGGTCGCTGGGGCCACCGGATCCAGGAAGAGGATCCACGCGGCGCCGTGCCCCGTGCCGCCATCGTCGTCCTCGGGCGCGCCGACGGCGAGGTCGCCGAGGCCGTCTCCGTCCAGGTCTCCGGCGGCGCACAGCGACGTGCCGAAGCGGTCGAACGGGTCAAGCTCGCCGGCAAAGCCACCCGCGAGCGCGCTGATCTTGCGGTGCGCACGCACGGTCGCGTCCGGCGCGAGGAAGAGGAGCCAAACCGCCCCCTGGTTGGCCTTGAGGCCGAGGCCGCCGTCGTCGTCGTCAGGCGCTCCCACCGCGAGCTCCTGGAGCCCGTCGCCGTCCAGATCGCCCAGCGCGGCCAGGCCGCGGCCGAAGCGGTCGAAGTGGTCGAGCTCGCCGTCGAACGCGCCGATGCCGTCGCCGATCTTGCGCTCGCCCTTGACGCTCCCGTCGTCGTTGAGGAACAGCACCCAGACCGCGCCGGCGCTCGGAGGAATGCCGCGGTGCCCGAAGAAGCCCGCCTCGGCGCTGCCGACCGCCAGCTCGCCGGCGCCGTCCTCGTCGTAGTCGCCGAGGGCGGCGACGGAGTAGCCGAAGAAGTCGGCGTTCTGCAGGTCACCCGCGAAGCCACCCGCGCTGTCGCTGATCTTGCGCTCGGCCTTGACGCTCCCGTCGACGTTCAGGAACAGCACCCAGACGGCTCCGTGCTGAGGCCCTCCGTCGCCGTCGCCCGGGGCACCGACCGCGACGTCCACAACCCCGTCGCCGTCGTGATCGCCCAGTCCCGCCAGCGCGCTCCCAAACGTGTCGCCGGCGTCGAGCTGTCCCGCGAAGCCGCCCTCGAAGGCGCTGATCTTGCGGCACGCCTTTACCGTCCCGTCGGCGTTGAGGAAGAGGATCCACACCGCTCCCGCCGCCGGTGCTCCGTCATCGTCGTCGGGCGCGCCGACCGCCAGGTCGACGACCCCGTCGCGGTCGAGGTCTCCAAGCCCGGCCAGCGCGGAGCCGAAGACGTCGCCGTCGTCCAGCACGCCGGCGAAGCCACCCTCGGTGGCGCTGATCTTCTGCTCCGCCTTGACGCTGCCGTCGGCGTTCAGGAAGAGGATCCACACCGCGCCGCGCTTGGCGCCGCCGTCTCCGTCGAAGTGGGATCCGACCGCGAGGTCGGCGACGCCGTCTCCGTCGAGGTCGCCCAAGGCGGCCGAGGCGTGCCCGAAGGAGTCGATGACGTCGAGCGTGCCGCCGAAGCCGCCGGCCTCGTCGCTGATCTTCTGGTGAGCGGCGACCTGCGCCGCGACCGGCGGCCCGAGCAGCGCGGCCGCGCTCAGCAACAACGGTACGTGGGGGGCTGTCGCGAGCATGGTCCGCGCTCCTCGACGAGACGTGGCCGCTCCGCGACCCGAAGGCGACGGGTCGCGGGCAACCTGGGAATCAGTACAGGTAGACGAACTTCCCGATCGACGGCACGCCCCTGCAATTCAGAATGAAGAGCAGGTAGTGCCCGCGGGGCGCGTGCGGATGGGGGGCGACGCCGTCCGGCATCGTCGCCGTCACCTTGCCCGCGGCGAGGTCGCGCGTGAAGCGCAGCTGCAGTACGCGCTGCTCCGAATCGGTGCTGTGGGTGTTCTGCACCGGACGCACCAGCACCACCTTCTCGATCTGGGTCGCCTGCGGCGTCTTGATGTCGAACTTGTCGCCGTGCTTGACCACCGACGGATAGGACGAGATTACCGGCCGCGGCCCCTTGAAGAGATACGGGGGGCTGTAGACCTCCATCGTCTTCTCCAGCGGCCCCGCGATGCCGCCGCTGGCGAGCACCTTGCCGCTCGGCAGAAGGGCCGCCGCGGAGTGGTAGCCGCGGGCGAAGGTCAGGTCGTCCTGACAGATGAAGGTGTTGGTGCAGGGGTCGAAGAGCTCCGACGAGAAGCTGCCGACGAGGCCGTTGTTGCCGTGGTTCGCGCCGCCCCAGATGATCGCCTTGCCGTCCGGCAGCAGGATCGACTGCGCGTGGTTGCGCGGCTCGGCCATGTCCGGCAGGCGGGTCCAGGGGGCTCCGACGGCCAGGCTCTCGGCGTCGATGATCTCGGCCGTGACGCTGTCCGGAATCGGGGTCTGCCCGCCGCCGAAGACCATCACGCGGGAGCGCTGCTCGTACACGTCGTCGGTCGGCTCCATGAACTGGAGCGACATCGCCTCGGTGCGGTAGGGGAACGCCAGCGGACCGAGATCGTGCCAGGTACCCGTGACCGGGTTGGTGAAGTCGTTCCACACGAAGAACTGCGTCGGCGGCGTCGCGGGGCTGCCGGCGAAGCCCGTGCGGGTAAACACGATCTGGCCGTTGGCAAGCGGGTGCAGGCCCGGGTAGAGCGGGGTCCAGAAGAGCTCCGACGAGGCTCCCGGCACGACGGTGAACGCGCCGGTGTTCTCGTTGTAGATCTCCATGGGGCCGACGGTTCCACCGCCGCCGCTCTGCACGCCTCCGACGATGAGGAAGTTGGGCTCGCCGAGGGCAACGACGGAGGGATACCAGCGCTCGAAGTTCAGGTCGGCGATCCGCGTCCAAACCCCGTTCGTACCCGCGTCGGGATCGAAGATGTGGACCTGGTCGGAGTTCGGGTTCGGTCCGCCGCCGGCACCGCCGACCGACAGGACGCGCCCGTCGCTCAGCTGGACGGTCTGGCTACACCATTGCGAGAACTGCGGGTCGTTGTCGGGCGAGACGAAGATCGGGTTGACGAGATCGCTCGGGTCCCACTGGGTCGTGCGGACCGAGTTGCTCTCCTCGAAGAACATGACGCGGCCGTTCTTGAGCAGGACCGTGTTCACCGGCGACCAAGGAGCCTCGTAGGGCAGCAGGTCCCAGCGCCCTTTGGTGGCCGGTCCGAAGAAGCAGTGCAGCTTGGCAAAGGCGGTGACGTCGAAGGACCAGACCTTCTGCAGCTGCGCCAGCGAGGTGAGCGTGCCGGTCTTCTGCGCCTTGCGGATCTCGAGGATCAGCTGGGCGGTCTCGGGCGCGAGGCCGGTCTCTTCGACGATCTGCTTGTAGCTATCGACCCCGTTGAGGAAGTCCAAGATGCGGTAGGTGGTCTTCTTGTCGACCATGCCGTCCCAGACCGCGTCGGCGTCGAAGGCGGCGACCGGATCGGCGAGCTCCTGGTGCTCCGGAGTCAGTTCCTGGGCCCGGCCGGGGCTCGCAAACAGGGCGGCGCCCAGGCAAGAGGCGAGTAGCAATCGGCGGTGCATGTGGGATCCCTCCGGTGAAGCGCCGCAGCGAGCACGCGGTCGTGGCCGCGCTGATTACGAGCGTTGCGGCGGGTGCAAGAACGAAAGGCAAGGACACAAACGCAAGGAACTCTACGTTAGAGCTGCACGACGAAAGCGGGCGAGGAACTCTGTCCTGTTGTTGGGAACGGGCGGCAAGCTCTGGCGGCAGGACGGTTTGCGCTGTGACCTGGAAGCGAGGATTGCTCGCAGCCCGATCCCAAGCAGCGCCCGCAGATCCGTGGTAGTCTCGGTTCCTCGCATTCGTTCTCGCAACCCCAGGTGGCCCATGCGGATCCTTTCCCGTCCGACCTTGCCGGGCGCCATCCTCGCACTCGTGTCGTTCTGCGGCGCGTCCTGTTCAACACCGCCCGAAGCGGCTGTGTCGAGCACGTTCGAGCCCGCCGAAGCCAGCGCCGGTGCCGCCGACGCGCGCCTGCGCGCGGAAGGCAGCCGTGGAGGCGTCGTTGTGCTCTGCGCGTCGCGGCCGGCGCCGATCCCGCTCAACGAGCCGTTTGAGCTCGACGTCGAAGTGCGGTCAAGTGCCGCCCACGGACAAGCGGTGGACGGCGCGCGTGTCTACGTCACGGGTTGGATGCCCGACCACCAGCACGGCATGGTGCGTCAGCCGGAGACGACCGAGCTCGGCGGGGGGCGCTATCGCATCGAGGGGATGCTGTTCCACATGCCGGGGCACTGGGAGCTGCGCGTCGACGTCATCGCCGGACGCAAGCCCGAGCGCGCAACCTTCGACGTACACCTATGAAGCTAGGACGCTGCGCTGGGTGGGCCCTGTTGCTCTCCGTCGCCGTGGGGTGCCGCGGCC
The DNA here is from genome assembly GCA_039029355.1 of Planctomycetota bacterium. GTDB lineage: Bacteria > Planctomycetota > UBA1135 > UBA1135 > JBCCGI01. Next base: position 9,942 of record JBCCGI010000059.1, read on the forward strand.
GCGCGGCTGCGGACTATGCGGCCACCGAGGATGGTCCGGAGGCGGTTCCCGCCGTCGCGCCGGCGCAGACCGGGGCGCCCTTCGCGCATCCGTTCGAGCCCGAAGCCGTGCGGGTCCTGCTCCACATGGCCGCGCTGCCCGCGCCCCCGGTCGATCCGACCAACGCCGTCTCGGCCGATGCGCGCGCCGCCCATCTGGGGCGCTTCCTGTTCTTCGACGAGCGCCTCTCGGGCACCGGCGAGATCTCCTGTGCAACCTGCCACGACCCGACGCGGTCGTGGACCGACGGCCGCACGATGGCGTCGGGGACCGCACCGATGACGCGGCACACCCCGTCGCTGTGGAACGTGGCCTACAACCGCTGGTTCTTCTGGGACGGGCGGGCCGACAGCCTCTGGGCGCAGGCGCTGGCGCCGCTGGAAGACCCGGCGGAGCATGCTGGGAGCCGGCTCCAGTACGCGCACCTGATCCACGACGACCGGGACCTGCGGGAGGCGTATGAGCGCATCTTTGGCCCGCTCCCCAAGCTCGGGGACGCGCACCGCTTCCCCGCGGAGGGGCGTCCGGTTCCCGGCGACGTCGACCACCCGCACCACCGCGCTTGGATGGCGATGACGGCCGACGACCGCAACGCGATCGACCGGGTGTTCTCCAACCTGGGCAAGGCGCTGGCGGCGTTTGAGCGCCGGCTCGTCTCGCGCGACTCGGCCTTTGACCGCTACGTCGCCGCGCTGCGGCGGGGCGATCCGGCGCCGCCCGCGGACTTTCCGCCCGCGGCGGTCCGCGGCCTCGCGCTCTTCCTGGGCAAGGGCGAGTGCCGCAGCTGCCACCACGGACCGAACTTCACCGACAAGGAGTTCCACAACACGCTCCTGCCGACGCGCGCCGGAGGCATCGCCGGAGAGGGCGGCCGCCTGGACGCCGCGCCGCTGGTGCGCGCGGACCCGTTCAACGGGGTGGGCGCCTACAGCGACGACCCCTCGGGCGAGGCCGAAGCCAAGCTCCGCTTCCTGGCGGTGCACGGAGACGACCACGGCAAGTTCAAGACGCCGAGCCTGCGCAACGTGGCGTTGACGGCGCCCTACATGCATCAGGGGCAGTTCGAGACGCTGGAGGAGGTGCTGCACTTCTACTCCACCCTCGACGAGGCGCCGCGCTACTCGCGGCATCCCGACCCGTTGATGCAGCCCCGCAACCTAAGCGAGGAGGAGATCGCCGACCTGGTGACCTTCCTCGGCACGCTGACCGACGACCGACTACCCGCCGAGCTTACCGAGCCGCCGCCGTCGCCCCTGTTGGGCGAGGCCGCCTTCGCCGTCGGAAAGGAGGCCGCATCGCAACCGCGCGCTCCCCGCTAGGAGCGGGAAGCGCAACAGGACACCGTACCGAAGACCGTTTCAGAATGAACGGGCCGCGCCGCACCTTGCCCCCCCCCGGACGCCGGCCGACGCCCGTTGCCGTCTCGCCATTTCCGAGCCCTCCAAAGGGGGAGAGCCATGAAGCGCAGAAAGTCGAACACCGAAGCCACTCCCGAAACGGGTACCCGCAGCAAGGGCCTGAGCCGCCGTCAACTCCTCCGCGCCGGGACCGGAGCCGTGGCCGCCGCCTCGGTCGGCGGTACCGCCGAGGCGTGGCGGACCGGCGCGCCCTTCGTCCGTACCCGCGCGCGGCACTCGCTGCAGGTGGCGTACGTCCCGTGGCACGAACCGCCCGTCGTCTCCTCCTCCGGGGGGCAGCTCTTCTACACCTTCAACGTGCTGGGCAAGGAGAAGGAGACGCTCTCCTGCACCGGCAACTTCTTCAAGGATGTCCTGCGGAGCTACAACGGCCTGAAGGTCGGAGCGACGCTCAAGGTCAAGCGCGGCGACGAGATGATCTTCAAGATGATCAACCACCTGCCGCCCGACGTCTGCAACCCGGACAACTTCGACAACTGTTGTCCCACGTTGTCCGGCGCGGCTTCGCCCTGCTGCCTGACGCCGTTCGACCACAACCAGCCGCACTGCTTCAACACGACCAACCTCCACACGCACGGGCTGCACGTCTCGCCGGCGTCGTACCTGAACGAGAAGGGCGAGCTGATTTGCTCCGATGAGGTGCTGCTCGAGATCAAGCCCGGCAAGTCGCAGCGCTTCTGCATCCGGCTGCCCGACTTCCACGCGCCCGGGTCCTACTGGTACCACGCGCACAAGCACGGGGCGACGGCGATCGCGCTGAGCTCCGGCAATGCGCTTTGCGGGGCGCTCATCGTCGAGGACGACGTGGATGAGATGATCGTCCCGGACGACACCCCGGACCGGGTCTGGCTGATCCAGGAGCAGCTCGGCGACCAGGCCAGCCTCGTGTATTCCTGCCTGCCGGGCAGCTTCACGAGCACGTTCACGGTCAACGGCCAGTTCCAACCGACGCTGAAGATGCACCCGGGCCAGGTTGAGCGCTGGCGCTTCATCAACGCCTCCGCCACGCCCCGCGGCTTCGGAGAGATCCAGCTGCTGGACCCGCTTGGGAACCCGCTCGAGATGCACCTGGTCGCTGTGGACGGGATTACGTTCTACGGCCAGTCTCCGCAGCCGAAGACCACCTGGCAGGTCGCGCCCGGAGGGCGCGCCGACTTCCTTGTGAAGATCCCGCCGCTGAGCCCCGTTGACGGCATCTACACGGTGCGCAAGGCGATGGACCCGACGGTCTTCGTGACCGTCGACCAGGACCTGGCCTACATCGTGCTCTCGGGGCCGATCTACACCGACAAGATCCCGGACAAGCTGCCCCAGCGGCCGAAGCGTACTTGCTATCTGGAGCCGATCTTCGACGCCGTGCTCAAGCCCGACATCGTCGACTTCGGCGTTGCCGGCGGCGGGTGCGGTGGCGCCTCCTGCACGCCGATCCCGCAGGTCTTCACGATCCAGGGACAGCCGTTCGATCCCAACGTCGTGAATCACAACGTCCCGCTCGGAGCGGTCCAGGAGTGGCAGCTCGCCAACAACGCGGGCTCGCTGCACCCGTTCCACATCCACGTCAACCCGTTCCAGGTGGTGGGCGAGCCGGTCAACCCGGCCGGGCCCGACAACCCGACCAACTGGATGTGGCGGGACACGGTCTCGGTGCCGACGTCGGGCGTGAACATCCGCTCGCGCTTCCTGACCTTCGACGGCAAGTTCGTGCTGCACTGCCACGTCCTCAACCACGAGGACCTCGGCATGATGCAGATCGTCCAGGTCGGCAACACGATCTACGACCCGAAGACGGGCGCGCGGCTGGCCGGCGACGGAGTCGGACCGTGCCAGGCCGTTGAGAAGTGCAAGATCTAGCACGCCTCTGCCGGGGCCCGGTGCGCTGACGCCGGGCCCCATCGCCGATCCGACCGCCGCTGGACGCCGGTCCAGGCTCCGAAATCACGCGCCGGATGCGCCGGCTCAACGAGGTTGCTTGTGATGCGCTTGCCCGTGCTCGTTCTTCTGTGCTGGTCCACACCGCTTCTCGCCGCGCCCTTGGATCCGGGGGGAGGCGAAGGCGGCTCCGACCGCGACATGCACGCGCTGCTCCGGACCATCGCGAACCATGCCTCGGAGAGCGAGTACCAGGGCGATGCGACGATTCGCGAGCTCGGCGACGAGCTTGCAGCGCTGGCCCCCGACGCGCCGGAGAGCCGGCGCGGGGACGTGCTGTACGCCCTCGGCTTCGCCGAGCTCCTCCACGGCCGCGAAGAGGACGCGCTCGGGCACCTCGAGGAGGCGTATGCGCTCCTCGCCGCCGGCGCTTCGCGCTCCCAGCGCGCCGAGCACCTGCGGGCCCTGGCGGTCGCCTCGCTACGGCGTGCCGAGACCGAGAACTGCTGCCAGTTCAACAACCCCGACAGCTGCATCGTGCCCCTGCAGGGCGCGGCGATCCACACGAGGCCGAACGGCTCGCAGGCCGCGGTCGGGTATCTGGAGCAGCTGCTCGAGGTCGTGCCGGTCTCCGACCCCGACTACCACCTGGCGCAGTGGCTGCTGAACGTGGCCTACATGACGCTCGACCGCTACCCCGACGACGTGCCGCCCGAGCACCTGGTCGCGCCGGAGCACTTTCGGTCCGAGCGGGCCTTCCCGAGGTTCGTCAACGTCTCGAGCGAGCTCGGCCTGGATACCTTCAGCCTGGCCGGCGGCGTCGTGGTCGACGACCTCGACAACGACGGCGACTTCGACGTCATAAGCTCGTCGCACGACGTCAAGCAGGAGCTGCGGCTCTTCCTCAACGACGGCGCCGGCGCGTTCCAGGAGTGCTCGCAGGCGGCCGGGCTGGGCGGCCTCTACGGCGGCGCCAACCTGGCCCAGGGAGACTACGACGGCGACGGGTTGCCCGACGTCCTCGTGCTCCGCGGCGCGTGGCTCGAGGAGGAAGGGCTACACCCGAACTCGCTGCTGCGCAATCTCGGCGTCGACGACGACGGGCAGCTGCGCTTTCGGGACGTCACCTTCGCCGAGGGGCTGGGGGGACCGCACTACCCGACCCAGGCGGCGGGCTGGGCCGACTTCGACCTCGACGGCGACCTGGACGTGTTCGTGGGCAACGAGAGCACCCACACGCTGACCGCGCCGTGCCAGCTCTTCCGCAACGACGGCCCTTCCTCCGGGGAGCGCGGCCGCTTCCTCGACGTGGCCCTGCGGGCGGGGGTCCAGAACCTCGAGTTCACCAAGGGCGTCTCGTGGGGCGACTACGACGCCGACGGCGACCCCGACCTCTTCGTATCGAACTTCATCAAGGACAACCGGCTCTACCGCAACGACGGCGACGGGACCTTCACCGACGTGGCCGAGTCGCTGGGAGTCAACCACCCGCGCCCCAGCTACCCGGCGTGGTTCTGGGACTACGACAACGACGGCGAGCTGGACCTCTTCGTGTCGTACACGGCGCACCCGGCGGGCCGCGTCGCCGCGTACTACACGGGCGCGAGCGCGCGCATGCCCCCGACCTGGACCTGCGGCTTCTACCGCAATCTCGGGGACGGCTCGTTCGAGAACGTCGCGGGGAAGGTCGGCCTCGACCGCCCGATGATGCCGATGGGCTGCAACTACGGCGACCTGAACAACGACGGCTATCTCGACTTCTATCTGGGCACGGGCGGCCCCGACTTCGCGAGCATCATGCCCAACCTGATGTACCTGAACGAAGGCGGAGAGCGCTTCGCCGACGTCACGATGGCCGGCGGCTTCGGGCACCTGCAGAAGGGGCACGCCATCGCCTTCGCCGACATCGACCTCGACGGAGACCAGGACGTCTTCCAGCAGCTCGGAGGCTCCTACGAAGGAGACCGCTACCACGACGCGCTGTTCCGCAACCCCGGCTTCGACAACCGCTGGCTGGGGGTGAAGCTGATCGGCACGACCTCGAACCGCTCCGCCATCGGCGCCCGCATCGAGGTCGTGATCGAGGAGCCCGAAGGCCAGCGAACGGTCTACCGGCACGTGAGCTCGGGCGGCTCCTTCGGAGCGAGCCCGCTCGAGCAGCACGTCGGGCTGGGCCAGGCGCGGCGGATCGCGCGCCTGACGGTGACCTGGCCCGGGAAGGGCCGCGAGCAGGTCTTCACCGAGGTGCCGCTCGATCGGCGGCTGGTGATCACCGAAGGGGTGCCCGAGCCTGTGCTCCGACCGCTCGAACGGCAGGCGAGCCCAGCGTCCCGGTAGCGTCAGGGCACGAGCTCGACGCTGACCGGGTTGCTCACCGCCTCGAGCCCGGTGCCGAAGGCGTCGATCACCGCGTAGGCGTGGGACAGCACCAAGCCCGCGAGGGCCGGGTCGGTCCCGGTCGCGGCGACGACCGAGGCGGCGCCTGCGCCTGCGGCGTCGAGCGTGCCCAGGGCCAAGCCGCGTGTTCGGGTCAACGGTCTCACCACCCGCGCAGAGAGCCCCGGAAGCGAGCGCGGCGCGGGGGGCCTTCATCTGCCCTGGGCCCGCTCGAGGAACGCCCGCAGAGTCCGTTGGTCGAGGCGCCGGTCGTCCCTCACAGGCGATGCCCTGCCTAGCCGCGCTGCTGCTCTCCCAGTCCGTCGAGATGTTCCGGCCGGTACATCACCCGGTGCCGTCCTCGGACAACATCTCTGCCCTCGGGCTGGGCGACGTGGACGGTGACGGGCGCACGGACTTCGTGCAGAGCAGCTCCAGCAGCCGCTGGCGGGTCCTGATCGGCGACCCGGGCGGCGCGTTCCACGCCTCCGGCGGGGCGGAGACCGACGGCGTCTACTTCAAGGACATCGAGCTCGTCGACGTCGACCTCGACGGCGACTTGGACGGGTTCCACGGCGTCTTCCGAGCGGGCTGGGAATGCGGCGTCGTCCTCAACGACGGCACCGGCAGCTTCACGCCCCGACCCGGCGCCTACGCGCTGGAGTACATCGGCTTGGCCGCCGGCGTCACCGTGTACCTCCAGGCGCTGCACCTGGGCTCCCGGGCGCAGCTCACCAAGCGTGATCGCGTGACGTTGGCGGCGCTGTAGGCGCCGGTGCCGCGGCGGCGCCCGGCGCCGTCAGGGGAGCACGAGCGGCCGCACCGCGGTGAAGCCGCCGCCCGAGCCCAACACCACCGCCTGGGTGTAGATCGTGACTCCCACCGACCCCACCGGCGTGGGGATCGGCGCCTCGAAGACGCCGTCGGGCTGCACCGTGAGCTGATAGAGCACCGCGCCCTGCGCGGGGTCGATGCCCAGCAGGCCGAAGGCGGTCGGAATCGCCGCCGGCGCCAGCGAGAAGGCCGCCGCCGCCAGGTCGCCCGGCACGCCCGCCAGGCCGATCGCGGAGGTCGACGCACTCAGCTCGCTGGGAGCGGCCCAGTGCAGCGGGTCGGCGAAGCGCGCGTCGAGGGTGACCGGCTCGACGGCGGCGCCCTCGCCGAGCAGGTCGATGTAGAGCTCCTCCTCGCCCTTCACCTCGGCGCGCAGGAACCCGGTGACGAAGCGCCGGTGCAGGCGCTGCTGCTCGTCCGGCGCCATCGGCTCGCCGAAGCCGGGGACGTCGGTGGGGCCGAGGTGCCCCATGCCCTCGACCTCGACGTGGACCGCGCGGCCGGTCTCCTGGCACAGCTGGAAGTAGGGGAACGTCATGGTCGCCACCGGGCAGGTGGTGTCGACCGAGCCGGCGAGGATCAGCGCGTCGCCGTCCCAGGTGGAGAGGTTGGCCGAGCCGCCGGCCGAGCCGCCGAGCGACCCGCCCTTCCACGGCTGCAGGGCGACCACCGTGCGCACCTTGGGCTCGTCTTCGATCAGGTAGAAGAGCGCGCCGCCGCCCATCGAGTGTCCGGCGGCCGACCACGGGTCGTCCGAGACCAAGCCCGCGTAGAAGCTCTGGGCATCGTCCGACTCCGCGTCGAGCCAGTTCAGCATGTCGGCGGTGTCCTGAGCCTCGGGCTGCATCGTGCCGCCGAAGCCGGTCTCGGTGCCGATCGAAGCGACGACGAAGCCCCAGCTCGCGATGTGCGTGGAGAGCTCGCTATAGATCTCGGGGACCCCGAGCCAGCCGTGCAGGAAGCCGACCAGCGGATAGGGCCCTGAGCCGGGGTCGGGCGTGGCGCCCGCGCCCGCGGAGAGCGCGGGATAGAAGATCCGGCCCTGGGCCGTCCCGAGGGTGGCGGGGAAGGTGGCGTCGACGAAGCCCACCGGGTAGGGCCCGGGGTCTTCGATCTCCTGGGCGTTGAGGGGCAGGGCGAGGGCGAGGAGGGGCACCAGCTGAAGCGGTCGCATGGGCCGAGTATAGGGCTCCCGCGCACCGGGCGGGTGGGGCTGGAGGGAGCGCGCGCGCCAGTTCGGCTCTCCCTCGCCCGGAAGCACGGCGTAGACCGGCCGGCGTTCGAAGCCGAGGGCCTGGTTCAGGATCCGCCCGACGGCGCATCCGCGCCCGCTGTTCGGTCGTCGGGTCGCTGAAGGCGTGCCCGATGCCCGTGCGCGAGAGGAGCGACGAACCGACCAGCGTGAAGACGCGTCCCGCTCCGATGCCACAGGCGAAGAGCTCGAGGTCGGCGTCGTGCCTCCACTCCTGCAGCCCGTCCGTCCACAAGTGGATGCCGCGGGTCCCGCTGGTGGTCTGGTGGAGCCCTTCCCGAGGGCCTCGAGCCAGGCCGGGGCCGCGCTCGAGTCCCGCAGCGATGGGTACGAGTCGGCCACGACGCGCGTCCCTCCGCGGCGTACCCAAGCGACGATCGCCTGCAGCGCTCGCTCGTCGGGCAACCGCACCGGGTTGATCACGACCAGCGCGCCGCCCTCCTGCGGGCGCCGGTCGTCGAGGTCGTACACCATAGTGCGGCCGGACCCCGCGCGGGAGACGTTGGTCCGCAGCCTGTCGAAGGCCGGGTCCGGCGAGCCCGTGCAGCGAGCCGATCGAGGACGGGGACGCGCGCAGGCCGCTCCCACAGGAGGTCCACGACGGCTCCGTCTACAGCCAACGGCGAGGGCGGCTACGCACGGTGCGGCTCAGGTCACTCGTCTTTGCGCGGCAGGTCGCGGATCGCCTGCCGGATCTCCTTGGCGCTCGGGAGCATCGACAGCTTGAACGTGAACTCCACCTCCGCTCCGTCGGCGCGCTCGACGTTCGTCGAGAGATTGAGCCACTCGACGATGGCGGCGCTGACGGAGCGCGTGCTGGACGCGTTCAGCGTGACCGCGATCTCGTCTTCCAGAACTTGTTGGCGACCGCTCGCGTCGACGAGCGCGTCCTCCGCCGCCCGCGCCTGGGCGGCGATGCCGAGCAGCGCCTCGTCCAGGTCGGCGCGGCTCGCCTGGCAGCTCGCCGCGAGCAGGAGGAACGGAGTGGCGAAAAGGGTCTTCTTCTTCATGTTCGGGATCGGGGAAGGGGTGGTCTCCGGCGGCAGGGTTCGGCACGATGCGCCGAGCTCGCAGAGCCGGTCGGCGGCTCTTCGCCTAGGAAGGCCGTCCAGGCACGGTTCCGTCGATGGCGGCTCGGCCCCCGCAGGGTTTCCGCACGAAATCTCGAAGACATGACCTCAACGTCTGCCGGCTCCTCGGAGCCCGAGCGGCGAGAACGGGCCGCCGAGCTCTTGCCGCAGGTGTACGACGAGCTGAAGCGGCTCGCGCAGCACCGCGTCCGGGGGCTCCCGCCCGGGCAGACGCTCCAGGCCACGGCCTTGGTGCACGAGGCCTACATGAGGCTCGTTGGCCGGGGCGATCCGCAGTGGCGAGACGAGCGCGAGTTCTTCGCCGCGGCCTCGCTCGCCATGCGTCGCTTCCTCGTGGAGAGCTTCCGCCGCAAGGGAGCGCGCAAGCGGGCCGCGGGCCGAGAGTCGATCGACCCCGCCGAGCTGGTGGTTACCACGCTGTCCGAGGACGCCGACATCCTGGAGCTGGATGGAGCCCTGAGCGAGCTCGAAGCGCGCTCCCCGCGCGCCGCGGAAGTGGTGTCGCTCCACTTCTTCGCAGGGCTCACCCAGCGCGAGATCGCCGGCGTGCTCGCGGTCGCGGTCTCGACGGTGGAGAGGGATTGGGCCTACGCCCGCGCCTGGCTGCGCCGGCGCCTCGCAGGTCCTAGACCGGGCGGCGAGGCATGATGCCCTCGCTCGAGGCGCGCGCCGAGGCCCTCTTCAAGTCGCTGGTCTTTCTCGATGTGCGCGAGCGCGACGCGGAGCTTCGGGCGCGGTCCGCGGGAGATGCGGCGCTGGAGTCGGAGGTGCGTAGCTTGCTCGCCGCACACGACATCGAGGACGACTTCCTGTCGGTCGCTCCCGAGCCGGACCGACCGGTCGAGCTCTCGCCGGGCGACACGGTGGACGGCTTTCGGATCGAGTCCGTGCTCGGGCGCGGCGGAATGGGGACGGTCTACGAAGCGACCCAGGACTCCCCGCGGCGGAGGGTTGCGCTCAAGCTGATCCGCGGGGGGCTGCTCACCCAGCGGAGCGTCGCGCGGTTCGAGCGCGAGGCAGAGATCCTCGGCCGCCTCGAGCATCCCGGGATCGCGCGCGTCTACCAGGCCGGACGCCTCCTGCAGCCGGCCGGGGCCCTGCCGTTCTTCGCGATGGAGCGAGTCGAAGGCGCTCCGCTGGACGGGTGGCTGGAGCGAGAACAACCCTCCTTCGCCGAGCGCCTCGCGCTCCTCGTTCGGCTCTGCGAAGCGGTGCAGCACGCGCACGAGAAGGGGATCGTTCACCGCGATCTCAAGCCCAGCAACATCCTGGTGACGCCCGCCGGACAGCCCAAGGTCCTGGACTTCGGCGTCGCGTTCGCGGCGGGGGGGCGCGACGCCGACGCTAGCCACCGCACGCAGCCGGGGCAGATCGTCGGGACGCTGGCCTACATGAGCCCCGAGCAGGCCGCCGGCAAGCAGGGCCTGGCCGACACGCGCAGCGACGTCTTCTCGTTGGGTGTGATCGCCTTCCAGCTCCTGGCCGGTCGCCACCCGCTGGAGCTCGCGGGCGACGGGGTCCTGGGGATGGCCCGCCTGCTGCTACACGAGGAGGTGCCTCGGCTCGGAACGGTCGAGCCCGCCGCGCGCGGCGACGTCGAGACCATCGTGGGCAAGGCGCTGTCGAGGGAGCCGCTCCGCCGTTACGCCACGGCGGGCGAGCTCGGAGCCGACTTCGAGCGCCACCTCCGGTCGGAGCCGGTGCTCGCGCGCCCGTTGACCCCGTTGTACCAGGTGTCGCGCCTCGCGCGTCGGCATCGGGTGCTCGTCGCCGCCGGCGTCGCCGTCGTCGCGACCATGTTGGTCGCCAGCGTGATCTCGCTGCGGCTCGCGTCGCAGGCGACCCAGCGCGCCGCCGAGTTCGAGGCCGTGCTCGTCTTCGTCGAGCAGGAATACGGCGAGCTCGAGCCGGGCCGCTTCGGGCAGGCAGCGATCGACGAGGTGGACGCCGCTCGTGCCGCGGGGCTCTCGGCGGCGGATATCGGACGGGCGCTCCTGGGCCGCGAGATCCTGAGCCCGGCCGTCGAGGGCGCGCTGGCCGAGCTTGGGGACAGCCCCCGCGCACACGCGGGGATCGTGACCAGGATCGGAGAGCTCTACGTGAAGCTGGGCCTTCCACTCGAGGCCGAGGAAACCCTGTCGACCGCCGCAGATCTATGGGCGGACCACGTCGGTGAGGACCATCCCGAGGCGGTCGAGGTGCGGCTGCGCCACCTCGCCGCGGCGCTTTGGGCTCGGCGCGATGCGGTCGTCACTCCGGCTCTCGACGAGCTCCACGAGACCTGCGTGCGCGTCTTCGGTCCGGAGGACGAGCGCACCCAGCGCGCGCTGGCGCTTCGCGGACGCCTGCTGATGCGAGAGCGCTCCCCGGAGGAGGCGCTGGCGATCCTGAGCAACGCAGCCGCGGCGCTCGGCGCGGCATGGGGCGAGGACGATCCCATCGTCCTGACGGCGCGCCGCTTCGAGGGCTTCGCGCTGGCGGACCTCGGCCGCGTCGGCGAGGCACAGGCGCTGGTCGCGGCGCTTCTTCCGACGAGCGCCGAGCGACTCGGCCCGGACGCGCCGCTGACGTGCGATCTCCGGAGAGATGCGACCAGCCTCGCGCTGAGGAGCGGGTGGCCCGACCGTGCGCTCGCGCTCGCGAGGCAGAATCTGGAGCTCCTCCGCGTCCGGGTCGGCGAGCAACACCTCGACACGCTGGACGCCAAGAGCCTGCTGGCGGGCGTGCAGAAGTACCGCGGGGAGTACGGCGAGGCCCGGGCGCTGCTCGACGACGTGCTCGCCACTCCCGAGCTCGAGCGGCGGTCCGCGGGCATGGCCGGGAGGGCTCGGGAGCTGCTCGGCGGAGTGCTCGCCGAGACCGGCGACGCCGAGGGCGCACTCGAGCGACTCGCCCCCGAAGCGGGTGGCGAGCGCCTCCTCGCCTTGCTCGCGATCGACCGGCACGCCGAGGCGCTGCACGAGGCGTTGGAGTGCGTTGAGCGCGGGCGCCGCGACGCGCACGCGGCCGGGCTCGACTTCGCGCTCGTCCACCTCGGGATCGTCCTGATCGACACCGGGCAGCCGGAACGCGCCGTGGCGTCGCTCCGCGAGGCCGTGGACCTGCGCGAGGCGGCGTACACCGACGATCACCCGCTGCTCGCCGTGGCGCTGTGCGTGCTGGCGGAGGCGCTGGCGCTCCGCGGTGAGTGCGGCGAGGCGCAGCGCCTGCTGGCGGAGAGCGCCGAGCCGATGCCGCGCGCCCCCGCTTCCGCACGGAAGCGAGCCGCCGGCATCCGCGAGGCGCTCGCGGCGCTGTGCGGCGAGCGCTAAACCGGGCGCACGAACGCGAGATCCAGGCAGAACTCCGCGGCGCGTTTTCGGTCGGGAGGGGAGACCGACCCCTACGGCCGAACCCGCCGCACCCATGAAGAACACCGCCTCGCGCCGCGCCTTTGCCCCGCTCCTCGTGCTCGCCCTTGTCTCGACTCCGGGCGCCGCCCAGGAGCCCTGGGAGCTCGGCCCCTACCAGACCGGCCTCCGGCCGCTCGTCTACTACACGCCCGAGTCGTCCTCGGCCCTCTACGGCGCCGTCTACGGGCGCACGGTCTACCCGGCCCTCGGCTCGGGCCTCGACGCCGCGCCGGACCTGAGCGGCGGCCCGTACCCGCACATCGCGTTCTTCCACGGCTGGACCGTCGACACGACGCACTACACCGAGATCATGCACCACCTCGCGAGCTGGGGCTTCGTGGTGACCGGCTGCGACACGAACGTCGGCCACGATGAGCCCGCGCTTTCGGCGGGCTTCGCGAACGACCAGCGCCTCCTGATGGAGTTCTTGGAGGCCGAGTCCGCGGCGCCCGGGGCGTTCCTCGAGGGCATGTTCGACTTCGGCGACTGGGGCGCCGTCGGGCACTCGTTCGGCGCGTCTACCAGCCTGACCTTCTCGGACGTCGCGCCGCGGCTCGTCGCGCTGGTCGCGCACCAGCCGTACATGGGCCCCGACTTCGGCGGCACCGAACCCGCCGATACGCAGATCGCCGACTTCGCCGGCGGGCTTGCGGTCGTGGCGGGCAGCGTGGACGTCGTGACGCCCGCGTTCCTGCAGAACTACGTCTGGTACGACGCGGCGACCTCCGCGTCGACGCGCCTCTTCGCCCTGGTCGATGGCATGGGGCACACCGGCGCGGTCGACTTCACGGCGCAAGGCGAGCCGATGTCGGCGGACGAGCAGGAGCGCGTCACCTGGCTCTTCTCCACCGCCTTCCTCCAAGCGGAGATGCACGGGGAGAGCGCGCTGTACGACCAGCTCGCCGGCGAGGCGGCGCTCGCCGAGCCGTGGACGATCGAGTCCGGCGGAACGGTCCCCGCGTTCTGGGCGCTCGACAGCGTGACGCAGCCGGACGCGCTCGCCTACGGCATCGCCGGCGACTACGGCGCCTCGGCGCTCATCGCCATCTCACCCGCGCCGGCCGCGGTGCCCTCTGCGTTCGGGCTGATCGAGGTCGACCTGACGCTTTCGACGCTGCTGTGGAGCGGCGCGCTCGACGCGGGGACCGGCATCGAGGAGCTCTTCGCGCCGATCCCGCCGTCGGCTTCGGGCGTGGACTTCTATCTGCAGGCGCTGCAGCTGGACGGCGCCGGCGGCGGTGCGGTGTCTCCGCTCGTGACGTGGACGGCGCCCTGAGCCGACGGTGCTCGGCCCGCCGCGGTCTCGGACGGACCGCGGCGGGCACGTGCGGAGCGGCGCCTACTCGACCACGATCGCCGCGACGTCGGTGATCTCGTCCACGAGCACCGTCGGCGCCAGCGAAAGCGACAGCGCCGCTGCGTACAGCTCGGTCCCCGGAGCCAGCGAAACCGGGAAGCCCGGCGTCGACCCCGAGCCGTTCGGAGCGAGGCCCACCAGCAGCGTGGTCGGGTTCGCGAGCGACGCCGCCAGCAGCGCGTCGAACGCCAGCCCGAGGTTGCGGCCGTCGCCGAAGGGGAGGATCAGGTCGCCCGGCGACGCGGCGAAGACGACCCAGGCCGAAGGCGTGGCGCCCGAGAACGACGCGAGCTCGACCTGCGCGTTGGCGCCGCTCGTGAAGGTGGGCGGCACGACCTCCGGCAGGCGGTAGCCGCCGACGAAGACGCGCAGCTCGCTCGGGTCGCCGTCCTCCCGGCCGACCCACGCGCCGAGCGCGTTGTTGTAGAGCGCGCCGTAGCCGGCGCTGGGCTGGTCCAGCTCGGGGCCCGGGTTCACCGGGTTGCCGCCGTCGAGCTCGATCGGCCCGCTCCACGACACGCCGCCGTCACGCGAGAAGGCGCCGGACACGCTCAGGCCGACGCGCCAGAAGAGCGTCGCGTCGTCGCCGTCGAGGTGGAGCTGCGGGTAGCCGGTGCCGGGGGGCGAGAGCTCCTGCTCGGCGGCCCACGTCACGCCGCCGTCGACCGAGCGCGAGGCGAAGACGCTCGAGTCGGTCAGGAACGTGCCGTTGCGGTCGTCGTTCCACGCCAGCACGACGGCGCCCGTCTCGGTGACCCCGATCGTCGTCTCGCGCAGATACACCGTACCCGCCGGCTCGCTGCCGACCCGCGTCGTCGGGCCGAAGGACGCGCCGCCGTCGGTCGAGACCGCGGCGTAGAGGTCCTTGTAGAAGTTCTCGATCGAGTCCAGCTGCGGCCAGGCCAGCGCGACGACGCCGTTGCGGGCAGCGAGCGAGACCTCGTCGTCCGAGAACCACATCAGGTCGCCGGACGGGTCCAGCTGGGTGGGCGTCGCCGGGAACCCGCCCGCCCCGGTCGTGCTGCTCAGGTGGAAGACGTCGGCGGAGTTGCCCTGCCCGCCCGCGATGCGCCCGGTGAAGGCGACGTGCAGCGTGTCGCCGTCGAGGGCGAGCGAAACGGAGTAGACCTGATCGGCGCTCGGCACCAGCCGCACCGCGTCGGAGAACGTCACGCCGCCGTCGTGCGACTCCGACAGGCGCAGCTGCCGCGGGGCGCCGCCGAAGAAGTCGGGGAGCACCGACTGCAGCACGTAGACGTCCTGGCCCGAGGGGCTGACGGCCATCGAGTAGGCCTGCACCGGCGACGAGCCGCCCGGCGCGAAGCCCTTGGGGATCGGCTGGTCTGCGTCCCAGGTGGCTCCGCCGTCGACCGATCGGGCGAAGTAGACGTCGATCGCTTCGGCCCCGCCTGCGCCGCCCGGGCTCGCGTTGCGCTCGTCGCGCCAGGTGGCGAAGATCGTCTGCCCACGCACCTGCAGCACGTTCGCCGTCGTTCGGAAGTACAGCCCGGTGTACTTGTCGTGGCCGCCCGTGTCGGTGTCGATGCGAACCGGCGCGCCGAACTCGAGCGCGCGTCCGTCGGAGGTGGCCACGAAGACCTGCTGCGTCGCGTCGTCCTCGAAGAGCGCGGCCGTCAGGTCGCCGTCGCTCGCAACGGCGGCTCCCACCGGTTCGGTCTGGGCCGGTTGGCTCGCCTGCGCGGGCGGGCGCGCACCGTGTTGAACCGCGGTCGAAACGGACGGGAGGGAGAGGCAGGCGAGCGCAACGGGAAGGAGCTGCATGCGTGATCTTGAGCTGAGGTTTCGGGCGGAGGTCATAGGCTCAGGCTAGCGGCCGGATTCGAATCGCGGTGGGCCGCGTCGACCATTCCGACGTGGTGTACGGGGGCATGTTTTTTGGAATTCTTGGGATCTCGCGCGGGGGGTCCGGCGAGCCCAAAGAAAAGCCGCTCGGGCTGCACCCGACCTGCGCCAAGGTCAACCTTGCGGAGCTTCGAGCCGTGGGTTCGCGGTCGTCGTCGGTCGGCGGGGCCGTGCACGAAACGCACTCGGTCTTCGCGCAAGCGACCGAAGCTGGACCTGGGGCGCCGGTCCAGACAGGCTTGCGGTGGGCGTGCGTCGCCGGCGAGTTCGGAGCGCGCGCGGCACGGGCTTCGCGGGGTGAGGGCCTCGCTTGGAGAGCTCGCAGCTCCTCGACGTTCGAGGCGCTGCGTGTCCGCTAGACACCACACGACTGGGCCGACATGTCCGCCAAGATCCCGATCCGCACGTCCGGAACTCTGTCCGCCCGGCTGCTCGCGGCGCTGCTCGCCTGCTCCGGCTGGCTCGGTGCCCAGACGCAGATCGTCGTCCATCCCTCGGGCTTCGACCCGATGAGCGGCGCTCCCGTCCCGACGCAGATCCACACCGCGCTCCTAGGGGCGCCTTCCGGGGCCGAGATCTTGGTCTACCCACACGTCGGCACCGGGTACGAGCCCTTCCTCCTCAGCCAGGACAACATCACGATCCGGGCCGCGCTGGTGGGCCCCTTGAACCGCCCCAAGGTCGACGGAAGTCTCGGCCCGCTGGCCGGTGGGCGCTGCGCCATCCTGACCGGCAACAGCCTCATCAACGGCCTTTGGTTCGTGAACGGGAACGTGACCGTCAGCCCCCTGGCGCCGGACGACGGTGGCGGGGTCCTCATCGCGGGCGGCAGCCCGCAGCTGCTGCTCTGTCGCGTCGAGGACTGCCAGGCGACCGGCCGCGGTGGCGGCATCTTCGTCGGGGGAGGAGGACAGCCCGTCATCACCAGCACCGAGATCGTGAACAACCGCTCGTCGCAGGAGGGCGGCGGCATCGCGATCGAAGACACGCCGACGCTGCTCAACGCCGTGGCCGTCTGGGAGAACCGGGCACAGAACGCCACGCTCACGTATCGGGCGGGTGGAGGCGTCTTCGTCCAAGGAGCCTCCTGCCGCATCGAGGCGAGCCGTATCTTCGAGAACCGGGGGACGGATGGCGGCGGCATCCACTGGGCCTACAGCGGCGGCAACCCCGACCTCTCGATCTCCGCGACCGAGGTCTGCGACAACGTCGCATTCGACGGCGCGGGAGGCGGCGGCTTCTTCTGCCCCGGGACCAGCACCACGGGGGTGACCCTGCTGCTGGGCATCGACAACTGTCGGTTCCTGCGAAACCGGGCCGA
Source organism: Planctomycetota bacterium (assembly GCA_039029355.1). Lineage (GTDB taxonomy): Bacteria > Planctomycetota > UBA1135 > UBA1135 > JBCCGI01. Next base: position 26,754 of record JBCCGI010000059.1, read on the forward strand.
AGCGGGCGTCGGCGGTGGGCTGCACCTCGAGGAGCGCATCGCGCTCTCCATGGACTACTGCCTGGTGCAGGACAACTTCGCGCTCGGCGCGGGCGGTGGGCTCTCGTCGGACAGCCCCACCTCGACGCGGATCACCAACTCGGTGTTCGAGCTCAACGAGTCGCTCCTGTCCGGCTCGGGCGGCGGGGGCGGGGGCGTCTACCTGTTCGATGCCGACCTCCTGGCGGGGCTGCCCGACGAGTTCATCAACGTGCTGTTCGTCGGGAACCGGTCCGGGTGGACGGGAGGTGGGGTGGAGATCGACCGTTCGACGGTCCTCTTCCGGACCTGCACGTGGACGCAGAACATCGCGCTCGACAACACCGGGGCGCCGCTCGATGGGGGCGCGCTCTACGTCGGCGAGCTCTGCGACGCGGACGTGGATACCTGCATCCTCTACGGCGACACCGGCGCGGTCAGCTCGCTGGGCTCGACGGAGATCGGGGTGGCGGCCAGCAGCACGGCCACGGTGCGTCACTCCGCCTGGGACGTCGGCACGGGTGCGGGCAGCGTCGCGGTCACGCCCGCCCTCGGCAACCCGTTCGTGACGGGGGCGGGCACGGTGTCGCCGACCCAGGCGAACCAGGGCTTCTATCTGGACCGCGACCCCGGGAACATCGCCGCGGCGGCCTGCCTGGACGCGGGGAACCCGACCCTGTCCGGCTTCCCGAGCCAGCCGCCGTACGTCACCGCGACGACGGACCCCGCGGCGACTCCGCTCCCCGACGGGAGCGCGGGAGACCTGGCCGACATGGGCTTCCACTACGGCGGGACGCCGCTGCCGCCGGTCTTCTCGCTGCTCGAGCCCACGGCCGCGACGCTCTCGCTGGGCGCGTCGGTCACGTATACGCTCAGGTCGTCGGCTAGCCCGCTCCCGGGGACGGCTTCGAGCTCGTGGTTCCTGGGCGGCTCGGTCACCGGCACCCATCCCGCCACGCCGCTGGGAGGCATCCTGCTGCCGCTGGTGTTCGACGGATACTCGCAGGGGCTCGTCGGCGGCACGGGCCTGTTCTTCGTGTCGCAGTCGCCGTTCTGTACCACCCCGCCCGGCACCGGGCCGCCGAGCGGCCTCCTGCCCGTGGCCGGCGGCGAGGTGACGGTCGATCTTTGCGTTCCGGCAACCACGGGCATGCCGCTGCCGGTCACCCTCTGGCACGCGTTCTTCGTGGCGGACTTCGATAGCAGCGGGGCGCTGCTCGGCTTCCGGCACCCCAGCAACCCGGCCCAGCTGACGATCCAATAGCGCGGGCGTTGCCTCTTGTGGACGTGCCGGGGCGCGCGCGCCTCGTCCCGGCCCCTATACTCGGCGGCCGAAGCGGCCTCCTCCCCCGCATGCCTGCCCCGAGCTCGTCCATCACCACCACCGCCCTGTTGGTCGGCCTGCGCGATCCGGCGAACGCCGAGGCGTGGAAGCAGTTCATGGAGCGCTACCACCCGATCGTGCTGGGCGTGGCCCGTCGGCTGCGGTTCTCGCCGTCCGACGCCGAAGACGTCGCGCAGGACGTGCTGGTACGCTTCCTGCGCGACTACGCCGCAGGCGGCTACTCGCGCGAGCGCGGCCGCCTGCGCACCTGGATCGTCGCGATGACCCGCGCCCGGGCGATCGACCACCTGCGGCGCGCCGGAGGCGGGCCGCCCGAGACCCAGGCCGACCCCGCCGAGCTGCCCGATCAGGACGCGCTCGAGCGCATCTGGGCCGAGGAGACGCGCGACCGCATCGTCGCCGATTCGCTGGAGCTGCTGCGGCGCACCGGGAGTCTGCGCGAGGAGACCATCCGGGCCTTCGAGCTGACCACGCTCCAGGAGCGCCCGGCGACCGAGGTGGCGTCGGAGCTGGGGCTCACGACCGGGGCGGTCTACATCGCCAAGCACCGCTGCCTCGAACGGCTGCGCGGGTATGTCGCCGAGCTCGAGGCGCGCTACGAGGAGGCCGGTTGAACTGTCCGGCGCCCCAGCGCGTGCTCGCCGCGCTGGCGGATCCCTCGGCGCACACCGAGCTGCTGCTGCACGTCGAGGGCTGCGAGCGCTGCCTCGAGCTGCTCGAGCGGTCTTCGCACGACGACCCGTTCGTCGAGGAGCTGCGGCGCGTCGACGCGCGGCCGGTGCCCGCCGACGCCGAGCCGGAGCTCGACGATCCGCCGCCGGGTTACCGCATCCTCCGCGCCGTCAAGCGCGGCGGCCAGGGCGTTGTCTACGAGGCCATCCAGGACGGCACCGAGCGCCGCGTCGCGCTGAAGGCACTCGGTGCCGGTGCGCTCGCGACGGCGCGGCAGACCGAGCGCTTCCGACGCGAGGTGCGCCTGGCGAGCAGGCTGCGGCACCCGGGTGTGGTGACGCTCTATGAGGCGGGCGAGACGCCCGGCGGCGTGCCGTACTTCGCCATGGAGTGGGTCGACGGAGTCGAGCTGACCGAGCACGTCGAGCAGGCCTTCGCCCGGCCGCAGCCCGACCGCGTGCCGCTGCTCGCGCTCTTCCTCAAGATCTGCCGCGGCGTCGAGGCCGCCCACCAGCACGGCGTGGTGCACCGCGACCTGAAGCCGTCGAACGTGCTGGTCGACGGGCAGGGGGAGCCGCGTGTCGTCGACTTCGGGCTGGCGAAGAGCATGGGCGGGCACGGCCTCGGCAGCGGCGTCACGCGGGTGGGCGAGTTCCTGGGGAGCCTGGGCTGGGCTTCGCCGGAGCAGATCGAGGGCAGGGACGAGCTCGACGAGCGCACCGACGTGCACGGGCTCGGGCTGCTGTTCTACTTCCTGATGTCGGGCAAGCTGCCGTACCGCAGCGAGAACCTGGGCGCGCTGGTGGAGGACGCGGCGCGCAGCCGCCCGCCGCAGCTGCGCGGTCCGTTCGGCGACGCTCTGTCGGCGAACGCACTGGACGACGTCGTGGCGCGGGCGACGGCGCGGGAGCCGGAGCGGCGCTATCCATCGGTGGCGGCGCTCATCGCGGACGTCGAGCGCGTGCGCGACGGCGTCCCCTTGCCCGGAAGTCAGAGCGCGAGGCGCCGCAGGGCGGGTTGGGTCCTCCTTGCCGCCACGGTTCCGTTCCTCTTGCTCGGCGCCTGGGCGGCCTTCGACTCGATCTACGGTCCGGGCGTGCGGGCCGGGGCGGTGCGGAGGCTGCTCGACGCGGATGAGGTCTTCGACGCGGAGGATGCGCTGTGGACGGCGGTGACCGCGGACCGCGACCGACTCCCGGCCGAAGGCGTGTTGTGGGAGGGCGCGACCGATCCCCTGTTGTGGGCGGGGCGCGAGCTCTACTCGCGCACGCAATGGAGAGGCGTGCGAGACACGGACGGGCACACGTTCGTCGCCTTCAACCGCAAGGCGACCCATGCGGTCACGGGACGAGCCGTAGACTCATCGTCCGAGGTGACCGAGGTCGACGTCTGGCTGTTGCCGGGGCTGGAGCACGTGAACCGGTTCGTGGTGAAGGGGCTTGCACACGCGTGTGCGAGCCCGGACGACCTTTGGCTGGTGACGAGCGACCGGAACGGCGGTCTCCTCCGCTGGGATCTCAGCGGGCGAATGAGCGATCCGCGACCCGTGGCGCAGGCCGTGCGGGACGGTGGGCTGCCCGTGATGTTCGGCCCGGCGGGGCACCTCGTGGTCGAGGTCGAGGTCGGTGCGCTCACCTTGTTCGATCTTGCTACGCTAGAAGCCGTCGGCGCTACCGGATGCGAGTTGCCCACGGGGGCGTCCCCGGAGGGGGGATACTGGCGGCAAGGCGTCTCGCTAGACGGTCGGTGGTTCGCTGGTGAGCGGACGGGACCGCGACCGCGACTGCTGGAGTTGATCGACCTGACGGGAGCGCGAAAGCCCGTGGCAACGCGAAGCCGTGGAGCCTTCACCGTCGGCCCCCACGCGATCCTGCTCGGCGAGGGGCAGGCGGTCTCGGTCCCGGACCTGACTCCGGTCCCCGGCGCCAAGGAGGCGCTGGAAGGTGCCCGCTCGCCGTCGGTGGCGGTCGGGCCGCGGGGCTTTGCTGTGGCGTTGCCGAACGGCTTCGTGCGGGTGGTTGGGGGGGCGCCCTTTGTGCACATGGGGGAGCTGCGGGCCGCGCGCCACGGCGTATGGTCCCTGTCGGCTGCGCGCGGCCTGATCGGAGCCCTTTCGACGGAGGGGCGCCTGCGCCTGCTGTCGCGGCACAACGGCGCCTGGCTTGAGTCCTTGGATCGGGAGGGCCGCTGGAGCGACGTGCGTGTGTCCAGCGACGGCCGGACGGTCGCGTTCTCGGGTCAGAACGCGAGGGTCTGGCTCTTCCGCGACCGCGTTCGGCTCCGCGAGACGGGGCTGGACGGCCTCGACCTAGGCATAGTGACCGGACTCGACCTCACCGGGGATGGCGAGCGTATCGCCGCGGCGTCCGCCGCCGGGGGGGTGCACCTCGGGAGCGTTGGCGACGACGGCTTCGGCGCGCCGGTGCTGGGGTGCGAGGATGCGGTGAACCTCGTGCGGTTCAGCCCCGACGGCGCCGAGCTCGCCGCGGTCTCGGACGAGGGCGTCCTCTACCTGCTCGACGCCGCCCAGGGCGAGGTGCTGAGGCGTACGAAGCTCTCGGACGAGCGCGTCGGCACGGTCGCCTGGAGTCCCGACAGTGAGCTCTTGGCCTGCGGCGGTGCGACGTGCTTCGCCTGGTTGGTTCCTCGCAGCGGTGAGATCCGCCCGATCCAGCACCCCGCGACGGGGACCATCACGTCGGTGGACTTCAATCCGTCCGGGTCGCTCTGCGCCGCGGTGTCGCGCGATGGCTGGCTCCTCCTCCTCCGGCCGGGCGCCGACCGACCGGAGGCGTCGCACGAGCTCGGCGGGCACCTGCTCTCGCTGGCCTTTCACGGAGACCTGCTGCTGATCGGCGACAAGAATGGGCGCATCACCGCCTGGGATACCGGCCAAGACCGGCTTCTCGGCCACATTCCGACCGGACTGGAAACGACGATGGGGCTCGACGTGTCCCTCGACGGCAGGCGGATCTACGTCGCGGGAGTCGGGCCGCCCTCCTTCGTGAAGCTGGAGGCGCTCGATGCGATCGTGAGTCGTCACGACCCCGGGCGAAGGTGGCGGTAGGCCCATCTGCGGACGCCGTTGAGTCCGGGGCTGCGCGCGCACCCTCCGCCCGCCGCAGCACTCGCCGAAGAAAGTCGAAAGGGCCGAGTCGTTTGCACCGCGCCGCGTCGCGTCCCTACCGGGGGCAGGCTCGCCCGGCGGGCGAGCGCCTTCCCCGCGCCGTCCCGTCTACCCGATCCCGCAAGCCCATGCTGTGCCGCGCGACCGCCCTGTTCCTGCTGCCGTCCCTCGCCGCCCTCTCCATCCCAGCCGCCGCCCGCAGCGAGCCGGCGCAGGGCACCCAGCCCAACCTGCTGCTCATCATCGCCGACGACGTCGGCGTCGAGTCGGTCAACCTCGACGGCAGCGGCACCTTCTACACGCCGACGCTGAAGCTGATGAGCGAGGCGGGCGTGCGCTTCGACCGCGTCTGGTCGCAGCCGCGTTGCTCGCCGACGCGCGCGTCGCTCTACACCGGTCGCTACGGTTTGCGCACCGGCGTGGGCTACCCGTACAGCTACGACGCGGTGTCGGGCGCGGGCGCGACCGACCATCCGCTCTCGAGCGCGGAGGTCACCCTGGCCTGGCTCCTCGGCGACGCCGGATACGCCTGCGGCATGTTCGGCAAGTGGCACCTGGGGCACGACGACAACGCGCTCGCGGGGAGCGGCAACCCGTTGACCTCGCCGCTCGCGTCCGGCTACGAGATCTTCGAAGGCACGATGAGCTCGCCGCCGCCCGGCGCGGACGGCTATGAGCAGTACACCTGGATCTCGAACTCCGCCGAGGTCGACGACGGACCCGGGCCGAAGCCCTACCCCGCGCGGCGCACGGTCGACGCGGCCCACGCGTGGATCGACCTCCAGGAGGCGGCGGGCAGGCCCTGGTTCGCCACGGTCGCCTTCAACCTCGCGCACGCGCCCTTCCATTGCCCCGACTCGGCCGACTATCCCTTCGCGCTGCCGTGCGAGCTGCTCGAGCAGGCGGGGACGGTGTCGAGCCTCGACCGCTACAAGGCGATGGTCTACGCCATGGACGCGGAGATCCTCCACCTCTTGTCCGAGGTCGACCTCGCGACCACGACGGTGCTCTTCGTCGGCGACAACGGCACGCCCGACTCGGTGTCCGAGACGCCCGGGCGCGCGAAGGGCACGCTCTTCGAGGGCGGCGTGCACGTGCCGCTGATCGCGGTTGGGGCCGGGGTCGACGTCGCGCCGCTGGGCCCGCCGTGCGCGCGCCTCGTCAACACGGTCGACGTGTTCCTGACGCTCGCCGAGCTGGGGCAGGCCGACCTGTCGGGGCCGGGCTCGCTCCTCGACGGGGTGGAGCTCGACTCGGTCAGCCTGGTGCCGTACCTGGCGAACCCGACCGGCCCCGCGCTGCGCGAGTTCGTCTTCGCCGAGGACTTCTACCCGAACGGCACCGGGCTCCCGACGGCGATCGAGACCTGGAGCCCCGGCGACCCGCTGGTCGAGTATCCGGCGGCCCCGCAGTTCGGCGGGTCCGACCTGTCGCTCGTCGTGCGCGGCCGGCCGACCTTCACGGTCGGCAACGAGCTCGAGCTCGAGCTGTCGCGCAGCGCGCCGGGCCCGGCCTACGACTTCCAGCTGCTGGGCGGAGGGCCGGCCCCGGTGGCCTTCCACGGCCAGGTGTTCCATCTTCCGGAGAGCGAGAGCTCGCTCCAGATCGCGCTCTCCGGCGACGACCTGCAGGACCTGCTCGGCGCGTACTTCTCGCACCCGTCGACGGCCATCCCGTTCGGCGTGCCGGGCCCGTTCCCGTTCTACTTCACGCTGGTCCACTGGCCGACGGCCGACGCGCCCGGCGGGCCGCCGCCGGCGAGCGCGACGCTGTCCAGCTGGGTCGAGGGCAGCTTCGCCTGGCCCGGCGGGCACGCGGTGCGCTACGGCGACTTCAAGCTGGTCCGCTAAGGCCGCGGCGGGGGCGAGGCGCTCTACAAGCTCACGAACGGGCAGGAGGGGCCGAACCTGCTGCCGCTTGGGCCCTATGTGCTCTACGGCGCGCCCACGGCGTACGACGCGATGGTCGAGTGGGTGGACGAGCTCTACGGGCTGTAGCGCCGGCGTCGACGGACGCGGGGCTCAGTCGTCCAGGACCGCCTGCGCCTGCTGGGTGAAGTGCTCGACGTCCTCGTGCTCGGCTAGACCGGTCAGCGCGCGCTGCGCCTGCTCCTTGGCCTCGGCGGTGCGGCCGAGCGCCTGCTCGGCGCGCGCCAGGAAGACCTGCGAGCGCAGCGTCTCGACGTGTCCGTCGCCCAGCACCCGGCGGTGCTTGGCGTGCATCGTGCGGGCCAGCTCGGCGGCCTCGTCGCCGCGCTCGGCGACCAGGTAGCGGTCGACCAGGTTGAGGCACTGGGCCAGGTACGTCGGGTCGTCCGCGCCGTAGCGGCGGCGGCAGCACTCGACCACCTCCAGGCCGACCTCGATCGCGCGGTCCATGGAGCGCGCCTCGTGGAGCGCGATCCCCAGCGTGCTCAGGATGATCAGGCGGTTCTCGTGGTCCTCCTCGAGGACCGCGTCCGCCAGGGCGAAGGCCCGCTCGCCGTACTCGACCGCGAGGTCGAACTCCCCGGTCCCGAGGTGGAGCGAGGCCAGGGCGCTGGCGCAGGCCATCGCGCCTTCGCCGCCGTCGCCCTCGGCCGCCTCGAAGTCGTCGAGCAGCTGGCGGAAGGTCGCGGCCGCCTCGTCCTGGGCGCCGCGACGCATCTGCACGAAGGCCTGCTCGTACAGCAGGCGCCGTCGTTCACGGCCCAGGCCCGGCTTGCCTTCGACCCGCGCCAGCCCCTCGCGGAGCCAGCGCTCGGCGACGTCGAGCTCGCCGTGCTTCTCGGCGACGATGCCCAAGAGCTGGGCGGCCCGCGCGAGCCGGACCTCGATGCTGTCCGCCGACATCGAGGGCGTAGGCGGCGCGCTCTCGAGGCGGCTCCAGAGGTCTTCGAGCAGCTCCCGCGCCTCGTCGATGCGCTCCTGGCCGACGAGGGCGGCGGCGCGCTCCTGATCGAAGGCTAAGCGCAGGGGGTGCCGCCCGTCGAGCTCGCCGGCGAAGGGCCGGCCCTGGGCGAGCACGGCGTCGACCTCAGCGGGCAGGTCGAGCGCGCGGAACACCGCGAGCAGGTTGGTCGCGACGCTCACCGTAACCTCGCGCGAGCGCCCCGCGGCGCCGTCCTCGAAGCTGGCCAGGGCGCCGCGCAGCACGTCGACCACCGGGGTCCGCGGGCCGTCGTTCTCGGGCCGCGCGCGGGCGAAGAGCTCCTCGGAGAAGAAGGCCAGGGTGTCCTCGTTTACCCGCAGCTGGTGCGCCGACTGCTGTCTGGCGGCGCGCTCGTTCCCGAGGCTGCGCGCCATCGCGAAGGCGGAGAGCAGGACCGTTGCGAGCAGCGCGCCCACCAGCACCGACTCGAGCGGACGTCGGCGCATCAGCCGCCGAAGCTGTCCGATCGGGCCCACGAGCCGCGCGCGCACCGGGCGGCCGTCGATCCAGTTCCGCAGGTCGGAGGCGAGCGCCTCGGCCGAGCCGTAGCGCTCGCCGGGGGTCCGCGCGAGCGCGGTGAGCACGACCGCGTCGAGGTCGCGGTCGATGGCCCGCGCGCGGCGCTGGGCCGGCTGGGCGCCGAAGGCCTCGGCGTCGACGCACTGGCTGGGCGGCCGGGCCTCGCCCTCGCGCAGCCGGCGGTGGAACTCGAGCGTGTCGCCGCTCGGGACGCGGTGCAGGTCGCGCGGCGGGTTGCCGGTGAGCAGCGCGTAGAGCACCGCGCCGAGGCCGTGCACGTCGATGCGCAGGTCGGGCTCGGCGTCGCCGGCGGCCTGCTCGGGGCTCATGAAGAGCGGCGTCCCAACCGGCCCCAGGCCCAGCGTCCCGGTCGCGCCTAGCGCCGCCTCGTCGTCCTGGTCCGCCCCGGGGTCGAGCAGGGTGCGCGCGACGCCCAGGTCGAGCACGATCGGCACCAGCTCGTGGCGCTCGCGGCGGACCAGGATGTTCGAGGGCTTCAGGTCGCGGTGCAGGACCCGCCGCTGGTGCAGGTGGTGCACGGCGTCCGCAACGCGCGCCACCAGCGCGACGGCGCGCCGCACGTCGGCGGCGAGCTCCGGCAGCGCGTGGGTCAGCGGCTCGCCGTCGACCAGGTCCATGATGAGGTAGGGCCGGCCCCAGCGGTCCACGCCCGAGTCGCGGTAGCGCACCACGTTCGGGTGGTCGATGCGCGCCAGGAGTCGCGCCTCGGCCCGGAAGCGCTCGAGCGCAACGGCGCGGGCCGTCGAGAGCGTGAGGAACTTGACCGCCACCTCGGCCTCGGGCTCGGCGCGCCGGCCGCGGTACACCGCGCCTCCGCCTCCACAGCCGAGCAGGGCCTCGATCCGGTAGGGGCCGATCTGCGTACCGAGGACGCCGGCGGGGTCGTCCGGGTCGGCCGGGCCGGGGCGCTCGGCGGCGGGGGACAGGAACGCCAGCGGTCCCGCGGCGCCGTCGCGCTCCAGCATGCGGGCGGCGAGCTCGGCGGTCTCGGGATCGCGTTCGCGCTCCCGGGCGAGCGCCGCGGCGCGCGCGTCGGGCTCGACCTCGCACAGCTCCTCGAAGAGCGCCCCCGCGCGGCGATAGACCTCGCCGGCGTCAGCCACCGATCAGCTCCAGCTCGAGCCAGGCCCGCGCCTTGCGCCAGTCCTTCTCCACCGCGCTCAGGCTACGCCCGAGCGCCGTCGCGATCTCGTCCATCGTGTAGCCTCCGAAGAAGCGCAGCTCGACGATCGAGGCGTGCCGCTCGTCCAGCGCCGCCAGCCGCGTCAGGGCCTCGTCCAGCAACAGCAGGTCGAGCGCGGGCGGCCCTCCGGACGCTGCCAGGTCGACGTCCAGGGACGCCGGCCGCTGCCCGTCCCCGCGCTTGCGGCTCCCGCGGGCGCGGGCGTGGTCCACCAGGACCTGGCGGCAGACCCGCGCGCAGCGCCGCAGGAGCTCGCGCCGCTCGACGTCGGGAGCGTCGCCCTGGGCCCCGTCGCGCAGCACCCGGGCCAGGGCCTCGTGCGCGAGCTCGGTGGCGTCGATCGAGCGCGGGCCGCGCTCACGGCGCAGCTGCGCCGCGGCCAGCCGGCGGATCTCGTCGTACAGGGTGCGGCTCAGCTCGTCCATCGATCCCCCGGCGCCGGCTCGATTATCGAGCAGCCCCCCAGGCCGTCAACCGAGGCCGGGACGGGGTTTTCGATTTTGCGTACGGGTTGGGGCGACGGTTGCCGCAGGGCTCTGTCAGAGGGGTCGCGCCCCTTCCCAAGACGACCAGCCGCCATCCCCCCCGCTCCCAAGGAGACGCCATGCAAGCCCCGCCCAAGAGCCCTCTCGCCGTCCTGATCGCCGCCGTCGCCTTCCTCGGCACCGGCTGCGAGGCGCTCGACGCCGCCGGAGGCGTGCTCGACCAGACCCAGGCGGGCCTGACCGACGCGAGCGAGCGCGTGCAGGCCTCCGTCGACGAGGCCAGCGCCACGATCGACGCGAGCAAGGCCCAGCTCGAAGAGATCCAGGACTCGGCCGAGGGCACCGCGGCGCAGGCCAAGGGAATCGGCGAGAGCGCCAAGGACCTGGTCGAGAAGCCGCCGGGCTCCTAGGCGACCGCAGGGCTGCGCCGCAGCGGGCGTGGCGACGAGGGACGGCATTCCGTCCTTCAGAACGCGCGCGCCGCACCGGTGCGCCACCCAATCTCCGCCTTCTCTCCGAACACGACGCAGAGCCGCTCCAAGGACGCCCGCGCCCCGGCGCGGGCGAGGGGCGGCCGCCGCTCGCAACCCCATAGTCCTCGACACCCATGTCCGAACAGCACACCGCTCTACGCTCCCCGCTCTCGCGCTTCCCGGTCCCCTTCCTCAACGTCCTCCGGGGCTACGGCGCCCTCGCGCTGTTGCTGCTGGTCGTCGCGCCGCTGGCGGGCGCGCGCGCCTCCGCGCAGACGCTGGTCAACGGCGGCTCGGTGGCCGGGACGATCTCGACGCCGTCCGACCAGGACTCGTACACCTTCTACGCCAACGCCGGCGAGGGCTTCCAGCTGCGGCTGGTCGACGTCAACCAGACGTCGATGTACCCCCGGATGACCCTGTACACGCCCGCGGGCGCCTACATCACCTACGACGCCGACTACACGGTCGCCGCGATCAACGACACGGCGGACTTCACGGGGCTCTACAGCATCGTGGTCGAGGACGGCAGCACCGCCGGAGCGACCGGCGACTACAAGGTGTACCTGGCGCTCGCGCCGGGGGCGAACGAAGGCGGGGCGCTGACCAACGGCGGTTCGGTCGCGGGCTCGGTCGGGCTCGGCGACCTGGACTCCTACACCTTCTCGATCCAGGCCGGCGAGGGCTTTCAGATCCGGGTGGCGGACGTCGGGCAAACGGACCTCTACCCGCGGATGACGCTGTACGCCCCGTCCGGCGCCTACGTCACGTACGACGCGGACTACACCGTGCCCGCGATCAACGCCACGGCGGCCTTCAGCGGCACGTACACGCTGGTCGTTGCCGACGGGACCAGCTCCCACGACCGGCTGGGCGACTACGAGGTGCACTTCGTGCGCGCGCCCGGGGCGAACGAGGGCGGAGCGCTGGTCAACGGGGGCTCGGTCGACGGCTCGCTCGGCCTGGGAGACCTGGACTCGTTCACCTTCTCGATCAACGCGGGAGAGGGCTTTCAGATCCGGCTTGTCGACCTGAACGGCACGCCGCTCTACCCGCGCATGACGCTGTACTCGCCGTCCGGAGCGTACGTGACCTACGACGCCGACTACACGGTCCCCGCGATCAACTCGACGGCGGCCTTCAGCGGCACGTACACGCTGGTCGTGGCCGACGGCACGAGCTCGCACGACGAGATCGGCGACTATCGCCTCTATCTGGTGCAGGCGCCCGATGCGAACGAAGGCGGAGCGCTGATCAACGGCGGACGCCTCTCCGGGACGCTCGAGCTCGGCGACCTGGACTCGTACAGCTTCTCGATCCAGGCCGGCGAGGGCTTCCAGATCCGGCTGGCCGACATCGGCTCGACCAACCTCTATCCGCGGATGACGCTGTACTCGCCTTCGGGGGCCTACGTCACCTACGACGCCGACTACACGGTCGCCGCGATCAACGCCACCGCGAGCTTCAGCGGGACCTACACCTTGGTCGTGGCCGACGGGACCAGCTCGCACGACAAGGTGGGGGACTACGACGTCTATTTCGTGCGCGCGCCGGGGGCGAACGAAGGCGGAGCGCTGCTCAACGGCGGAGTGCTGTCGGACGCGCTCGATCTCGGCGACCTCGACTCCTACACGTTCACCGCTACGGCGGGGCAGGGGTTCCAGATCCGCCTGGTCGACGTCGAGTCCACCGGGGTCTACCCGCGGATCACGCTCTACGCTCCCGCGGGCGGCTACGTCACGTACGACGCCGACTACACCGTCGCCGCGATCAACGCGACGGCGAGCTTCAGCGGGACCTACACCGTGGTGGTGGCGGACGGGACCAGCTCCCACGACAAGGTCGGAGCGTACGACCTGCACTTCGCGCTCGCCCCGGGCGCCAACGAAGGGGGGACCCTGTTGACCGACGCCCTCAAGTCGGACGTCGTCGACCTCGGCGACCTCGACTCCTACACCTTCCTGGGAGCGCCGGGCGAGGTGGCCCAGGTCACGGTGACCGACACCGGCTCGACCTCGCTGTACCCGCGCGTCACGCTGTATGACCCGGCCGGCAGCTACGTGACCTACGCCGCCGGCGCCACTACCGCGGTGCTGAACGCGTCGCTCACGCAGGAGGGTCTCTACACGCTCGTGGTCGCCGACGGCACCAGCTCGCACGACGAGATCGGTGCCTACACCATCGTGCTGACCGGCTCCGGCACCGCTCTGCCGCCCGACGCGATCTGGCCGGCCGAGCTGCCGACCGACCCGGCGCTCGCCGACGCGGGCGGCACCCTGGGCGTCGGGCCGCGGATCGGGGACCCGTCCGAGCCGTTCAACATCGCCCTCGACTGCACCAGCACGAGCGCGCCCTCGGTCTACCTGATGCAGGTCCACGGCTTCCAGTTCACGACGCCGCTGCCGACGCAGTGGGGCTGGATCTACGTCGGCGGACCGGCCTGGATGGTGACGAGCGGGGTGCACACCCAGTCGGTCGAGACCTGGTACCCGCAGCCGGGAGGCTTCCCGCTGCCGTCCGACACCGCGCTGGTCGGCGTGTCGTACACGGTGCAGGGCTTCTGCGGCGACGGCGCGCTGGGGCGCGTGAGCAACGCGCTGGCGCAGACGATCGGCGAGTAGGCGCGCGCCGCGTCTCCGGTCCCACCGGCGGCGTCCCGCGGAATGCGGGGCGCCGCCGCTCTGTTTCGGGACTCTGCGGCTGGCCCGCTGCGCCTCCGGTCGAGGTTGTCGTCGAAGATCGCAGCGGAGCTCAACTCAGCTCTCGCTCAGCCCCTTCAGGAAGCTCACGTCGATCTTCCCGTCCTCGATACCGTCGATCCCATCCAGCACCGAGGCCGCCTCACGCACCTCGTCACGCGTGACGACGCCCTTCTCGTCGACCTTCTGGAGCAGCGATCCGAGGACGAGCGCGACGTAGCCCAGGTCGTTCTCGAGGTCGGCGATGCGCCCCTCGAGCGCCATCCGCAGGCGGGCATCGCGCCGCGAGCGGTAGTTCTGGGCCTTGGCCATTTCCGCGAGCTGCTTGTCCCGGGCGATCTCGGGGAAGAAGTGTCTCAACAAGCTCATGCGGGACTCCTAGCGGGGTGCCTTGTGAACGGACGGCCTTACCGGTGGGCGTCCGGGGCCTTCATGATGGTTGTATGAATTCGGGCGGAGCCACATGGGGCCGCCCCTCGCGGCGCGTGTGGATCGTCAGGGCTGCTGGAGCTCGTCGATCAGCGCGCGGGTCTCGTCGACCTCGGGGTGCCCGATGCGCTCGCGCACGCCGAGAGCCTGGCGGGCGCGGCGGAGGGCAAGCTCGGGCTCGTCCTGCGCGCGGTGCGCGAGCGTGCAGAGGTGCGCGGCGTCGGCTTCGCCCCAGGCGTACAGGCAGTCCTCGTGGGTGGAGGCGTCGAGGGCGGCGCGGGCGTGTTGCAGGGCCTGACGGGGCTCGGAGCGCAGGAGGTGCGCGCGGGCGAGGCTGACTTGGAGCCGGATGGCTTGCGCACCAAAGCCGCACCGCGCGGCGAGGCGCAAACCCGCTTGGGCGACCTCGATGGCGCCGGAGTGGTCGCCGGTGATCCGTGCGATCTCGGCGTCTGCGTGATGGACCCGCAGATTGACGCGCATGTGACCCGAGAACTCGACGAAACGCCGGGCCTCCGCAAGGTGTTCGCGGGCAAGCGCTGGATCTTCGGGGAGAGAGCAGAGGGCAAGCACGACGCGGGCCTGGGCCTGATCGCGCGGCCAGCCGCCGCGCTCGCTCCAGGCAAGGTCGGCCGCGGCGTGCTCGCGGGCCGCATCCCGTTCCCCGCGCTCGAGTAGACCCTCGGCCTCCAAGGTCCCCCGTAAGGAGTGCAGCTGCCTGCCTTCGTGTTCGGTGGCCCGCGCGAAGTACTCGAGACTCCCTTCCTCTCCGAGCGCGTGTAGCGCCGAAGCTAGGGTGGCGCCGGCATTGGCGGCTCCTTGACTATCGCCCGCGCTCTCGGCGAGCGCAAAGGACTCCGCGGCCAGGAGACGTGCTCGCGGGAAGGAGCCTAGGTTGAGCGCGCGATCCGCGGCGTTGTCGAGGCCTTTGCTCAGCTCCCCCGGATCCGCGAGCTCTCGCTTCAGCTGTAGCTCCACCTCCGCGACTCGTTCGGCTAGGCTGAGCTCGCCGAGATCGGTAGCGAAGAGCCCCCAGGTTCCGAGCAGAACGCTCCTGCGTGCCTCGCTGAGACCCTGGCGCAGCTGGGTCGGGTCCTGATCCTTGGCAAACGACTGCGCGATTCGAAGCCCGCGCGAGTAGTCGCCGAGCTTCCAGCCGAGGTTCCGGTACCGGCCGATTCCGTAGCTGAACAGCTCCCACGCCGCGTCGGTCCGGCCCGCGAGCAGGCTGTGCTCGGTGAGCGCCTCGTAGCGGTCCAGTGCCTTGGGGTCTCGCGGATAGTCGCTCGGCTGGGCCTCGAGGCTCGGCGCGAGCTGCGACCGTACGGCCTCGTGAACGTGCTCGCTCGGGAGCCCGAGCAGCCGGCGGAACCAATCGCGCAGGAAGGGATGCGCGGTCCAGATGCGAGCGCCGTCCTTCTCGTACGCGAACACCAGCCCGCGCGCGACGAGGCGCTGGGCGAGCTTGGCGAGTTGGACCTGGTTGCACCCGACCAGGGCTCCGGCGATCTCGCCGCCGGCGTCGATCACGTATCCGAGGATCTCGACGCTCACCCCCCGCGGGAACGTGGACAGCCGCACGAGCAGGTCGCGCTCCCGGTCGGGAAGCCGCTCCGCGTACCCCTGCAGCACGCGGTGCAGCTTGGCGGCCTTGGGGTCGTCCTCCGACGCGTCGTAGAGGTCCAGAGATGGCGCCGCCGAGGGAGCTCCGCCGTGGAAGTCCCGCAGGTAGCTCCCGAGGACCGACAGCGTCAAGGCATGGCGCCCCGCCGACAGCGCGAGCCGGGCGAGCTCCGGGTCGTCCCCGCGAACGCCGTAGGCGCGCAGCAGCCCGACCGACGCCAGGCGATCCAGGTCGTCGAGCTTCTCGCGCCGGAACCCGGCGCCCTTCCACTGCTCGAGGTCGGGCAGCTCGAAGCGCGACGTGATCAGCGCCCGCGCCCGTCCGAGCCCGGCCGCGATCGAGCGCAGGAGGTTGCGGGCTTGCGCGTCCTCGAGCTCGCCGCGGGTCCGCCCCAGCCCGCCCTCGCTCTGCACGCGCTCGAGGCCGTCGAGGATCAGAAGGTGTGGGACGCCGACCGACAGCGCGCGTTCCAGGCGCTGCAGCCGCCCGCCTGCCGAGCTCTCGCCGCCGCCGGCGCCGTCGCCGAGCAGCAGCTCGGCGGCCTCCAGGAACGCGCCGGTGCTCGGGTCCTCGTAGAACGACCACACCAGCACCGAGCCGCGCAGGCGCGCCGCGCCGGCGTCCTCTCGGATCGTGCGCAGCAACTGCTCGGCGATCGCGGTCTTCCCGGCGCCGCCGTGGGCCACCAGCGCCACCACCCGGTCCGGCGAGGCGGGGTCGCGCCACCAGTCGCCGAGCTCCGCGAGCAGCGTCTCGCGCCCGCTGAAGTGCTGCGCCGGCTGCAGCGGATGGACGACACGCAGCACGCGCGGCGGGGGCGCGGGGGCCGCACCGGTCCCGCCCGGGCGCTCGGCCTCGGTCTGCAGCCAGTGAGACACGCTGGGCACGACCTTCGCCGCGAGGTCCTCGGGGGTCGTGAAGGTCTCGCGGACGCGGCGACCCAGGGCCTTCTTGAGCGCCTCGAGCTGCCGGAGGCGCTCGATGATCTCCCGCTGCTGCTCGGGGGCGTCGAGCGCCTCGAGCAGCAGATCCTGCTCGCGCTTGCCCGTCCACTCGTGGTCCGCATCGACCACGAAGGCGAACACCGGCTTCTTGTGCGCCAGCGCCTCGTCGACCTCGATCCAGGTGATGCTGCGGCGCCCGTCGCCGCGATCCGACACCGGCGGCACCCACCCGTAGCGATGCGCGACGAGCACCACGACGGCGTCGCTCTCGCGCACCGCCTGCTTGCACTCCTCGACCGAGCCGCCCGGCCGCGCGCCGAAGGACTCCATCGCGATGGGCAGGTTCTCCATCCGCACCAAGGCATCGAGGACCGCCTTGCGGTGCTCCTTCAGGTCCTCGGCCGTGGAGGAAACGAAGATGCGGCGCATCATGCGGGGCGGGTCTCCACGCCGCGCCTCGACCCGGAAACGACCCTCCGCAGCCAGGTCGCCGCGCGGGCCGTCGCAGGTCGCCCTCCCGTCCGCTCCCTCGCCGCGATGCGCGCGGTGGGAGGGCGGCGTATCCAACGAGCCGCGGTCACTTCAGACTCTCTCTCCGGCGGGGAGCATAGCAGCTCGCCGCCGGAGGGGCGTCCGGACACTCCCTAGGCCCGACCTCTGCCGGAGACAGCTGTCCACTGATGGGGGCAAGGCCAGCCCCGGGACTCGACGGCGCACGGCGGAGCGGCGGCACGCCGTTTGGGAGCAGCGCGGAGCCCTGCGGAGGATGCGCCTCCCGAGGGTGCGCCGCGTCCCCCTGCTCGAAGACCATGATCCCGCCTGCCGCCGGCTTCCTTCTCCTCCTCGCTCCCAGCACGTCGGCCGCGACGCTCTTCCAGGAAGGCGAGCGCCTGCTCGCGCGGGTTCCCACCGACCGCGGGCTCACGTCGCCGTGGGTCCGGACCGCCGACAACCCGCTTCCGCGCGACGCCAGCCCCTTCGTCTGGGGCGCGGGCGGGCGGGTCGTGGCGTACGCGGCCGACCTCGGGGCGGGCGGCTGGGCGCCGGTGATCGTGACCGCCGACGGAGAGACCGTCGGAGCGGGGGACGAGCCCTACGAGTTCGCCTCGCGCCCCGTCGTTGCCGGCGGACGGGCGTTCTTCCACGTCGCGCGTAGGGCCTCGGAGGACACACAGACCTCGTGGCTCTGGATCGACGGCAAGACCTTCGGTCCGGAGGATTGGATGGGCGAGCTCGCGGCAAGCCCGGACGGCAGCCGCGTCGCGTTCTGGACGCAGCCCGGCGCGATCGTCGGGAACTCGGTGCGGACCTCACCCGCGCGGCAGCACCTGGCCGTCGCGACCGAGAAGGGCGCCGGCCGCTGGCGGGTCGCCCACGGCGATCGGTGGAGCGCCGGCTCCTACCTGCCGCCGCTGTTCAGCACGGACGGGCGCGCGGTGTTCTCGTCGGCGTCGAAGTCGGGCTGGCGGGTCTTCCGGGGAGGGACGCGGCGCGAGAAGGAGCTGTCGGACAAGCACCCCAACATCGGCGCGATCGCGGTGTCCGCGGACGGGGGCGAGGTCGCCTTTGCGGTCGTCCCGGACCCGAGCCGTCCGCTCGCGTCGCAGCTCTACTTCAAGGGCAAGCGGCTCGCCGCCGAGGTCGACGGCCTGTCGGCCCTCGCGGTCGATGCGCGCGGCCGGCACGTCGCCTACGGGGCGCCGCTGGGGGCCAAGAGGACCGTCCGCGTCGACGACCAAGCGCCCGGACCGGCTCGCTTCTCGTTCCTGATCGAGCTCGCCTTCGATCCGGCGGGCCAGCGCCTCGCCTTCCTCGCCAACGAAGGAGGCCGGCGCGACGAGCTGGCGGTGGAAGGCGGGCGCTTCTTCGTCGTGGAGCGCGCGGTCGAGGACGCACAGGAGCGCAAGCGGCACGCCGACTACACCGAGGTTCGCAACCTCGTGTGGAGCCCGGACGGCACGCGTCTCGCCTATTGCGCCCTGGACGACGACGGCTGGCGCCTGGTCTGCGGGGACAGCGCGAGCGAATCCCACGACGAGGTGGGGCGGCCGTTCTTCGCCGCGGACTCCGGCTCGGTGGGGTACGGCTCCCGCGACGGCGACGAGCTCTGGTGGCGGACGCTGAGCCTTCCGTAGGGCGCGCTATCCGCCGGGAATCCCGTTCCGCGCCAGGTCGCGGAGGATCTCGGCACAGGTCTCGACATCGTTCCGAGAGCAGCTCGCGGCGGACGTGCAACACGCCCGTGCCCGCCGGGGCATACATGCCCTTGTGCAGCGACGTTCCGTAGTCGTCGCACCCCAGCTCGCGCAGGTCGACGGGGAGGACGTCGCGCAGGCCGCGCAGCCTCCAGGCGGCCTTCAGGCTGCCGTAGTCGAGGTCGGTCGTGATCACCTCGTCGCCGCGCTCCAGCCGAACGCCGGCGGACACGATGTTGAGGGCCTCGGTCGTGCCGCGCGTCGGCGCGATCTCGGGCGGGGTGGCTCGAACTCCGAGCGCACCCGACGCCAGAAGTCCTCGTCCCGGGCTGCGTCCTCCGGCGAGCCGAGTACTCCAGGGGACAACCCGCCCTCTCGGCCGGATCCATCGGCCGGAGCTCGCGCTCCGGGCTCCCGGTGGACGCTCAGGGCTCGCGAGCGGTCAGGAAGAGCTGCGACGACCCGACGACCAGCCCCGAGCTCACGTCGAACGCGGTCACCGTGATCTCCTCACCCTCGACGTCCTCCGGCGCCGTGAAGGAGCAGTTGAGCACCACGGGGTTGCCCGGCTGCGGAGAGCAGCTGAGACCCGTTAGCCCCGGACTCGCGGACACGAAGGCCTGGAGCGTCCCCGCGCAGCCCGCCATCTCGGCCGTGAAGAGCAGGGTGGTGGGCGCGCCGGGCGTGACCTCGAGCGCGGCCCCGTCGGGGTGGCTCATCAGGAGCGGCGCGCAGGTGGCGACCAGCGAGCCTTGGACCCGCTCGCGGCACGCGTCCTGACGCGGCAGGCCGACGACCACGTCCAGCACGAACTCGTGCGAGGCCGCGAGCGCCCCGGAGGGGACGTCGGCGGGAGCGGCCTCGACGCTGAGCTCGAGGAACGCAAAGGCGCCGGCGAGGTGCGCGTCGAACGACTGCACCAGCGGGCCCTTGGCGACGACCGCCTCGATCGTGAAGCGCGGCGGCACGGCCAGGGCGGCGTGGACGACCTCGTCCTCGCCGACGAAGAGCTGCGCCATCCCCGTCGAGACGTTCGAGCCGAGGTACGAGGCGCACGGACCGAAGGGCGTGTAGGTCAGCTGGGTCGCGATCGCGTCGCCGAGACGGACGACGATGAGCACCTGTTCCGCGCCGCCGAGGATCAACGGTGAGCTGGCGGTGCCGGTCGCCGCGGCGGGGTTGCCCGCCGAGCTCTGGACGTCCACGCCGACGATGCCGCCGACGACCTGGATCGTGAGGTCGGCGCCCGGACACCCGGGAGCCGAGGCCGTCAGCGCGAACGGATCGGTCAAGCCGGGGGCGAGCTCGAGCTCGTCGGAGAACTCGACGGTGACCGGAGCACAGACGACGGGGACGAAGCCGAAGAGCGTCGTCTGCTGGGGCTCGACGCTCCCCTCGGCGTGGTAGGTGACGTGCATCTGAACCACACGCGTGACGCCCACCTGTCCGGCGAGGTCCTGCTGGGTCGGCGTGACCGTCACGGCGATCGAGGCGAAGGCCTCCTTGGTGAGCGTGGACACGACCGCGTACTGCGCGAGGTCCGCCTCGACCTGCACCTCGTCCAGCACCAAACCGAAGGCCGCGGCCAGCGCGAAGTGGAAGGTCTGCGTCTCGCCGAGGGCGACCGCATCCTCGCCCGCGTCGGCGAGCGTGACCGGGACGGTGCCGTGTCCGAAGGCGGGGGGGACGACCAGCGCGAGCGCTCCCAGCACGAGCCGCAGCCGCACTACAGCGTCCCCACGACCAGATCGAGCGCGTTGCCGAAGCGGATCCCCGCGGGGGTCGTCCCCAGGTCGACCGCCACGGCCTGCACGCAGGCGCTGAGTCCGATCAGCTCGCAGTCCGAGGGGATCGCGATCGACACCGGGACGGGCGGCGCGGCGGCCTCCAGCACCAGCACCGCAACCGGGTCCGGCGGGAGCGCGCCGCACAGCAGCCAGCTGCCGTCGCTGCCCAGCGGAAGCTCCGGCGTTGCGGTCGAGAGCGACACGGCGACGCTCTCGAGCACCGGCCCCACGAGCGGCGGGTCGTACTGCGAGCGGTCGGCGGTCGGCGTATAGGTCGCGCCCACGACCGGTCCCGGGGCTCCCATCGGCGCCAGCACGGGCGGGTTGAACGGCGCGAGCTGTGAGGTGCGCGGCGTCTCGACGCCCGCGACGGGGGCGGCGTCGAGCTGGTCGCGCAGCTCGCCGGGAGGGAAGGCGCTGGAGTGGACC
Source organism: Planctomycetota bacterium (assembly GCA_039029355.1). Lineage (GTDB taxonomy): Bacteria > Planctomycetota > UBA1135 > UBA1135 > JBCCGI01. The sequence continues at coordinate 47,614 of JBCCGI010000059.1, forward strand.
TTAACGTGGAGGGCTCCGGAGACGAGCTTGGCCTCGGTCGCGGCGTCGAAGGGGCCGACCGTCCCCGCCCACGTCGCCGACGACGAGCCCGACGTGGTCATGGTGAGCGGGAAGAGCGGCGGACCGGCGATGCCGGGCGCGCCGTCGTGGATGTGCGCGATCGTCGGAGCGCCAAGCAGACCCTCGACGGTCACCGTGTAGACCATCAGCTTCGACTGCGTGTCGAAGCACCAGCTTGCGCTCCCGGTGCCGCTGGTCGGCACCGGCGGAACGACCTTCGTTCCGTCGAGGGAAGAGGAGTAGGAAGCGACCTGGGCGCCGGCGGTGCTGGTGACAAGGAGCACGGCCGACGTGAGGAGCAAGGCGCGGCGAGCGGCGCGGTGGATCATTCGAGACCTGCCAACGAAGTAGAAGGTTGTGGCTGTGTGGATCCGCGGTTTTTGTGGCGCGAGTATAGCGCCTGGCCCGTGCGGCGGAACGCGGCGGGAGCGAACACGCGCGGCTGCCTTTTGGTCGCCGCTGCAATCGATTGTTAGCTACGACGCTAGAACCATCTTGCAATCTTCGTCGTCCATTCCGCGCTTTCTGCGCGGTCCGCGTACCGCGCTCTTGTATTCTCGGCGGCGTCGTCGGGAGACTCCTTGTCCGAGTGCGCCCGTGGCCTTGCCGCCCCTTCCGTTCCCTGCCAAACGCACCGACCTGCCGAAGCGCATGGCGCATGGCGTGGAACGCCCGCCCCTGGGGATGCCTCGATGCAGAAAACCAGCTCGTTCTTGTTTGGCTCTCTTCTTCTGGCCCTTGGCGTCGCGGGACCGTTCGCGAGTCAGAGCGCGACGCCCCAGGGACCCCAGGGAACGGATACGGGGCCGGTCCGCCAGCGCGGGAACTTCGACGGCACCGCGCTGCAGGCGCCGCTGCTGAACTTCTTCCCCGCGAGTACGCCGGCCGCGACCGTTCCGATCTCGGGAACGGCCGTGGGGGCCTTCTTCGTGAAGGTCTCGGCCCCCGGCGGGCTGTTCGAGATCCCGGTTATCAACGACAACTTCGCGCTCTCGGTACCGCTCGCGCTGGACCAGGTGAACAAGATCTACCTCACCTCGGTCTCGAGCGGCGGGGAGACCAGCGTCCCGGTCGCCGCGGTCGTGACGCAGGATCTCACGCCTCCGTCGGTGTTCATCGACTTCCCGGCGGCCGGCGAGTTGATCGAGACGCAGTTCGCGCCGCTTTCGCCCAAGGTCGACGTGGCGGGCCGGGTGAGCGACACGCTCAGCGGCTTCATGGGGCTGCAGGTGACCGTGAACGGGGTCCGCGCCGAGGTCGACGTCGGCGTCGGGACGAACGGCACCTTCCTGGCCTCCGACGTGCCGATCGACCCCGATCAGCCCACGGTGATCGAGGCGACGGCCAGCGACGCGCTTGGGAACACGCGCACCGAGCAGATCACGGTGTCGCACATGACGATCCCGGCCGGGACGCTGCAGATGTTCCCGGTCTCGGGCAACGGGCAGACGGCCGAGATCGAGACCGAGCTCCCGCAGCCGATCGTGGTGCGGGTGTTCGACACGACCGGGGCGCCGTTCCCGAACAAGCTCGTGACCTTTGACGTGACGCGCAGCAACGGGCGCCTGACGGCCAGCGGGATCGGCGACGGCTCCATGCTGCTGCAGGTCTTCACCGACAGCGCGGGCGACGCCCAGGTCTTCTGGACGCTCGGCAGCGACGCTGGATGCGGCAACAACCGCGTCGAGGTGACCAGTGCGGGGGTGAGCGGGACCGTCGGGTTCTGCGCCTCGGCCATGCCGGCTCCGGCGGCCCAGATCAACGTCGGTATGGGCAACAACCAGCGCTGCGAGGTCGGAGCCACGGGCCCCGAGCCGCTCTCGGTGTACGTCCACGACGGCTGCAACGGCGTGCCCGGGGAGGCGGTCACCTTCACCGTCGACGAGGGCGGCGGGCTGGTGAACGGGCAGAGCACCATCGTGGTGCCGACCGACGAGACCGGCCACGCCGAGGTCGACTTCACCTTTGGACCGCTGCAGGGGAACAACCGGGTGACGGCCGACTTTGCCGGCAACCCGAGCAACCCGGTGGTCTTCGTCGCCTACGGGGTCGAGCGCGACCTCTCGCAACCGACCGCCTTCTGCGGGGTGGTGCTCAACAACGGAGGGCAGTGCATCGGCGGGGCGGTCTGTTCGCTGGTGATCGACGGCGTGCAGGTCGGCGGCGCCCTCACGGACGATTCCGGCTTCTTCCGCATGGAGGACCTGGCGGCCAGCGGGCCCGCCCACCTGATCATCGACGGTTTTGTCGCAACCCAGGTGGGCGGCGCCTCCGGCATCACCGTTCCCGAGGGCAGCTTCCCCGAGCTCGAGTACGAGACGGTGGTTGTGCCCAATGCCGAGAACACGCTCCCCGAGCCGATCCTGCTGCCGCCGCTCAACCCCAACAACACGCGCTTCTACAGCACCACGACCGACACGGTGCTCGAGGTGGAGGGCATCGAGGGGCTGCAGATGATCGTGACCGCCGGCTCGATGACCTACCTGGGTCAGCCGGCCCCGGACGGGCTGCCGATGTCGCTCAACCGGGTGAACCACGACGACATCCCGATGGCGATGCCGGACGGCGCCGCGCCGCCGTTCGCCTTCACGCTGCAGCCCGGCGGCGCGCACTTCGATCCGCCGGTGCGGATCGTGTATCCGAACATGAGCGGGCTGGCGCCCGGCTCGATCTCGTACTTCCTGAGCTTTGACCACGATGCGGGCGAGTTCAAGATCGTCGCCACCGGGCAGGTGTCCGACGATGGCTCGTGCATCGTGTCCGACCCGGGCGCGGGGCTGACCGAGGCCGGTTGGGGCTGCAACTGCCCGCCGTACTCGGTCGCCGGAGACTGCGAGAACTGCTCCGAGTCCTGCGACGACAACGGCATGTTGTCCGGCAGCGGCTCGGTCAGCGTGTCGAACCCGATGCCGATGTACGGCGACAGCGTCACCTTCACGCTCAACGGCACCGCCACCGACTCGGGTGGCCAGAAGAAGGAGGAGTGCGACGACGGCACGGTGACCTTCACACCGGTCCCGCCTGGATCGGTGATGTACGAGTGGATGGTCACCAAGCCCGAGGGCGACGTGGTGATGGGCACCGGCACCAGCGCGACCGTCACCGTGGACGAGTGCGGGACGTTCAACGCCCAGTTCACCGCGATGGTCGACCGCGACTGCGCGCCGGGCCCGCTGTCGATGGGGTCCGGCTCGGTGACGCTCGAGGGGATGCTCAACCCGCCGATCTCGCAGCCGGACCTGACGATCGACTTCACCTCGATCAGCAACCTCATCGACGCGATCAAGGGCGTCGTGTCGGTCACGCCCTGCAGCATCACCCCGCCCGGCGACCTGATCTTCAAGGTGCAGGTCGAGCAGTTCCAACAGTGCTGCGCGGACGGCGTGAAGGACTTCGAGAAGTACTCGGGCCAGATCGGCGCGAGCCTGGGCGGGTTCTCGTGCTCGATCCCGTTCGCGGGCGTCCCCGGCGTCGCCTCGCTCAACGTCACCTTCGGGCTGAGCTCGGACGTCAGCGCGACGGTGTCGGCCAAGCAAACCTGCGACGACCTCGACTTCTGCTTCGACCCCAAGATCGGTGGCAAGGCCTTCGGCGGCGTCAGCGGTACGATCGGCCCGGACGGGGTGATCGGGACGCTCAAGGTCGTGCTCGAGGTCGGCGACCTGACCGGCACCGGGATGTACTGCACCTCGTCCGGCATCTCGGGGCAGATCTGTATCGGGAAGACCGAGATCGTCGGCTCGGTCGTGCTCCTCGCCGGCCTGGTCGAGACCTCGGTCAAGGTGGGCGTCTTCGACGGGTTCTGCGTGCCGTGATGAAAGCGCTCGCCAAGCACACGCGCAGGCTGGCGCTCGCGTCGGTCCTGCCCCTGGTCCTGCTCTCGGGCTGCGAGCCCGGGAGCTCGGCGGCCGCGACGCAGGAGACAGCGGCCGAGGAGAACGCGATGGACCCGTCGGCTCCGCAGACCGCGCCCGGTTTCTCGGTCGCCGAGCTGTTCCTGCGCGTTCCCACGTCGACGCCGGGCTACGCGACGGACGAGAGCCGGCCGGAGTCGCTCCAGGGGGTGCACCGGATCGACGGGTGGGTCAACGTCGGCTCCGCGGTGCGGATCACGAACGAAGATCCGCTTGGACCGGAGCCCGAGACGCCGAGCCCGCTCCACACCTTCCGGCAGCTGCTCGAGGCCTACAAGCAAGGCGACGGCACGGTCGACGCCGTGGCCGACCTGCACGCCGCGTCGGCGCGCGACGAGTTCCGAAGCAAGCTCAGCGCCCCCGAACTGCGGCAGCAGTGGCTACCTTACGTCACCTCGATCCACGCGATCACGCCGCTGGCCCTCTGGAGGGAAGGCCGGCGGTACATCTGTCTGATGCGGCTCGAGCGGGCCGGCGTCGAGGGCGGCGAACAAACCGCCATGATCTTCGACGCCGACTTCCAGTTCCTCCTGGGGAAGATCGACTCGACCCTGTACGGCAACCTTGCCCTGTACTTCCAGGACGGCCAGAGGCGTCCGGAAGACTTGCTCGTCAACTACCAGTACCTGAAGGAGGTCTTCCAGTGAGATCCCCGCGCATCCTTCGTACGACCGGCATCCTTCTGGGTCTCGTCGGCGCGCTCCCCGCCGTCGCCTTCGCCCAACAACTGGACGAAACCTGGCAGGTCAAGATCGGCAACCAGGCGGTCCAGGTGGATCCGGACGGCGGCTTCCGGATCCCGAACGTGTTCTCGCCCGATCTGCTGCCGCAGGCGACGCCCGGCGGGCCGCCCTGCTGCGACTTCCTGGGCGACAACTTCGTCCGCGTGGTGGGGGTGAGCGAGGCCCAGGGGCTGTTCCTCTTCAGCGAGCCGTTCCAGATCACCAGCGGGCAGACCTTCCTGATCGGCGACCTGACGATCACCCCCGAGCCGCCGCCCTTCCCGGAGTTCATCACGATCGGGGTGTCGCCCCAGACCCTGACCACGCCCGGCGAGATCGGGCAGGCGACGGTGACGGGCACGCTGCTCGACGGGGTGTCGACGGTCGACGTGACCTCGCGCGCCGCGTTCACCGTCTACCAGTCGAGCAACCCCGATGTGGCCTCGGTGGGCGTCGACGGCGCGATCACGGCTCAGGGCGACGGCACGGTGTTCATCACCGCGACCAACGAGGGCTCAACCTCGGTGGCGCAGGTCAACGTGTCCTTCGGCGACGCGCTGACCACCGTGGTCGGCGTGGTCACGCTCGAGGACGGGACCCTGGTGCAGGGCGCCGACG
>JBCCGI010000060.1:0-51486 GCA_039029355.1 Planctomycetota bacterium
ACTATGTCTGTTGAGTCTGTCTGTATGTCCTTGGGTCCTGTATGGAGTCTTACAAGACTTGGGTCTTGTTGGTATATAAGACTGGTAGTGTAGTACCCTAAGATGATAAGCTCACAATTTCTACTTTTAGTGCCAGATCGGACACTGTATTCGGGGCGATTTTGTCTCGGTTTCGTTGGATTTGCGTTTTATTCGAGCCTGCCGACGATCGACCGCGCGCACCTGGGCCTCGAATGCATGACGCCGATCCCGCGCTACCGCGCGATCAACGCGGTGATGTCCGAGCTGCGCGGCGGCGAGTTCCGCACGCTGATCAAGGGCCTCGACGAGCTGCAGACCTCGCACGACAACGTGATGTTCGAGGCCTGCAACACCAGCTTCCAGATCCACTTCCAGGTCGGCGTCGACGAGTTCGCGCGGCTCTACAACCTGGCCCAGGCGGTGACCGCGCCGGTGCTGGCGGCGGCGGTCAACTCGCCGCTCTTCCTGCAGCACCGCCTGTGGCACGAGACGCGCGTCGCGCTCTTCCAGCAGTCGCTGGACGTGCGCTCCGAGGCGCACACCAAGCGCGGCGGACGCCAGCGCGTGAGCTTCGGCGACCGCTGGATCCAGGACTCGGTGATCGAGATCTTCCGCGAAGACGTCGGCCGCTTCCGCGTGCTCCTGGGCGCCGAGCTCGAGGAGCCGCCGCTCGAGGTACTGGAGCGCGGCGGCGTGCCCAAGCTGAAGGCGCTCTGCCTGCACAACGGCACGGTGTACCGCTGGAACCGGCCGTGCTACGGCGTGAACGACGGCGTCCCGCACCTGCGCATCGAGAACCGCGTGCTGCCGTCCGGCCCGACGCCGCTGGACGAGGTGGCGAACGCGGCCTTCTTCTTCGGGCTGATGCTGAGCCTGGGGGACGCCTACGAGGACATCTCGGGCGTCCTCTCCTTCGACGACGCCAAGGCCAACTTCATGGCGGCGGCGCGGTACGGGCTCCAGGCGCGCTTCAACTGGCTCGAGGGCGAGTCGATCGACGCGTCGCGGCTGATCCTCGACCAGCTGCTGCCGCTGGCGCACACCGGGCTGGCCGGGCGCGGGCTCGATCGGGCGGACATCGAGCGCTACCTCGGCGTCCTGGAGGCCCGCGTCCGCTCGGGGCAGACCGGCTCGCAGTGGGCCCTAAGCTCGCTGGCGGAGATGGGCGACGAGGGCACCGCCGACGCCCGCTGCCGCACGCTGACCCGGGCCTACGTCGAGCGCTCCGGCGGCGGCGACCCGGTGCACACCTGGCCGCTGGAGTCCCTCGACCGCTCCGACGAGTCCCACGCCAGCTACCGCACGGTGGGGCAGGTGATGGCGACCGACCTCTTCACGCTCAACCCCGACGACCTGGTCGACCTGGCCGCGAGCCTGATGGACTGGGAGCACATCCGCCACGTGCCGGTCGAGGACAAGGACGGCCACCTGGTGGGCATCGTGACCCACCGCCAGCTCTTGCGCATGGTCGGCCGCGGCCTGCGCGGGGAGAGCAAGCCGGTGGCGGTCAGCGAGATCATGCGCACCGATCCGGTGACGGTGGGCCCCGACTGCTCGTCGCGCGAGGCGATCGAGCTGATGCGCACGAACCGCGTCGGCTGCCTGCCGGTGGTCGAGGACGGCAAGCTCGTCGGCATCGTCACCGAGACCGACTTCATCCAGGTCGCCGCGGAGCTCCTCGATCGATGGTTGGAAGGCTGACGCGCCGTCCGCCGCGCGTTCTCGGCCGCTGGGGCCGACCCTCCGGTGAGCCCGGGCCGGTTCTGATCTGCGTCGGAGGGCTGCACGGCAACGAGCCCACCGGGGTCGGAGCCTGCGGACGCGTCGTCGCCGAGCTGGAGCGCCTCGCCCCCGAGGCGCGCGGCCGGCTGGTCGCGCTGGCGGGGAACCGCGGCGCGCTGGACGGCGGCGAGCGCTATCTCGACCGCGACCTGAACCGCATGTGGAGCGACGGCGAGCTCGCCCGCGCCGGCGAGCCCGGCGGCCCGCGCGAGCGCGCCGAGCTGGCGGAGCTGAGCGCCGCGATCGAGGCCGAGGTGGCGGCCGCCCAGGGCGAGGTCGTGATCCTCGACCTGCACTCGACCTCCGCGCCCGGCGCGCCCTTCTGCATCCTGGCGAGCGGGGGGCGCAGCGAGGAGCTCGCTTCCTGCTTCGGCGTGCCGGTGCTGGTCGGCCTGCGCGGCACGGTGCCGGGCACGCTGGTCGAGTACTACGGCTGCCGCGGCGTGCCGGCCCTGTGCGTCGAGGGCGGCGAGAACGGCACGCCCGACACGGCGGCGCACCACGAGGCGGCCGTCTGGGTGCTGCTGGCGGCGCTCGGGGTGGTCGATCCCGCGCTCGCCGGGGTGGCCGGGCACCGCGACCGGCTGCTCGCCTCGGCCCTGGGCCTGCCGGGCATCGTGCGCGTGTCCTACCGGCACGAGCTCGAGGACGGCGAGGTCTTCGAGATGGTGCCGGGCTTCGAGAACTTCTCGCCGGTGGCGGCGAACACGCTGCTCGGCACCTCGTCGCGCGGCGGCGGGACCGAGGTGCGCGCGCCCTTCGACGGGCTGCTGGTCATGCCGCGCTACCAGGGCCAGGGCGAGGACGGCTTCTTCCTCGGGACCGAGGACGCCGAGCGAGCGGGAGAGCCGCCCGGGTGAGCCTGCTCCGCCTCGCGACGCTCTTCGGCATCGTCTTCGCGCTCTGGCCGCTGGCCCTGGCCACGCGCCTGATCGCGGCCCTGGGGGCGCGCGGGCCGGCGATGCGCGGGGGGGCCCGCGTGCAGGCTCTGTGGGCGCGCGTGAGCCTTCCGGTGCTGGGCGTCGAGCTCGACTGCCCCGCGCCGCCGCCGGAGGGCACGATGCTGGTCTGCGCCAACCACCTTGGCTACCTCGACGTCTTCGTGCTGGGGGCGCTCTTCCCCGGGCGCTTCGTCGCGATGCACGAGATCTCCGGCTGGCCGCTTCTGGGCTGGCTGGCGCGCAGCACGGGCACGCTGTTCGTGGACCGCGAGCGCAAGCGCGACGTCCTGGCGGTGGGGGAACGGATGGACGAGACCCTGGCCGAGGGGGTCAGCGTGGTGCTCTTCCCCGAGGGCCGGGCGGGGCCCGGAGACGCGCTGCGGCCGCTGAAGACCCCGCTCTTCCAGGGCGCCGCGCGCGGGGGGTTGCCCTGCCTGCCCGTGGCGCTCGCCTACGAGACCCCCGGGCACCCCTTCTCGCCGGCCTGGACGGTGTCCTGGTGGGGGGGGATGGACCTCTGGAAGCACCTGCGGCGGCTCCTGCGGCTGCCGCGGATCCGGGCCGTGGTGCGCTTCGACGCCGAGCCGGTGCGGGCCGACGACCGCAAGGAGCTGGCGGAGCTCGTGCGGGGCCGCCTCGAGGCCCTCGGGCGGCGGGTTCCGATGCAGCCGGAGCCCCCGGACAACCCCTGGCGCGGGTTGGAGCCCTAACGGGCCCGAAAAAGGGGCATCCAAGCCGATCTCGGCTACGATACTTGTTCTGGAGATCTCACCCATGGGAGCCCCCGGGGGGGCCGCTGCGCGGCTTTTCCCGCCTCGGGCGGCGGCGGCACATTTCGTTTGTCGTTTCGCCTCTTGAGCCCGGTCCGTGCCGACCTCCGTCCCCCCTGCCCCCTGAAAGCCGGAACCCCCAACCATCTTTCCTTTCCGACGATGGCCCCGCTGCTCCGTGTCCTCACCTCTCTCGCGGTCTTCGCTCTCCCGCTCGCCGCGCAAACGGCGACGCCCTCCCAGGGCCCGGCGCGCAGCCAGGCCACCGGCCAGCGCCAGGCTCCGCCCCTGACGGTGACACCGGCGCTCGACTTCGGAGGGCTGCAGGTCGGCGGTCAGAGCGCGGCCCAAACGATCACGATCACCAACCACTCCGGCGCCGACGTGACGCTGGGCGGCGTCGGCCTGGTCGGGGACGCCGGCGACTTCGTGTCGGCCTTCGTGCCCGCCCTGCCCTTCGTGCTGCCCGCCGGGCAGTCCGAGGTGGCCTCGGTGACCTTCGAGCCCCAGACGCTTGGCGGCAAGTCCGCCGGCCTGCAGGTGACCTACGAGGGCGCGCCGGGCATCCCGGTCACCGCGCCGCTCGCCGGCGTCGCCCTGGGCGCGCCCGGGGACGAGGTGCGCGTCAACGCCGGGGGCACCGACTACATCGACGGGCTGACCCAGGAGTGGACCGAGGACTTCGGCTTCGCCGGCGGTGGCGACAAGTACGTGGTCGCGCCGGTGGGGGGCACGACCGAACCGATCCTGTACCGCGACCGGCGCTTCGGCGCGAGCTTCGACTACTCCTTCCCGCTGCCCGCGGGTTCGTACGACGTCACCCTGCTGTTCGCCGAGCTCGAGCTGCCCTTCCCCGGTGCCCGCGTGTTCGACGTGCTCGCCGAGGGCGTGGTCGTCGTCGACGACCTCGACCTGGCCGGCCTCGGGCTCTTCGGACAGGCCTACACCCAGACCCTCGAGGTCGAGGTCAGCGACGGCGTCCTCGACCTGGAGTTCACGGCCGGCGTCGGCGAGGCGATCGTCTCCGGCATCGAGGTGACCGGCGTGGCGCGCATCACCGCGACGCCGACCGCGCTCGACTTCGGGGCGGTGGCGAGCTTCGACACGGCCCAGATGCCGGTCACGCTCGAGAACGTCGGCCTGGTGCCGGTGACGATCAGCACGCTCAGCCTGCTGCTGGGTCCGGCGGGGACGCCGGCCAGCATGTCGGTCGACGTCTCCGGCGAGGTCTTCCCCGGCGTCGGCGGCGACATCTCCTACCCGCTGAGCCAGACGCTGGAGGTCGGCGAGACGCTCGTCGTCGACGTCACCTTCGGCCCGACGGTCGACCAATACGACCAATGCATCCTGCGGCTGGAGGGTGACTTCGACCCGGTCGAGGTCACCCTGGCCGGCCTCGGCGGGCACGTGGGGCACCCCTACCTGCACGTGGTGATCGACGTCGAGCAGACGGTGGTCGACTACGACGGCGACGGCTTCGAGGACGTCATCTGCGACGGCTCGACCTCGCACACCCACGAGCCGGGCGCGGGCCTCTCGGACTACGCCTGGACCGACGGTGTCACGCCGCTCGGCAGCGGCCCCGTGATCACGCCGAACCTGGCGCTCGGGGCGCACACGATCACGCTCGAGATCTTCGACGACAACGAGCCCGTGGGCTCGCTCATCGGCGACGCCAGCTTCGACATCGTGCCCAGCACCGACGTGCCGGGCGTGCTGGTGCTGTACCACGACGCCTCGGGCGTGCCCGAGACGCCGGCGGACATGGTGCTGAGCCCGCCGGTCCAGCCGGACTACGTCGAGCTCGTGTCCACGACGCGCGTCGACGGGCTGACGTCGATCGGCACCTCGCCGTACACGCAGAACGTGATGCTGCGCATGCTCGCCAAGGTGAACCTCGACGTCGCGGGCACCTACGACTTCGTCGCCGAGGGCGGCGCGCAGCGGGTGGTCTACGTCAACGGCCTGGCCATGACGGGCCCGGTGGCGCTGGCGGCCGGCGTGTACGACGTCGACGCGCGCTTCGCGATCGACGGCGTCGGCCAGATCCCGGTCGAGGTGCTGATGGGCCTCGACGGGGCCGAGCCCGGCGCGATCGACGCGGCGGCGCTCGTCCACGACGAGAGCGGGCTCCCGCCGATCATCAACACGATGCCGACCCTGGGCACCAGTCTGGGCGGCAACCAGATCTCGATCGAGGGCCTGGGCTTCTTCCCGTACGACCAGGTGGTCGTGCACTGGGGCGGCCAGCAGTTCACCGAGACCTTCTTCGACAGCATCTCGGCGGACGAGATCGTGCTGACCTCGCCCCCCGGCTCGGGGCTGATCTCGGTTCAGGTCGAGACGCCGCAGGGCATGTCGAACGCCGTGTCGTTCACCTACGACCAGAGCGGTCCGGTTCCGATCAATTTCACCAGCCTCGGCAACATCGGCCTGACGCTGGCGACGGCCGCGGCCTGGGGCCCGGACGGGATCTTCTACGTCGCCGGCCTCGACGGGCGCATCACCGGCGTGGACTTCGACGACAACTACGCCGTCATCTCGAAGACCACCTACGACGGGGTCTCGGCGCTCTCGAACCACGACGTGCTCGGGATCGCGGTCAACCCCTTCGATCCGCCCACTCCGGTGCGGCTCTATGTGGCGCACGCGGAGCACTTCGTGAACGGCGGCTCGACCTTCACCGGCCCGTCGCCCTACACCGGGCAGATCAGCATCCTCGAAGGCCCGGCCTTCGACACGCCGATCCCGTACGTCACGCAGCTCCCGACCTCGAACCACGACCACGCGGTCAACGGGCTCACCTTCGACAACAACGGCGACCTCTTGATCTGCGTCGGCAGCAACACCAACGCCGGCGTGAAGCACCCCAACAGCGGGGACCTGGTCGAGTCGCCTCTGAGCGCGGCCATCCTCAAGGCCGAGACGTCGCGCCCCGACTTCAACGGTGCGATCACGTACAGCCTCACCTCCAGCGGCCTGCCGAGCACGGATCAGGTCGAGGGCGAGTCGGTCGACGTCGACGACGACGTGCACGTCGACGTCCACGCGGTGGGGCTGCGCAACCCGTACGACCTGGTGCTGGCGACCAACCGGCGGCTGTACTCGACCGACAACGGCCCGAACTTCGGCTTCGGCGCGGCGTCGACCGGCCCGGTCTCCGAGGAGCCCGATCCGCAGGACAAGGACGAGATCCTGCTGATCGAGTACGGCAACTACTACGGCAGCCCGAACCGCGGGCGCGGGCGCTACGACCCGCGCCAGAACGTCTATCGCAACGCGACCGAACCCGAGATCGCCGGCGAGTTCACCCAGGCGCTCACGCTCCTGAGCTCGTCCATGGACGGCATCGACGAGTACCGCGCCAACACCTTCCAAGGGCAGCTGCGCGGCGACCTCGTGGCCCAGAAGATGGGCAGCTACACGTACCGGATCGATCTCACCGAGGACGGCCGCTCGACGAATGGCTGGTCGCAGTTGACCAGCTGGAGCGGCGCCCTGGGCGTCAAGACCGGGCCCGGCGGCGCGATCATCGTGCTCGGCCACAGCCTGCAGTACATCCGCGTCTACGTGCCGGACGACCTCGCCGCGGTGGGGCTCGTCGTGCACGACGTCTTCCCCTGGCGCGGCCCCGAGACCGGCGGAACGCCGTTCGAGATCGGCGGCGTCGGCTTCGGGACCACGGGCAACACGTCGGTCACCTTCGACGGCATTCCCGCGACGATCATCGGCGTGTCGCCGAACCGCATCCGCGGCCTGACGCCGGCCAACCTGGCGCACGGCGGCGAGCTGGTCGACATCGAGGTCACGGTGGGGGTGGCGAGCGCGGCGCTCGACGACGCCTACCGCTACCTCTATCCGGCCGGCAACGAGCCCGGCTGGTGGGAGACCGACCTGACCGACGTCCCGGTGTTCCTGGGCGAGGTCTCGGCCGGCGTGATCGGCGGCGTGCTCTACCTCGTCGGCGAGGGCGCCGCGGGTACCTTCCGCTATGACATCCCGAGCGGCACCTGGCTGACGAACGGCGCGACCCGCCCGTTCGTCGGGCACCACCACTCGGCCGAGGTGGTCGACGGCAAGCTCTACCTGATGGGCGGACTCGAGGCCGGCTCCGAGGGGCGCGTGCAGATCTACGACCCGGTGCTCGACACCTGGACCGTCGGCGCGGACATGCCGTGGGGTGGGGGCTCGGCCTCCTCCGCCGCGATCGGCGGGCAGATCTACGTCGCCGGCGGCATCGTCGGCACCACGGTCGAGACGCAGTCGACGGTGGTGAACCACGCCGTCTACGACCCGGTGCTCGACGCCTGGACCGTCCTGGCCGACATGCCGGCCGGCCGCAACCACGCGGCGGCGGCGACCGACGGGACGCGCTTCTACGTCTTCGGCGGGCGCGACGGGGCCAACCTGGTCTCCAACGGCTTCGACGACGTGCAGGTCTACGACCCGGTGGCGGACACCTGGGAGTGGAGCGGCGACGGCGTGTCCGGCCTCGCCCCGCTGCCGCAGGCGCGCGGCGGCATGGGCAAGGCGGTCTTCTACCAGGACGAGCTCTACGTCTTCGGCGGCGAGACCCAAAGCGGCGCGGGCGCGATCCCGGGCAAGGGCGTCTACGACCGCGTCGACGTCTACGACCCCGTGACGAACACCTGGCGCGCCGAGGCGCCGATGCCCACCCCGCGGCACGGCATCTCGCCGGTGCTCTTCCAGAGCCGCATGTTCCTGGCCGCCGGCGGCACCAACGCCGGGGCCTCGGGGTCGACGGTGCTCGACCTCTTCACGCGCCAGTAGGGTGCGCTCTCGGGGCGCCCCGGTCTCGCTACCGGGGCGTCCAGAACACGTGCAGGAAGATCGCCTCGCCGAAGCGGTGGACCTCTTCCTGCGCGTAGTGCTGGCGGAGCGAGGCGAGCACCGGGGCGTCGGGCTTGAGCGAGCGCCCTAGCAGGTACGCGCGCGGGGCGCCGGCGAGCCGCTCCGGCTCCTCCAGCACGAAGCCCTGCTCGACCGCGAGTCGCGGCGGCAGCGCTGCTGGGTCGCCGAGCCGCGGGGCATAGTAGTCCCACGCGCGCCCGTGCTCGAACAGCGGCGGCTGCCAGTCGGCCGCGATCACCACGTCGTCGGGCTGGCCGTGGGTGAGCACATGCCGCACCGCGCCGCGGTAGTCCTCGCGCGACGGCGCGTTGGCGTTCTTGGATGCGAGCAAGACCGCCGCGAGCAAGACCGCGAACACGGCCCCGAGCCGTAGGCGCGGCAGCCGCCCGCCGGGCTCGGCCGCGGCGGCGATCAAGAGCGCCAGCGGCGGCGCCGAGGCGGTGAGGTAGGTCCAGTGGAAGCCCGCCCGCGGCAGGATCATCGCCACCAGCGCGGCCCACGCCGGCAGGGCGAAGACCGCCGCGCCGACCAGGATGCCGGCGCGCCGCTTGGCGGGCTGCTGCGCGCGCACGAGGCGCGCCGCCCCGAGCGCGGCCAGCACCAGCGCGAGCCCTCCGGCCGCGACGAAGAGCGGCTTGGCCGGCCCCGCCAGCGACGCGTTGTGGAAGAGCAGGTGCACCATTCCCTCGGCCAGGCGGCGCAGGCTCGCCGTCGACCCGCCGGGCGGCATCTCGTGCCCGAGCTGCGTCAGGAAGCCGTAGGCGTACCACGGCGCCGCGGCGAGCGCGCCGCCCGCGGCGGCGCCGATCAGGGCGAGCCGTCGCCCCCGCGGCAGCGCCACCAGCCCGGCTCCGCCCAGCACCGCGAGCACGTGCAGGCAGTGGTAGTGCGTCAGCAGCCCGAGCGCGGTCGCGGCGCCGACCCGCAGCGCGCCTCCGCGCTCGCGCTCGGCGAGGCCGAGGGCCCCGTCGATCCACAGCAGCGCCCAGAGCGCGAGCAGCGAGTACATGCGCGCCTCGGCGCTCGCGACCAGGTGCAGTGAAGAGGCCGCCACCAGCCAGGGCGCGACCCCGTGCCACCACCGGTCCAGCGTCCGGCGCGCGAGCCGGTAGACGAGCCAGACCGCAGCCGCGCCAGCCGCGAGAGCCGGCAGGCGCAGCGCCAGCTCTCCCTCCCCGAAAAGCGCGCGCGACGCGCGGACGAGCACGAACGAGAGCGGCGGGTGGTTGTCCGCCCGCAGCCCCTCGAGCAGTGCGCCCAGCGAGGGCGCCGCAGCGTGGTGCAGCGTGTGGAGCTCGTCGAGCCAGAGGCTCGTACCGCGCGCGGCCTCCACGCGCATCATCAGCCCGTAGAGAAGCGCGCCGGCCAGGCCGATCCACGCTCGCGGGTCCCCCTTCGGCGGTTCCTGCTCGGCGGGGCTTTCGCTTTGGTGACGGTCCACGGGGAAGAGCCGGCCCTCGGCGACCGTACCGGCTTTGAGTTACCGTACGAAAGCCGGCCAGTTGCTAACACCACCCCCGCGGCTCCGTCCGGCCCCCCGAGAGCTGATCCGAGCCGACCCGTGTCGCCATGCATGCCTTCGCCGCCGCCCCGAGCGCGGCGCTCCCCCTGCTTCGGAGGGAGGCGCCGCTGAGCCCCCCCGTGGACGAGGAGACCGCCGCCCTCGCGCTGCGGGCCCGGCAGGGCGACCGCGCGGCCTTCGGGGCGCTCTATGAGCGCTACGCGGGGCTCGTGCACGGCGTGCTGCTCTCGCTCGTCTCGGTGGCCGAGGCCCAGGACCTGGTGCAGGAGGTCTTCCTGGCCGCCCTGCGCCGGCAGGGGCACCTCGAGGACCCCGGCCGCTTTGGGGCCTGGATCGCCACGATCGCCCGCAACCGCGGGCGCGACGCGCTGCGGGCGCGACGCGAGGTCGAGCCGCTCGACGCGGGCGCCGGCAGCGAGCCCGCCGCACCCGCCGGCCACGCGGCCGAGGCCGACGACGCCGAGGAGGCGGCGCGCGCGCTGGAGGCCGTGCGCTCGCTCCCCGAGGCCTACCGCGAGCCGCTGCTGCTGCGCCTGGTGGAAGGTCTGAGCGGGCCGGAGATCGCAAACCGCACCGGCATGACCCATGGATCGGTGCGGGTCAACCTGTGCCGCGGGATGAAGCTCCTGCGCGAGCGCCTGGCGGCGGAGGCCCGCTCCGAATGACGGATCGATCCGAGCCTGAGGCCGAGCGCCGCGAGCAAGCCGAGCGCTACCTCGTCGACCGCGAGGGGCCGGCCGACCCCGAGGTGGAGCGCCTCGAGGGCCTGCTCGGGCGCTATCGGCTGCGGCCCGAGCCGCTGCGGCTGCCCGACGACCCGCCGGCGGCCGAACGCCCCGGCTTCCTCGTACCGCCGCGCGCGATCCAGGTCGCGCTCGCGGCGGCGGCGGGCTTTGTCGCGCTGCTCCTGGTGCTGCGCGGGCTGACCCCGGCGGGGGACGGCTACGTCGTGCGCGGCCTCGCGGGCGTCGAGCACCTGGCGCGCGGGCGGTGGCTCGAGACCGGCGCCGAGCGCGCCTGGATCGAGGTGGGGGAGATCGGCGAGGTGCGGCTGGAGCCTGGCGCGCGCGTGCGGCTCGACGACGACGGGCGCGAGGAGAGCTCGCTCTATCTGGAGCGCGGGAGCCTGCACGCGACGATCCTGGCCGCGCCCGGCGCGTTCCAGATCGACACGCCGGCGGGGCTGTCGATCGACCTCGGCTGCCTGTATCGGCTCGAGGTCGACGACGACGACGTCTCGCACCTGGAGGTCGAGGCCGGGCAGGTCGCCTTCGAGGCCGCCGGCGCGAAGGTCTTCGTGCCGCAGGGCTATGCCACGTTCGCGCGCCCTGGCCGTGGGCCCGTGGCGCCGCTCGCGATCCTGGTCGACCCCGACGTCGAGCGCTTGGTGCGGCGGGTCGAGCGCGCGGCCGACGCGTCGGCCGCGGACGTCCGGTCGGTGGGGGAGCTGGACGACGCGGTGGTGCTCTACCACCTGCTGCGCGCGCCGGCCTCGGCGGTCCGCGAGGCGGCGCTCGAGGCGCTCCTGCGTACCGAGGAGCTGCCCGAGGGGCTCACGCGCGAAGACGTGCTCTCCGACGAGGCGAGCTGGCTCGCCTGGCACGACGAGCTGAGTTGGCGCCCGATCTGGCGTCGTTAGAGCGCATTCATTTCGTGGTCGGACGCGCAGCGCGGCGCGCGCATTGACGAACGGCGCGGCTCCGTCGATGCTGAATCGCGGAGTCCCTCTACGGCGCGGCGCGTCGTTCCCCGGCCCGCTTCCTCGCGCGGGCGCTCACTCAGGAAACACCATGCAACCGATCCCCCTCTCCCGGCTCGCTCCCCTGATCGTCGCGGGCGGCCTCCTTGCCCAGGCCCCGCAGGCCCAGACCACGCTGACCTCCGAGGTCATCATCAACGGCCTGCAAAGCATCACGTGGGTCGGCTCGCCGCCCACCGACGACCGCATCTTCGTCACCGAGCAGGTGGCGCACGACATCGAGCTGTTCACGAACGACGGGACGCCGATCGGCACCTTCATGGACCTGACGGGCACGGCGTCGGGCAGCGGCGAGCGCGGGCTCCTGTCGCTGGCGTTCCACCCGGACTACGCGACCAACGGCTACTTCTACGTCTTCTACACCTACGGCACCGACGGGTCGCGCATCGAGCGCTACACCGTGTCGTCGACCAACCCCAACCTGGGCGACCCGAGCACCGGCGTCACGATCCTGGAGCAGAGCCAGCCCGCCACGAACCACAACGGCGGCAACCTGCAGTTCGGCCCCGACGGCTACCTGTACTTCGCCTTCGGCGACGGCGGCGGCTCGGGCGACCCGAACTGCAACGCGCAGGACGGGCTCACGTGGCACGGCAAGATGATCCGGATCGACGTCGACACCGACGACTTCCCGGCCGATCCCACGCGCAACTACGGCGTGCCGGCGGACAACCCGTTCGTGGGCGACCCGAACGTGCTCGACGAGGTCTACCACCTGGGCCTGCGGAACCCGTGGCGCTGGTCCTTCGACGCGCACACCGGCGACATGTACATCGGCGACGTCGGCCAGGGCACGCGCGAGGAGGTCAGCTTCGCGGCCGCCGGCGTCAGCGGGCTGAACTTCGGTTGGAAGGTGATGGAGGGCACGAGCTGCTTCAACACGTCGGCCTGCGATCCCGGCGTCCTGGCCTGCAACGACCCGGCCTACACCGACCCGATCCACGACTACAGCAGCCTGGGCTCGGGCCCCGGCGTGCCGTGCACGGTGATCGGCGGCGTGGTCTACCGCGGCTGCAGCATCCCCGAGCTCAACGGGACGTACTTCTTCGCCGAGTTCTGCTCGAACGACATCTGGACCTTCCGCTACGACCCGGTGGGGGGGCTGACCGACTTCCAGACGGTGACGAGCGACCTGGTGCCGGCCCCCGGCTCGGGCACCGCCGCGTCGTCGATCCGGACCCTCGGGGTCGACTTCAACGGCGAGGTCCTGATCGGCGACTTCAACGCGGTGTACCGCGTGTTCGCCGAGAGCCAGCCGCCGATCACCGACTGCGACGGCAACGGCATGGACGACCCCTGTGAGATCGCGATGGACCCGACGAAAGACCTGGGCGGCGACGGCCAGCTCGACGTCTGCCAGAGCCTCTCGGCCGACGTCGCGATCTTCTCGGTGAGCCAGGGCGGCAGCCAGACCTGGTCGCTGCACGCGGGCCCGGGCGAGGCCGGCAAGCTGTACTTCGTGGGCGGTTCGCTCTCCGGCACCGCCGGCATCCCGACGGGCCTGGTCACGATCCCGCTGACCTTCGACTTCTACACCGTCCACACCCTGTCGAAGCCCAACATCGCGCCGCTGATCAACAGCTTCGCGGCGCTCGACGGCGCGGGCGCCGCGACCGCCAGCTTCACCGCCGGCGGCGGGCTGCTGCCGGTGGCGCTGGTCGGCGCCACCGCGTACCACGCCTATGCGACGCTCGACGCCTCGTTCTCGGCGGTGTTTGCCAGCAACGCGATCAAGCTCGAGTTCCTGCCCTGATCGCGGTCGCCGCCGCACGCTCCCAGGGGAGCGAGCGGTGAGAGCTCAGCCGGCCCGGCGCGCCTCGCGCGCCGGGCCGGCGGAGGTCTAGTCGGCGCCGTCGCCCACGCCGAGCCCCACATCGCGCGCCTTGCAGAGCTCCAGCTCGGCCGAGGCGATCAGCCCCTGCGCGAAGAGCGGCAGGCCCATCGCGCTCGCGATGTAGGGCAGCGGCATCGCGTGCAGCGCGACGCCGCCGGCCGGCGCGGCGGAGCTGGAGAACGCCGGGATCGACCCGGGGTCGACGAGCAGCTCGCCGATCGCGAGCGGCACGCCGCTCTCGGCGGCGCTGAAGCTGGCGACGAAGGTCAGCACCGCGCCCGGATGGCCGGACGTGTCGACCTCCGCGGTCCAGGTGCAGCCCAGCGCCGGAGGCGCCGTGCTCGCGAGGCAGACCGGGTTGACGCCGCTGCCGTTGCGCACGCTGGCGGACGCGGTGGGGCAGAACTGGTCCGCGTCGACCTCCTGGTCGGCGAAGCGCAGGCGCTCGATCGAGAGCAGCGTATCGGTCCCGTCGCGCGCCGCGACCGTGTCGGCGACGACGAAGCCGCCGGCGTCGCACTGAACGGTGTACTCGGCGAGCGGCCCGCGGAAGAGCGCCACGTCGTCGCCGGCCGCACCGTCGATCAGGTTGTCGCCGGCGTTGCCGCCCAGCTCGTTGTCGCGCGCGTTGCCCAGGAGGGCGTTCGAGTTCGCGCCGCTCAGCCGCAGGTTGCAGAGGTACTGGGACTTCAGCGTGTACTCCAGCGCCGGCTCGAACGACATGCGGAAGTCCGCCGCCAGGGTCGGCGCGACCTCTAGGTGCGCGGCGAAGTGCGGCGGCAGGAAGGCCAGCATGGCCGCCAGGCCGGCCGGGTCGCCGGCCTCGACTTCCTCCAGGGTGTGGAAGTCGTACTCGCCGCCGAAGGACGTGCCGTCGCCGCTCGGGTTGTGGGCCCAGAAGCCGTAGTGCACGTCGATGACGCTGATGATGTACTCGAACGGGTTGTCCTGGGGCGGCAGGCCGAAGGGCGGGTCGTAGAACCCCGCGGCGATGGCGGCGTTGGTGGCCGCCACGATCTCTTGGTGGTAGGCCGGCAGGGTCGGGAGGATGCCGGAGCCGTGCACGAGGTGGAAGACCTCCTCGAGCGTCGCGTCGCGAACCGAGTTGGTGGCGTAGGGGGGCGTGCCCTCGACCACCGACTCCTCGGCGTAGAGGTCCTGGAAGAACATCGGCGAGCCGCCGAGCGGGCCGATCAGGGCCAGGAAGGCGTCCTGCTCGGTGTTGAAGTAGACCAGCGTGGCGTCGAGGTCGGCCATCGAGTTGGCCACCGCGGTCTTGTCCGCGCCGAAGGCCGTGCCGGGCACGTCGGTCAGGTAGAAGCGCATCGTCTCGCGGGCCCGCACCGCCATCTCGTCGGTGACCTGGTCCTGGAGCAGGAAGTGGATGGCCTTGCCGTTCGGGGCCACGATCTTCGTGTAGCGCCCGAAGACGTTGGTGAAGACCGGGGAGACGCTGCCCGGCAGCGGGACGACCCCGTTCGGCGAGGCGCTGATGTCGATGTCGTCGGGCAGGGTCTGGGCCAGCGCGGGGGGCGCGAAGAGCCAGAGGAGCGATGCGGCCAGGCAGGCGCAGGGGCGCGTCATGGCGATCATGGGGCTCACCTCGTTGGGGTGAACAGGGCGGGCGGTGACGACTTGTGGTCCCGCGGCTCCGCGCATCCTCACCCTAGGTGGCCCCAGAGGGCCGGACAACCCCGCCGGCGCGATCGCGCGACGGACCCGAACACAGAGTCCGCTGGAAGAGGCCCCGGGCGGCACTATGTTCCTGGCGCCCCGTGTGCGCGGAGCCGCTGGCGCTTCGTAAACCCCACGTAGTCGCGCGTTTAGATTGACGACCCGCACTTCGCGGGGGATGCTCTGTTGGGACCAGAGCGCTCCGGCCCTGGGGTGAGCCCCACCCCCCGCGCCGCGGTTTCCACCGGACGGGCAGCCGTCCGTCCCCATCTCAAGGTTTCGCTCCTCAACAAATCTCCATGCAGCCGAGCACCCTCGCCAAGCTCCTCCCCGTTGCCGCCACGTGCGGTCTCATCGCGACGACGGCCCAGGCGCAGACCACTCTGCGGGCCGACCGGATCATCACCGGCGTCTCCAGCCTCTCGTGGGTCGGCTCCCCTCCGACCGACGACCGCATCTTCCTCACCGAGCAGTCGACCGGTGACGTCGAGGTCTACACCAACGAGGGCGCGTTCCTCGGCAAGGCCCTCGACCTGACCGGCACGATCAACACCGGCAGCGAGCGCGGCCTGCTGTCGCTTGCGTTCGACCCGGACTTCGGCACCAACGGCTACGTGTACGTCTACTACACGAACACCGCCGTCGGCTCGCGCATCGAGCGCTACACGATGCTCGGCGACCCGCTGACGTCGAACGTGATCGACGCCTCCTCGGGCCTCACGATCATCCAGCAGGTCCAGCCGCAGTCGAACCACAACGGTGGCCACATCGAGTTCGGCCAGGACGGCTACCTGTACTTCGCCTGGGGCGACGGCGGCGGCGCCGGCGACTCGGCCTGCAACGCGCAGAAGGGCACGACGCTCCTCGGCAAGATGATCCGGATCGACGTCGACACCGACGCCTTCCCGGCCGACCCGACGCGCAACTACGGCATCCCGGCGGACAACCCCTTCGTGGGCGATCCGACGATGCTGGACGAGGTCTACCACCTCGGCCTGCGCAACCCGTGGCGCTGGCACTTCGATCCGCTGAACGACGACATGTACATCGGCGACGTCGGCCAGGACGCGCGCGAAGAGATCAGCTGGAGCGCCGGCGGCGTCTCGGGCCTGAACTTCGGCTGGAAGATCATGGAGGGCAACAACTGCTTCAGCACCTCCGGTTGCCCGGTCGGCATTCCGCCCTGCAACAGCCCGCTGCTCACCGACCCGATCCACGAGTACAACCACACCGGCGGCTTCGGCGGCCCCTGCACCGTGATCGGCGGCGTCGTCTACCGCGGCTGCGCCATCCCCGAGGAGTACGGCACGTACTTCTTCGCCGAGCACTGCGACAACAACATCTGGACCTTCTCGTACGACTCGGTCAGCGGCGTGCAGAACTTCCAGGACCGCACCTCGGAGATCACCGCCAGCTTCTCGATCGCCTCGATCCGCAGCTTCGGCTACGACCACAGCGGTGAGGTCCTGATCGGCGACTCCAACGAGGTCTTCCGCATCGTGGCCGAGACCCGCAGCTTCACCCCGGACACCTGCCAGATCTCGATCTCGGCGGGCGGCGTGCAGAGCTGGGATCTCGACGCGGGCGCCGGCTTCGGCGGGCAGCTCTACTTCATCGGCGGCTCGCTGACCGGCACCGCCGGCATCCCGACCGGTTCGGTCCTCGTCCCGCTGACGCTGGATTCCTACACCAACTACTCGCTGGCCAACCCGAACGTGGCGCCCCTGATCAACACGTTCGCCAGCCTCAACGGCGCCGGCCAGGCCTCGGCCGAGTTCAACCTCGCCGGCGGCATCCTGCCCGCGACCATCATCGGCACCCGCGGCTACCACGCCTACGCGGTGCTCGATGCGTCCCTGGCGGGTGCCTTCGCCAGCAACGCGGCCGCGATCGAGTTCCTTCCGTAGACCTCGACGCTTTTCGCTAGTACGGGCGGCCGTCGCAAGTTGCGGCGGCCGCTTTCGTTAGGGCGCCTGTGTGTTTTTTCTCCGTTTGGGCGAGGAAAGTTGTGCCCGTGAACGGTCAAGGGAGTGAGGGGCATCCCGCCGGGGCAGGGCCGTACCACGCGGACCGGGGAGGCCAGCGACCCTATCCCGGCGGGCTCCCCGATCTAACGGCCCGAGGAGAGGCTTGTTCCCCCGGCTCCCCGCACCAGGCTGCGGGCAGCATCGGGGGGGCGCGGGAGCCGGCGGCTCCCCAGCGCGCACCAGCGCCACGCGGCATCCCTCGCTATGCTGCGCCCATGCATCTTGTCCACCAGGGCTCGATCCACGTCGCGACCCCGGGCCGCGGGACCCAGGACGTCACCGCCGACGTCCAGCGCGCCGTCGCCGAAGCGGGCCTTGCGACGGGCCTTTGCACGGTCTTTGTGCACCACACGAGCGCGTCGCTCCTGATCACCGAGAACGCCGACCCGACCGTGCGTCGCGATCTCGAGGCCTGGCTCTCGCGCGCCGTCCCCGACGGCGACCCGCTGTACCGGCACGACGCCGAGGGCCCGGACGACATGCCGGCCCACGTGCGCTCGGCCCTGACCCAAACCTCGGTGCAGGTCCCGGTGGCGGGCGGTCAGCTCGACCTCGGCACCTGGCAGGGCATCTACCTCTACGAGCACCGTACGCGCGGCCACCGGCGCCGGCTCAGCGTCACCCTGGTCGGGACCTAAGCGGCCCCGGCGCCCCCCTTACCGTCCGCCCCCCGCGCCCGAAGGAGAAGAGAGTGAGCGACAAACCGTCCGGCTGGATGGCGAGCGTGTTCCAACGCCGCTACCGCGAGGTCACCCCCGAAGCCATCGTGTTCGGCATCCTGATCGGGGTGGTCATGAACGCGGCCATCACCTACTCGGGCCTGAAGATCGGCTTCACCCTCGGGGGGAGCGCGATCGCCGCGGTGCTCGGCTGGGGCGTGCTGCGCGGGCTCCTGCGCAAGGGCTCGATCGTCGAGAACAACGTGGCGCAGACCGTCGCCTCGGCGGTCAACACGTCCAACAGCGGCGTGATCTTCACCGTGCCGGTGCTCTTCCTCCTGGGCGTCGAGTTCGACTGGCTCTGGCTCGGGGCGGCCTGCTCGGCGGGGGCGATCCTCGGGGTGGCGTTCATCATCCCGACCAGGAAGCAGATGATCGACTTCGAGCGGCTGCGCTTCCCGACCGGGACCGCCGTGGCCGCGGTGCTGCGCTCGCCCGGCGAAGGCGTCAAGAAGGCCCAGGTGCTGCTGTTCGGAATCGGCGCCTCGATGCTGATCTTCTTCTTCACCAAGTCGCACGAGCTCGGCATCCCCGGCTACGAGGCCCTGGGCATCCCCGGCGTCGGGCACGAGACCGTCGACGTGGGCCTCTGGATCTCGCAGGTCCTACCCTGGAGCGACTCGATGCAGTTCGTCTGGGCCATCGCGCCGTTCGCGATCGGCGCCGGCTTCATCACCGGGCGGCCCGGGCTGGTCGTGCTGGCCGGGGGCATCCTGGCCTACCTCATCATCACGCCGATCGCCCACGCGTCGGGCTGGATGCCGCCGGAGGTCGCGGGCGAGCAGGCGCCGGGTTGGGGGCGCTCGAACATGAACCGCCCGCTCGGCATCGGGATGCTGATGGGCGGGGCGCTGATCGGCCTCCTGTTCGCGCTGCCGGCCATGGGCTCGGCCTTCAAGGGCCTGCGGCCCACCGGCGGCGACGACTCGAAGCGCTCGGAGCTGCCGCTCGGCGTGCTGTTCGCCGCCGTGCCGCTGGCCTTCGGCGTGCTGTTCGCCGGCGCCTACTTCACGCTCTCGGAGGGCAACGTCATGCAGGCCGGCCTGATCGCCGGCATCGGCACGGCCTGGATGTGGTTCGCGGGCATCGTGATCGCCCAGTGCACGGGCATGACCGACTGGAGCCCGATCTCCGGCATCGCGCTCGTGACCGTGATGATCTGCCTCTTGATCACCGGCAAGGAGGTCGTGCCGGCGGTGCTGGTCGGCGCCGCGGTCTGCGTCGCGATCACGCTGTGCGCGGACATGATGCAGGACCTGAAGACCGGGCACATGGTGGGGGGCCTGCCGATCCGCCAGCAGTTCCTGGAGCTCTGCGTCGTTTGGATCGGCCCGCTGGTCTGCCTCGCCGTCGTGTGGCTGCTCGCGCGCAGCAACATGAACGAGTTCGGCGCGGCCTTCGGGCCCGGCACCGACTCGCCCGCGCCGCAGGCGGCGGCGCTGCAGGGCGCGATCGACGGCATCCGCGGTGGCGACGCGCCGTACCACCTCTTCGCGATGGGCGGGCTGCTCGGGGCGGGGCTGTCGCTCTCGGGCCTCGCGGGCCTCGGCGTGCTGGTCGGGCTCTCGATGTACCTGCCGCTCGCGTACCTCTTGCCGTACGGGCTGGGCTGCCTGCTGCAGATGCTCTGCCAGAAGATGAAGGGCGCGGCCTGGACCGAGACCTGGGGCGTGCCGTTCGCGGCGGGGATGTTGGTCGGGGAAGGACTCCTCGGCGTGGCCTTTGCGATCTGGAGCCTGGTCTAGGAGGCCGAACCATGCGATCCAACCTAGGCAACCTGCTCCTCATCCTCGGGACCGTGCTCAGCGGTCTCGCCGCCGCCAACAGCGCCAAGGCGTCGCGCTGGCTGGCCCTTGAGTCCGGCGCCTATCCCGGCGAGTTCCTGGCCCGCGCCGTGACCGCTGATGGAGGCGACGAGCTCGCCGCCGCCGGCGCCGAGCTCACCGACGAGGTCGTCGCCGCGCTCCGCGCCGCCGGCCACGACGGCGCGCTGGTCAAGGACCCGCCGCGCGACGTGGAGTCGCTGGCGCGCGCCGACACCGACGGGCTCTCCGGCCGCATCCTGGCCGAGGACGTACCCGTCGGCCAGGAGAGCAACACGATCGAAGCCGGCTGGCGCGTGACCGACGCGCTCCTGGAGCGCCTCGCCGCAGCGGGCCGCACCGAGCTGGCGATCGAGCTGGACGGCGCCACCGCGGCCATCCCGACCGCGCCCGCGGCGGCCCCCGAAGGCCTCTCGGGCGACGCGCTCGCGGCCGCCGAGGCCGAGAGCGCGGAGACCTTCGACTTCGCCGTCGCTGACGCGCTCGAGGGCGGGCGCGTCGCGAACGAGTTCCAGCTGACCGAAGACGTGGTGATCGCCGCCGACACCTTCCTTGACGACGAGGCCTTGGCGAAGCTCAGCGCGGCGCCCGGCGACGACGTGAAGGTGCGCATCCTGAAGCGCTTCACCTTCGCGGGCTGGGAGATGCGGTGGGTCTTCCTCCTGGGTCTCGGCGCGCTGGTGGCCGGTATCTTCGTCAAGCGTGGCGCCGTGCAGGCGGACGCGGGCGACGAAGCGGAAGGCGGCGGCGCGGGGATCTCCGAGCTCCTCCTGGATCTCGACACGCTCGCGCAGCGCGTCGAGGAGCTGGCCGGCTCGGCGGCGCAGCTCGACATCGACGAGATCCGCGGCGCCGTCGATCCGCTGCTGAGCGGCGAGCTCTACCGCCTGATCGAGCACCGCGGCGTGGTGCAGGCGGCGTTCGGCTCGGCGCGCTTCGCGGCGATCTACGGGCCGCTCGCCGGCGGCGAGCGCTTCCTCAACCGCTGCTGGTCGGCCTCGGTCGACGGCTATCCCGAGGAGGCTCGGGCCTGCCTGGGCGACGCGTTGCCGCTGCTGCAGGAGGCCCGAACCGCCTTCCGAGAGGCCTAGGGCGGGGGCGAGGGCCCGGCCGGGGCGTGCGGAGCGCGGCGCAGCTGCGCGATGCCGCACGCTTCGGTATCGTCCCGGTATGAAGACGCTCCGCGCTCTCGCTCTCTCTCTGCTGCTCGCGGCGCCCGCCGCGGCTTCCGACCTCACGCTGAACGGCTCGACCGCGGCCGAGGTGCCCTTCGGCGGCTCGTTCCAGGTCGAGCTCCAGGGCGGAGCCACCCTGCCGGCCTTCGTCTTCTTCGACGTGACGCCGGGGCCGACGCTGTTCGAGGGCGAGTCCGTGCCGCTGGGCTTCACCGCCGCGCTCGGCCTGCTCGTGAGCGGGACCACCGACGGCGCGGGCAGCTTCCAGACGCCCTTCTTCCTGGCCGAGGATCCGTCCTACGCCGGAGCGCAGCTGTTCCTCGCCGGGGTGATCCTCGACGGCACCGACCCCAACGGGCTCGACGTGTCGAACGGCGCGCAGCTGACGATCGTGCCCAAGGCGGGAGCCGGCGATCCGCAGACCACGCTGGTCGACCGCCCGACGGCCCTCGACGGCAGCGCGGCGACGCTGGCCGACGGCACGCTGGCGGCGGGCACGTCGGTGCTGTGGCAGGTGCTCTCGCGGCCGGCGGGCAGCGTGGCGCAGCTGGTCGACGCGGGCGAGCTCTTCCCGTCGTTCGCGCCCGACGTGGCGGGGGACTACACGATCGGCGTCACCGTGTCGAAGGGCGGCGTCGACGCGAGCTCCGAGACGGTCGTGCACGCCTACGACCTGACGCTGACCCCCGGCGTCGACGGGCAGTACGTCGTGACGCCGCTGGTCTCGGTGCAGGGCGCGATCGAGGGGCCCGCCGGGGTCACCGCGATGCTGAACGGCAACCCGCTCCCGCTGGGGCCGGGGGGCTCCTTCGGGCCGCTCAACGAGGCCTTCGCGGCGGACGATGTATTCCTGCCGCTGCTGTTCGAGCTGCAGCACCCCGACGGCAGCGGCACGCGCGAGCGCGTCTCGGTCGGTCAGGGGCTGCCGCTGCCCCTGAGCTTCCCGGCGGTGAAGGCCCTGGAGGCGCGCCTCAACCCCGCCGGCTACGACCTGGTCGAGGATGCCTCGATCGTCGAGCTGGAAGCGGCCGACATCGAGTCGATCCTGCTGGCCCAGGGCGCGGTCCAGATCGTCAACGAGGAGGGCCTCTTCGGCTTCACGATCTTCTCGGCGACGGTCGAGTTCCTGAGCGCGAGCTACGGCTCGATCGACGTCGACCTCACGCCCAACGCCGTGGGCGCCGCCGGGGCGGTGAACCTCTTCAACGTGAACGCGGACTTCCGCGTGACCGGCGAGCTGCTCGAGATCTCCTACGACCTGACCGGCGACATGTCGTCGAACCCGACGGTCATCTCGGCCAACCTCGGCTTGACGCCGAGCGGGACCGGGACGCTCGACGCGACGCTGCAGAGCCTCTCGGTCAACCTGCAGAACTTCAACTTCAACCTCGACGGCTTCCTAGGCGACGTTGCGGAGCTCTTCATCATCGAGTCGAGCGTCAAGGAAGACGTCGAGGACGCCGTGGCCGAGACGATCGCGGCCGAGTTCCCGCCGGCGGTCGAGGAGATCCTGTCGGCCTTCGTGATCGAGGGCAACCTGTTCGAGACGCTGGAGATCGACGTCGACATCTCGGCGCCGATCACCGGTGTGATCAACAGCTCGGCGGGCACGACGATCCAGCTCGACGGGAATGTCGCGATCGTCAGCTCCGAGCCCGGCTCGCCGGCGGTGAACGCCTACCGCACGACCCTGACGGCGCCGCCGCCCTTCGGGTCGACGACGCCCGGCGGCCAGCCGTACGAGGCGGGCCTCGCCGCCGCCGACGACTTCCTGAACCAGGTGCTCGCGGCCGGCACCGGCGCGGGCCTGCTCAACGGCGACATGACCACGCTCTTCGAGGGCACCAAGGGCGCCGGCGAGCTGTTCTTCACCGACGTCCTGTCGGTCCTCTTCCCCGGCGCGGGCTTCGACAAGTTCCCCGAGGGGACCCAGGTCGGGCTGCGCGCGGAGGGCACGCTGCCGCCGATCGTGCGCACGACGCCCGGCGGTTCGGCGCTGGGGCGGATCGACATGTCGGACCTCGAAGCGATCTTCGAGGTCGCCGGGCCGGGCGGCCCGATCCCGGTGCTGCGCGTCACGATCGACGCCGGCGCCGAGCTCGAGCTCGACATCGACGGCAGCGGCAACCTGCTGGCGCTGCTCGGCGAGTCGACCGTCGACGCCCAGGCGCTGCAGGGCATGTCGGGCTCGAACCTGGCGCTGCTCGACCAGGGCATCGAGTTCCTGGAGGGCGTGCTGGTGCCGCAGCTGACCAAGCTGTTCGAAGGCATCCCGCTGCCGTCTCTAGAGGCCCAGGGCATCGGGCTGGCGCCGTCGGAGGTGACGGTGATCGGCTCGGGGCTCGACTACGTCGGCTTCTACGGCGACCTGGTACTGCTGCCGCCCGTGTTCTAGGGGCTTAGCGGCCGAGCGCGTCCTTCAGCCCGGCCAGGCAGCGCGCGACGTTTTCGGGCGAGGACCCGGCGCCCATCAGCCCGACGCGCCACACCTTGCCCTTCAGCGGGCCCAGCCCGCCGCCGATCTCGATGCCGTGCTCCTTCAAGAGGTGCGCGCGCACCGCGCCCTCGTCGACGCCGTCCGGCACGCGGATCGAGGTGAGCGGAACCAGCCGCTCAGCCTCGGGTGCCGCGAGCTCGAGGCCGAGCTCGGCGAGCCCGTCCCAGAACGCGCGGCTGTTCGCTTCGTGGCGCTGCCAGCGCGCCTCGAGGCCCTCCTCGAGGATGAGCCGTAGCGACTCATGCAGCCCGTAGATCATGTTGATCGGGGCGGTGTGGTGGTACGCGCGCTCGGTGCCCCAGTAGCTCGCGATCAGCGTCAGGTCGAGATACCAGCTCTGCACCGGCTGCTTGCGGGCCTGCAGGCGCGCCTCGGCCCGCGGCGAGAACGAGACCGGCGAGAGCGCGGGCGGGCAGGACAGGCACTTCTGCGTGCCGGAGTACGCCGCGTCGACGCCCCAGGCGTCGAGCTCGACCGGGATGCCGCCCAGCGACGTGACGCAGTCGACCACGAGCAGCGCACCCAGCTCGTCGGCCACCTCGCGCAGCGGCGCGACGTCGGTGCGCGCGCCGGTCGAGGTCTCGGCGTGCACGACGCACAAGAGGTCGAAGCGTCGGTTCTCGGTGGCACCTGCGGCGGCGCGGAAGGCCTCGGGCGTGAGCGCGCGGCCCCACTCGCCCTCCACCGCGACGACCTCGGCGCCGGCGCGCCGCGCGACCTCGCACATGCGCGTGCCGAAGACGCCGTTCACGCCCACCAGCACGCGTGCGCCGGGCTCGATCAGGTTGACGAGGCACGTCTCCATGCCCGCCGACCCCGTGCCCGACATCGGCACCGTCAGCGCGTTCTCGGTGCGGAACACCGCGCGGAGCATCGCCCGCACCTCGTCCATCACCTGCAGGAAGTAGGGGTCGAGGTGTCCGACCGTGGGACGCGCGAGGGCGTCGTAGACGCTCGGCGCCGTCATCGACGGGCCGGGGCCGAGGAGCAGGCGGTCGGGAGGGGAGAGCTGCGGGAGGGCGTCCATGCGGGCGATGTTGGGCGCCCTCCCGTCGCCGGTCAACCTTGAAGCGCAAGGCCGGCCGGCGGTTGCCAGCGAAGCTCTACGAAGCCTGGCGGTCGGTGAACTGCTCGGCCTCGGTCGAGCCGTCCATCGCGGTGGTCGACGACTGCCCGCCCGACACGGCGTTGGAGACCGCGTCGAAGTAGCTGGTGCCGACCTCGTGCTGGTGGCGCGTGGCGCTGTAGCCGTCCGACTCCGAGGCGAACTCGGCCTCCTGCAGCTCGGAGTAGGCCGCCATCCCGGAGTCGCGGTACCCGCTCGCCAGCGTGAACATGCCGTGGTTGAGCGCGTGGAAGCCGGCCAGCGTCACGAACTGGAACTTGTAGCCCATCGCGCCGAGCTCGCGCTGGAAGCGCGCGATCACCGCGTCGTCGAGCTTGGCCTTCCAGTTGAACGACGGCGAGCAGTTGTACGCGAGCAACTTGCCCGGGTGCTCGGCGTGCAGCGCCTCGGCGAAGCGCTTGGCCTCGGCCAGGTCCGGCGTCGAGGTCTCGCACCACACGAGGTCCGCGTACGGAGCGTAGGAGATGCCGCGCGCGATGGCCTGGTCGAGGCCGGGCGTGGAGTGGAAGAAGCCCTCCGGCGTGCGCTCGCCGGTCAGGAAGGGCGCGTCGCGCTCGTCGACGTCGCTCGTAACGAGCCCCGCCGCGTTGGCGTCGGTGCGCGCGATGAGCACGGTCGGCGTGCCGCACACGTCGGCCGCGAGGCGCGCGGCGTTGAGCGTGCGGATGAAGGTCTGCGTCGGGACCAGCACCTTGCCGCCCAGGTGACCGCACTTCTTCTCCGAGGCGAGCTGATCCTCGAAGTGCACGCCCGAGGCGCCGGCTTCGATCATGCCCTTCATCAGCTCGAAGGCGTTGAGCGGGCCGCCGAAGCCGGCCTCGGCGTCGGCGACGATCGGCGCGAACCACTCCTGCGAGTCGTCGCCCTCCATGTGCGCGATCTGGTCGGCGCGCTGTAGGCACTGGTTGATGCGGCGCACGACGTGCGGGACGCTGTTCGCCGGGTAGAGCGACTGGTCGGGGTACATGTGCCCGGCGATGTTGGCGTCGGCCGCGACCTGCCAGCCGGACAGATAGATCGCCTTCAGCCCGGCGCGCACCATCTGCATGGCCTGGTTGCCGGTCAGCGCGCCGAGCGCGTGGACGTGGTCCTCCGAGTGCAGGAGCTCCCACAGGCGCTCGGCGCCGCGGCGCGCGAGCGTGTGCTCGACGTGTACGGAGCCGCGGAGCTTGTCCACCTCGTCGGGGGTGTAGTCGCGCTGCACGCCGTCGAAGCGCTTGGCGCCGGCCAGGGTGTCGCTCGACCAGTCGGGCAGGTAGGGGGTCGCCATTTGAGATCTCTCTTCTCCGGATGCGAGTCGGTAGCTGGTTAGTTAGACGTGTTCGTAGGCGACGAGCGTGAGGAACTCCTCCAGCTCGTCCTTGGTGATGAGGTCCTCGAAGAGCTCGATCGCGCGCGGGAACTCGCCCGCGCGGAAGGCCTCGGGGCCGAGGTCGAGGCGCAGCTTGTCCATCTCTTCGCCGAGGACCGTCTTGGCGAGCTCCGCGGTGACGACGCGGCCGTCGTCGAGCTGCGCGCCGTGCCGCACCCACTGCCACACCTGCGTGCGGGAGATCTCGGCCGTGGCGGCGTCCTCCATCAGGTGGTGGATCGGCACGCAGCCCGAGCCGGTGAGCCACGCCGCGAGGTAGCGCACGCCGACCTCCAGGTTCTGGCGCAGGCCGGCCTCGGTGACCGGGCCCTGCGGCACCGTGAGCAGGTCGGCCGCGGTGACCTGGACGTCCTCGCGCAGCACGCCCAGCTGGTTCTGCCCGTCGAGCACCGCGTCGAGCTCCTCGCGCGCAAGGGCGACCAGGCCGGGGTGCGCGACCCACGTGCCGTCGTGGCCGTCGTTCGCCTCGCGGCGCTTGTCCGCGCGCACCTTGTCGAGCGCCGCCTGGTTGCGCTCGTCGTCGCCCTTGATCGGGATCTGTGCCGCCATGCCGCCCATCGCGTGGGCGCCGCGCCGGTGGCAGGTCTGGATCAGGAGCTGGCTGTAGGAGCGCAGGAAGTGCTGGTCCATGCCGACCAGCCCGCGGTCCGGCAGCACGAAGTTGGCGTCGCTGCGGAAGCGCTTGATGAAGGAGAAGATGTAGTCCCAGCGCCCGCAGTTGAGCCCGGCGGAGTGCTCGCGCAGCTCCCACAGGATCTCGTCCATCTCGAAGGCGGCCAGGATGGTCTCGATCAGCACCGTCGCCTTGACGGTGCCGCGCGGGATCCCGAGCTCCTCCTGGGCGGCGAGGAACACGTCGTTCCAGAGCCGCGCCTCGATGTGCCCCTCCATCTTCGGAAGGTAGAAGTACGGCCCGGTGCCGCGCTGCAGCAGCGCGTGCGCGTTGTGGTAGAAGAAGAGCGCGAAGTCGAACAGCGCCGCGGACATCGGCCGCCCGTCGACGACGACGTTCTTCTCGACCAGGTGCCAGCCGCGCGGGCGGACGAGCAGCGTCGCCGTCTTCTCGGCGAGCTTGTATTCCTTGCCGGTCTCCGGGTGCTTGAAGTCGATCTGCCTGCGGATCGCGTCGTACAGGTTCTTCTGCCCCCGCACGCAGTTCTCCCAGGTCGGCGAGTTCGAGTCCTCGAAGTCCGCCATATAGAGGTTCGCGCCGGAGTTCAGCGCGTTCACCACCATCTTGCGGTCGACCGGACCGGTGATCTCGACGCGCCGGTCGAGGAGGTCGGTCGGCGTCGGGTCGATGCGCCAGCCCGACTCGCGGATCGAGCGCGTCTCGTTGAGGAAGTCCGGGCGCCAGCCGGCGTCGAGCTGCGCCTGCGTCGTTTCGCGCAGCGCCAGCAGCTCGCGGCGGTGGTTTCCGAAGCGCCGCTCCAATCCGGCGGCAAACGCGAGCGCGTCGTAGGTCAGGATCCCCTCGGCTTCTTCGAACCGGGGACCGAGGAGCTGGACACCTTCGGGAAGCTCGAAGCTCCCGGGAGACGGGCTGGCCTGGGCGGCGTTGTTCATGGGGGGAGGTGGCCGCACGCGGAGGCGGCCGAGGCAGACGGCTAGGGCGGGGAAACCGAGTTATCGAAACCCGCCATTCCGGCGCTGAAGCGACGCTCAGGAGAAGTTGGCGTTCGCCCCGAGCGTGCGGCTGAGCTCCTCGATGCGCTCGGCCAGGGCGTCCCGCTGCTGGAGCAGCCGCGCCTTCAGTCCGCTCCGCCGGCCGAGGCGGAAGAAAACCGCCAGGTCGCCGCGGGCCTGCTCCCAGCGGTCGCGGTAGGCCAGGGCGAAGGCGCCGAGCAGCGGCCCCAGCACCGCTGCCGCCAGCGCCCAGCCGGCGCCCGCCGCCAGCGCCGCGGCGCCGATGAGAAGAAAGTACCAGGCCGGAAAGAGCACCAGGCCGGCGAGCACGATATGCGTCACCAGCGTCTCCGGCGTCGGCCCGCCGAGCCGCGCGAGCACCGGCGACAGCCGGTAGGGGAGCCACCAGAGCGCGCTGCCGAGGAACGCCAGCGGCAGCCCGAGCACCAGCGCGAACAGCGTGCGTGCCACGAAGGAGAGCACGAGCGCCGGCGTGTAGCTCACCGCGAGGTCGTCCGGCGACACGCCCAGCCGCCGCAGCCGCTCGGCGAAGGCGGCGACGTCGCTCGCCAGCTCGCGGAGCGCGTCGGGCCGCGTCGCGCGCAGCTCGGCGACGGCCTCGGCCAGCCCGCGCATGCGCTCGACCCGCCGCCCTTCACCGGGCCGCCAGATGCGCTCCGCCAGCTCGAGCAGCGGCAGCTCTTCCCAGCGGTCGAGGTTGAGCGTGACGCCGTGCAGCCCCTCGGCGATGCGCGCGGTCAGCGAGCGCACCGCCTCGCGGTCGTCCTGGTCGTGCTCGACGCGGAAGGCCCCCGTGTCGATCGGGTCGCCGACCCAGCAGGCCACGCGGCTGCGGAAGCGCCGCTTGCGCCGGAAGTGCAGGCCGACCGGGACGATCCGCACCCCGAGCGCGAACTCGGCCGAGGCCTCGGCGCCCAGCGCCATCCGTGCCGCACCGGTCTTCAGGCGGTCGAGGCGCGGCTCGGAGTGGGAGTGCCCCTCGGGGAACAGCGCCACCACGTCGCCGCCGCGGAGAGCCGCGAACACCGCCTCGAAGGTCCGCTCGTTGTCGGCCGTATCGGCACCGTCCTTCGCGCGGTAGACCGGCAGCGCCCGCATCCCGCGCAGGATCCCGCCCAGGACCGGGAGCTCGAAGAGCGGCGCCTTCCCGAGGAAACGCACCGGCCTCCCGGTCGTAAGCGCCAGCAGCACCGGGTCCACGAGCCCGTTGGGGTGGTTGGCCACGAGCAGCACCGGACCCGTTGCCGGGACCTCCCCCCCCAGCCGACTGCGGCGGTAAAAGATGTCGCAGGCGAGCCCCGCGACACGAAGCACGAGCCGGTTGATCGAAGGCATCCCGACCCCGATAGAATTCCCACCGCGCCGCTTGCGGGCAACCCTCCCGATGGCCCTCCAGCTCATCTCCCTCCACCACCGCTACCCGGGGCGCTCAACGCCGGCCCTGGACGGCGTGTCGCTGCGGGTCGAGCCCGGCGACTGCTACGGCTTCATCGGGCACAACGGGGCCGGCAAGACCACAGCGATGCGCCTGGCGTTGGGCTTGACGCCGCTGCAGCGCGGCGCCGTGCGGGTCGACGGGTTCGACGCGGGGCGGTATCCGCGCGAGGCCCGCGCGCGCATGGGCGGGCTGATCGAGACGCCGGGCTTCCACGCCGCGCTCTCGGGCCGCGCCAATCTGGAGCTCCGGGCGCGCGCGGGGGGGGCGGTGCGGCGGGACGCGCGGACGGACGCCGAGCGCGTGCTGGAGCGCGTCGGCCTCACCGCCGACGGCGGGCGCGCCGTCGGCGGCTACTCCCAGGGCATGCGCCAGCGCCTCGGCATCGCCCAGGCGCTCTTGGGCGCGCCGCGCGTGGTGCTGCTCGACGAGCCGACCAACGGCCTCGATCCCGGCGGCATCGCCGAGATGCGGCGCCTCTTCGGGAGCCTGGCGCGCGACGACGGCGTCGCGGTGCTGCTCTCCTCGCACCAGCTGCACGAGCTCGAGGGACTGTGCAACCGCGTCGCCGTGCTGCGCAAGGGGCAGCTGGTGGTCGAGTCCGACACGGCCGCGCTGCTGCGCGGCGCCAGCTCGGCCTACCGCGTCCGCGCCGAGGACGCGGCGGATACCGGCGCGCAGCTGGCCGAGCTCGGCCTGGCGGCCGAGCCCGCGGGCGACGAGCTGCTCGTCGACCTGCAGGGCCGCGCGCCGGGCCAGGTGCTGCGCGAGCTGGTCGGTGCGGGTCGCGAGATCACGACCTTCGCGGCCAAGGTGCCGACGCTCGAGGAGATCGTGCTCGCCTGCGAGGCCTCGCCCGCGGACGACGCGGCGGACGACGCTCCGGCCCCCGCCCAACCTCCTGCGGAGCGGCTTGCGCCGGGCCGCCCGCTGCTGCGCGCGGCGCGCTACGAGCTGCGCCGGGTCTACGCGCGGCCGGCTGCGCCGCTGCTGCTCCTCCTGCCGGTGCTGGTCGCGCTCGCGGCGCAGGTCGTGCGCTGGCGCGCGGTCGCCGCCGAGCAGCGCGCGGTCGAGGCGGGCGAGCTCTTCGGCACGACCGCGGTCACCGCCTTCGAGGGCGTGGGGCTCGCGCTCCAGGCCGGGCTGCCGCTGCTCGCGCTGGTCACCGCCGGCCTCGCGAGCCAGGCCCTGTCGGGCGAGCTCGCGCGCCGCACGCTGCGCAACCTGCTGCTGCGGCCGATCCGGCGCGCGCAGGTGGTGCTCGGCAAGGCGCTGGCCCACCTGGTGGCCACCGCGGCGGGGTACGTCGTGCTGCTCGCCGGCGGGATCCTGGGCGCGGGGCAGCTGTTCGACTTCGGCGACGTCGAGGAGATCCTGCCCAACGGCCTCGCCTACACGCACATCGAGGCGGCCGAGCTCTGGCCCGAGCTGTGGGCCGTCCTGCCGGTCTGCTTCGTGCCGCTCTTGGCGTGCACGGCGCTGGGGCTGGCGGCGGGCGCGTTGCTGCGCTCGCCGGCGGGCTCGCTGGCGCTGGCGCTCGGCGGGCTGCTGGCGATCGACCTCGGGCGCGGCTTCGCGCGGCCCTTCGGGCTGGAGGGCGCGATGCTCACCGCGCAGCTGCCCTCGCACCTGGGCGACCGCTCCGCGGTGGGGGGCTACGTGGATTTCTGCCGCGGCGTGAGCAATGCTCTGGAGCCGGCCTCGCAGTCCCCGGCGGTGGTGTCGCTCCTCTGGCTGCTTCCGGCGCTTGTGCTCTCGGTCTTTGTCCTCTCCCGGCGCTCGGTCGCCTGACCCCGGTTCCCTTCGCTCCATGCGGCTCATCTGCGCATCGCTCGCTCCGCTCGTCTGGCTGGCCGGTGCCTGCTCGTCGTCCGTGCCGAGCTCCCCGCCACCGCTGGCCGGGATGGAGGAGCCGCTGCTCCTGCGCCAGGTGGTCGAGGACGAGCAGGCCCGCCGCGCCCTGCCGGCCGGCACCTTCAGCGGGCTCGTGCTGGGGGACGCGCGCGACACGCTCGACGCGCTGCTCGACGGACCCGCGGGCGTCGAGGTCGTACGCGTGGTGGAGAACTCGCCCGGCGACGCGGCCGGGATCGAGACCGGCGACCTGCTGCTCGAAGCGCGGCTCGCAAACGGCACCACGCGCGCGCTCGCCTGGCCGTCGGACTGGCGCGACATCGAGCTCTCCTCCGCCGCCGGCGACACCCTGGGCGTGGTGCTCGACCGCGCGGGGGTCGAGCTCTTGGCCTCGTTCGAGCTCGAGCAGCGCGTGCGGCCCGCCGACGCGCCGGACATCGAGCGCTTCCGCGAGGAGGAGCGCGTCGGCATCGTCGTCCGCACCGCGACCGAGACCGAGGCGCGCGGTGCGGGCCTCCCGCCCGGCGCGGGCGCGGTCGTGGTGGGGCTCAGCCGCGAGAGCCCGTGGCGCGCCGCGGGGCTGAAGTTCGGCGACCTGCTGGTCGCCGCGGACGGCGCGCCCGTGCGCCACCCCGCGGTGGTGCTGCAGGCTGCGCGTGGCGGCGGCGACCGCGTGCGCCTCGAAGGTCTGCGCGGCGGGACGCCCTTCGAGCTCGACGCGCCGCTGTCGCGCCGCGTGCACGAGCTGCAGTCGGTCTCGGTGCCGCTGCTCTTTTCCTACGAGAACCAGCGCGGCACGCGGACCCTGTCGGCCGTGCTCGGCCTGCTGCACTGGCGCCGGACCTCGGCCGCGTGGCGACTGCGCCTCCTGTGGGTGATCTCGATGGGCGGCGGCGACGCCGACCGGCTGCGCGAGGTGGACGCATGAGCGCGCTGCTCTGTGCCGTCGCGCTCGCGCTCGCGCCCTCCGAGCTGGCGCGCGTCACCCCGGTCCAGGTGCCCGACGGGACCCGCGTGCGGCGCGCGTTCCTCGACGACCTCAACGCGGACGGGCGGTCGGACCTGTTCCTCGTCACGACCATGCGCGGCGAGGAGCGACGTCGGCTCGCGGTCCATTTGGGACGCGCCGGCGACGCGCGCTTCGCGCAGCGCGCCGACCACACGCTGGACCTGACCGGCGACGTGGTGGCGCTCGCGCCCGCCGACGTCGACGCAGCGCCGGGGCGCGAGGTCGCGCTGTGGACCGCGCGCGGCATCTTCGCCTGGCGCCCGCAGGCCACCGACCCCAAGGAGCGCTTCGCGCGGCTGGGCGAGGTCGAGCTATTGTGGCAGCTCGCCGACGACGAGGACGTGATCCTGTGGCGCTCCGGCGTGCGCGACGTCGACGGCGACGGCCTGCCCGACCTGCTGTCGCCCGAGCCCGAGGGCTACGTCGTCCACCTGCAGCGCCGCGACGCGGGCGGCGCGCGCTTCGAGGCGCAGGAGCGCCACGCGCTCAACCCGGCCCAGCTCGTGCTCGAGGACCGGCCGCCGGTCCGCACGTCCGATGGCGCGACGCTCGACGCGAAGACCCAGGACCGCAAGCGCTTCGAGCTCCGCATCGGCGGCGGCGGGGACGTCGAGGACGTCACCTTCTGGGCCGGCCCGCTGCTCCGCATCCAGAGCCGCATGCCGGCGCCGCTCCTGGCCGACTGGGACGCCGACGGCGACCTCGACCTCGTCGTGCAGACGCCCGAGCGCCTGCTGGTCTGGCGGCGCGGTGAGGACGGCGCCGAGCCGGGGCTCGCGCTGCCGCTGCCGCTCGAGGTCGACCGCGCGCGCAAGCTCGACGTGTCCTTCCGCGTGACGGCGGGGGAGCTCGACGGCGACGGGCGGGTCGACTGCATCGTCTTCGCCGGCGACAAGCGCGCGAGCGACGTGCGCACCCAGGCGCTGGTGTTCACCCAGGCGGGCACGGCGGCGGGTGAGGCGCCGCTCTTCGGCGACGAGGGGCGCCCGCAGCAGCTGCTCGTGCTGGCCGGCTTCGCGGGCGGCGGCCGCCTGCTCGACGTGGACGGCGACGGGCGCGACGACCTGGTCGTGGGCTCGTTCCGCCCCGACCTCCTGGAGCAGATCACCGGCGGCTCGGACTCGATCGAGCTCGAGCTCGACGTGTTCCGAAACCTGGGCGGGAGGTTCTCGCGCCGGCCCGACCTGGCCACGCGCATCCGCATCTCGACCGAGGTCGAGGACGCGGGGACCGAGCTCAGCTTCGTCGAGGACGTCGGCGGCGACGGCGTGCGCGACCTCCTGGTGCGCGAGGAGGAGCGCCTCGCGCTCTACCTCATCCGCCCGGCGCGCGGCGGGGTCGAGCAGGGCCTCGAGCGCCTCGGGCGCCCGATCTGGACCCAGGCGATCGACGACGACGCCAAGGTCTTCGTCGAGGAGCTGGAGCAGGGGCGGCGCGAGGTGCTGGTCCTGCGCGACGCAGAGGTCCTACACGTGGAGTTCGGCCGATGAATGCTCTCCTTGTCGCCGCGCTGCTCGCGGCCGCGCCCCCGCAGGGCGACGAGCTGGTGGTCGAACGCCGGCAGACGCTGCGCCTCCCCGGCCCGGTGGCCGCCTGGCGCGCGCTGGACCTCGACGGCGACGGGCCGGTCGAGCTCCTCACCGTCGACCGCGCCGGCCGCGTCGTGGTGCGGCGCGCCGGCGAGGACGGCATCTACCCCGTCGAGGTCGCCGGGGGCATCCGCCTCGGGGAGCCGGCGCGCTCGCTGCTCGCGCTGCTCCCGGACCCCGCGCGCGGCGTGCTCGACCTGTTGGTCGTCGACCCGGGCGGAACGAAGCTGCACCGGCTGGTGGACGGCGCCGGCTTTGATCCCGAGCCCGTGATGCTGGCCGAGCGCGGCGTGTTCGAGCTGCGCACCGGCCGCCCGCTGTTCGCCGACCTGGTGCAGGACGTGAACGGCGACGGGCGTGCGGACCTGGTGCTGCCCGAGGGCCGCGGCGTTGGTCTCTGGATGGAGTCCGAGGGTCAGGACGGCGCGCGCACCTTCCGGCGCGCGGCCACCGTCCCCGTGCGCATCCGCCACCGGCAGGGGGCCGAGGTCGAGGCGCTCTCCTCGACCATCTACGAGACCCTGTCGATCCCGCGGCTCTCGACCGAGGACGTCAACGGCGATGGGCGCGCCGACCTGGTGGTGCTCGAGGCCGCCCGCCGTGCGTTCCACCTGCAGCGCGCGGACGGCTCGTACGCGCTCACGCCCGACGCGACGCTCGACCTCAGCATCTTCCGCGACACGACGCCCGAGGCGAAGCTCGCGCCCGGACGCACGCTGGTGCTGGGCGACGACGCGAGCGTGCAGTCCAGCGACCTCGACGGCGACGGCATTCCGGACTACGTCGTCGCGCACCGCCGCAAGGTGTGGGTCTTCCACGGGAGCGAGGAGGGGCCGCAGTTCGTCGAGCCCAGCTCGATCTTCAAGACCGCCGAGGACATCACCGGGCTGGTGCTGCTCGACCTCGACGACGACGCCTTCGTCGACCTCCTGATCTACAAGGTCGTGGTGCCGAGCATCGGCGCGCTGCTCGTCGGCATGTTCCAGAGCTGGGACGTCGAGATCACCGCCCACGGCTACCGGAACCTCGAGGGCGAGCGCTTCGGCACCAAGCCCAAGCACGAGGGCCTGGTCGTCCTGCGCCTGCCCCCGCTGCTGGAGGTCCTGCGGCGGCCGGAGGACGTGCTGGAGAAGATCGAACA
Organism: Planctomycetota bacterium; assembly: GCA_039029355.1. Taxonomy (GTDB): domain Bacteria; phylum Planctomycetota; class UBA1135; order UBA1135; genus JBCCGI01. The sequence continues at coordinate 34,590 of JBCCGI010000060.1, forward strand.
GGCCGAGCGCACCTTCCGCACCGCGTCCACCGGCGACTTCGACGGCGACGGTCTGCGCGACGTCGCGCTGATCGGCGAGGAGGGCTCGCTGCTGGAGGTGTGGCGCACGCCGTCTGCGGAGCATCTAGAGGCCGCCGAGGAGAGCGACGACGCCTGGGTACGGCGGCTGATCTTCGAGCAGGAGGACCCGGTCTTCGGGCTCGACCGCGTGCTGTCGTACCTGTCGGCCTTCGGCGAGCGCCGGACCGCCAGCCTCACCGGCGACCGCGGGTCCGACGCGCGGCTGGACCTGGGCGAGGGCTCGGGACTGCCGCTGGTGGCGGCGATCCCGGCGGACGTCGACGGCGATGGAGCGGATGAGCTGGTGACGGCGTACGCGGCGCTGGACGGGCGGCTGGTGGTCGAGATCCTGGCGGTGACGCGGCGCCCGTAGCCTCTGGCCGTGGGGTCAGTCCTCGAAGTCCTCGACGACCGTTCCCGGCAGTAGCGCTCTCAGCTTGCCGAGAGCTCGCCGATAGCAGACCGCCGTGGTGTTCGCCGCGAGGCCCAAGCGGTGCGCGACCTCGTGGTTCGGGATCATCTCGATCCCTCGCAGCATGACGATCTGTGCTTCTCTCTCGGGCAGCCGGTCGATGGCGTCGAGGAGCGCGAGTGCATTCTCCGAACGGATCGCGCCGGCAACGATCGACTCGGCCTCGTCCGCGAGCTCGGGAACACCCGACTCGTTGTCCGGGCCGGGTGCAGCTTCGCTATGGGTATCTTCGTTGATCTGCTTCTTGAGCTGCGAGAAGTAGTGATTCTGGAGGGTCTTGCTGAGGTAGCCGATGAGCGCGGGGGCGTAGCGTGGCCCGCTTGGCTCGAAGTGCGCGAGCTTCGGGAGCGCGAGCCTCCAGGTATCCTGAACGAGATCGTCCGCGGAGTGAGTCCGCAGAGCGCCTCTTCGCAGTCTGTGATGGGCCTGTGCTGTCAAGGCCTTCGAGAAGCGCCGTACGATCCATTCGATGCTCTCGGAATCGCCTTCCACAGCTCTCCGGACGTACGCCGTGGTGAGCTCCGGGTGCGCCCTTGGTTGGCGACGAGACACTTCGGTGTCAGCCACGCTCGCATCCTCCTTCCTGGCTGTGGTGGGTCCTCTGGCTTGCGGCCGGAGGAGCTGCTTCATCAACGCTGTCGCCCGCGCGACGACGCGGCTTGTCGACGGGCACGAGCAGCCCGGAAGAGGCGCAGACTTTCACAACCCCGTCCTCAACGACTCGGGCGTCTTCGAGGACTACCTGGCCGTCCTTCGTGTAGCACTCGATGCCTTGACTCATCCCGTAGCTCTCCATGCAGTCGTTGACCGCAGAGCCGATCTGTTCGAGTCCGAATCCGGTGTCCTTCCACTCGTCTTCGCAGGAGGTGCAGAACCAGCGACCTCGCTTGAAGACGAGCGTGACGCCCACCGGTTTCCACTCACCCTCCCGGGTACACCGCAAGACCTCGACCCGGAGTCGAGTGGAGTTGCAGTCGTTCGAAGGAAGCTCTTGCTGCTGACGTTCACGATCCCCGGAGGGGCTTGCTTGTTCCGACATGGTCGTTCTCCTTTCCGCGTCAAACTCACCGGCGGCGTCCGAGATGACACCAAACCGCACCTTTTTTTGCCGGGGCCCGTTCCCGCCCCTAGCCGTCAGCGGGTGTGGGCTGCGAACTCGCGGTGCGCCTCCTCGATGATGGAGCTAGGCCTCCAACTGCCCGCATGCCGGGGGTGAAGCTCGGCGCCTCGAAGCCGGTTGTAGTACTCGGAAGCCGCCCTGAGGTCCCCGCGCCGAAGCTCGCACAGGGTCAGGAGCGCGTGTGTCGTGGGCAGCACGGCTTCTCCCTGAGCCGGGAACCGGCTCAGCAGCGCCAGGGAGAGGCTCCGGGATTGTTCGACGTCGCCCCGCCGATAGGCCACCAGCGCGCGGGTCTCGAGCAGGCGGAGGTCATCGCTCCCGCGCCCCGCTTGATCCAGCAGATCCGCGGCTCGGCTCCATTCCGTAGGTGAGGCCGTCTGGTCGCGGGCGATGAGCCACGCTTCGAGCGCGAGCTGTTGGGACGTTCGCTGGTCCAGGCTCAGCAGGCGTTGAGCGACCGCGCAGACGTCGGCGCTGGCCTCCGAGCTGGCCTCAGCCCGGACGGCCGAGAGAGCGAGGGCGTCCTGGTGTCGACTCACAAGGTTCATGAAGCACGCTGGCCCGTCGGGCTCGTGTACCAGGATGCGGACTTCCTCCAGCAGGGGACTCGGCAGCGCCGGGGTCTGATTCGGCGGAGCGCCTTCCCACTCGCGCTCGACCTCCTCCAGGAGGCGTCTGGCGAGATCCCGCTCACCCTCGAGAGCCAGGCACGCCGCCGTGAGAGCCCGGGGGATCCAGGTCTTCGGCGCCAGGCGCGCCTGCTCCGCAAGCGCCGTTGCCTGCGCCAGTGCCTGGCGCGCACTCGAGAACCGGGTCTCCTGGAGCAAGGCCCGTCGGTAGGAGGCGATGGCATGCCCCTCCACGGCGTTCAGGTCCCACGGACGCAGGAGCGCGCGCTCCTGGAGGATCCCCGCGGCCCAGCGCTGGCAGAACGGGTCCGAGAACGGGTCCAGAAGACGCCTCGGGTTGATTCCGATACTGAGCTCCTCCAGCGAAGGCTGCGACGGACGCGCGTCGCGTTGCGAGCTCGCCGGCTCGGGGAGGCGTCGGGTCCAGACGAAGATGCGCTGGTCCTCGCCGCCCGCGGCCAGGTCGTCGCCCGTGGGGCTCCACGCGAGAGCACGAACCCCCGCGCCCATTCCCCGCAGGGCCAGCAGCATCTCCCGTCGCTCCGTGTCCCAGATCCTGACGACGCTTCCGGGACCCTCCGTGCGGGCGGCCGCCAGCCGGGTGGCGTCCGGGCAGAAGGCGAGCGCGGCGTAGGTCCAGCTGGAAGAGCCGCCGTCCAGGAGCAGCGGCTCCGACCCCGGGGTGTACAGCCACAGTGCCCCGGTCGAGTCGCCGGCGGCAACGCGGGAGCCTGTCCGGTCGACGGCCAGGCACTCGATGCGTCCCTTCGCAAGCGGCCTCCTCCAGAGCAGCTCGCCGGTGTCGATCCTCCAGGCGCTAAGCATGCCGTCGGAGTCGCCGCCCAGGAGCAGCTCTCCGCTCCGTGCGATCACGAGGCACGTGAGATCGGTCTCCGCTGGAAGGGCGGCGAGAGGTCGCCTGGTGCCGGTCGCGAGGTTGCCGATGTACGGCGTGCGATCCCGGGCACAGGCCCATGCGGCGATGGCTCCGTCGCCGCTGAGTGCCAAGGGCGAGGCGATGCTCTCGGAGCAGAGAGCGCTCATGAGCGTCCCTTCCGACGAGCCGTCCGACCTCAGGATCGCGGTGGAGCCGAGCGACCCCGTATTGCTGCCCGTGTGGATCACCGAGAGTCCGTCCGCGGCGAATCCGACGCTGTTGTGGGGCCCCGGCCGGCGCCGAAAGAGCCGCCGTCCGGATGGGAGCGCCCAAACGACGAGCTCCGAGCCGTCGGAACCCGCTGCCAGTCGGTTCCCGTCCTCACTGAAGCGGAGAGACGTCGTCGTGCACGGCTCCTTGAGGAGCTGAATCACCCCCTCTCCACGCTCGGCGTGAAACACGTTGACTCTGCCTCGCCCGTTGGCGGACATGCAGTAGGCGCCGTCGGGCGAGAACCCGACGTCGGTGATCCGTGCTTCGTTCCCCAGGATCACCGACACGACCCGATTCAGGCCGGAGTCGAGTACCCGGAGCGAGTGGTCGCTGCACGCAGCCACGATTCGGTCTCCCGATGGGCTGAACGCCAGGGCGTCGATTCCGTCCGCGGGCAACTCGCGCTTGACCAGCAGCTCGCCCGACTCCACGTCGTAGACCCGCAGCTGCGAGCCGGACATCTGGTCGTACCAATCGGTGGTGCTCACGGCCAGGCGTCGGCCGTCCGGGCTCAGCGCGATCGCGTGGACCTCGAAGGCTGAGGAGTACAGGCCCGCTCCGTACATCGTGCGGCTCCACACGACCTCCAGGGATTGCGCGCTCCGAACCTCGATGCGATCCAGCCTGGGGTTGTGGGAGCGCGTAGCGACCGCGAACCACCTTCCGTTCAGCACGCCGGCGATGTCCAGTACCTCTCCCTGCAGGCCCTCCAGCCTCCGCGCTTCCAGGATGGCCGGCGGGTTGTTCGAGAAGCGAACGACCTGTGCGCCCCTGCCGCTGAGGAGCACCCGGTCACCGGAGAGAAGCGACGCGGCGCGCCACGGACTCGGTTGGATGTCGCTGAGGACGAGCGAACGAGCTGGCGAGGTGCCCACGAAGAGGAGCCGCGCCGCGCTGGCTTCGCAGGCGACCACCAGACCGGCATCCCGGTCTCCCGTCAGGTCGAGCACGGGGCCGTCCAACCCGGCCAGGACCCGGGTGCGCTCCGTCGCGGCCAGATCGATGAGGCGAAGTTGGCGGTCGCGATCGGCGACGAGCACCTCGGTGGGGGCCGCTGGGGAGCCCCACGCAAGCACGGCCCTGCCCGCCTCCTCCAGGGCGCGCAGGCTCGTGTTCGAGCGCAGGTAGAGGTGATCGAACTCCCAGCCCCGCAGGCCCTCCGGGGTCATCTCGAGCCGGCGGCGCGCCTCTTCGCTGTCCCCGAGACGAAGGCTGCCATCCGCCGCGACGATGCCGGCCGCATAGGCGCTCTCGTCCGCCTTGTCGCGTTGGTGTGACGCGCGGTCGAGCAGCTCCAACGTGACGCCGAGCGCAACCAGCAGCACCAAGAGCAAGGCCCCGAGGGACGCCGCCACCTGCGGCTTGCGCTGCGCCCAACGGCGGATCTTGAGCGCCACCGAGGCCCGCCGCGCCAGGACCGGTTCATGTCGTACGAGCCGATCCAGTTCGTCAGCGAGATCTGCTGCCGTCCTGTAGCGTCGCCCAAGATCCCCTTCGAGAGCGGTCTCGACCACCGCCTGCAGGTCGCGCCCGGCGCGCGGGAGGCGTGCGCGCAGATCGGGCACCTGCTGCTCGAGGATCGCGCTCACCAGCGCTTCCCGCGTATGTCCGGCAAAGGGCCGCTCGCCGGTCAGGCACTCATAGAGGACGACGCCGAGGGAGTAGACCTCCGCCCGTGCGTCGCCTTCGGGCACCGCCCCGTTGAGAAGCTCTGGCGCCATGTACTCGGTCGTGCCCAGGATCGTGTTCGGGGCGGTCTGTGGAGTGCGCTCGTGCGCGAGATGGCGCGCGGCTCCGAAGTCGAGCAGCACCGGGCGGCCGTTCGCATCGACCATGATGTTGTCGGGCTTTACGTCTCCGTGCAGCACTCCCGACTTATGCGCGTGCTCCAAAGCCCGTGCGGCCTCGGCGAGGAAGAGCAGGAGTGTCTCGAGCTCGCGCCGATTGGCGGGCGCGATCGTGACCGTTGATCCTCCGTGGGGCTCCAAGATCAGGTTCGACAGGCGCGCCCCGTCGATCAACTGCATCACCAGGAACAGGCGACCTTGCTCGTCGACGCCGTTGTCGAAGATCGGGCAGATGCTCGGATGGCTAAGCCCTGCGGCGAGGGTCGCCGTGCGCTTGAAGAGCCTCTTCTCCGCTTCGGACGGTCTGCCCGGACCGTCGAGGACCTTCAAAGCGACCTCGCGCTCATTCCGGGTGTCGTAGGCCCGGAAGACCTTTCCCTGACCGCCGCCGCCCAACTTCTCGAGCAGCTCGAACTCTCGAATCCTGCCGAGCGGTTCGTCTTCGCCGGCCTCGGCCTGCAGCGAGCGGTACTCCTTTCGGATGACCTGCTCGTAGCCGGGGAATTGAACGAGGTAGTCCGCCAGCGGACGCACTCCGGCTCCCAGAGCGTCGGCCTGGTACCGCTCCAGAAAATCGGCCCGTGCCGCGCTGACGTTGCGTGAGTTGGAGCTCAACGGACCGTCGCGAGCCTCCCGTGATCGCTCTGTCGCATGGTCGCGCGAAGGAGCCTCCGATCAAGCCAGCTGGCGGTGGTTCGTCGGGCCATCTGTTTCGCCGGCATACCTGTCATCGATGGGGAGAGACGTGCATTTGACCTTCCATGCGGGCAGGCCGCTCGGCTGTGGCCAAGGCACCGTTCATCTTCGAAGGGGCGGCGGAACGCCCCCAACCAGTGGAGGTCTTGATGGCAACTGTTTCAACCCCCTCCGGCGATGCGCCCGCGAGCTCAGCACCGGGCAGGATCGACCGAGTTCCTCCTGCCGGGGCCAGGAGAGCCTTGCTCGCAATCGTTGCCTTCTCCTTGGCGCTTGCGTCAGCGGCCTACGCGCGCCAAGGCGGTGAGCGTTTGTCCACACGGCAGCTTGCCCTGACGGTCCGACAGGATGCGCTATGGCCGACGGCGACGATTCAGGTTTCCTGGGACAATCCAACGGACTCCAACGCGCAGGAGCGACGCTGGGTGCGGGAGGCGGTCGAGGAAACGTGGAACCGGACCTCTCCGGTGCACTTCTCGGGCTGGGGCGCTTCGAGTCCGAACAGTCGAGGCGTCCGTATCCGCATCGCCGACGAAGGGGCGCGAGTCCTGCGGCTCGGAAAGGGGCTGGATGGACTCGCTGGGGGCATGGTCTTGAACTTCACGTTCAACGAATGGAAGCCGGCGGGATACAAGCCGAGCGCAAGGCGTCGGTTCATCCAGCTGGTAGCCGTGCACGAGTTTGGGCATGCGTTGGGGCTAGCGCACGAGCACAACCGGCGAGACACGCCGGTCACTTGCCTCAGCAATCCCCAAGGCTCGGACCCCGACCTCTACTACGGGCCGTGGGACAAGGAGTCGGTGATGAACTACTGCAACACAACGGCTAGCAAGCTCCCGGAGTTGCCGCTCCGGCAGTACCTTTCCAGCGGGGATCGGCGCGGCATCAACGAGTTCTACGGCCCCCGGTGGGGGATGGTCGGTGGAGAGGGGTGGGGCGACAGTGCCGCGACGACCGCGGTGGCCTTTGGAGACGTTGATGGCGACGGACGCGATGAGGTCGGCGTCGCCCGATACCACACCTCGAACTCGCGGTTCTGGGTCTATGACGACGCTCAGAACGGCTTCACGCTCCTGTTTGAGGGCGGAGCGGGGTTCGGCAGCAGCAGGCACGTTGAGGACCTGGCCTTCGGGGATGTCGACGGCGACGGGCTCGATGAGCTCGGAATCGTCCGCGATGGCGGCGGCAACTATCGCGTCGCCATCTTTGACGACGCAAGGGCCGGCTTCGCGAGCCTCTGGCAGTACGGGAGTCACTGGGGATCCAGCTACGGCGCGCGGAGCATCGCGTTTGGGGATGTCGACGGCGATGGGCGCGACGAGGTCGGGTTTACACGGACCCACGGCAAGGACCCTCGGTACTACATCTTCGACGACGCGACGGCTGACTTTCGAGGCCTCCTATCCAAGGAGCCGAGCGGCACGCCGCGAGACGTCGGCTTCGGTGACATCGATGGCGACGGGCTTGCCGAGTTCGGTGTGACGATCGAACGCAGCAGCGTGGGCTGCAAGTTCCTTCTCCTAGACGATGGCCGCCACGGCTATCGGGATCTCCATCAGGGCGGAACGGGATGGGGCGCGTCCCGTCAGGCCTCGTCGATCGCCTTTGGCGATGTCGATGGAGACGGAGATCATGAGATCGGAGTCACGCGCAACCGCGGCGACAACTTCCGCTACGCCGTCTACGACTACTCAGACGGCGGGCTGAGCGCGCTGCTCAGCGGCGGACAGGGCTGGGGGAGCAGCGCGGCCGGAACGGAGATCGCGTTCGGCGATGTGGATGCGGATGGTCGAGCGGAGATCGGGATCGCGAGACGTCACTCCTCCGATCAGCGCCTGTTCATTCTCGACGGCAAGGAGCTCGACTACCGCACGATCTTCGATGCCGGTGAAGGGTACGGCTCCAGTCGCTACCTGACCTGCGTCGGCTTTGGAGATGCCGACGGCGACGGAGATGCCGACGTCGCCATCGGCCGGAACGCGGGAGGCAACCTCCGCTTCGCCGTTCTTCAGAATCCCTGGGGGCTGGAGTCCAGCCGCCTCTGACCGCACGAATCCGGAGGCGTACGCCTAGTCCGTCGCTGGGCGCGGTCGCGTGCACAGGCTCACTCCGACCAGCGCCACCACGCTGAGCGCGGCGGCGGGGATCACCGCGTCGATCCCCGCCTCCGCCGCCTGCTCGGACAGGTCGGCGAGGCTCCCGAGCCCGACCTCCTCCATCCACTCGATCGCCGCCGCGCCGGTCGCGAGCTTCCACGCCACCGCCGTCCCCGCGCCGACCAGCATCGACGCGATGGCGCCGGCCGGCGTGGCGCGCTTCCAGAAGTAGGCCGCGAGCAGCGCTGGCGTCACGCCCGCGCCGTAGATCGTGTAGGCAAAGAGCGCGACGCCGAAGAACGCGTCGGAGGTGAAGGCGAGGGCGAGGGCGATCAGGCCCAGCACCACGACGAAGATCCGGCCCGCCAGCACGGTGCGCTGCTCGCTCGCGTCCGGCGCGACGAAGCGCTGGTACACGTCGCGCACGAGCGAGGTGGACGGCGACAGCAGGTAGGAGTCGGCGGTCGAGACCACGATCGCTACGGCGGTGCCGACGAGCAGCGCTCCCAGCGCCGGCGGCAGCGCCTCGAAGGCGAGGTGGATCACGATGTGTCCCGGGTTCTCCGGCGCTTCGATCTGCCCCTGGGCGACCAGCGAGCGCCCGAGCAGCGCGACCAGGATGATCGCGCACTCCAGGAAGAGCACGCCGACGAACATCCACATCACCGAGCGCCGCGCGCTGCCGGGGTCGCGTGCCGAGTAGAAGCGCTGCGCCATGTTCGCGTCGCCGACGAGCAGCAGGAAGGCCGGCAGCAGGATCGAGGCCAGCCCGGCCGCCGAGTAGTGCCCGAAGAGGCTCTGCTGGCCGGGCTCGAGCGCCGCGACGGCGCTCTCGATCCCGCCGGCCTGCGAGATCAAGAGCGGCAGTGCGAGCGCCACCCCGACCGCCATCAGCACGCCGTTGGCAACGTCGGTGTACGCGACCGAGAACATGCCGGCGAGCGCCGTGTACAGGATGACGAAGCCGGCGACGAGCACGACGGCTCCCACGTGCCCGAGCCCGGGCAGGAGCCCCTCGAGCACCGCCGCGCCGGCGCGGTACTGGTACGAGACGATGATCACGTACGCCGCCAGCAGCGTCACCGTGCCCAGCACGCGGGCCGCCGGCCCGAAGCGGGCCTCCAGGACGTCCTGGATCGTGAACTGCCCGAACCCGCGGATGCGCGGCGCGATGAAGTAGAGCGCCAGGATGCCCAGCCCCCCCGACACCGGCAGCAGGAAGGCCGCGACGCCGACGCCGTAGGTCTCCTCGGCGTTGCCGAAGATGCTGCCGGTCCCGATCCAGGTCGCGAGCAGCGTCCCGACCAGCACCGTCGACGACAGCCCGCGTCCGGCCAGGCTGAAGTCCTCCTGGGTCTTCACGCTGCGCGCCTTGTACGCGCCGACGCCGATTAGCGCCGCGAGATACACCGCCAGGAAGGCGACGTGGGGGAGTGCGCCCTCGGCGATCATTCGGCGCCCGTCCATACGTGCATCAGCTTCGGGTCGGCCAGGAGTCGGGCGTAGAGCTTCTCATAGAGCACGGCGTGCCCCGCGTCGTTGGGGTGCGTGTCGGAGTCGGAGATGCGCAGCGTCTGCGGCGCCTTCGCGTCCAGGAACGCGCCGCGTAGATCGACGTAGGCGATCCCGAGCTCGTCGAGCGCCTCGGTCACGCCCACGAAGTCGTCCATCACCTGCGCCGGCGGCTCGACCACCGGCGTGAGCAGCACCAGGAGCGGCCGATCGGCGAGCGCCACGACGTCGCGGATGCGCGTCAGCGTCCAGCGCAGGATCGGCAGGTGGTAGGGCGCGAGCTTCGCGCGCGTCGTGGCCGGCGCGTCGTAGCGGTCGAGCTTCGCCTCGCGCGCGATATCGCGCAGGAAGTCGTAGCGCAGGTCGCGGCCCTCGCGGATCAGCCCGGCGAGATGCGGCGTCCACAGCTTGGGCCCCGCGAGCGCGCCGATCGACACGACGTAGGCGTCGGGCTCGTACTGGGGGACCTTCAGCACCGCGCACTCCATGACCTGGGTGAGCCGGTAGCCGTCGACGCCGAAGTTCAGCACCTCGATCGCGTCGCGGTCCGCCGGCAGATGCTCGCCGTTGAGGCGCTCCTCGAGGCGCGCCTCGAAGGTCCCGCCGGGCTGCGTGCCCCAGCCGCGGATCAGCGAGTCACCGAGGAGCGCCACGCGCCACGTGCGCGGCGGGTGCTCGATCGCGTACTCGCGGTCGGCCAGCCCCTGGCTGTTCGTCACCAGCCTCCCGGCGCGCGAGGCGACGTCGAGGTCCGGCGGCAGGTCGTACCAGAGGAAGTCGCCGGTGAAGCGCGCGTGGAAGGCCTGGCCGATCCCCTCGTGGTCGCGGGCCAGGTCCAGCTGGTGCGCGAGGAACCCGGTCGCGACCGCCTCGGCGCCGCCGTTGAGGAGGCCCTGGTAGTAGCCCGCCGTGCGCGTCGCGCGGTCCTCGGCGTTCAGCCCACCGTCGAGCAAGGCGCGCAGCGGCAGCACGCGCTGCGGAGCCACGCCGCGCTCGGTGACGAGCCAGCGCGACAGCTCCTCGATGCGGCTGCCCAGGGCGAGCAGCGCCAGCAGCGTCAGCACGGTGGATACCGCGGCCTTCACGTCTTCTGCCTCAGCGTTTGGTAGTCGATCTTGTCGGTGGAGGTGCGCGGCAGGCGCTCCTCGAACACGAAGCGGTCCGGCACCATCGACGCGGGCAGCACCGACGCGCAGAAGGTCTTGAGCTCGAGGATCGACAGCGGCCTGCCCGCCTCCGGCACGAGGTGCGCGCGCAGCACCAGGCCGGCCTCGTCGTCGGCCAGTGCGACCACCGCCGCTTCGCGGATGCGCGGGTGCTTGTAGAGCCCGCTCTCGACCTCGCCGAGCTCGACGCGGTGCCCGCGCCGCTTGACCATACGGTCGCGGCGGCCGACGTAGACGTAGCCCTCGCCCGGCACCTCGCGCGCGACGTCGCCCGTGTCGTACCAGCGGCGTCCCTCGCGCTCGAACACCCGCGCCTCGGTCTCCCCGTCGCGCTTCCAGTAGCCCAGGAACAGCCCGGGGCCGGCGACGTGCAGCAGACCCTCCGCGCCGGCCGGCACCTCGGCGCCGCCGGGCGCGTCGAGCAGGCACGCCTCGTACCCCGCGCACGGGGTGCCGATGGGGAAGGCCTCGGCCCGCTCGGCCGGGATCGGCAGCGGCACGCGCGCCGCGGTGCACACGTTGGTCTCGGTGGGGCCGTAGAGGTTGTGGAACTCCGCGCGCGGGAGGCGCTCGGTGAGTGTTCGCAGGTGCTTTATGGGGAAGACCTCGCCGGCGAACAGCACCGCGCGCAGCGCGCCGGAGTCGCGCCGCTCGAGGCCGCCGAAGGCCGACAGCACCAGCAGCACCGAGGGCGTCGAGTACCACACCGTCAGCCGGCGCTCCTCCACGAACGCGCCCAGGGCGCGCGGGTTCTTGCCGAGGTCCGCGTCGATCAGGTGCAGCTCGGCGCCGGAGCCGAGGCTCGCGTAGAGGTCGAACACCGACAGGTCGAAGTGGAACGGCGCGTGCGACGAGAAGCGGTCGTCCGGCGAGGGCCGGAACGCCGCCGCGGCCCAGTCGAGGAAGGAGCGCGCGTTGGCGTGGCTGAGCATCACGCCCTTGGGCACGCCGGTCGAGCCGGACGTGTAGAGCAGATAGGCGAGGTCGTCGGCCTCGCGCCCGGCTCGGTCGGGCGGCGGAGCGGCGCGCTGCACGAGCGCGTGCCACTCGTCGTCGGACGCGAGCAGCCGGTGCCCGGCACAGGAGGTGGGGGCCAGCTCGCCCAGATCGGGCGCAACGATGGTCGCGGCGACCTCGCAGTCGGCCAGGATCGTGCGCGCGCGCTCGGCCGGCGAAATCGGGTCGATCGGCACGTAGGCGGCGCCGGCGCGGAGCACGCCCAGGAGCGCCGCCACCGCGCGGCAGTCCTTCGGCTGCACGAGCCCGACGCGGTCGCCGCGGCCTATTCCGTGCGCCGCGAGCCAGCCCGCGACCGCCTCCGCCTCGGCCAGCAGCTCGGCGTACGTGCGGCGCTCCCCGTCGCCCGCGACGACGGCCGTGCGCGGGCCGTGGGCGCGCGCGGCACGCTCGAAGCGCTCGTCGAGCAGGAGCGGGCTCGTCATGCGCTAGCGGTCCTCGCGCTTGCCCTGGATGAAGGACGCCATGTCGTCGATACGGTCGAAGTTCTCGACGCCGGCCTCGTGGGCCTCGACGGTGATCCCGAAGGTGTCCTCGACGAACGACACCAGCTTCAACGTAGCCATCGAGTCGAGCACGCCGCTGGTGCGCAGGGGCATGTCGTCGGGCAGGTTGCTCGCCGACTCGCCGGGCAGCACCTCGGTCAGGATGTGGGAGCGGATGGCGTCCTTGATCGCGTCGGAGTCGAACATGGTCTTTCGCTTGGGGGGGGAGAGCGATCCTAGCCGATCTGCCACCACGTGATCAGCTCGAGCCAGTCTCCGAGGGTCGGCCGCTGCCACAGGTACCAAAGGAAGGAGATGAACGCGAAGGTGGCGGCGACCTTCGCTCCGTGGAGCAGGCGCGCTCCCAAGCCCGGCGACGAGCGCGCCCGTGGCGAGCGTGACTCCAGCACCACGTTGACGATCACGAGCAGGCCCAGTACGCCCCAGAAGAGCGCGTCGGGCACGTTGAAGGGCCAGCTGGGGCTCCACCAGTACTTCACGTAGCCGTGCAGCAGCCACGTGACGGAGAAGACCGCGACCGTCGCGACGATCTGTGCCCGCAGGTCCCCCGAGCGGCGCAGCCGGAAGACGACCGGGAAGTACACCAGCTTCACCATGAAGTCCTTCCAGTAGATGTTGATGCGCCGCCAGAAGTCGGTGAGCGAGCTTGCGAGCAGGTAGCGTCGGTGCGTCTCCGGCAGGTCGTAGCCGAAGAGGTGCAGCATCCCCACGATGATGTGGAACTGCCCCGAGAGGCGCAGGTACAGCAGGTAGGTCACAACGATGACCTGCACCAGCTTGGCCGGCGACGCGATCGCGTCGGGCGTGCTGGGCGGCAGGAGCTCGTGATACAGCAGCCGGTACAACAGGAGCTGCACCACGCCGCGCGTGATCCACTGCACGCCCTCCTGGGCGATCGCGTGGATGTCGCGCCGGTACCAGGTCTTCCGCATCGTCTCGTAGTCGACGACGGGATAGAAGAGGAAGCAGTAGTTGGGGAGCTGGAAGAAGTACGCCCCGAAGGCGACCGGGTCGGGCCGGCCCTTCACCCGCTGGAGGTCGTAGAGGTAGCCGAGCGCGCGCAGCCCGAAGATGCCGCCGAAGACCGGCCAGAACTGCTCCGGCACGCCCAGGAAGCCGAGTCCGCGGGCCGCGATCGCGACGGTGAAGTACGCGCTGGCGAGCGCAACGCGCACGCGGTAGGGCGCGGGCAGCGCGCAGATCAGGAACAGGCCGGTGCCGGCGAGCAGCAGCGCATAGCCCGTCGCAGGCTGCAGCAGCAGCGGCGCGGCCGCCATCGACACGAGGACGAGGAAGGGCTCCTTCCAGCGGAACGGCAGCCAGTAGTGCAGCGCGAAGGCCCCGAACGCGGCGGCGGCGACGAAGCGGAAGGTGCGCCCTTCGAGCTCGAAGACGTGAAACACGCCGAGCAGCAGCGCCAGCTGCGCGGCCAGCAGCAGGAAGCCGCCGACGCGGCGCGAGGCGGCGGCCGAACGCGCGTCGCTCATGCGTGCCCGCGCGCGGCGACGGCGCGCATCCCGGGGGGGCGGGACCCCGATCGCGTGGGGGCGACGCGCCTCGGCGGCGAGCCCCGGAGAGACAGACGAACGCCCACTAGAGGCCAAGCCCCCGTGCGATGAGATTGCGCTGGATCTCCGAGGTGCCGGAGTAGAGCGTGCTCGAGAGCGCGTCGCGCAGGTCGCGCTCGATCTCCTGCTCGGTCATGTAGCCGTAGCCGCCGTAGACCTGCAGTGCATCGCGGCACGACTCGACGTACGACTCTGCGACGTAGAGCTTGGCGAGGGCTGCCTCGAGCATCGCCGGCTCGCCGCGGTCCTTCTTCGCGCCGACGGCGTAGACCAGCGGCCGCGCGGTCTCCAGCCGCACCTTCATGTCGACGATGCGGTTCGCGACGGACTGGAACTTGCCGATCGGTTGGCCGAACTGCTTGCGGTTGCGCGCGTGCGTGATCGAGCCCTCCAACAGCCTTCGCATCGCCCCGAGGCAGCAGGCCAGGATGCAGCCGCGCTCCCACTCCATCGACGACTCGAACACCTCGACGCCGCGCCCCTCGCGGCCAAGGCGGTTCGCCGCGGGCACGCGGCAGTCCTCGAAGACGACCTCCGACATGGGGGAGGTGCGCAGCCCCATCTTCTCGATCTTCCCGCCGACGCTCAGCCCCGGCGTTCCGCGCTCGATGACGAAGCCGGTGATCCCCATCGGCCCGAGCGCGGGGTCGAGCGTCGCGTAGGAGACGAAGAGGTCGGCGACCGGCCCGTTGGTGACGAAGGTCTTCGCCCCGTTCAGCACGTAGTCGCCGCCGTCGCGCACCGCGCGCGTCTGCATGCCGAAGACGTCCGAGCCGGCGTCCGGCTCGCTGGCGGCGTTCGCGCCGATCAGGCTCCCGTCGCACAGTCCGGGGAGCCAGCGCTCGCGCTGCTCGTCCGTGCCGTAGTGCAGCAGGGGGAGCGAGTTGGTCCAGAGGTGCGCGTTGATCGAGAACAGCAGCCCCTGATCCAACGCGACAAAACCCAGCCCCTCCATCACCGCGATCAGGTGCGAGAGCGACAGCCCGAGCCCGCCGTGCTCCTCCGGCAGCGGCATCCCGTGAACGCCGAAGTCCGCGCAGGCCCTCCAGCCTTCGCGGTCGAAGCGTCCGTCGCGGTCCGCGGCGACCTGGTCGCGGCCGATGAGCGCCTTCTGGGCGAAGCGCTCGGCGGCCTCCCGCCACTCGCGCTGCTCGGGGGTGAGATCGTGCGGCATTTAGGGGGGGCGCGGCTCGGACCACGCCGGTTTAGCCGGCGTCCAAGGGTAGCGGTGCGGACCCCGCGGGCCCACCCCGTGGCCCGAGGCTTGGTCGCCAGGCGTGCGAGCGCGCGCCCGGGTTCCATACCGGGATTGGGCCTTCGCTTTCTCTTCTTCCTTTTCCTTCCTTGCTAGCGGGACTCGGGGGAGCCCCCGGGCCCGCGGGCGCCTTCCCGGCGCCGGGCCGCGCCACGAGCAAGAGCGCCCTCCCGCCGACGCGCCTTTCCCCCCGGGGCTCCGCTCGCTAACTTCTCCTCCCCCGACCCGAAACCAGGCCCGCCCCCCATGCCCAAGCCCATTCAGTCCGCGCTCCTCGGAGCCAAGTTCATGGGCCGCGCGCACTCGAACGCGTTCGGCCAGGTCGCCAAGTTCTTCGACCTCCCGCGCCCGCCCGCGCTGCACACGATCGCCGCCCGCAACGCCGAGGAGCTGGCCCCGTTCGCCGAGCGCTGGGGCTGGGCCAACCACACGACCCGCTGGCGCGACGTCGCGGAAAACGACGAGATCGAGCTCGTCGACGTCGCGACGCCGAACCACGTCCATGCCGAGCAATCCATCGCCATGCTGGAGGCCGGCAAGCACGTCGCCTGCGAGAAACCCCTCGCCGGCACCCTGTCCGACGCCCGCGAGATGGTCGCCGCCGCCAAACGCGCCGCCAAAAAGGGCGTCAAGACCTTCGTTTGGTTCAACTACCGCCGCGCCCCCGCGGTCGGCCTCGCCTACCGCCTCATCCGCGAAGGCCGCCTGGGCCGCATCTACCACGTCCGCGCCAACTACCTCCAAAGCTGGGGCGGCGCCGACACCCCCCTGGTCTGGCGCTTCCAGAAGAAGAACGCCGGCTCGGGCGCTCACGGCGACCTCAACGCCCACATCGTCGACCTGGCCCGCTTCCTGGTCGGCGAAGAGATGACCGAGATCCACGGCGCCGTCTCCCGCACCTTCATCAAGGAACGCTCCATCCCGGGCACCAACAAGAAGGGCAGAAGCGACGTCGACGACGCGGTCCTCTTCCTGGGCAGCTTCAAGGGCGGCGCCGTCGCCAGCTTCGAAGCCACCCGCCTGGCCGCCCCGCACCAAAACGCCAACTCGATCGAGATCAACGGTGAGAAGGGCAGCCTCAAGTGGGACTTCGAGGACATGAACGTCCTCCGCTTCCACGACCAAGCCAACTCCCCACGCGAGGGCGGCTGGCGCCGCATCATGTGCACCTCGGCGGGCAACCACCCCTACGCCGAGGCATGGTGGCCCGACGCCCACGTCCTGGGCTACGAGCACGGCTTCACGAACATGCTGGCCGATGTGTGCCGCGCGATCGCCCGCAAGAAGCCCGAGCTCCCGCTGCCGGACTTCGCGGACGCGTATCAAACGCAGCGGGTGCTGGAGGCGGCGTTGCTGTCGGCGCGCAACCGGTGCGCGGTGAGGTTGAGCGAGGTGCGCTGAGGGGGCGGGTTGGGGCGCGCTGGCTGGTCGGGGCGGTGCCTTAGGTGGGGGGCTGCAGGGCTGAGCTAGGGATCGCCCTGTGCTCCCGGTGTCGCGTGGCGCCGGGCCGGGGGTGCGTCGATGCCGGGGGCGGCGTGGCGTGGGCTTTGCTCTTCGGGAGGAGAGCGCTCTTTCTACCGGCCTTGGGATCTCCGCCGAATCGAGTGGCCCGGGCCGTTCCGGCCTCTTCGCCGAATCGAGTGGCCCCGGGGGCGTTCCGGCCATCTTCGCCGAATCAAGTGGCCCGAGGGGCGTGCCGGCTATCTTCGCGGAATCAGGTGGCTCTAGGGGCGCGCGGCATCTTCGCCGAAGCGAGTGGCCCGAGGGGCGTGCCGGCGATCTTCGCCGAATCAAGTGGCCCGA
>JBCCGI010000061.1:0-51158 GCA_039029355.1 Planctomycetota bacterium
GAATTGGAATGTGGAATGTTGAAGGTGGAATGTTGATGGTGGAATGTGGAAGATGGTGCCTTCAATTGTAGTTGGACGCAACGACAGGTGCTTGTTGGTGCTTGTTGTTGGTTCCTCCCCTTGCTGTTGTGAACGTTTGTTGATGCCGGTCGCGAGGTGGAAGATCACCGTCCCGATCGGGACGACGTCGCCGGCGCTGACGCGCTGCGAGACGACGGTGCCCGCCGCGGGCGCGGGGATCTCGACCGTCGCCTTGTCGGTCATCACCTCGACCACCGGCTGGTGCTCTTCGACCGCGGTTCCCTCGGCGACGAGCCACTGGACGATCTCGCCCTCGGCGATGCCCTCGCCGATGTCGGGCAGCTTGAACTCCAGCACGGTGCCGCCCGCCGGGGCGGGGCTCGGAGTCGCCGCCGCCGGCGCCTCGACGGCCGGCGCGGGCGCGGCTGCGCTTGCGGGCGCTGCCGCAGGCGCGCTCGCGGCGCCGCCCGACTCGAGCACGAAGATCACGTCGCCCACGGGGACGACGTCGCCTTCCTTGGCGCGCAGCGCGGTGATCGTGCCCGACTGCGGGGCGGGCACCTCGACCGTCGCCTTGTCGGTCATCACCTCGACGACCGGCTGGTGCTCCTCCACCGTCGCGCCTTCGGCGACGAGCCACTTGACGATCTCACCCTCGGCGATGCCTTCGCCGATATCGGGCAGCTTGAACTCCAGGGCCATGTTGTTCGTCGGCTCTTTCTAGTAGTTGTAGACGTGTTCGATGGCGTCGAGCACCCGCCGTTCGTCCGGCAGATAGTGGTGCTCGAGGGTGTTCGGGAAGGGCGTGTCGAAGCCCGTCACGCGCGCGATCGGGGCCTCCATGTACTCGATGGCGTTCTCGGCGATGATCGCGCTGATCTCGCCGCCGAAGCCGCAGAAGCGCGGCGCCTCGTGCACGACCACGACACGGCCGGTGCTCTTGGCGTGCTCCAGCACGGCGTCCTCGTCGAGCGGAAGCAGCGTGCGCAGGTCGACCACGCGCGACTCGATCCCGTTCTCGGCGGCCCTCGCGGCGGCCTTCTCGGCGACCGGCACCATCGCGCCGTAGCAGAAGACGGTCACGTCCTTGCCGTCGCGCGCGAGGCGCGTCGTGCTGAGGTCGACCGTGTAGTAGCCCTCGGGCACCTCGCCCTTCACCGAGCGGTACAGCGCCTTGGGCTCGAGGTACAGCACCGGATCGGGGTCGGCGATCGAGGAGCACAGGAGCCCCTTCGCGTCGTACGGCGTCGAGGGGATCACCACCTTGAGGCCGGGCGTGTGGCAGAAGTACGCCTCACCCGACTGGCTGTGATACAGCCCGCCGCGGATGCCTCCGCCGTAGGGCGTGCGGATGACCATCGGCGCGGTGTACTGCCCGCCCGAGCGGTAGCGCAGCTTCGCGGCCTCGCTGACGATCTGATCGAAGGCGGGGAAGATGAAGTCCTGGAACTGGATCTCGGCGACCGGCCTGAGGCCGTTCATCGCCATCCCGATCGCCGCGCCGACGATGCCGTCTTCGGAGAGCGGCGTGTCGAAGCAGCGCTGGCCGAACTCGTCCTGAACGCCCTCGGTCGCGAGGAACACGCCGCCCTTCTTGCCGACGTCCTCCCCGAACACGTAGATCGAGGAGTCCTCGCGCATCGCGCACTTGAGGCCGTCGTTGACCGCCTGGATCAGCGTCAGATTCGCCATTGGGGGGATCGTCGTGCTTCGAGGGGGGGCTGAGCGGGGTCGTCGGGACGCGGGACTAGAGCCGGAGCTCGCCCCCCTCGGGAAGAGAGGCCTCGCCCCGCCGCTGGCGCACGAGGCGCTCCGCGAAGAACTCGCCGGCCTTGTAGCTGGAGCGGACGAGCGGTCCCGACGCAACGTAGAGAAAGCCCAGGGCCTCTCCCGCCGCGCGGTACTCGTCGAACACCTGGGGCTCGACGTACTCGCGCACGGGGGCGTGCTTAGGCGTGGGGCGCAGATATTGGCCCAGGGTCAGGAAGTCGACCCCGGCCTCGCGCAGCCGCCCGATCGACGAGAGCACCTCATCGCGCGTCTCCCCGAGCCCCACCATGAGCGAGGACTTGGTGAAGGACTCCGGACGCAGCGCCTTCGCCTCGCGCAGGGTCGTCAGCGAGCGCTCGAAGGAGCACCGCGGGTCGCGGATGCGCCGCTGGAGGCGATCCACCACCTCGACGTTGTGAGCGAGCACGTCGGGGCCGGCCTCCATCAAGGCGGCCAGGTGGTCGCCCGCGTAGTCGGGGACCAGCGTCTCGACGACCGTCCGCGGGCTGCGCTCGTGCACCTCGCGCACGCACGCGGCGTAGTGCCCCGCGCCGCCGTCGGACAGGTCGTCGCGGTCGACGCTCGTCAGGACGACGTAGCCGAGATCCATCTCGGCCACCGCCTCGCCCACGTGGGCCGGCTCGTCGGGATCGGGAGGAGCGGCGCGATCGACGGTCTTGACGGCGCAGAAGCGGCACCGGCGGGTGCACTCGTCGCCCAGGACCATGATGGTCATGGTCGCGTTCCGCCCCTTCCAGCACTCCCCCACGTTGGGGCAGCGGGCCTCCTCGCACACGGTGTTGAGGTTCAGCCTACGGGCCAGCGACTTGAGCTTGGTGTACCCCTCCCCCCCCGGAAGCGGGACCTTGAGCCACCCCGGCTTGCGCTCGGGGAGGGGCTTCTTGGAGGGGGTCTCGGGGGTTTCGATCGCCATGGGCAAGAATCGGGCACTAATAGGGTAGCAAATCGCCCCCTGAAACTCCTCATCCGGGGCCGCGGATGCCGCGCCCGGCGCCGCCGGCGCGAGGCCTGCGCCTTCCCTGCCGAACCGAGCCGCGCGTCGCGCTAGCGCGAGCGCCGGCGCTCGCGCTCGACGATGCCGCGGAAGCGGAGCGTCGGCGCGCTCGGGATCTCGTCGGCCTCGACCTCGCCGTCGCCATCGAGGTCCCAGCGGCCGACGAAGTCGTCCTCGGTGGCGTCGACGCCGAGCTGCGCGATGCGGTCGACCGCCTGGTTGACCTCGAACTCCTCGAGCAGTCCCGAGCCGTCGGTGTCGAGCTTGCGGAAGAGCGCCTCGCGCGACTTCATCTCGCGCTTGGAGATCGTGCCGTCGCCGTCGCCGTCGAAGCGCTCGTAGAAGCTCTCGCGGTTGAGCATCGGCGGGAGCGCGTACCACTCCTCGCGCCGGAAGGGCCACTCCACGGGCAACGGCGCTGCGGCGCGGTTGCCGCGCCGGTTGGCGGCGGTGGTCAGCGGCAGCTGGACCTCGCCGTCGCCGTCCGCATCGAGCGCTTGCCAGTCCTTGTCGCGCAACCGGAACTCGCGCGGAGTCACGCTGCCGTCGCCGCTGCGGTCGAGCCGGCCGACGAGCTCGTCGAGCTCCCAGTCGCGGTAGCGGATGCGCCGCAGCGCGCCCGGATGCCGCGACAGCTCGTCGGCGGACAGGCGCTGGTCGCCGTCGAGGTCGAGCGCGGCGAAGAAGGCCCTCTCGGTCTCACGCCGGTCCAGGCGGTCGTCGCGGTCGCGGTCATGCGCGTGCGGGTCGACGCCGTCGAGCAGCCGCGCCAGGTCGCCGTCACGGTCGACCCGGGTCGACAGGAAGGTCGGCTCCTCGTCGGAGCCCGCGCCGGAGCGCCCCGAGTCGAGCAGCCCCACCTCCTTCGCGAGCTCGCTCAGCGAGATGCGCCCGTCGGCGTTCAGGTCGAGCGGCGCGCCGCCCGCCTCACCGTACTCGTCGCCCTCCAGCATCCCCGAGCGGTCGCGGTCCAGCCGCTCGAGGTGGAGCCGGGCGCTGTGGCCCGGTGAGCTGTGCAGCGGCGCTCCGGGCGCGACCAGGCCAAGCGCCTCGCCCGGCACGCCGAGGATGCGCTCGATCTCGGTCCGGTACAGCCAGCGCGAGGGCTCGCGGCTCAGGTCCTTCAGCGGACGCCCCATCTCGTCGACGGTGCGGTCGAGCGGGAACTCCTCGAACCCGATGGCGTACGCGTCGATCATCCCCGGCAGCGTCCCGGCCTGCTTCGGCTCGCGCGTCGTGGTGAAGTCCGACACCAGCACGCCGAGCTCGCCCGGCGAGAACAGATAGGTCTGCAGGAACGGCTGGTTGTAGATCTGCGCGGCCGTCAGCATCTCGGTCGCGTTGCCGGGCTGGATGTTCGCCGGGGGCGTGGTGACACGGCGCGGGTCGGTGATGTCGTAGAGCGCGGTCAGCGACCGCCGCTGGCCGTTGCCCAGCGTCCCCTCGGCCATCACGTAGGCGTAGTCGCGCTCGCGCGTCGGCTCGCCGCCCTGCGCCTCGGCCAGGTCGACGTGCGACAGCACGACCAGCCCGCGGTACTTGACGTTGGGGACGCCCCGGCGGCCCGAGCTCGAGCGGTTCGGCCGGAAGTCGCCCGACGGGTAGAGGATCTTCGGGCGGTCCGCCTGGGTCACGTCGACCAGGTAGAGCCCCTCCTCGTGGTCAAGCACGGCCGCCACGTGGCGCGCCGGCGTGCGCAGGTCGAGCGTCTTGTCGTTCACCGCGACGGGACGGCTGTACTGGAACAGCGTCGTCACCTGCAGCGCGTGGTTCGGCGCGTCTTCCTTGCCGTTCAGGTCGATCGACGCCACGAAGCGCGGTGCGATCGGCGCGCGGATGTCGAGGATCGCCAGCCCTCCCGGGCCGTCCGCCACGTAGGCGTACGGCCACTGCACGTGCACGTCGTACGCGTCGAACATCGGCACGTGGCCGACCTGCTCGATGTCCTCGGGGTCGCTGACGTCGAAGATCCGCAGCCCGCCGATCCCGTCGGCCAGGTAGAGGTGTTCGCCGCTCAGGTCCATCTCGCGCGGGTTGACGGTCGCCACGAACGCGGCGCGGCGCGGCGAGGCGGGGTCGCGAACGTCGATGACGTGTACGCCGCGGCCGCCCTCGGTCACGTAGACGTGGTGCGCGTAGCCCTGCAGATCGTCGCAGTGCGGCTCGACCGCCACGATGTCGGGCAGCACGATCTTCGCGAGCGGCGGCGAAGCGGTGATCTGCGAGCGGTTCAGCGCCACGACCTCGAGCCCGCGCCGATCCCCCACGAAGGCGAGCTGCCGCGCGAGCCGGAAGTTCACCGAGCCCAGCCCCCAAGTCGTCGAGCTGCGATGGCACTCGACGCACGACCGCGCGGTCGGGCGCGTGCTGTGTAGCTGGTGGTGCACCATCGTGAGCCCCGACAGCCCCTTCTGCGTGACGGGCATGACCTGGTCGAGCACGAGCTCGCCGTTCTCGTCCCACACGCTCCCCATGGTCGAGAAGCCGGTGAGGTACGGCGCCACGCGCCCGGCCTCGTTCAGCCCGGCGTAGAAGCTGCGCCAGGTCGAGAAGACCTTCTCCTGGGTCGTCACCCGGCCGGGCGTGCGCTTGCCGCTGAGCAGGTCCAGCTGAGTCAGCGAGGCGTTGCGCGAGAAGTGGAACCCCAGGAAGTTGACGTTCCAACCCGCGTGGCACGTGTAGCACTCCACGTCCGCGTGCGCCGGCGTCATCGCCGCCGCCGCGTCGGGGCTGTAGCGCGGATGCCCCGGGTCGAGGATGTCGACGACCTGCGGCACGTAGTGCTCGCGCGCGTCGACCTTGCTGGTCAGGATCACCTCGCCGTCCTCGATGCTCAGGTGCGAGAGCGGCGTCCCGCGCTCGGTGCGGAGCGTGGTGCGCTCCTCGAACGTGCCGTGGCAAGCCTCGCACGAGATCTCCACCGCGTGCTCCATCTGGCCGTGGAGCCTGCCATCGCCCATCACGTCGCCCAGCGTGTGGCAGTCGACGCAGTGCATGCCCCTCTCGTGGTGGATGTCGGGCGGCGTCATCGACGGATCGCTCAGGTAGAAGACCCGGTTGAGCGGACGGTCGGTCGTCCCGGGGATGTCCGGCCCGCCCGGCGCGCCGGGCGGCAGCTGCGACAGCCCGCGAAAGTGCAGGCCGATCGACGCGTCGCCGTAGTGGCACGACGTGCAGGTCTGCGTGGTGGGAGCACGCCGCATCGTGTGCTGCACCGGATGGCCCGGCTCGTTCTTCGACACGGTGAAGTCACCGGACGAGGAGAGGCCGTCGAGGGTGTAGGGCACGTGGCACGCCGCGCACCCCTCGCCGCGATAGTCGCCGTCGAAGCCCACCCGCCCGCGCACCGCGCGCCCCTCGGACCACAGGTGGCACTGCATGCACTCCTTGCGCACGAGGTCGGTGAAGTGCGTGGCGAGCTCGTCCTCGGGCGCGCGGTCGCGGAAGGCGGGCGGCTGCACGAGCTCGGAAACCGCACCGCCCTCGCGCGGCGCCTCGCCGATCGGGAACACCGCGTAGCGCGAGCCAACGCCGTCGACCAGCCCCATCTCGTAGTAGCCGTCGGACAGGTGCCCGGCCGTCGTCCCGTGCAGGCTGGCGGCGAGATGGTCGACGAGGCGCTCGTGGCACTGCGCACAGGTCTCCTCCATCACGCGCAGGTCCATCGGGTTGACGAAGCGGCGCCAGGCGAGGCTCTCGCCGAGGCCCGCCACGCGCTCGTCGCCCGCCTCGGAGCCCGGCGCGCGCACGTGCGCGGCCTGCTTGTTGGTGGCGGTGCCGTCGCCGCCGTGACAGTCGACGCAGGTCAGCTCGGCCTCGGGGTGCATGTCCTCGATGCCCTGGTGGCACGTGAGGCAACCCTCGGACGGAGCTCCAAAGGCGGGCCGCACGCCGCGCGCCGCGGCGGGACCGGAGCCCCCCAGGAGCGCGCACGTGGCGAGCACCGTCACCGCGAGCGCGGCGAGGGCCGCAGGCTGGCACCGCCGAAGCACGAGCGGCCCCGGCCTAACCGAAGAGCTGCGGCAGCTTGCGGCCGCGCGCCATGCGCGCCTTCGCGCCCAACATGTCGCACACCGTCGGGCACACGTCGATCGTGCGAACCTCGCGGTTCACCACGTGGCCGCGCTTGAAGTCGGGCCCCCAGCAGACCGTGCTGACGTAGTTCAGGTCGTCCGAGCCGTCGCCGTGATCCAACCCGCGGCGCGAGTTGAGGTCGCGGTCGCGCCCGAACTCGGGCAGCACGATGATCGCGGTCGACTCGCGCAGCGAGTCGTCCGAGCGCACGACTTCCCACAGCTCGCCGAGCGCCACGTCGTTGCGGCGCACGACCTCGACGTAGGAGTTGTACGAGCCGTGCGCGACGTCCGCGTTCTGCAGCGAGACGCCGAGCAGCTTGGGCCGGAACATCAGCATCAGGTTGCGCGCCACCTGCAACGACTTCGCGTCGCCGGCGTTGACGCCGCGCAGGTCGGCCGTGCCGCGCGTCAGCTCGTCGAGGATGTAGCGCTCGACCTGGCGGGCCGTCTCGGCGGTGTTGACGCCGCCGGCGTCGTCGCCCGACTCGATGCTGCCGCGCATCCGCTCTAGTAGCTCGACCTCGCGCCCGTCCATCTCGCGCGGGCGCCCGAAGCGGTCGACGATGTCCTTGAACTCCTGGTTGAAGACGCCGTCGCCGTCGAGCGTGTTGGCGCCGAAGGCCGGCCCGTACTCCGAGTGCGTGCTGTAGGCGTAGTTCGCCTGCTGCGCGCCGCCCGAGGTGCTCATCCAGACCTCGCTCGCCGACAGACCCGCGTCGCGCCGCACGTACTCGAACACGGTCGGGTCCGGGCCGCGCGCGTTCTCGCGGATCCCGCGCGCCTCGCTGATGCCGGTGAAGATCGACATCGCCGCGCCGAAGTGCCCGAGGTTGGCGGTCCGGGTGCGCGGATACACGACCCCCTCGTCCGCCATCTGCTTCAGCACCGGCACGTTGTCGGGTGTATCGAGCGTCTCGCGCGTGCGCACCCCGCCGGCGAAGGCGACGAGGATCACGTGCTTGGTCTTGCGCTCGCGTAGCAGCGCGGCGCTCGCGAGCGCGTGCGGCGACGCGCCCACAAGGGCGGCGCCGGCAAGGGCACCCGCGCTGCCGGAAAGGACGCTGCGGCGGGTGAAGGTGGGTCGGGTCATCGGAAGGCCTCCCTGGTTCAAAAGGAGTGGTACTCGGGGTGGGAAACCAGCGCGTAGAGCACGGTCGCCGGCCGGCAGGCGGGATCGTGGAACGCGGTCACGAAGCTCTTGAGCTCGGTCGGTGTCGCGGCGCGGCCGTACAGCCGCTCGAAGAGCCCGCCGACCCAGGCCGTGGGATCCTCGATCTCATCCTTGGCGGGCAGCGCGGCGGTCCCCGAGTCGAGGAGCAGCCGCGCGAGCACGGCGCGCAGCGGTCCGGGATCGGAGAGGCCGTCGAGCGCGTTGCGCATGCGCCGCTCCTCTTCCTTGTCCGGCAGTCGATCGACCAGGTCCACGTACATGCTCCGCACGTACAACCGGTTGGGCTGGACGATCTCCTCGGAGAGCCGCTGCTCGTACGCCTCGCTCTGGATCCAGTCGCGGAAGAGGTCGCGGTAGGCGAGCGGGTCCTTGTCCAGCCGCTTGGTCCAGCGCGCGAGCTCGCGCCGGTCCGGATCGCGGCGCAGGAGGCGCCGGTATTCGCGCTCGAGCAGCTGGGAGAGGCAGCGCCGGTCCTCGATCGAGATCTTGACCACGTCCGCCTGGGAGCGGCCCCGTCGGCCGAGGAACATGCCCTCCTGGCCGTCGTACAGCTGCTTGCCGATGTGGAGCTCGCGCGGTTGCTTCTGCACGGTCAGCCCCAGCAGCTGCTCCATCACGACCGTGACGAACGTGTCGGGCCCCGGGTTGCGCTGGTCGAAGCTCGACGAGAGCACGATCCGGTGGATCGCGTCGCGCACGCCGATCCGCCCTTCGCGCAGGTCGCCGGGGATGGCGACGACGCGGTCGGAGCGCGGGCGGAAGTTGTCGATGAGCAGGAAGTAGTAGAGCTGCTCCTCGGTCCAGTGCTCCCACAGCTCCTCGCCGCGCGTGAGCTCGCCGAGCAGGTCGGCGAGCTGGCGGCCAAGCCACTCGTCGCGCTCGGCGCGGTACGGCGGCCGGCCGAGCAGGTCGAGGTAGACCGCCCGCAGCACGCCGGAGTCGAGCGTGCGGGACGGAGCGCCTCGCGAGAGGTCGTCGTCCGGCACCTGGGCGGCGCGCTGGGACACGGCCGGACCGGCCAACGCCCACGCGAAGAGGGCGAGGAGGGCCGCGGGGAGCCGGAGTCGCGGGCTTCCACCTGCCATAACGTCCAGTGTACCGCCCCGCCCCGAGGGCGTTTCCAAACCGCGGCGCGCTTTCGGGCGGGAACGCCCGCGGGGCCGGGCGCCTCCCCCCCGGGGGCGCCCGGCCATGGGTCTAGTTCAAGAACGGGTCCAGCTCGCGCCGGAGCCCTGGCGTATTCATCTTCGAGAGCGCGCGGACCTGGATCTGGCGCACGCGCTCGACGCTGACGCCGAGGGATTTGGCTACCTCGGCCAAGGTGTGGGCGCTCGGCATTCCCAGACCGAAGCGCATGCGTACGACCTTGCGCTCGCGCTCGCTCAGGCGCGAGAGGGCGCGTTCGACGCCCTCTTCAAGCGTGATGTCTTCGAGGCGCGAGGAGTACGGCTCCGACTCCTCCTCGTCCATGACCAGGAGGTCGCGCAGCCGCGAGGCGTCCTCGCCCTCGGAGAGGCCGGCATCGATCGAGTAGCTCGCGCGCGCCGCGGCCATCGCGGACGCGACCAGCCCCTCGTTCAGGTCCGACTGGGCCGCAATCTCCTCCGGCGACGCGTTGGGGTCGCCGAGGCGGATCGTGGCCTGGTTGATGTGCTTGAGCGCCTTCTGCAGGTAGACCGGAACGCGGACGGTGTGGTTGAAGTTGTACAGGTAGTTCCGGAAGGCCTGGTTCAGCCAGTGCACCGCGTAGGTGCGGAACAGCAGCCCCCGACGCCAGTCGAAGCCGTCGACCGCGCGGAACAGCGAGAGGCAGCCCTCCTGGATCAGGTCGGGTCGGTTGACGCCGTTCTGGACGTAGCGCTCGACGTTGATCAGCACCAGGTACAGGTTGCGCTCGACCATCTCGGTGCGCAGGTGGTGCAGCTCGAGCGCGCGGCGCGCGACGGCGCGCGGCAGCGGCTCGTCGGCCGAGGGGCGCTCGCCGGGCTCGCCGGTCAGGCCGGCCTCCTCGCGAGCGCTCATGAGCCGGCGCCGGGCGAACTCGATGCGACGGGCGAGGCGGGCCTCCTCGTCGCGGTCGAGCGTGATGATGTCCTCGACGTCCTGACGGAACTGCTGAAGCGCGCTCGCCTGCTTGCTGGGCGCCCTGCGGCCGCCTGAGAGGCGCCAGGACCAGGAGTCCGTAAGCTCCAGGTCGCGTCCTTGGGCGTCGAGCTCCGCGATCAGCTCGTCGACCCGCTCCACGAAGGTGTCGGGGTCGCTTGCCGCCGCGTCTAGCAGCTGATCTATATCCTTATAGGTGATGAGGTTACGCACGTTATCGCCTTTGAGTACCTGCCGACGATTCCGGATGCGGACCGGCGAGCCTGGGTTGTCTGCCGCTCCTAGGCTTCCAGCGGGGTGCATCCGGATGTCCGTACGTAGGAAACCGGGGTTCCGCACTGGATTTGTCCTAGAAACGGCCCGTGTAACGCGGGCGTCACCGTTTCCGAGCCGAATCGGCTGTCGATACGGACTTCGACGCCCCGCTGGGACCGGATTCACCGGCCTGCCAAGCAGAGGCTAAGCGAAGCGGCCGGGCGCACTTCGGCCGAGTCCTGTCGCGCGACACCGCTTTCCCCGCCACGGGAACGAAAACGCCCGGGCCGCCGCGCGGAGAGCGCAGCGGCCCGGGCGGGCTCGCATACCGGGTTGGGCCGGGACCGACGACCCCCGGCGCGTCCGTCGGGTCGCTAGACCCCGGTGATGACCTCTTCGTTCTGGAAGGTCTTCTGCACCTCGCGCGGGATGTAGTCCTCGAGGTGCTTCAGGGCCTCGGACTCGCGCACGAGGTTGCGGGCGATGACCATCCGCTGGATCTGGTTGGTGCCCTCGTAGATCTGGAGGATCTTCGCGTCGCGGAAGCACTTGGCGATCGGGTAGTCCTCCATGAAGCCGTAGCCGCCGAAGATCTGCACGGCGTCGGTGGCGACGTCCATGGCGGTGTCGGTGGCATAGCACTTCGCGATCGCGGCGCGCTTGGTGATGTTCGTCTTGGCGCCCGAGTCGACCGCCGCGGCGATGGCGTACACGAGCCAGCGCGAGGCCTCGGTCTTCATCGCCATGTCGGCGAGCATCTTCTGCACCATCTGGAACGACGAGATCGGCGCGCCGAACTGCTGGCGGCGGTTCGAGTACACGACGGCCAGATCGAGCGCGCCCTGGGCGGCTCCGACGGCCTGCGCCGCGACGCCCGGCCGCGCGTAGTCGAGCGTCATCATCGCGTGCTTGAAGCCCATGCCGGGACGGCCTCCGATGAGGTTGTCCTTGGACACGCGGACGTTCTCGAAGTGCGTCTCGACGACGGGCACCGTGCGGATGCCCATCTTGTCCTCGACTTTACCGATGGTGAACCCGGGGGTGCCCTTCTCGACCACGATCGCGCTGATGCGCCGCGACTTCGAGGTCGGATCGGTCACGCAGAAGACCGAGTAGATGTCGGCGACGCCGCCGTTGGTGGTCCACTTCTTCTCGCCGTTGATGACGTACTCATCGCCGTCGAGCTCGGCCGTGACCGACAGGCCGCCCGCGTCGGACCCGGCGTACTTCTCGGACAGGCAGAAGGCGACGAACTTCTCGCCGTTGCCGACCTGCGGCAGCCAGTTCTTCTTCTGCTCCTCGGTGCCGCCGAGGATGATCGGGAAGGAGCCGAGCGCGTTGACCGCGAAGGCGACGCCGAAGCCCGAGTCAGCGCGCGCCAGCTGCTCGGTCACCAGGCACAGGGCAAGCACGCCGGCGCCGTGGCCGCCGTACTCGGTGGGGATGAACGTCTTGAACAGCCCCGCCTCGGCGACGGCGCGGGCGGCGTCGTAGTTGTACTCCTGCTCCCGGTCGTACTTGGCGGCGTTGGGGCGGACGTACTTCTCGGCGATCTGGCGGGCGGTCTCCTGGAGCTCGAGCGCCTGCTCGCTGAAGACGATGTTGTTCGGCTGGTCCATGATGTCCTCGGTGGCCGGGCGGCGGATGCCGCAGGCGTATAGTCGGCGAAGAGTATAGCGGCCGGGCCGCCGGTCTCACGCGGGGGGAGCCGTTTCCCGCCGCGTCCAGACGATCTGGCGCGGGGATGTGGGGCCGAAGGCCGTCGGCGCGAAGTCCCCCTCGCGGCGAAACGTCGTCAGGCCGGCCTCGGCGCAGAGCGCGTCGAACTCCGCCGGGTCGAAGAGCCGCACGTCCTCGCGCCAGGAGCTCGTGCGTCCCGACGGGTCCGTGAGGGTGACCTCCTTGGTGACGCGCCTCCCTCCGTCGACGAGCGCGCGCCGCTCGCGGAGCGTCAACCCGTCCCGCTCGGTGTGGCTCTCGGGGACGAGCGAGCTCCGGATGCGCTCCGCGTTCATCAGGTCGAACACCGCGACGCCGCCGGGCGCGAGCACGCGCCGCACCTCGGACAGCACGCCTGCATTGGCGCGGTCGTCGAAGTAGCCGAAGGAGGAGAACAGCATGCACACGCCCGCGAACGAGCCCGCGCGGAAGGGCAGGCGGCGCGCGTCGGCGCGCGCGAGGCGCCCGCCGAGCAGCTCAGGCCCGCGCGGCAGGCGCGGTGCCTCCCGCAGCAGGTCGGTAGAGAGGTCCATCCCCACCGCCGCGCGCCCCTCTTCCCGCAGCGCGAGCGTGTGACGGCCGAAGCCGCAGCACAGATCGAGCGTAGGCGCCGGCAGCCCGGCCTCGATCAGGTGGCGGACCTCGCTGCGGGCCGACTCCAGATCGCGGTGCGGGTAGACGCGCCGGTACTGCGAGCGGAACGCCTCGACGAACCAGGGATCGGCCGACGCGCTCACTCGGCCGGGTCGAGCCGGACGGCGACCTTGATGCCGTCCTGGCCGCGCCCGACGGGCACGGTCTCGCGCGCTCCGCCCTCTTTGGTCTCGACGAAGCCGTCCGGGTCGAACCAGGCCTCCAGCACGTGGTCGCCGGGCCCGAGTCCGCCCATGCGGTGCGACTCGTTGATCTCGAAGCGCAGCAGCCGCGGCTCGCTGCCGGGCGCGTCGACCTCGGCGTCCTCGAACGAGTACTTGCGCGAGTAGGAGGGCATCACGACGTCGGTCGGCTTGACGCTGATGAACACGTAGCCGTACTTGCGGCTCGCGAGGTCGCCATCGAGCTGGACGGTGCCGGTGAAGCGGAAGCCGTCGGCGTCCTCCGCGGGGGAGGCCTGGCCCTCGCCGGCTCCCTCGCCGCCCTGGCTGTCGGCGGGCTCGGACGAGGAGCCGCAGGACGCGGCGGCGGCGAGGAGGAGCGTGAGGGCGGCGTGATGGAGGGGGCGCATTTTTGTGAAGGCTGAGGTCGCGGAACGGCCCTCTTCTACCGGAGCGGGGGGCCCCTCTCCACCCTCCCTTTCGGGGCCGTCAGAAAGGGCCTTCCCTCCCGGTGCGCTCGTGACGTTCGTGATAGGCTTCTCATCAAGGCAAAAGCCGCGTTCCCAGGCGGCTCGGGGCGGAAATCGCTTCGCCCTGTTTCGCCCCCCCAAGAGAGTCACACCCAGACGAAATTGCGATCGGGGTCCAAGGGACCCCACCCGGGCCGCTCGTCCGAGGCCCAGGAGAATCAACTCGATGGCAAGAATTCACGTCCTGTTCCTGGCCGGAGCCAGCGCCCTCACCTTGGGCGCGTGCTTCAGCAACAACTCGTCCAGCGCGAAGGCCCCCCCGACGGCCGGAGCCGACGCTCCCGCCCCCGACGGCATCCAGGCTCAGATCGACCTCGGCTTCAAGCTGATGTTCGACGAGCGCCTCTCCGAGCCGCGCGGGATCGCCTGCGGCACCTGCCACGACCCCGACCTCGGCTGGGGCGACGCGCGCCCGCAGGGCAAGGGCGTCCAGGACAACACGCTCAGCACCGCCGGACATGACCCGGCGCTCGCGGTCGAAGGCAACCGGTACAAGACGCTCCTGACGGGGCGCAACACGCCGACGGTCTACAACTCGCACCTCTTCCAGCATCTGTTCTGGGACAAGCGTGCCGGAGACCTCGCGCACCAGGCGGCGTTCCCGTTCGAGAGCTCGGTCGAGATGAACACCGACTGGGACGACTTCCTGATCCCGCTGATGCAGAGCGACCCGGACTACGTCGCGCTGTTCGACGCCGCCTACGGCCCCGGCTCGATCAACCAGGTCAACGCGACGGCGGCGATCGGAGCCTACGAGGCGACGATCAGCGTCTTCGACACGCCGTTCGACCAGTGGCTCGCGGGCGACACCACGGCGCTGACGACGCAGGAGCTCGAGGGCAAGGATCTGTTCTTCGGCAAGGCCGGCTGCTGGAACTGCCACCCGACGCCGTTCCTCACCGACTTCAAGGAGCACAACCTCGGCGTCCCGAACGCCGGCACCTTCGCGCTCAACGGCGAGGTCGACTTCGGCTTCGGCAAGCGCACCGACCTCACGGGCAGCGAGCCGGTCGAGATCGACGACCCGCAGGACTACTGCAAGTTCAAGACGCCTCAACTGCGCATGATCGCGGTCACCGGACCGTTCATGCACAACGGCGCGTTCGCAACGCTGGAAGAGGTGGTCGACTTCTATGACCAGGGCGGCGACGCCGACCTCTGCGGCACCTTCACCAAGAGCGCGCTGATCCAGCCGCTCAACCTGACCCAGTCGGAGAAGGACGCGCTCGTCGCGTTCCTGCGCGACGGCCTTCTCGGCACGGAGATCAAGTAGGAGGGACCGCAATGAACACCAGGAAGATGACCTTTGCTCTCCCGGTCGCCGCGGCCCTCGCGGGCGCGGCCTTCGCCCAGACCCCGACCAAGGGCTCGCCCGACACGTCGGGGACCGACCAGCGTGGCTACCTGCCGGCGCCCCCGGCCGGCGGCCGCAACGTGCCCAACCTGGGCATGCACCAGATCAAGAAGGACGGGCCGCTCATCTCGGGCGCGATCACGCTCCTGCCCGGCACCGTGGCGCCGCAGAACCCGGCTCCGGCCGGCACCGTGGTCGGCACGCTGTATCTGCCGGACACCGCGGGCAACAACACCTTCGCCAACGACGACGAGTTCCCGCTCGACCTGTGGTTCGAGAGCAGCGACCCGTCGGGCTCGCTCGACGGCTCGGTGAACTTCGCCGACGGCTCGCCGATCCACTTCAACCTGCACTGGCCGAACCACGTCGACCCGCGCGACGACATGTTCTGGCTCGCCGACGAGGGCATCGACCCGAACTCGCCGACCGATGACCTCGAGGAGATCCTCGGCGAGATCATCGCGACCGGCAGCAAGGCGCGCGTGCAGGAGGCCGTCGACATCCTGCTCGGCACCAACGTGTCGGGCGCGCTGACGAACAAGGCCTACCTCGGCTTTGAGCTGATTAAGATCTACGGGCGCCAGGACAACCGCACGTACGATCCCGAGACGCGCAACATCGAGGTCACCCAGCTCTGGTACGGCACGGAGATCTACACCGACGCCAACATGATGCTGGTGCCCATGCACGAGGACTACACGATCACGTGGAAGCTCCGCGGGCTGGGCGATCCGGGACCGAACAACGAGTTCGCCTTCCCGATCGACGAGTTCACCGCGATCCCGATGAAGAAGACGGCGAACGCCAACTTCTGGTATCGCAACAACTGGATCTGGAAGTGGTTCAACTCGGTCGACCCGCAGCCGGGGAATGAGCGCAAGTTCTCGCTCGAGAACCTGTTCGAGCTCCACACCGGCACCGACGCCGCGCCGAGCTACGACCAGATCAACCCCGGCGACCCGCGCTATTGGCTGCACGCCGACCGCAAGTTCAACCTCGGCAGCTTCGTCGGCGAGAGCGAGATCACGGACCTCAGCAAGTGGCAGTCGTTCGACCTGGACCTCGACGGCCAGATCGGCGGCTTCCTGGTCGACGGGACCGACACCGGGCTGCCGTACGACGGCGTCAGCAACCCGAGCGCGCAGTTCAACGTGTACGGCAACAACGAGTACGCGGTGCCGCTGCCGGACTGGAGCCAGGGCCCGTACACGATCCCGTACTTCGGCTACGACAGCTCGTTCACCACGCTCCGCAAGGGGCAGGGGATCGACCTCACGATCCGCTACGCCCAGGGGCTCTCGCAGGCCGGTATCTACGTGTGGGGCTGGCGCCAGCACCCGCCGCGAATCAACTGGATCGAGACCTACTCGGACGGCGAGTACCTCGCCTCCGGCGCGCCGAAGGATTGGCGCTTCGGGCACAAGTGGGATGAGGTCGAGGCGCTCGGCCTGGCCGCGATCGGCGACCACGCGCCCGAGCTCGTGATCCACGACGCGCTGCTCGCCTTCGACGCGAGCGGCGGTGCGCAGCCGGACATCGATGCCTTCGCGGCGGCGGTCGACGGGATGATGGGCTTCGTGCGTGACCGCCGCGGGCTGCCGCCCACGCCGGACGTGCTCGACTTCCCGAACCCGACTTCGGACCTGAACCTCCTGTTCACCAACCTCGACATCTTCGGGGACCGCGAGCGCATCTCCGCGGCGGGCAAGCTGAACTGGACCGAGGGCGACACGATCTCGATCACGATCCACAACGACGAGAACTTCACGCGCTTCTTCCGCGTGGTCGACTTCGGCACGACCGACTACCAGTACAACGGGGTCGACATGGGCCTCCTGGACTGGAAGCCGGTCTGGGGTGCCCCGCAGCTGGCGCCCGGCGGCTGGACGAACCTCTTCTTCAGCCAGGGCTTCGACGCGAACTTCTGGGACAACACGGCGCTCGAGCCGCTCGGCGGGAACTCGTTCTACGTCGACCCGGCCGAGGACGACCCGGCCAACTTCTGGCACGCCGGCACGCGCGACCTGTTCCACCCCTTCGCCGACATCACCGGCTTCAGCGGGCCCAGCTTCCACTCGGTCATCGACGGCGACTTCACCGCGTGGGGCAACAACCTGCTCGCGGGCAAGCCGACCGGCGACCCGAACCTGTGGGCCTACTCGTACGGCAAGCCGATCCCGGCCAATACGACGCTGACCTTCCAGATCGAGATGCCGCGCTCGATGCCGCTGAACAACGGGGCGATGTACCTCTTCGACCCGCAGTTCCACCACGCGGCCATCTTCACCAACCACCCCGACAGCGAGCTGCGCCCCGAGGGGCTCGACGACTAGCTCGCCCCGGTTCGGAAGCACCGGGCTCGGAAACACCGCCACGACGGGCGGCTCGCCGGACGGCGGGCCGCCCGTCGTCCTTTGGGTCGGCGCTTGAGCCGCGGGGACCGAGACAACATCCTTGGCGCAGGTTGAAACCGTCGGCCCCCCCGACGGTCCTACTCGCGCCATGAGTTCCGCACCGCTGCACGACCGGCTCGCCAAGGAGCGACAAGAGGACCAGTTCCTCGCACCGTGGGCCATTCGCTCGGTCCAATCGCGCGGACGCCTCCATCCCGAGGAGGAGGACGACCTCCGCACGGTCTGGGAGCGCGACCGCGACCGCGTCGTCCACAGCACCGCGTTCCGGCGGCTGATGTACAAGACCCAGGTCTTCGTCAACCGCGAGGGCGACCACAACCGCACCCGGCTGTCCCACTCGCTCGAGGTGGCGCAGGTGGCGCGCAGCGTGGGCAGCGCCCTCGGGCTGAACGAGCCGCTGTGCGAGGGCTTGGCGCTGGCACACGACATCGGGCACCCGCCGTTCGGACACCGCGGCGAGTGGGCGCTCGACAAGCTCATGCGCGACGAGGGCGGCTTCCGCCAC
This sequence comes from Planctomycetota bacterium, assembly GCA_039029355.1. Lineage (GTDB taxonomy): Bacteria > Planctomycetota > UBA1135 > UBA1135 > JBCCGI01. The sequence goes on from JBCCGI010000061.1 coordinate 17,749, forward strand.
AACGCACAGGTGCTGCGGGTGGTCGACCAGCTGGAACGGCGCAGCCCCGACTACGCCGGGCTCAACCTCACCTTCGAGATGCGCGTCTCGCTGCTCAAGCACGAGAGCGCTGCCGATTGGCCGGCGGAGTTCCGACCACGCCCGAAGCAGCCGTACCTCGAGGCGCAGGTGGTCGACCTAGCCGACTCGACCGCGTACAACGTGCACGACATCGAGGACGGCCTGCGGGCGGAGATCTTCGAAGAGGACACGCTGCTCGCCGAGGTGGCCCTGTGGCGCGGCGCGCGCGAGTCGGTCGAGCTGCGCCACCCCGGCTTCCTCGCCGGCTCCAGCGACGTCGCGCTGCGCGTCAAGCGCACGACGAACGAGCTGATCAAGATCTGCATCAACGACCTGATCCAGGCGTCGTCGAAGCGCATCGAAGCGGCGAAGCTGGAGGGCGCCGAGCAAGCGCGGACGCACAAGGCACCGCTCGTCGCCCACAGTCCCGAGCTTGCGCGCGAGGTGGCCGAGCTGCAGAGCTTCCTGCGCCGACGCTTCTACCGCCACCCGCGCCTGACCGAGCTGACCGAGCACGCGGCGCGCGTCCTCGGCCCGCTGTTCGAGATCTACACCGACGCGCCCGGCGAGATGCCGGTGTGGTACCAGCGCTGGGTCGACACGGTCGGGCTGAAGCGGGCGGTGTGCGACTACCTGGCGGGGATGACCGATCGCTTCGCCGAACGGGAGTACGCGCGCCTGGTCACAGGCGGCTAGCCCGACTCTGCGGACGATGCGGGAGCCGGCCCGTTCAGCCGAGCGGCGCGAGGCTCGCCGCCGCGTAGGCGGCGCCGGTCAAGACGAGGGCCAGCGCGAGCGCGGCTCCCGCGCCGCAGCCGATCCTCGGGCGGCGCGGGGACGCGGCGCTCGGCCCGTTGGCTGCGGTCGAACCGGACTCCGCCGGATCGGGGGGCGCGGCCCGCTCGGGCGACGCGCCCTCTTCGGCGGGCTCCCCATCGTGCCCCAGCCCCGAGAAGAACGGCTCGACCAGGTGGTCGGTCGCGCGCGGGCGGTACTCCTCGTCGTCGTCCACGTCCTGCATGGGAGTCAGCGGCGCCGCTTGGCCGCGGCGACGCCGGTCGCCTCGCGGATGCCGCCGGACCTGCGGCGCTCCGAGGTCCGCTCGCAGCCGGCGAGGGTCAGCCGCACGCGGGTCGCCAGCTCTTCGTCGTAGGGCATGGGCGGAGTCTACCGCTCGGCCGCTACAATCCGCGGTCTATGGCGGAGCTCCCCCATTCCTTCCGCACCCCCGACCTCCTGCGCCTGGCGCTGACGCACGCCTCGACGGGCTCGGAGGAGGACAACGAGCGCCTCGAGTTCCTGGGCGATGCGGTGCTGGACCTCGTGGTTGCCGAGGAGCTCTTCCGCTGCCACCCGGAGCTCCCCGAGGGCGACCTGACCGAGCTCAAGGCCTGGGTCGTGTCGCGGCGCGTGCTGGCGGACGCGGCGCGCGAGCTCGACCTCGATGCCGCCGCGCGGCTGGGGAGCGGGCTGCAGCACCGGGCGCTGCCCAAGTCGGTGCTCGCCAACCTCTACGAAGCGGTGCTGGGCGCGGTCTACCTCGACGCCGGCCTGGAGGCGGCCAAGGCCTTTGCGCTGGCCACGCTGCAGCAGCCGCTGGAGCGTGTTCGCAAGCGCCAGCGCGGAGCCAACCCCAAGCAGGTGCTGCAGCGGATCGGGCAGGTCGAGACCGGCTGTCCGCCGAGCTACGTGGTGCTCGACGAGCGCGGCGAGGCACACGCGCGGGCCTTCCTGGTCGCGGCCGAGCTCGGAGGCGAACGCTACCCGAGCGCCTGGGGCCGCACGCGCAAGGAGGCCGAGCGCTGGGCGGCGTTCGAGGCGTTGCTCGTGCTCGAGGAGCGCGACCCGGCCGTAGGCGAGAACGGGCGCAACGGACGCGCGGCGGGCGGCGGGGCGTGAGCGCCGACGCACAGCGCCAAGAGCTCCTCGCGACCGCCCGGCTCGACGAGGTGCCCGGCTTCGAGCTCTTGGTCCAGGCCGCGGCGTCCGGAGGCCGCTTCTACGCCGGCGGGCTGTGGGGCTCCTCGCAGACCTTCGTGCTGGCGGGCCTCGCGCTCCGCGCGCCGGGCCCGTGCCTGGCGATCGCGTCGACCGAGACCGAGGCCGAGGTGCTGGTCGACGACCTCGCGGCCTTCGGCGCGGAGCCGGTGCATCTGCCCGCGCGTGAGACCACCGGCGCGCGGCGCTCGGACGCGCTCGCCGACCCCGACTCGGTGCGTCGCCGGCTGCAGGTCGCGCAGCGCATCAGCGGCCCGGCCGAGCGGCGGCCGCGGCTGGTGGTGGCCTCGCTGCTCAGCATGCTGCAGCCGGTGCCGTCGCCGCGCGATCTGGAGCGCGACTTCCTGCACCTGGCGCTCGGCGCGCGGCTGGAAATCGAAGAGCTCCTAGGCCGGCTGGTGTCCTCCGGCTACTCGCGCCAGCCGCTGGCCGAGAGCCCGGGCGAGGTCAGCTCGCGCGGCGACATCCTCGACGTGTTCCCCTTCGCGTCGGACCTGCCGCTGCGGATCGAGCTCTTCGACGACGAGATTGAGTCGCTGCGCCTGTTCGACCCCGAGTCGCAGCGCAGCGTCGAGTCGCTCGACCGCGCGTCGGTCTGCGTGGCGTCCGACGTCGGGGGCGTCGAGGACGGGCGCGGGCTGCCGGTGGCCGAGCTCCTGTCGCCGGCGACCGCCTTCGTCGAGATCGAGCCGCTGCGCCTGGCCGACCAGGCCGAGGGTCTGCGCATCCAGTCGACGGCCCACAAGCGCGCGCTGGCGACGCTCGAGGCGTCGATCGGGGGCCACGCGCGGATCGCGCTCCAGAGCCTGCCGGGCGACGACCACGACTTCGGCACGCGCTCGGTGCAGGGCCTCGCCGTCGGTCTGAAGGAAGCTCCCGCCGCGCTGCGCGAAACGGCTCAGGACGGGGGGACCACGGTGGTCCTCTTCCGCACCGAGACCGAGGAGCGCCGCTTCAACGAGCAGCTCGCCACGGCCGAGGCCGTCCCCGGCCTGCGCACCGCGCAGGGCTCGGTCGCGCGCGGCTTCCGCTTCCCCGACCTGGGCGCGACGATCGTCAACCAGCGCGAGCTGGCCGGCGTGCTGGGCGCCCGCGCCCGGGCGCGGACGCCGAAGGTGCACCGCGTGCGCGCGCTGCAGTCCTTCTTCGAGCTGAAGATCGGCGATCTGGTCGTTCACGCCGTCCACGGCGTCGGCCAGTACGCCGGGCTGCAGCGCATGGAGCGCGCCGGAGGCGAGGAGGAGCACCTGCACCTGCTCTTCGCCGATGACGTCAGCCTGTACGTCCCGGCGAGCCGTATCGAGCTGGTGCAGCGCTACGTCGGCGGCGGCAGCGCTACGCCGACGCTCGACCGCATCGGCGGCCAGACCTTCCGCCGCCGCAAGGAGAAGGTCGAGCGCGCGCTGGTCGACCTCGCCGCCGAGCTCCTGCAGGTGCAGGCCAAGCGCGAGACCCAGAGCCGGCCGCCGTGGAAGCCGGACGCGGCGATGGTGCGCGACCTCCTCGGCTCGTTCCCCTACGAGGACACGAAGGACCAAGCGACCGCCGACGGCGAGATCGCCAAGGACATCACCGGCAAGCGGCCGATGGACCGCCTGCTGTGCGGCGACGTGGGCTTCGGCAAGACCGAGGTCGCGCTGCGCGCCGCCTTCCGCGTCGTGTCCGCCGGCGGGCAGGTGGCGATCCTGGTGCCGACCACCGTGCTCGCGCAGCAGCACTACGAGACCTTCAAGGAGCGCCTCGCTCCCTTCGCGGTCGAGGTCGCCACGCTGAGCCGCTACGTGACCGGCGCCGCCGCGCGCGATGTCGTGAAGCGCACCGCCGAGGGCAGCGTGGACATCCTGGTCGGCACGCACCGCATCCTGTCGAAGGACGTCGACTTCAAGCACCTCGGGCTGGTCATCATCGACGAAGAGCAGCGCTTCGGCGTCAAGCACAAGGAGCACTTCAAAGGACTGCGCGCCTCGGTCGACGTGCTGACGCTGACCGCTACGCCGATCCCGCGCACGCTGCACATGTCGCTGTCGGGTATCCGCGACATCTCCGCGCTCTCCGAGCCGCCCGAGGGCCGCCAGGAGATCGAGACCTCGCTGGCCTACGAGGACGACAACACGCTGATCCGCGATGCGGTGCTGCGCGAGAAGAACCGCGGCGGGCAGGTCTTCTTCCTCCACAACCGCGTGCAGTCGATCCAGGGCCGCGTGCGCGAGCTGATGGAGCTGATCCCCGAGTGCGAGTTCGCGATCGGCCACGGGCAGATGCACGGCAACGTGCTGCGGCGCGTGATGACCACCTTCGCCAAGGGCGAGGTCGACGTGCTGGTCGCGACGACGATCATCGAGAACGGCATCGACATCCCGACCGCCGGCACGATCCTGCTCGACCGCGCCGACCACTTCGGGCTCGCCGAGCTCCATCAGCTGCGCGGCCGCGTGGGGCGCGGGCGGCACAAGGCCTACTGCTACCTCCTGATCGACCGCGCGAAGCCGGTCGGCCAGCAGGCGCGCGAGCGCCTGAAGGCCCTGGAAGAGCTGACCCAGCTCGGCGCCGGCTTCCAGATCAGCATGAAGGACCTCGAGCTGCGCGGGGCGGGCAACATCCTCGGCCCGGAGCAGTCCGGCCACATCGCCGCGATCGGCTACGACATGTACTGCCGGCTGCTGAAGGAGACCGTCGACCGGCTCACCGCGGGAGGCGCGGCCGAAGAGCTGCTGCGCGACGTGCCCGCGGCCGTCCAGCGCGAGCTCGAGGCCGAGGCGGTGGAGATGGAGCTCGGCATCGAGGCCTTCCTCCCCAAGGAGTGGATCCCCTCGGCCGACACCCGCGTCGAGCTGCTGCGGCGCCTCGCGGCCGTCCAGAGCGACGAGCAGGCCGAGGAGATCCGCGCCTCGCTGCACGATCGCTACGGCCGGCTGCCCGCCGCGGCAGAGGAGCTGGTGCGCCAGTTCCGCCTGCGCCCCAAGCTGGCGGCCCTCGGAATCCGCCGGCTGCTGTGGCGCGACGACACCTACTTCCTGGCGTACGCGGACCGCGTGCTGCTCGAGGAGGCCCTCGCGGCCGACAAGGACGGCTTCGAGCTGCGCCCGCTGCGGGCGGGCCAGGCGCACCTCGTGATCCCGCGGCGAGCCCACGGCGATGCGGCCGCGGCGCTGGCGTGGCTCGAGGGCCTCTTGAGCGAAGCCGGCGCGGCGTCCACACTGTCGGGGTCCAGTTGATGCACCTCTCGCTGCTCCTCCCGCTGCTCGTTCCGCTTCAGGTCCCCGCCTCCGCCCAGGAGGAGGAGGGCAAGCCCTGGCAGAACCTCGATGGCGTCGTCTACCAGGCGGGCGACGACGTGATCACGCTCTCGGACGTCGTACGGCACTACGAAATGGTGCGGCGCCGGTCGAACCTGCAGGTGACGACGCCCGAGGAGCGCGCGCAGGCGCTCGACCGGTCCCTGGAGGCTCTCGTCTTGCTGGCCCTGGAGTCCCAGGCGGGCGAGGACCAGGAGGCCAGCCCGGTCCAGGTCGACGACCTGATCGACCGCTTCATGGCGCGCCAGCGGCGCGACCGGGGGCTGATCAACTACGTCGACCAGCTCGCCGAGCAGGGCCTGTCGGTACACCGCGAGCGCGAGCGCCAGAAGTCGGGCTTCTACACGTCGGTCTTCCGCGACCAGGGCCTCAGCGGCGCGCGGCCCACCCGGGACGGCTACGTGCGCCCGGGCGAGCTGCGCCAGTTCTACCGCACCGAGAGCCAGAACATGGCCGAGGCGGACCAGGTGCGCTTCCGCGAGCTGCTGCTGCTGGCGGACGCCATCGGCGGGGTCGAGCCGGCCCGTGAGCTGGCCGAGGAGCTCCACGACCGCCTGCTGGGGGGCGACGACTTCGACGCCATCCACGCCGAGTTCGGCGGCAGCTACCGCCAGACCAAGGGGCGGACGGAGCTTCTGGAGCCCCGCCGCCTGCCGCCCGAGGTGGCGGCCTTCGCCCGCACGGCCGACGTCGGCGACGTCTCCGAGATCATGCCGCTGGGCAGCGGCGAGGACGGGGTGCGGGCCTTCCGCATCCTGGTGCTGGACGAGGAGCAAGGGGTCACCCCCGCCCCCCCCTTCCGGGATGCGGGACTCCAGGCCCAGATCCGCACCCGCGTGGCCGAGCACCGGGAGGACGCCTGGCTGAACGTGGCCCGTGCGCGGCTGCAGCGGAGCGCCTACCTCTGGCCGCCGCCGAAACCCGAGCCGCGCGGTTCCGGGGCAGGCGGGGCCCGCGTGGAGGGCGCCCCTGGGGCCCCAGAGGCGGTTCCGCCCGGTCGTTAGGGGCGGGGGCTCGACGGCGACGAGGCTCGCTCGGTAGACTCCCGCGGTTTTCTCCCCTAGGGAGTGAACCGAGGGGCCCCGCGGGCGTTCATTCGCCCCTCGGCTCCTTTAAACAGCCCCCCTGGCTCCCAGGGGCCCGTCTCGGGCCTCGCGGAAGCCCCCCGCCCGTCAAGCAACGACGCCATGGCTCAGCAGGACTATTCCAACATCCACATCGAGAGCACCCTTCCCAAGCCCTGGGAAGAGGAGCAGACGTTCAACGACCTCCTCTACGATTGGATGTCGCGGGCCCCCTGGCTGATGATCTCGGCTGCGGCGCACCTGCTGATCTTCTTCATCCTGATGGCCATCCCGTGGGAGTACCTCTCCGCACGCGAGGAGGCCAAGATCCAGGCCACCATCGAGGTCCCGCCGGAGGAGCCCTTCGAGGAGCCCGAGGAGGAGATCGAAGAGGAGATCGAGGAAGAGGAGCCGGTCGAGGAGCCGATCCTCAAGGACGCCGAGATCTCGGACCACAACGAGACCGAAGACGACATGGAGTACGAGCAGTCGGAGGGCGACCCCGACTTCATGTCCGACTCGCCGTTTGACTCCGACGCGTTCAACGACGTGATCGGCATCGGCGGGGGCGCCGGTGGCAAGTTCGGCGGGCGCTTCGGAGGCCGGCGCAACCTGCGGGCGGCAGGCGGCGCGGGCATCGAGCAGGCGCTCAAGGACGGGCTCGAGTGGCTCAAGAACCACCAGGCCCCGGACGGCTCCTGGGACTGCGACAACTTCATGACGAACAACGTCATGGGCGGGAGCGAGTGCGACGGCGCTGGCTATTCGACCCACGACGTGGGCGTGACGGGCATGGCGCTGCTCGCCTTCCTCGGCGACGGCAACACCACCAACGAAGGCCCCTACCGCGAGGTCGTCTCCAACGGCATCGCCTGGCTGCGCCAGCAGCAAGATCCGGACAACGGCCTCCTGGGCGACCGCGCCAGCCACGACTTCATCTACAACCACGCGATCGCGACGCTCGCGATCTGCGAGGCGTACTACTTCTCGAAGAGCCCGATGATCAAGCGGACCGCCCAGGAGGCGATCAACTTCATCCTCTCGGCCCGCAACCCCTACGCGGCCTGGCGCTACGACGTGCCGCCGGTCGGGGACAACGACACCTCGGTGACGGGCTGGATGCTCTTCGCGCTCGCGTCGGCTAAGGACGCCGGGCTCAAGGTCGACGAGGCCGCCTTCGAGGGCGGGCTCTCCTGGATCGACGAGGTCTCCGACCCCGCGACCGGCCGCATCGGCTACGACTCGTTCGGCTCGCTGTCCTCGCGGACGCCGGCCAACGAGCACTACCCGCGCGAGAAGGGCGAGGCCATGACCGCGGTGGGCCTCCTGTGCCGCGTGTTCCTCGGCCAGGACCCCAAAGAGCACCCGATCATGGAGAAGCACGCCGACCTGCTGCTCCGCACGCCCCCGGAGTGGGATCCGGAGGGCTACGGCTGCGACATGTACTACTGGTACTACGGCACCTACGCCATGTTCCAGATGGGCGGCAAGCACTGGAAGAAGTGGAACGAGAGCATGAAGCCCGCCGTGCTTGAGTCGCAGCGCAAGGACGGCGACTTCAAGGGCTCGTGGGATCCGGTCGGCCCCTGGGGCTACACCGGTGGCCGCGTCTATGCGACCGCGTCGATGACCCTCTGCCTCGAGGTCTACTTCCGCTACGCGCAGGTGCTCGGCGCGCGCTAGCGCCGGACGCTCCGACCTAAACCAAAGAGCCCGGCGGGTCCTCGCGACCCGCCGGGCTCTTTTCGTTCGGCCTAAGGCGCGAGCAGCGGATTGCGCACGAACCGCACGCCGAGGTGGGAGGAGACGACCAGGTCGAGGACCGTGTCGCCGCTCCACTCCACCGACTGCAGCGCGGTGGCCCACACCCCGCAGCGGAAGGTCTCCGCCGAACCGAGCGAGCCATCCCCCGACCCCGGGTAGAACTGCAGCAGAGCCGCTGAAACCAGCACGTCGGGCACGAGGTCGGCGTTGAAGTCCGCAACCGCGAGGTCCTCGGGCGAGCCCAGGGCCCCACCGACCGCAACGGGCGCGCCGAACACCGCTCCTCCGGTGCCCGCGAAGACCGCGACCGAGCTCTGGGAGCCGGCGACGATCAGGTCCTGCCACCCGTCGTCGTTCATGTCCGCAGCCGCGACCAGGTGGGCGCCCGAGGGTGAGTCGAGCGTCGTCGCCGGCGCGAAGCCCGCGGCGCCTCCAAGCAACAGCGACAGATCCTTGGACTGCTCGTTGGCCGTCACCAGGTCCGGCCATCCGTCGAGATCGAGGTCGACGACCTCCAGGCACATCGGCCGTAGCCCGACGGGATGCACCTGGGCCGGGCCAAAGCCGCCGGACTCCCCATAGAGCACCGACACCTCGTCCTCCGACGAGCTCGCCGCCGCATCGAGATCGCCGTCGAGGTCGAGATCCGCGAGCTCGACCCAGACGTGGTTCTCCGCCACGGGGTAGGTCACCGCAGTCGCGAAGGTCCCGTCGCCCGCGCCCGGAAACAGCGAGAGCGCGTCGGGTCCCGGGCCGCCGAAGCCGACCGCGATGAGGTCGAGGGCACCGTCGCCGGTGACGTCGCCTGCGGCGCCCGAGCTGATCGAGCCGGCGGGCGCGGCGTAGTCGGTCCACGGGCCGACGGCGCCCGGCGCCGTGCCGAGCGCAACCGAGACGATGCCGCCGAAGAAGCGCACCGCGGCCAGGTCGAGCTGGCCGTCCGCGTCGAAGTCCTCGGCGACCAGATCCGAGGCGGTGGCGTCCAGGAACGCCTCCGCGTCGGCCGGGAACACGCCGCCGCCGAGCCCGCGCAGCACGCCGATGCCGGAGCCCAGCTCGCTGACGAGGTCGACGGCTCCGTCTTGATCGAGGTCGGCGACCGCCACCTGCTTGCTCGAGAGGTAGCGCGCCGGGGGCGCGAGCGAGCCGTCCCCCAACCCCGCGAGGACCGACGTCTCGCTTCCCGACGCGATCAGATCGAGCGTTCCGTCGCCCCCGACGTCAGCGAGCGTGAGGCTTCGCGTCTCGGGGGCGACCGAGGTCGCGACCGGGGGTCCGAAGGCTCCGCTCCCGAGCCCCGCGTACACCTCGACCCAGGACTCGTCGCTCGAAACGAAGCGCGCGGTGACCAGCTCGGGCACCCCGTCGACGCCCAGGTCGCCGGCCGCGAGGGCCTGGGTTGAGGTCCCGACCGCAAGCGTTCCCAGCGGCGTGAAGGTGCCGTCGCCGCCTCCGCCGAGGAGCGTCGCGTCGCCGGAGCCGAGATTGAGGACCGCGAGATCCAGGGTGCCGTCCGCGTCCAGATCGGCCACTCGAACCGAGCTCGGGACGCCGCCCACCGCCGCGTTCGTCGCCGCGGCAAAGGTCAGATCGCCGCCCCCGAGCACGATCGAAACGTCGTCCGACCCTTCGTTCGCCGTGACCACGTCGAGGTTCCCGTCGCCGTCAAAGTCGGCCGCCGCAACGTCGCGCGGACGCAGGCCTACGGCGGGGCTTGCTGCCTCGACCAGGCCGAGGGCGCCGGCCGAGCCGAGGATCCAGAGCGCCCCCGGCGACGGGTTGAAGAGGTCGAAGTGCCCCGGGTCCGCGAGCGCGGCGTCGGTGAGGCCGTCGCCGTCGAAGTCGCCCGCGGCGATGGCGCTCGGCGCCTCGTAGCTGCCCTGCCCTTGGCCGGGCTGGAACGCGCCGTCGCCCTGGCCGGAGAAGAGCCGCACGGTCCCGGGGGCGGGCTCGTACTCGAAGAGGTCCGCCGCTGCAGACAGCGCGTCGAGGGCGCCGTCGCCGTCGACGTCCGCGAGCGCGAGCGCCTGCCCCAGGGCGAACGAGGACACCGCGGGCCGGAAGTACTGCTGTCGGAAGAGCAGATCGCTGGGCGCCGCGCCGAAGGCCACGCTCCACGCCTGCGTGAACGCGAGCCCGCCGGCGGCCGCCGGGTCGGCTACCGCCGCCTGGACGACGAGCTCCACCCCGCACAGCCCCGCCGGCACGGGCGCCACCCCCGGAAGCGGAGCCGAGCCGCCCTCCGGGTCCAGCACGAAGGGCAGCAGGCCGAGCGGCGTCGACGGGTAGAGCGTGGCGCCGTAGGCCGGCAGGAACGTCGGCGTCTCGGTGGCCCCGACGGCGAGCACGCCCGCGCCTCCCGCCGGCCCGCCGCGGACCGCGACGGCGAAGGGCAGCTCGACCAGCGGCGCGCCGACGACGTCGAGGCTCGGCACCCCACCGGCGCCGGGCGTCCCCGCGCCCAACGCAGCCAGCGAGCCCTCGCCGCACGCCTGCGCGGCGAGCGGCGGAAGCGAAGTCGAGGAGAGGGCCAGGAGAGCGACGGAGACAGGCGTTCGGAGCTGCATGGGAGCGAGGAGGGAAGACGCGGGCTCTGCGGCACGCAGGAAAGCCCATTTTACGCGACCGGGGCCCCCGTCCCGGTCGCCCCCTCACCGGGCGAAGGCGCTAGGGGCCGATCACGACCTCCAGCCCCCCGCTCAGCTCCGCCAGCCCTAGCAGCGGGCCGCCGGGAGCCAGGATGGCGTCCTGCAGGAAAAGCGCGAGCCCTGCCAGCGACGCGTCGGGCGGCAGCGCGGCCGGCACCGAGGCCGCTCCGGCGCCGTCGGTCCCGTGCAGGGAGAGCAGCAGCGGCGAGGCGAGGTACTGCGCGCAGCCTCCGCCCAGGTCGACCGAAGCGTGCTCGGTGGAAAAGTAGAGCGCCGCGGGTGCGAGGGCGGGGGCGCCCGAGAGCTCCACCGTCACCGCGCTGCCGACCGTCGCCTCGCCGCCCAGCGCCAGCACCGGAGCTCCGACGCCGCAGCCGCCGCCGAAGCCCTCGCCGACCCATCCGCCCAGCTCCGCCAACGCGACCGAATGCAGCTCGGTGCCGGTCACGCCGTCGTCGGCGGCGAAGTACACCCGCCCCCCGGCGCGGCGGAAGGTCGAGGGGTGCGAATCGTCCGAGCCCGGGTGCACGTCGGCCACCGGCGCGACCTGCTGGCCGTCGGTGAACCACAGCTCGATGCCCTCCTGGTCGGTCCAGTCCTGGGCGCGGAAGACGAGCTCGTCGCCGCTCCCCACGCCGGTGGGCGTGGGGTTGTCGACGTGGTAGCCGAAGAGCCCCCCGACGAGCTGCGTCCCCGCCGGCGTGCCGTCGGTCTCGTACAGGCTCGAAGAGGCGACGAAGTAGGCCTTGGGGCCTACACCTCCAAGCGCCAGGACGGGAGCGCCGGACGAGTGCAGGAGCTGGGTACCGGCCGGCGTCCCATCGGTCGACCACAGCTGCTCCTCGGGACCGAACAGCCCCTGGAAGTCGCCGAACAGCAGGAGCCCGTTGTCGAGCGCCGCCAGCGGCCCCGGGTTCGAGCTCGAGGGCCCCGGCGCCACGTCGACGGCGATGCCTGTTCCGGCGGTCGTCCCGTCGGTCTTCCACAGCTCGCGGCCGAACGCCGCGGTCGTGCAGGCGAAGTACAGCGTGTCGCCCGCGACCGTCAGCTGGTCGGGGATCGCGCTGATGCTCGCGAAGTCGTAGACCTCCCCGGTGCCCGCCACGGTTCCGTCGGTCTTCCACAGCTCGTAGTTGCCGGCGGCGCCGACGTAGAAGACGACGAAGAAGAGCTCGCCCTTGTACTCGACGAAGACCCGGTCGGGATCCTCGCTCGGTCCGGCGGAGGCGACCGGGGGAAAGGTGGACGTGAGCGCAACCGTGCCGGCGACCGTGCCGTCGGTCTTCCACAGCACGTTGAACGGGAAGCCGGCCGACTCGAGGAAGTACACCTCGCCGCCATACGCCACGAGGTCGGTGTAGAAGTGCGACTCCCCCGCGGGCGACAGCTTCACCGTCCCCGCGCCGGTGCCGTCGGTCTTCCAGAGGCCGAAGCCATCGGCATCGCGGGCGCCGAAGACGATCTCGTCGCCGCCTCCGAGCGGCGTCAGCTCGCGCGGGAACGAGTCGCCGTCCGGGAAGATGTCGGTGACCTGCTCGGTGCCGGCGGCCGTCCCGTCGGTGATCCAAAGGTCGACGCCACCGCCGTCGTCGCCGCCGAACAGCAGGCGGTCGCCGAAGGCGATGGCCTCGCCCCAGACGAATCCGCTGCCGGGAAAGCCGCCGCCCGGCTTGAGGTCGATCACCAGGGTGTCCTGGGCCGCGAGCGGCGTGGCCGACGTGAGGGAGGCGAGTAGAAGGAGGGCCGCAAACGGCGCGCGTAGTCGCATGGAGGCTCCTGATCGAGGGCTGGGAGAGGCCGCCCGGTCAGCGTCGCCGGGCGTGCCGATCGTGGCTAGTCCCTTCGATCTTTCTCGCCCACGGCGTGCCGCTACCGGCCGCCAACCGGGGCGCTAGGAGCCCGTCCGAGTCCTCGCGGTTCGTGAGGTAAGGAGCCGCGAGCCCCCCCGGGGTTAGATGCCCTTGGGGGCCTCGAGTCGATGCAGAGCTGAGCTCGAGGAGCGCTGCCTCGCGGATCGCGAAGACTCGGACGGGCTCCTAGAGCTCGGTGAACACCGCGCGCTCGACGTTGGTGAAGGCGGCCGGGATCCCGAGCAACGCCTGCCACAGCAGCTCGGCGCCCACCAGCGCGACGTCCGCCGGCACCTGGAACTCGCGCAGCGCGCGGCCCTCGCCATCCAGCTGTCCGGCGTCGACCGTCACGAGCGCCGACGGATCGATGCCCAGCACGCCGGCCACGCCGAAGTCGAACGACGCCGACTTCGGCGACGAGGCCAGCACCCAGGCCGAGCCGGGATCCCCGCGCAGGTCCATCGCCAGCGGCTTGCCGATCCGCGGCACCGCGCGCCACGCCACGTGCCGCTTGAGGCCGGCGAGCTGGCGCAGGCCGATCAGATCCTGGCCGCAGACCAGCGCGTCGTCGTCGCCGTCTCCGTCGAGGTCGGCGAAGGCCACCTCGTCGCTGGGCGCAACCACCGGCGCCATGCCGCCGAGGGTGAAGCTGCCGCCGCCGTCGTTGAGCCACAGCTCGTCCGCCTGTTCGCCGAAGCCAGGACCGTTGGCGAAGTATGCGTCCGGATCACCGTCCCCGTCGGGATCGCCGACCGCGAGTCCCTGCGAGTCGCCCAGCAAGGCCGGGACCTGACCGGGCGCATCGGCGAAGAAGCCGGTGCCGTCGCCGAGTTGCAGCTGATTCTGACCGCTCCCGCCGAGGCCGTCCTCGTTGCCGAAGAGCGCGTCGAGATCCCCGTCGCCGTCCACGTCGACCAGAGCAGCCGCACGCGTGACGAGCGAGTCGCCGGGAAGCTGGGCAGAGGCTCCGACGAAGCCTCCCGCACCGTCGCCGAGGAGCAGCTCGTTGGGCCCGAAGGCGGCGATCAAGAAGTCGAGGTCGCCGTCGAGGTCCACGTCGCCCGGCGCGGCGGCGAAGCTCGCGCGCACCGGCGCGCTCACCTGCGCCGAACCGTCCGCGAAGCCGCCGGCGCCGTCGCCGAGCAGCAGGCGATCGGCGCCCGCGACCACGACGCCGATGATCTGCGCGGTGCTGGCGAGGAACGCGTCGAGGTCGCCGTCGCCGTCCACGTCCACCAGCACCGCATCCTGGGTCACCGCTGAGCTCGCGGGCAGCGCAGCCGCCGGCGCGAAGCCCGCGTCGCCGTCGTTGAGAAAGAGCCCTTCGCCGTCGCCGCCAAAGAACGCATCGGAGTCGCCGTCCCCGTCGACGTCGGCGACCGCGACGGCCAGGCTCGGGGCCCCCGCGAGGCCCGCGTCCTCGGGCACGAGCTCGCCCGCGCCCGCGTTGCGATAGAGGCGCGGCCCGGGCCCTGCGCCGGCAACGAGGGCATCCAGGTCGCCATCGCCGTCGAGGTCGTCCACCGCAACGTCGAACGTGCGGCCGGTGGCGCCCAGCGGTGAGGTCACGTCCTCGAAGTCGACGCCGTCGTTCAGGTAGAGGCGTACGTAACCCTGCTGAGCGGCGGTCTGCACCTGCAGCAGGTCGACGTCCTGATCGCGGTCGACGTCGAGGGCAAAGAAACGGCCACCGCTCGACGCCGTGTCGGGCAGCCGCCCGCTCGCGTCGGTGAAGACACCCGCGCCGTCGTTCGCGTAGAGACCGTCGGGCGCCGCGAGCAGGCTGCCACCGTGAAGCCCCGCCGCGATGTCGAGGTCGCCGTCCCCATCGAGATCCGCAAGCGCCCCGTCGACGGCGAAGCCGGTCGGGACCGGCACCTGGCCGGTCGTGCCCGCGAAGACGCCCGCTCCGTCGTTGAGCCACAGCCGCACGAGCCCGTTGAAGCCGACGACGTCGAGGTCCGCGTCGCCGTCCACGTCCCCCAGCTCGACCTGAATCGACGCCGCGGCGAGCTCGGGGAAGGCGTCCGCGACCTCGGCGAACAGGCCGGCTCCGTCGTTGCGGTACACGCGCGGGGCGAGCTGCGCGAAGGTCTCGAACAGATCCAGATCCCCGTCCCCGTCGAGGTCGTCGAGGAGCACGTCGCGCGAGGGCTCCGCCGTGGCCGCGAAGCCGGCCGCGACCGTGAAGACACCCGCTCCGTCGTTCCTCAGCACCACGCTGGGCTGGGCGCCGGCAGCCCCCGGAAGGCCCCCGTGCGCCACCGCCGCGTCGAGGTCGCCGTCCAGATCAACGTCGCCGAGGTCGACGCCATAGGCGCTGATCTCCTCGACCGGAAGCTGCGCCGTCGCGTCGACGAAGCTCCCGAGCCCGTCGCCGAGGAGCAGTCGGTCCTGCCCGATCAGGGGATCGCCCACGCCCGGCCCCCGGTTCGCGAAGAGCAGATCCAGATCGCCGTCCCCGTCGACGTCGCCGAGCGCCAAGTCGTCGGAGTTGTTCACCGACGCGGGGTTGGGCGGCAGGGCGCCGAGGTCGAAGCGCCCGTTCCCGTCGGCCAGCAGCAACAGGTTCTCGGCGTTGATGTTGGCGGCGACGAGGTCCAGGTCGCCGTCGCCGTCGACGTCTCCGGCACCGAGCTCGGTGCCGGCACTCGTCCCGGCGGGGACCATGCGGTGGACCTCGGCGAGCCCCTCCTGCTGTGCGAGGGCGGGAGTCGAAACCAGCAGAGCGAGCACGGGACGCGGGAAGCGAACGATCATCGGGCGGACCTCCGGTTTGCGTGGGGACGCAGAGGACGTCGCCCCGGTCCCACCGCCGGCGAGCCGCGCTCGCCGATTTTCCAACCCGACTGTACCGGCCTCGCTAGAGATCGGTGAAGATCGCGCGCTCGACGTTCGTGAAGGCCGCCGGAACTCCCAGCAGCGCCTGCCAAAGCAGCTCGCCGCCCACCAGCGTGGCGTCCACCGGCACCTGGAACTCGCACAGCGCACGGCCCTCGCCATCGAGCTGGCCGAAATCGATCGTGACGAGGGCCGACGGGTCGATGCCCAGCACGCCGATCGCGCCGAAGTCGAACGACGCCGCCCTCGTCGACGAGGCCAGCACCCACGCCGAGCCCGGATCCCCGTACAGCTCCATCGCCAGCGGCTTGCCGATCCGCGGCACCGCGCGCCACGCGACGTGCCGCTTCAGGCCGGCGAGCTGACGAACGCCGAGCAGATCCTGGCCGCAGACCAGCGCATCGTCGTCGCCGTCGCCATCGAGGTCGGCGAAGGCCACAGCCTCGCCGGACCCAACCACCGGGGCCAGGGCGCCGAGGGTGAAGTTGCCGCCGCCGTCGTTCCGCCACAGCTCGTCCACCTGCGCGTCGACGTCGAAGCCGTTGGCGAAGTAGGCGTCGATGTCGCCGTCGCCGTCGGGATCTCCGATCGCGAGCCCCCGCGAGTCCCCCAGCGCCGCCGGGACCTGGCCGGGTGCGTCGACGAACCAACCGGTGCCGTCGCCGAGGTGGAGCTGATTCTGACCGGTCCCGCTCAGCCCGTCGTCGTTGCCGAGCAGCGCGTCGAGGTCGCCGTCGCCATCCACGTCGGCCAGCGCCACCGAGAGCGTCGAGAGCGAGTCGCCCGGCAGTTGCCCCGCCGCGCTGACGAAGCCGCCGGCTCCGTCGCCCAGCAGCAGCTCGTTCGGCCCCGTGGCTCCGATCAGCAGGTCGACGTCGCCGTCGAGGTCGACATCGCCCGCCGCCACGGCGTGGCTCGCGCGGACCGGAGCGCTCAGGCTCGCCGACCCGTCGCTGAAGGCCCCGGTGCCGTCTCCGAGCAGCAGACGATCGGGAGCCGCAAACACCAGCCCGCCCGAGCTCGCCAGGAACGCGTCGAGATCGCCGTCTGCGTCCAGGTCGAGCAAGAGCGCATCTTCGGTCATGCCGCTCGCAGCGGGCAGCGCGGCCCCCGGCGTGAAGCCGGCGAGGCCGTCGTTGAGGTAGAGGCGCTCCTCGCTGCGGGCGAGGAGCGCGTCGACGTCCCCGTCCGCGTCCACGTCGCCGAGCGCGATCGTGGTGAACGGTGCGTCGGCGAGGCCCAGGCTCTCGGGCACGAGCTCGCCAGCGCCCGCGTTGCGGAGCAGCCAGGGGCCCGGCCCGCTGCTCCCGACGAGCGCGTCGAGGTCGCCGTCTCCGTCGAGGTCGTCGACCGCCACGGCGAACGCAGGGCCGACGGCTCCGAGGGGCGAGGTCACGTCCTCAAAGGCGACGCCATCGCTCAGGAAGAGGCGCACAAACCCCTGCTTGGCGGTGGTCTGCACCTGCAGGAGGTCGACGTCGAGGTCGCCATCGACGTCGAGGGCGAGGTAGTCGCTCCCGTCCGTGGGCGGATCCGGCAGCCGCTCGCTTGCGTCGGAGAAGAACCCGAGGCCGTCGTTCACGTACAGCTCGTCGGGCACACGGCGTGCCTCGACGCCTTGCCGCAGGCCCACGGCGACGTCGAGGTCGCCATCGCCGTCGAGGTCGGCCAGGGTCCCCGCATGCGCGTCGCCGGCCGGAACCGGCAGCCGGCCCCTCGCGCCGGCGAAGACGCCGGAGCCGTCGTTGAGCCACAGCCGCACCAGGCCGTCGAAGCCCAGAAGATCCAGATCGGCGTCGCCGTCCACGTCGCCGAGCTCGATGTGGAACCCGCCCGGAGTCAGCTGGGGAAAGGCGCCCGGGACCTCGGTGAAACGGCCGGTTCCCGCGTTCCGATAGACCCGCGGCGCGGAGTTCAGGAGGACCTCCAAGAGGTCGAGGTCACCGTCTTCATCCAGGTCAGCCAGACGCAGGTCGTGCGACGCCTCGGCCGGAGACCGGAAGGCCGTGCCGACGGCGAAGACGCCCGCGCCGCCGTTCGTCAGCACGACGCTCGGCTGGGGGCTGTAGACGTCGTAGGTCGTCGTGTACGCCACCGCCGCATCGAGGTCCCCGTCGAGGTCCACGTCGCCGAGGTCGACGCCGACGGAGCTGATCTGTTGGACCGGAAGCTGCGCGGTCGCGTCGACGAAGCCGCCGAGCCCGTCGCCGAGCAGGAGCCGATCCTGCCCGACGAGCGGATCGCCCTCGAGCGACGCCGAGTTCCCGAACAGGAGGTCGACGTCGCCGTCTCCGTCCACGTCGCCGAGGGCCACGTCGCGGGAGTTGTTGGACGGCGCCGGGGTCGGCGGCAGAGAGCGAAGATCAAAGCGTCCGTTGCCGTCCCCGAGAAGCAGCAGGTTCGGCGCGTTCCAGTTGGCCGCAACCAGGTCGAACTCACCGTCGCCGTCGACGTCGGCGGCTTCCAGCCTGGTGCCGACGCTCGCGCCGGCCGGGACCATCCGGTGGACCTCGGAGACGACCTCCTGCCGGGCGAAGCCGACGGACGGAACGAGGAGGGTGAGAACGACGAGCGGGATGCGGGGGATCATTCGGTGGAACCTCGACTTGGACAGAGACTGAGAAAGGGGTCGCCCCGCTCCCGCCGTCGGCGAGCGGCGCCGGCCGGTTTTGGTCACCGAGCGGCGGCGCTCTCGTCCGGACTCCGGCCTAGAGCTCGCGGAACACGGCGCGCTCGACGTTCGTGAAGGCCGCCGGGATCCCGAGCAGCGCCTGCCACAGCAGCTCGCCGCCCACCAGCGTGGCGTCCGCCGGCACCTGGAACTCGCGCAGCGCGCGGCCGTCGCCGTCGAGCTGCCCGACGTCGACCGTGATGAGGGTCGACGGGTCGATGCCCAGCACGCCGAGCGCGCCGAGGTCGAACGACGCCGCCTTCGCCGACGAGGCCAGCACCCACACCGAACCGGGATCCCCGCGCAGGTCCATCGCCAGCGGCTTGCCGATCCGCGGCACCGCGCGCCACGCGACGTGCCGCTTCAGGCCGGCGAGCTGGCGCAGGCCGATCAGGTCCCGGCCGCAGACCAGCGCGTCGTCGTCGCCGTCGCCGTCGAGGTCGGCCAGCGCGACGCCCTCGCCGGGCGCGACCACCGGCGGCATGGCGCCGAGGGTGAAGTTGCCGCTGCCGTCGTTGAGCCACAGCTCATCCAGCTGCGCCTCGAGGCCGGAGCCGTTCGCGAAGTACGCGTCGACGTCGCCGTCGCCGTCGGGATCTCCGACCGCGAGGCCCAGCGATTCGCCGCCGGGGGCCGACGGAACCCGGCCGGGAGCATCGACGAAGAAGCCCGTGCCGTCGCCGAGGTGGAGCTGGTTCTGGCCGCTGCCGCCGAGCTGGCCGTCGTTGCCGAAGAGCGCATCGAGGTCCCCGTCGCCGTCCACGTCGACCAGCGCCGCGGACTTCGTCGAGAGCGAGTCGCCCGGCAGCTGCGACGCCGCGCTGACGAAGCCGCCGGCGCCGTCGCCCAGGAGCAGCTCGTTCGGGCCGAGGGACGCGATCAGAAAGTCGACGTCGCCGTCGAGGTCCACGTCGCCGGGCGCCACCGCGAAGCTCGCGCGCACCGTCGCGTCGATCTGCGCCGAGGCGTCGGTGAAGCCGCCGGCGCCGTCGCCGAGCACCAGGCGGTCGGGCGCGCCGAACGCGATCGCCACCGTGCTCGCGAGGAAGGCGTCGAGGTCGCCGTCGCCGTCCACGTCGACCAGGGCGGCGTCCTCGGTGGTCGAGAAGAAGGTGGTGGTCAGCTCGGCGCCGGGCGTGAAGCTAGCGCTGCCGTCGTTGAGGTAGAACCGATCGCTGGTGCTGCCGAAGAGCGCGTCGGGGTCGCCGTCCCCGTCCACGTCGCCCGTGGCGACCGCCAGGATCGGAGCGTCGGCCAGCCCCGCGTCCTCGGGGACGAGCTCGCCGGCGCCGACGTTGCGGTACAGCCGCGGCCCGGACTGCACGCCGGCGACGAGCGCGTCCAGGTCGCCGTCCCCGTCAAGGTCGTCGACCGCGACGTCGAACGCGCGGCCCGGGGTGCCGAAGGGCGAGGTCACGTCCTCGAAGTCGAGGCCGTCGCTCAGGTAGAGCCGCACGAAGCCCTGCTCCGCGTTGCTCTGCACCTGGAGCAGGTCGACGTCGAGGTCGCGGTCCACGTCGAGCGCGAGGAAGTCGCCCCCGGTCGTGGACACATCCGGCAGGCGCTGGCTGGCGTCGGTGAAGAGGCCCAGGCCGTCGTTCACATACAGCACGTCGGGCACGGGCGGCCCCTCGATGTCCGGCCGCTGGCCCGCAGCCACGTCCAGATCGCCGTCTCCATCGAGGTCGGCCAGCACGCCGTCGTACGTCAGGCCGGGCGGGGTCGGAAGCTGGCCGCTCGCGTCCGCGAAGAACCCGGCGCCGTCGTTGAGCCACAGCCGCGCTGAGCCGTCGAAGCCCACCAGATCGAGGTCCGAGTCGCCGTCGACATCGCCCAGGTCGACGTTGAACGGCGTCGCGGTGAAGTCGGAGAAGGCGCCCGCGAGCTCGACGAAGTCGCCGGCTCCCCCGTTGCGATAGACGCGCGGAGCGATGGCCGCGAAGGTCTCGAGCAGGTCGAGGTTGCCGTCGGCGTCGAGGTCGGCCAGG
The DNA here is from genome assembly GCA_039029355.1 of Planctomycetota bacterium. GTDB lineage: Bacteria > Planctomycetota > UBA1135 > UBA1135 > JBCCGI01. The sequence continues at coordinate 37,929 of JBCCGI010000061.1, forward strand.
CACAGATTGCGCGAGGCCTCGGCCGGCGGCGCGAACCCGGCGCTCTCCGTGAAGACGCCGGCTCCGTCGTTGGTGAGGACGACGCTGGAATACGGGTCCGCGAAGCCCGCGATGACCCCGTAGGCGACCGCCGCGTCGAGGTCGCCGTCGAGGTCCACGTCGCCGAAGTCGACGCTTTGGCTGCCGATCTGCTCGACGGGAAGCTGCCCGGTGGCGTCGACGAAACCGCCCTGCCCGTCGCCGAGCAGCAGCCGATCCTGGCCGATCAGGGGATCGCCGAGGAACGGCCCGAAGTTCGCGAACAGGGCATCGGCGTCGCCGTCCCCGTCGACATCGCCGAGCGCCACGTCGGCGGAGTTGTTCACCGGCGCCGGGTTCGGCGGCAGGGCGCCTAGGTCGAAGCGTCCGTTGCCGTCGCCCAGGAAGAGCTGGTTCTGGGCGTTGACGTGGGCGGCGACCAGGTCGAGGTCACCGTCGCCGTCGACATCGACGGCGCCGAGCTCGGTGCCGGCGCTGACGCCGGCCGGCACCATGCGGTGGACCTCGGCGAGCAGCTCCTGCTGGGCGAGGGCAGGAGTCGGGATGAGCAGAACGGGGGCAAGAAACGAGAAGCGGACGGTCATCGGGAGAACCTCCAGGTTGGCGGCAACAGGGAGGAGGTCGCCCCGCACCCGCGGCCGGCCAGCCGCTCTCTCCGGATTCTCGCTCGGCTCAGCAGACGCGGCGGAAGAAGGGGCGCACGAACTCGGCCACGTTGGCCTTATCGCGCCCGATCAGACCGCCTTCGGATTCCGAGCGGACGTGCACCGTCGTCGAGGGGATCCCGTCCGGCCCCTCGACGGTGATGGTGATGGTCGAGACGCCGCCGAGGAAGCCGTTCTGCTTGCGGCAGGTGAGGACGCACTGTTCCTCGTCCTCGGAGACCAGCTCCCAGCCCGACAGGTCCTCTACCATCTCCTTGGCCGACGCGAAGATGCCGCCCTTCAGGGTCGGCACGCGAATCGGCTTGTGGTTCTGGCTCTTGTGGTCGTCGCTGGTCGCGAAGGCCATCAGGCTTTCGGCTGCGCGGCGCGGCTCAGGCGGCTCTTCAGGCGCGCGGCGGCGTTGTCGTGGATGATGTTCCTCTTGGCGGCCTTGTCGACGCGCTTCATCGCGGTCGGCAGCTCCTTCTGAGCTTCCTCGGGCGACTCGGCCTGGAGGACCTTCTTCATCGCGGAGCGCATGGAGGAGCGCACGACCTTGTTCTCGTCCCGCCGCTTCTCGTTCTGGCGGACGCGCTTCTTGGCTTGCTTGCTGTTCGGCATATCTAGTTCAGGGTCTCCATCTTGGACGCGACATCACGATATCCGATGTCGACTTCGTAGATGCGGATGTACCACGAGCGGGCTTCCTCGGAGTTGCCCTGGGACTCCGCGATGGATCCCAGGTGGTAGAGGACTTCCTTGGCCCGGTCGTTGACTTGGGGTTGGGCGGCGAGGGCGCGCTCGTACTCCTTGCGCGCGAGGTCGAAGATGCCCTTGCGGTGGAAGCACCGCGCGAGCAGGAACAGCGCCTCGTTGCCCACGCGCGGGTCGCCGTGGATCTTCTGCAGCTGGCCGAGCGCCTGGTCGAACTCCTCGGCCCGCATCAAACGATGCGCGTACTGCAGGCGTAGCCCCGCGTCGCCGGGGCGCAGGTCGACGCGCGCAGCGTGGTCGGCCACCTCGTGCTCCTGGAGCTCGCGCTCCAGCCGTCCGGCGGCCTCCTCATCGCCGTCCTTGTCGGCGCGCGAGATCTGGCGCTTCAGCACCTTCGAGCGCAGGTCGCCGGCCTTGGCGCGGAGGTCGAAGTCGTCCTTCTTGTACTGCAGCGCGCGCTCGACGAGGTCGAGCGCGCCCTCGTGGTCGCGCAGGCGCTCGTTGACCTCGGCCATCTCGCGCATGACCTCGACGTCGGAGGGGTTCTCCGCGAAGCGGTCCTGGAGCCGCTCCAGGTCCTGCCGCAGCTCGTCCTCGGTGCGGTGGATCCGCTTCGACCGCTCGAGCTTGGCGGCCTGGTCCTTGTCCTTGATCGACTCGCGGCTGTGCTGCACCGAGTCGAGGTTGGTCTGCGAGAGCGCCGTCTCCGCCGCCAGGTTCTTGCGGGCCTTCAGGGCCTCCTGGTCGCGCGGGTCGGCCTGCAGGGCGCGCTCGTAGTATTCGAGCGCGCGCGCGGGCTCGCCGGTGCGCTGCATCATCGCGCCGGCGCGCTTGAGGCCGTTGGGGTTCTTCGGGGCGATGTCGGCGACGAACTCGTACACCGCTCGCGCCGACTTGAAGTGGCCGGCGTCCTCCAGCGACATCCCGAGCATGAGGTTGGCTTCCTCATCCAGCGGGTTCTTGTCGAGGTAGCCTTCCAGCGCTCGGGCGCACGCTTCGTGCTTGCCCATCTTGCGCATCGTCTTGGCGCGCGCGAGCGGCGCCGCGCCGGCCACCTTGCCGAAGAGCTTGCCGCCCTTCTTCTGCTCGTGCCGCTTCTTGAGCGACTTGCGCAGCCCGGCGCGCGCCTCGCCCAGGTCGGGGTCGAGGTCGAGGAGCTGACGATACAGCTCGACCGCGAAGTCGTAGTTCCTGCGGCCGAAGGCTTCGTCCGCCTTCTTGATGTGCTTCGAGAAGTCCAAGTCGAGGGGCGTACCAAACGGGGGCCCGCACCGAGGTGGGGCCCGGTCCGATGCGGTCGTGTGGAGCCTGCGCTACCCCCACGACCCCCCTCCCGGCACGCGAAGAAGGGCGAAAAGTCTATTCCAGGGCCCCGAGGCGGTCAACGCGGCAGGTCTGCCGGGGGTTCGGGCCGGCCCGGCGGGCTGCTAGGATAGGCGCCCCCATGGCCGAGAAGCTGAAATTCGAGCTCACGCTCTTCCCCAATCCCCTCCTGCGGCGGCCCTGTCCGCCGGTCGAGGCCTTCGACGACGAGCTCCGCGCCACCGTCGAGGCGATGTACGAGCTGATGTACGCCAGCCAGGGCGTGGGCCTGGCGGCTCCCCAGGTCGGGCTCCGCAAGCGCATCCTGGTCCTGAACCCCACCGGCAAGCCCGAGGACGAGCTGACGCTGATCAACCCGGTCCTGATCGAGAAGTCCGGGCCCGAGGTCATGTTTGAGGAGGGCTGCCTGTCCTTCCCCGCCATCTACGCCGAGATCGAGCGGCCCGACCGCTGCCGCGTGGAGGCCTGCGACGTGGACGGCAACCCGATCCAGGGCGAGTACGAGGGCTTCATCAGCCGCATCATCCAGCACGAGCAGGACCACCTGGAAGGCGTGCTGCTGGTCGACCGCATGTCCCCCGCGGACAAGCAGCGCCACCGGGCCGCGCTGGAAGACCTGGTCGAGGGCTACAAGCGCCGCCAGGGGGCCTCCCGATAGCGATGGGGCGCGCGACGCTCTCCTCCCTCCGGCTCGGGACCCGGGCCCAGACGCCCTAGCCCGCCCGTGCGGACGACCTTCGAGCTGCGCAAGCTCGCCCCGTCCGACCGCGGTGCGGTCGTCTCGATCGGGGTCTTCGACGGGATCCACCTCGGACACCGGGCCATCCTGGCGGCCAACGCCAGGACGGCGGCCGAGCTGGGCGCCGAGAGCTCGGTGGTCACCTTCCGGCGCCACCCCAAGAAGGTGCTGCTGGGGCGGGCGCCGAAGACGCTCACCAGCCTGGAGCACCGCCTGGAGCTCTTCCGCGAGCTCGGCGTCGAGCACGCGGTGGCCCTGAGCTTCACGGAGAACCTGCGCGCGCTCTCGGTGCGCGATTTTGTGGAGCAGGTCGCGGTCCAGGGCCTGGCGGTGCGGCGGTTTGTGCTGGGCTTCGACAGCAAGTTCGGGCGCGACCGCGAGGGCACCCCGGAGCTCCTTCGCGAGCTGGGCTTCGAGGTCGAGATCGTGCCGGAGGTGCTGGTTGCCGGCCGCCCGGTCTCCAGCACCGCGATCCGCGAGGCGGTCGAGCTGGGCGACCTGGCGGGGGCCGAGCGCATGCTCGGGCGCCGGGTCTCGGTGCTGGGGCGGGTCGTCCGCGGCCGCCAGCTGGGGCGCGAGATCGGCTTTCCGACCGCCAACCTCGACCTCCACCACGAGCTGCACCCGCCCCCGGGGGTCTACGCCGTGCGGGCCGAGCACGTGCGCGAGGACGGCGGCCGCACGGCCTACGGCGGCGTCTGCAACATCGGCTTCCGGCCCACCGTCCAGAACGAGGCGCCCACCAGCCCCCTGGTCGAGGTCCATCTTTTCGACTTCGGCGGCGACCTCTACGGCGAGCGGCTCGAGGTCGCCTTCGCCGCTCTCCTGCGCCAGGAGCGGCGGTTCGAGAACCTCGGAGAGCTCACAGCCCAGATCGCCCGCGACGCGGATGACGCGAGGCGCGTGCTGGGCGGTTGACGCCGGCCCGCGCGCCGGCAACAATCCGCGCCGCTTCCCGCGGGTGGGTAGCTCAGTTGGTAGAGCACTTGACTGAAAATCAAGGGGTCGCCGGTTCAAGTCCGGCTCCACCCACCACCAGGCGCCGACCGAAGCGCAACGGGCCCATGACCAGCTTCGAACCGCGGGTGATCACCAAGAGCGACCCCGTCCGGGTTTCGATCGACTGGGCCGACGGACACAAAACCGTGTACCCCGCGCGCACGCTGCGGCAGCTGTGTCCCTGCGCCGGCTGCATCGAGGAGCACACCGGCCGCGCTCTCCTCGACCCCGAGTCGGTGCCGACGGACATCGTCACCCGCGACGTGGCCCTGGTGGGCAACTACGCGATCTCGGTCCTCTTCTCCGACGGTCATTCGACGGGCATCTACCCGTTCCGAATGCTGCGCGAGAACGACGCCGAGGGCTGAGCGTGGGCGGGCGGCCCGAGGAAGGGGTGCGGGTCAGCTCGCGCCTCGTGATCCCCTGGTCGGAGATCGAGATCACCTCCGCCCGCTCCGGCGGCCCCGGAGGCCAAAACGTCAATAAGGTGGCGTCGAAGGTCGTGCTGCGCTTCTCGATCCCGCGCAGCGAGGCCCTGGGAGAGAGCCGCCGGGCGCTGGTGCGCAAGCACCTGGCCTCGCGGCTGACGCGCGACGGCGACCTGATCCTGCACGCCTCGCGCTTCCGCGAGCGCTCGCGCAACCTCGAAGACGCCTGCGAGCGTCTCGCCCGTACGCTGCGCGAGGCCCTGGCCCCGACCAAGCGCCGCGTGCCCACCAAGCCCACCCGCGCCTCGAAGCGGCGGCGCCTCGACGACAAGAAGCGCCGCGGCGAGCGCAAGGACAGCCGAAGGAGAATCGACCCGTGAACCATCCGGACGAGCAAGCCCTCGAGGAGGCCCTGACGGCCCTGGAGCAGCTCTCGAAGCGCAAGAAGGCCCCCGGCCGCTGGGAGGCGCGTGCGCTCCTGGTGCCGCTCGGCATGCTGCTGCAGGCGCGCGGCGAGGAGGCCCTGGCGACGCCGCTGGGGCGGGCCCGCGCCGCGGCGGGCGCGGACGCGAAGTCCTGGGCCGAGGCCGTAACCGAGGAGCTCTCGCTGGCCTGCGCCGAGCACATCCAGGGCGTCGACCCGCGCTACCTCGACCTCCCGAACTTCGACTTCGACTACGTCCTGCAGGCGCGCGAGCGGCTCGAGGCGCGGCTCGTGGCGGCGCGGGCGCTCGGCGTGGAGGCTCCCAAGCAGCTCGCGGAGCAGGTCACCGAGGCCGACGCGCGGCTCAAGCCCTACCTGGACGCGCGGAGGAAGAGCGCGGAAAGCCCGTAGCGACGGGCTTTCCCGACCACCTGGAAGCTGCGAAGCCGCCGCGGACGCCGCCCGGAGGCCCCGACAGAGGCACCCGCAATCCCTAAATCACTCTCACAAAGGGCCTTAGGCGCATGAATACGCCTTCAGCGTCCATTTCAACCGTCCGCGCCCTGGAATTCACCCGGCCCGAAGCGTCCGCTCTTCGTGGAGGAAACGTCTGGCTGGGCTCGACTCCGACCCAGCGGATCGGCATCCTCACCGCCCAATCACCGGATCCCCATCCCTGGGAACTCAGTCTCAAACTCTCGGAGTGCATGTACTCATGAATAAGTTCGTAACCAGTGCTCTGGCCATGACTGTGGCCGGATCGCTCGCGCACGCGGGCACCGGCGACAGCGAGTGGCTGGAGCTCGATCGCGAGATCTCTAGCCTGTCGTCGCCGGTGACGACGGCTCAGGGCGGGATCACGTGGTCCGCCCTTCTTCGCTCCTCCCTCAACTACTCAGACGACGACATCGCGACGGGCGGCGGGAAGGACATCTTCGGAAACGAGTTCCAGGACATCGACCTGTCGGCGACCGGTCAGCTTGGGGACTTCTTCTGGCGTATCGCGGGCGACATGGACTTCGGCGACCTCACCCTCGAGGACGCGTTCGTGTCGTTCGACTGCGGCGAGCTGGTCAATGTCCTGATGGGCAACCACAAGCCGAGCTTCCTCCGCAGCGCCAACGTCGCCCCTGACAGCCTGGTCTTCACGAACCGTACGGCGCTTGGCTCGGTCTTCGACTTCTGGGACAACGGCATCGCCGCCCGGGGCAACTTCGAAGACATGGTCATGTGGACGATCTCCGCCATGAACGGCGGCAACGGTGAGTTCGCAGACCACGCCTGGTACCTCCGCCTCGAGTATGCGCTCGGCGAAGGTGCTGGTGCCGCGGAAGGCGCGCTTGGCGCCGGCGACGAGTTCGCCGCGACCATCGGCCTCTCGTACGCCAACTTCGACGACATCAGCGGCACCGGTGGCGACGACCAGTCCATCGGCCTCGACTTCTGGGGTACCGCCGGTCCGATCGGCTTCGGGGCGGAAGTCCTGACGATCGACGACGGCATCGCCGCGGTCACCGATGAGGACTTCGGCGCCGGTCTCACCGTCGTCGGCTTCTCGCCGGACTCGACCCCGTGGGACGTGACGGGCACCTACCTGATCAACGAAGATCTCGAGGCCGGCCTCCGTTACGAGAACACGGACAACGACTTCGACACGACCCTCCTGACGCTGGGCATCGCCTGGTACATGATGGGCCACAACGCCAAGATGACGGCGTCGATCACCGACATCGACTCCGACTCGGGCGCTCCCGACGGCACCATCCTGCAGGCCGGCTTCACGGTCGGCGCGTCCGGTACGTTCGGCAACAGCTAAGGCCACGCGCGGGCCGTGCGCGTCACGGCCCGGGCCCTTCGGACGCGCGCGTCGCGACCCCGAGGGACGAGCCCAAAGAAAGCCCCGCGCGCGTCGTGGGGCTTTCTCGTTTAATGGCCTAATGGCCGCGCGATGAGACCCACTTGCCGCGCCCTGGCCTCCTCGATCGTGCTCGCTGCCTGTGGCTCGGCGCAGGAGGGCGAGCCCTCCGCTCAGGACGGCACCGACCAGGTGCCGCGGCAAGAGGCCCCCGGCCAGGAAGCCCACGACGTGCACCAGAAGAGCGGCAAAGCCAACCGCCTGATCGACGAGACCAGCCCGTACCTGCTCCAGCACGCCTACAACCCGGTGGACTGGCACCCCTGGGGCGCCGAGGCGCTGGAGCTGGCCAAGGAGCTCGACCGCCCGATCTTCCTCTCGATCGGCTACTCGGCGTGCCACTGGTGCCACGTGATGGAGCGCGAGAGCTTCGAGAACGAGGAGATCGCCAAGCAGATGAACGAGTCGTTCGTCTGCATCAAGGTCGACCGCGAGGAACGCCCGGACATCGACGACATCTACATGCAGGCGGTCCAGGCCATGACCGGCTCGGGTGGCTGGCCGATGAGCGTCTTCCTCACCCCCGACCTCGAACCCTTCTTCGGCGGCACCTACTACCCGCCGGTGCGCCGCTTCAACCGGCCGAGCTTCCCCGACGTGATGCGCCACGTCGACTCGATCTGGAACAACCAGCGCGAGCAGGCGGTGCAGCAGGGGCAGAAGCTGGCCGAGTACATCTCGCAGCAGGGCACCGCGAAGACCTCGGGCGAGCTCGACCCCTCGTTGCTCGACCGCTCGCTCGGCGCGCTGCAGCAGAGCTACGACCCCACCTGGGGCGGGTTCGGCTCGGCGCCCAAGTTCCCCCACTCGGGCGACATCCGCATCGCGCTCCGCCACGGGCTGCGCACCGGCAACCCCGAGGCGCGCGACATGGCGCTGATCACCCTCGACCGCATGTCCGAGGGCGGCATCTACGACCACCTGGCGGGCGGCTTCGCGCGCTACAGCACCGACGAGAAGTGGCTCATCCCGCACTTCGAGAAGATGCTGTACGACAACGCGCTCCTGATCCCCGCCTTCCTCGAGGCCTACCTCGTCTCGGGCGAGGAGCGCTACGCCCGCGTCGCGCGCGAGTGCTGCGACTGGGTGCTGAGCGAGATGCTGGCCGAGGGCGGCAGCTTCGCCAGCACGCTCGACGCCGACTCCGAGGGCGAAGAGGGCAAGTTCTACGTCTGGACGCCCGACGAGCTCACCGCCGTCCTCGGACCGAAGAAGGGCGCCTGGGCGGCGGCTTGGTTCGGCGTGACCGACGAGGGCAACTTCGAGCACGGGACCTCGGCGCTCTGGCGCCATAACGCGCCCGAGGTGGTCGCCGCCGAGCTGCGCGTCGAGCTCGAGGAGCTGGAGCAGGCGATGGCCGAGGCGCGCGTCGAGCTCCTGGCCGAGCGCGCCAAGCGCATCCGCCCCGGGCAGGACGACAAGGTGCTGGCGGCCTGGAACGGGCTGATGATCTCCGCCCTGGCCCAGACCTGGCAGGTCCTGGGCGACGACCGCTACCTCGACGCCGCGCGCGCTGCGTCGCGCTACGTGCTGACGGAGATGCGGCAGGAGGACGGCCGGCTGTTCGCAACCGCGCGCGACGGGCACGCGCACCTCAACGCCTACCTCGACGACTACGCCTTCCTGATGCAGGGGCTGCTCGACGTCTTCGAGTCCGACTTCGACCCGCACTGGCTCGAAGAGGCGCTCGCGCTGAACGACGTGCTGACGGCGCGCTTCTGGGACGACGCCGAGGGCGGCTACTTCACCACCGGCGTCGACCACGAGAAGCTGATCGCGCGCCTGAAGGGCCCCCACGACGGCGCGCTGCCCTCGGGCAACGGCGTGCAGGCGATGAACCTGCTGCGCCTGGCCGAGCTCACCGGCGAGACCGAGCACGCCGTCCGCGCCGAGAAGACCATCCAGTCCGTCGGCGAGCTGATGAACCGCTACCCGCACGCCTTCAGCCAGATGCTGATGGCGGTGGACGTGCTGGCGACCGGCGCGCGCGAGATCGTGATCGCGGGCGAGCCGGGCAGCGAGCCCGTCGAGGCCATGCTGCGCGAGGTGCGCGGCACGTTCCTGCCGCAACGCGTGGTGGTGCTGGCGGGCAGCGTTGACGCCGAGCTGGTCCCGCTGGTCGAGGGCAAGACCGCCGCCGAGGGCAAGGCACGCGCGTTCGTCTGCCGCAACTACGTCTGCAAGCTGCCGGTGGACGATGTCGAGGGGCTCCGCAAGGAGCTCTCGAACTAGCGCGGCTAGTGCTCGGGCTCGGGCGCGTCGGCCGTTCCGCCCTCGCGCATCGGCTTGCCCATCACCGCCTTGGCGCCGTAGCGCAGGCGCTCGTCGATCTCGCGGTCGAAGCGCGGGTGGCGCGGGCTCTCGGCGAAGCCGCGGTGGCGCGTGCCGCAGACGTAGCAGACCACGACCTCGGGAGCGAGCAGGTACAGCACCGCGTCGAGCAGCGCCGCCGCGACCAGGCTGAGGTACCAGGTGAACGGCGCCAGCACCGCCGCCACCGCGACGATGACGAGCCCAACCGCGCGCGGGAAGTCCTTCTGCGTGAAGAGCTCGGGGTGCCGGCAGGCCAGACATCCCCGCAGGCCGCCCTCGTCGCTGAGCTGGTCGAGCGCGAGCTCGCGCGGCTCGCCCCCGACCTCGATCGACCGCGGCAGGCCGGCGGGCGCGTCGGCCTCGGCCCGTACGGGGGCGTGGTCGTCGGAGACGAGCTCGACCGAGACACCGGTCACAGCGGGACCCCGTACGTGTCCTGCAGCGAGAGCGCCACGGCCGTCCCGATCAGCACGAGCACCGTCGACGCGTACAGGATGCCGGTCGCCGAGCGCGTGTTCTTGAACTTCAGCGAGCCCGCCACCATGGCGGCGAACGCCAGCGGCAGCGCCAGCCCCACGGCCACGCGCGTGCCCAGGTAGAACAGCCCGGTCGCGCCGAAGAGCGCGTCGTCGCGCTCGTTCAGCGTCGTGCCGAAGTAGACGCAGATCAGCCCTAGGGCAGCCACCGACGCGAGCATCGCCCCCACCGTCACGCGGTTGAGCCGCCGCAGGTGGCTCACCTGCAGGTTCGGCACGGTGAGGTACCAGTGCCCGAGCACCATGGCGAGCGCCACGGTCCCCGCAACGGCTCCGGTCGCGAGCGCCGAGAAGGTGCCCAGCGCCAGGGCGCCGAAGCCCTCGACCGACTCCATGCGGTCGACGCAGTGCGCCACCGCTCCGACGCAGCCCAGGAGCGCCAGGGCGAGCCCCAGCACCCAGTTCCTGCCCCGCACCGGCCCCGAGTACACCGGGTACGCCACGACCGCGAGCCCCGCCCAAAGGACCGGCGGGTCGGTCCAGGCCCCCTCGCCGGTCGCCGGCGGCATGACGCAAGCCAGCAGCAGCGGCACCAGGGCCGAGGTCCCCATGATCCGGTAGAAGAAGGTCCCGACCGGGGCCTTGGGCACAAAGGCCATCGCGAGGAGCACGCCGAAGGCGATCTCCACGCAGAACTGGGTCCCGAGCTCGCTCCACGCCATGCACGCATTCTGAAGCGACGTACGCGGGGCGCCAAGACGCTATCCTGTCCGCCTCGTCTCCTCCCCCAAATGAGCCCTAGAGATCCCCAATGAGCCAACTTCGGGTCCTGGTCACCGGCGCGAGCCGGGGCATCGGCCGCGCCATCGCACTGCGCTTCGCCCGCGAGGGCGCCAAGGTCGTGGTGGCGGCGCGCTCCTCGGACGCCCTGGACACCGTCGTGGCCGAGATCGAGGCCGCGGGCGGCGAAGGCCTCGCCGCCCCGATGAACGTGGTCGACCACGGCTCGGTCGAGGCGGCGGTCTACCGCGCGCTGCAGTTCACCGGCGGCGCGCTGGACGTGCTGGTGAACAACGCCGGCGCCTTCGAGCTCAGCCCGTTCGAGCGCATGAATCCCCAGGCCTGGACCCGCATCCTGGACGTCAACCTCAACGGCCCCTTCCTGGTGACCCTGGAAGCGCTGGAGGGTCTGGAGGAGAGCGAGCGCGCGCACGTCTTCAACATCTGCTCCGACGCCGGGCGTCAGGGCTACGAGCGCGCCACCGCCTACTGCGCCTCGAAGTACGGGCTGCGCGGCTTCGGCGATGCGCTGCGCAAGGACCTCTCCGGACAGGGTGTGCGCGTCACGACCGTGTTCCCGCGCGCGACCGACACCGACATCTTCAAAGGTGTCGAGGGCGACTTCGACCGCTCGAAGATGGATCCGCCCGAGGCCGTCGCCGACGTGATCTGGAGCGCCTATCAGTCCGGCGACGTCGACGAGGTCGAGGTCACCGGCTGAGGTTCTGCACCAGGCCGAGGAACTCGGCCCGGGTCATCGGATCGTCGCGGAACGCGCCCAGCAGGCACGAGGTCATCGCGGCGGAGTTCTGCTTCTGCACGCCGCGCATCATCATGCAGAGGTGGTTCGAGTGGGCCACGACGCCCACGCCGCGGGGCGCGAGCGCGTCCTGCAGCGCCTCGGCGATCTGCACGGTCATGCGCTCCTGCACCTGAAGTCGGCGCGCGAAGACATCGACGATGCGCGGGATCTTCGACAGGCCCACGATGCGGCCGTTCGGGATGTAGGCCACGTGGACCTTGCCGTAGAACGGCAGCATGTGGTGCTCGCACATGCTGTAGAACTCGATGTCCTTGACCAGCACGAGCTCGGAGCAGTCCTCGTTGAAGATCCCCTGCCCGATCACCTCGGTCGCGGTCTGGGTGTAGCCGCGGGTCAACTCGGCCAGGCTGCGCTGCACGCGGTCGGGCGTGCGCACCAGCCCTTCGCGGCTTGGGTCCTCACCGATCCGTCGCAGGAGCTCGCGGACCAGATCCTCGGTGCTCGCGTCCGGGAGCGCGATCGCTCCGTTCGGCGGCGTTTCGAGGGACGTGTTCGGATCGGAGGATTCAGCCATGGGCGATCTTGGGGGGGAAGGTCTTTCCGGCTCACCGGCCCGCCTGGCGCTTCGAAGCACGGGTGGAGCGGGAGGCGACAAACCGCCGAGAATCTACCGCTCGCGTGGGGTCGCGAGAAAGTCGCGAGAATCTACCGTTTGCGGCAGAATTTGACCACACGGGGGCCGAGGAGGACTAAGTTCTCGCCCGACTTCCAAGACGACGCATGACGATTCGACGTGTATGGATCGAGGAGGGTTGCATCTCCTGCAACCTCTGCGAGGACCTCGCCCCCGAGGTCTTCGAGGTGCCCCCGGGCTCGGAATCCAAGACCCGGAAGAAGTACGAGCGTCATCTGAAGAGCGCGGACGTCCAGGAGAAGGTGCAGGAGGCAGCAGACAGCTGCCCCGTCGAGGTCATCCAGGTCGAGAAGGACCCCGACTGACGGCCGCCCGCGCGGCCCTCGGCCGGCGAAGCACGCCTCCTCGATTCGGATTGGCGCCGGTTCCGGCTAAGCACCCCGGAGGCACAAGCCATGAAGAACAATCTCTATGACCGGAGTGACGCAAACGCCCTGGTTCCGCTCCTGAACTCGATCATCGCAGAGATCCAGGAGCGAGGTCGATCGCTGGAGCGCCTCGAGCGCCGCATCGACACCCTTTCCTCTCGTCCGGCCAAGCGCCGCGGCGACCCACAGGACCTTCACAATCTGGTCGCCGACGCTGCTGTCCAACGCCGCGAGGTACGCCTCGCGAAGGAGGAGCTGCTGAAGCTCGGCTGTTCGATCGTCGGCACCGATCCGATCACGGTGCGCATCCCGGGCCAGCGCGGCAACGCGCGTCGGAGCTTCGTCTACCGCTCCGGCGACCCGGTGCTGAAATAGCGCACCGACCGATCAATCTAAAAATTACATGAAAAAGGTTACTTAATGTGGGTTTCGAACCCACGAGCCAGGTACAAAATGAGGCGCCAGCATACCTAACTGTTCCCAGCGTATACAAAGAAATATTGCCAGCCATTTACATGATATGGGATAAACTAAATACGGTCTATCTATTGCAAAATTTTTCAATAACTATGTTTGATATGAAAATTGTATGTACCATGTGGGATTAGAAC
>JBCCGI010000062.1:0-47696 GCA_039029355.1 Planctomycetota bacterium
CGCAGCCGGCGCCGGGCGGGCCGGCGCCGGCGGAGCGGCCGGGGCCGGGGCGGGCTCGCCCGCCTCGAGCGCGGCCAGCCGCGATTCGAGCTCCGCCAGGGGCATCGTGGTCTCCGGGCGGGCCAGGTCGAGCAGCGTCAGCTCGAGCACCAGCCGCTCCTGGCCCGGGAAGCTGCGCATGCGCTCGCGGGCGTGCAGGAGCTCCTGCATCCACAGCTCGACGCGCTCGCCGGTCAGCTTCTTGGCGCGCGCCAACACCGGCTCGCGCTCGTCGGCGTCGGAGGGCAAGAGCGGCGAGTCCTCGCCGCAGAAGGCGGCGAGCAGGCTCTTGCGCAGGTGGCCGAGGAGCGCGGTGATCAGCTCCGACTCGGCGCCGTCGAAGGAGGAGAGCGCGTCGAGCACGCCGCCCTTGTCGCCGGCCTCGATGCGGGTGAGCAGCTCCTCGATCTCGCGCGCCCCGGCGTGCCCGCCGAGCCGCCGCAGGTCGTCGAGCGTCGGGTCGCTGCCGGCCAGCGCCAGGAGCTTGTCCATCAGCGACAGCGCGTCGCGCATGCCGCCGCGCGCGCCGCGCGCGACCTCTTCGACCACGCCGGGGCCGGGGGTCACGCCTTCGAGCTGCAGCACCTCGCGCAGGCGGTCGCCGATCGCCTTCTCGGAGAGCGCGTTGAGCTTCAGCACCTGACAGCGCGACAGGATCGTCGGCAGGATCTTGTGCAGCTCGGTCGTCGCGAACAGGAAGACGACGTGCGGCGGCGGCTCCTCGAGCGTCTTCAACAGCGCGTTGAAGGCCGGCTTCGAGAGCATGTGCACCTCGTCGACGATGTAGACCTTGTAGCGCGCCTTCATCGGCGCGTAGGTGGCCTGCTCGCGCAGCTCGCGGATGTGGTCGACGCCGGTGTGCGTGGCGGCGTCGATCTCGATCAGGTCGGGGTCGTTGCCGGCGTCGATACCCAGGCAGTGGGTGCACTTGCCGCAGGGCTCGGCGGTCGGGCCCTCGACGCAGTTGAGGCAGCGCGCCAGGATGCGGGCCGTCGTCGTCTTGCCGGTGCCGCGCGGGCCGGAGAAGAGGTAGGCCTGCCCGATGCGGCCCTCCTGGAGCGCGCCCTGGAGGACCCCGGTGACCACCTCTTGCCCGAGGACGTCCGCGAAGGACTTCGGGCGGTACTTGCGAGCCAGGACCAGATAGCCAGCCATGCACGGGCAGTCTAACGCGCGTGAGGTTGGCTTGCGCGCTTCGCGCGCGGGCTTGCGCGCCTCGCCGAGGCGTGGAAGTGGGCCCGGGCCCGAAGCACATGAGCCCCTGTCCTTAGGGCTGCTCCGTTCCCGGCCTGACCCGGTTCGAACCGGACCCATTGCAAGGGACCGGACCCACCTCCGCGCCTCCGCGGCACGAGCGTTTTGACGGTTGGCGGAGAGGGAGGGATTTGAACCCTCGGTGCCGGGAACCGACACACACGCTTTCCAAGCGTGCTCCTTAAGCCACTCGGACACCTCTCCAAGGGAACGAGAAGGGCGGATGGCGGAGAGGGAGGGATTTGAACCCTCGGTGCCCAAAAGGACACTCTGGTTTTCGAAACCAGCCCATTCAGCCGCTCTGGCACCTCTCCGCTTAGGCCATCCTCGGTTCTCGTCGTCAGCTTGGCGTTCCCACGGGCGGGTCGTCCCCGGGCGCATCGTCTGAGGCGCCCTCCTCCGAGGTCGCCGAGCGCGCGCCGCGCTTCTCGCGGAAGAAGTCCACGAGGAGCGTGCGGCACTCCTCCGCACACACCCCCTCGGCCGTCTCGGCGCGGTGGTTCAGGCGCGGGTCGTCGAGCACGTTCCCCAGGGACGCGGCGCCCCCGAACTTGGGATCGCGCACGCCCCACACCACGCGCGCCACGCGGGCGTGGACGAGGGCTCCGGCGCACATGAAGCACGGCTCGACCGTGGTGTACACGGTGCAGCCGTCCAGGCGCTGGTAGCCGGTGGTGCGGGTCGCCTCGCGGAGTGCGATCATCTCGGCGTGAGCCGTGGGATCGCGCTCGGCGCGGGTGCGGTTGTGGCCGCGTCCCACCACCCGGCCGTCCAGGACGACCACGGCGCCGATCGGCACGTCGTCCTCGGCCCGGGCGAGCCGAGCCTCGTCGAGTGCCAGGCGCATGAAGGCGTCGTCGTCGGACGAGGGCTTTTGGGAGGCCAAGCTGCTGGTCCTGGTTTTCAAAGGAACCCTGCCCACCGCGGCCCGAGTCGGTGGCTCCGTCGTCGGAGGGCCCGCGAGCCGGCGAGGCGGGAGGTGGTACACCCAAGAGGACTTGAACCTCTAACCTTCTGATCCGTAGTCAGATGCTCTATCCAATTGAGCTATGGGTGCACCGTAGGGGGGCAAGGTTGTAGCCCTGTGCAGGGGGGGTGTCAAGCGCCGAGCTTCGGGTCCCCCACGAGCGAGATCCGCCCTGGGATGCCCCCCGGCAGACCGCTACTCTGGGGCGATGGCGACCGCTTCCCTTCCCCAACTGATCTCGCTGCCCGACCTGGGCCGCGAGCGCATTCGCGACATCCTGGACCTGGCCGAGCGCCTCAAGGGCTCCCGCGGGCGTGGCGAGCTGAGCGGGCGGAGCATCGGGCAGCTCTTCTTCCGGGGCTCCCTGCGCACCCGTGCTTCCTTTGAAGCCGCCGTGCACCAGCTCGGCGGCCAGTCGCTCAACCTCACGGCGATGAGCGACTTCTGGGACCTCGAGGAGCGTGAGGGCAGCGTGATGGACGGCCGGGCTCCCGAGCACGTCAAGGACGCCGCCGCGGTGCTCTCGCGCTACGTCGACCTCCTGGCCATCCGCCCCGCGCCCGAGGGCAACTCCTGGGACGTCGACCGCCAGGACCGCGTCATCCGCGCCTGGGCTCAGCACGCCACCGTGCCGGTCGTGAACATGGAGAGCGCGCAGCACCACCCGCTGCAGGCGCTCGCCGACCTGATGACCATGCGCCAGCGGCTCGGCGAGCTGAAGGGCCGCCGCCTGGCGATCACGTGGGTGCACTCGCCCGAGCCGGCCTCGGTCGGCGTCGTGCACTCGCTGCTCCACGGCGCGCTGCTCGAAGGCATGGAGGTGCGCCTCGCCCACCCGCCCGGCTACGAGCTGGACGGCGGCGTGCTGTCGGAGGTCGGCGAGCTCGCGTCGGCGTCGGGCGGCGCGCTGAAGAGCGGCCACGCGATGGAGGATGCCGTGGAAGGCGCCGAGATCGTCTACGCGCGCTCGTGGGAATCGCTCGAGACCTACGGCAACAAGACGCTCGCCGCGAGCCACCGCTCGCGCCACACGAGCTGGCGCATCGACGCGAAGCTGCTCGGCCTCGGCGACGATGCCCGGCTGATGCACGCGATGCCGATCCGGCGCAACGTCGAGGTGACCGACGAGATCCTCGACGGCCCGAGCAGCCTGGTGTACGAGCAGGCCGAGAACCGCCTGCACTCGCAGAAGGCCCTGCTTCTGCACCTGCTCCGGTAGCGCGGCAAGACCTGTGGTGGACCGGCGCCGCGGGCGCGGTGCCGGCCCACGGCAGCGGCGGTTATCCACACCGCCTGCACCGCAGAGGGGAAGCCCGACGCCGCGCTCCCCAACGCCCGTTGCAAGGGCGCGCGGCGTCCGGTATCAACGGGTATGGCGCGACCCGAGTTCGTTCATCTCCACGTGCACACCGAGTACTCGCTGCTCGACGGTGCCAACCGCATCTCCGACCTCGTCCGCGCCTGCCAGGACGACGAACAACCCGCGATCGCGATCACCGATCACGGGAACATGTTCGGAGCGGTGGAGCTCTACCAGAAGTGCCGCTCCGCCGACCTGAAGCCGATCCTGGGCTGCGAGGTCTACATCGCGCGCGAGAGCCGTCTCAAGCCGCACAACCGGACGGACAACCCGTACACCCACCTCACGCTGCTCGCGCGCAACGAGGAGGGCTACCGCAACCTGCTGAAGCTCGCGTCGATCTCGTACGTCGAGGGCTACCACTACCGCCCGCGCATCGACCGCGAGGTGCTGTCGCAGTACGCGAACGGGATCTCGTGCCTGTCGGGCTGCCTCTCCGGCGAGCTCAACCGCCTGTTCCTGCGCGATCAGGAGGCCGAAGCCGAGCGCACCGCGATCGAGCTGCGCGACCTGTTCGGACCGGAGCACTTCTGGCTCGAGCTGCAGCGCAACGGCATCGAGATCCAGGACAAGTGCAACGAGGCGATGGTGCGGATGCACCAGCGGCTGGGCATCCCGCTGGTCGCGACGAACGACATCCACTACATGCGCCACGAGGATTGCATGACGCAGGACGTGCTCCTGTGCATCAACACCGGCGCGAAGCGCGAGGACGAGAAGCGCTTCAAGATGGACACGGACACGCTCTTCTTCCGCACGCGCGAGGAGATGGGCGAGATCTTCCGCGACCTGCCCGAGGCGTTGAAGGCCACGCTCGACGTGGCCGAGCAGGTCGACGTCGAGCTGGAGTTCGGCAAGTACCACCTGCCGGTCTTCACGCCCGACACCGACGAGACGCCGACGCAGCTCTTCGAGCGGCTGTGCAACGAAGGCGTGCGCCGCAAGTACGGCGCCGCGTGCGACGAAGCGATGGAGCGCCTCACCTACGAGAAGGGCATCATCCGCGAGCTCGGCTTCGAGTCCTACTTCCTGATCGTGTGGGACCTGATCCGCTGGGCGCGCGACCACGGCATCCCGGTCGGTCCCGGGCGCGGCTCGGCGGCGGGTTCGATCGTCGCGTACGCGCTCGACATCACGATGATCGACCCGCTGGAGCACGGGCTGATCTTCGAGCGCTTCCTGAACCCCTCGCGCGTGTCGATGCCCGACATCGACATCGACTTCTGCAAGGAGGGACGCGAGCGCGTGCTGCACTACACGCGCGAGCGCTACGGCACCGAGAGCGTGGCGCAGATCGTCACCTTCGGAACGATGGCCTCGCGCACGGTGGTGCGCGACGTCGGGCGCGTGCTCGACGTGCCGCTCGGCGAGGTCAACCGGCTCGCGAAGATGATCCCCGCCGGCCCCGGCGCCCCGCCGCTGCAAAAGGCGCTCGACGGCGACAAGGACCTGGTCGACTACCAGAAGGAGCACCCCGAACTAGAGGAGCTGTTCAACTTCTCGGTCAAGCTGGAGGGCCTCGCGCGCCACATCTCGACCCACGCGGCCGGTGTCGTCATCGCGGACAAGCCGATCGACGAGTACGTGCCGCTCTGCACGCACGACGGCGAGATCGCGACCCAGTGGCCCGCCGGGCAGCTCGAGGAGCTCGGGCTGCTGAAGATGGACTACCTGGGGCTGCGCACCCTGACCATCCTCGACCGCGCGCTCGACAACATCCGCCGCACCGGGCACGAGCCGCCGGACCTGGAGAACCTGCCCGAGGTCGACGAGCGCACGTTCCAGCTCCTGATCCGCGGTGACACGCTCGGCGTGTTCCAGCTGGAATCCGAAGGCATGCGCAAGCTGCTCGCGCGCCTGCGCCCGGACTGCTTCGCCGACCTGGTCGCGGTGCTCGCGCTCTACCGGCCCGGTCCGCTCGAGTCGGGCATGGACGAGATGTTCGCGCGCCGCAAGCACGGCTTGGAGGAGGTGGACTACCCCCACCCCTCGCTCGAGGACATCCTCGAGGAGACCTACGGCTGCATCGTCTACCAGGAGCAGGTGATGCGCATCTCCAGCGTGCTCGCCAACTTCTCGATGGCCGAGGCCGACAACCTGCGCAAGGCCATGGGCAAGAAGAAGCCCGAGATCATGGCCAAGTTCTCCGAGAAGTTCCTGACCGGCGCGGCGGCGAACGGGTGCAAGGAAGCGGCCGCGCAGGAGATCTGGGACAACATCGTCAAGTTCGGGGGCTACGGCTTCAACAAGTCGCACTCCGCCGCCTACGCGCTGATCACCTGGCGCACCGCGTTCCTCAAGGCCAACTTCCGGCGCCAGTTCCTGGCGGCCAACATGTCGTGCGAGATGCACGACTCGGACAAGATCAAGGACCTGATCGACGACGCGCAGCTGGCCGACATCACGATGCTGCCGCCCAGCGTCGAGCACTCCGAGTGGGAGTTCCTCCCCGAGGGCGACGGCGTGCGCTTCGGCTTCGGCGCGATCAAGGGCACCGGGCCCAAGGCGATCGACGCGGTGTTGGGTGCGCGCAAGACGCTGCGCGACGAGAGCAAGACGATCGACCTGCACAACCTGTCGGGCGAGTCCGACCCCGCCGAGGTGACGCGGCTCACCTGGGAAGCGCTGATCAAGGCCGGCGCGTTCGACCACACCGGGGCGAACCGCGGCTCGCTCCTGGGTGCCGTCGACAGCGCCGTGGCCGAGGGCGCACGCAAGGCGGCCGACCGCAAGGCCGGCCAGGCCTCGCTCTTCGACGCGATGGCCGGCGGCGGCGAAGAGGAGGAGAGCCAGCCCGTCCACCTCGACGCGTCGCTCGCCTTCGACAAGCGCGAGGCGCTGCGCGCCGAGCACGAGGTGCTGGGCTTCTACCTGACCGGCCACCCGCTGGAGGAGCAGGCCGGGATCTTCAGCATCTTGTCCACGACCAACACGCGCGCGCTGCACAGCCTCGCGGGCGGCACCGAGATCATCCTCGGCGGCCTGATCGTCGGCCTGAAGGAGGCGACCACGCGCACCGGCAAGAAGATGGCGCGCTTCCGTCTAGAGGACCTGAAGGGCGGCGTCCCCGTGACGTGCTTCCCGCGCACGTTCGAGGCGAACCGCGAGAAGCTGATCGACGACGCGCTCGTGCTCTGCCGCGCCAAGACCGAGGAGACGGCCGAGGGCGAGGTGCAGATGCAGGTCTCGCTGATCCTCGACGAGGTGCTGCTGCTCGAGGAGGCGCTGGAGCGCTTCGAGGGCGGCCTGGTCGTCGAGCTGCGGCCGCAGGACGAGGACACGCTGCACCCGCTCTCCGAGGTCCTGCGCGCCCACCAGGGGCCGCGCCGGCTCTTCTTCGAGGTCGAGGGCAAGGACGGGCTGCGCCGGCGCGTTCGGGCAGGCCAGGACCAGGGCGTCCGCATCAGCCCCGACCTCGTCAAGGCGGTCGGCGCCTGCCTCGGCGGCCCGGGCCGTGTAAAGCTCGCCCGGTTCTGACCAAAGCTGCCCCCGCTTCCCGCGGCGTTTCCCAGAATGGTGATCAGGTCGGGGCGCAGCGCGGGCTAGCCCCCATCGGGTCGTCCCCTCCGCTTGGGGGCGGGCCGACCCTCTCCATGGCAGTCTTTCCGAGAAGAGGATCGCAATGACCGAGAAGCAGAACGACCTGGTCCAGCGTCTGGAGAAGCTCGAGCGCGAGAACCGCCGCATGAAGCGCTGGGGTCTCGCCGCGGGTGGCGTGCTGGGCGTGCTTGGGCTGAGCAGCGCGGTCGCCGTGTCGCCGCTGTGCAAGACGGTCTGGGCCGAGCGCTTCGTCCTGAAGGATTCGAGCAACCGCACCCGGATGACGCTCGACGCCTACACCTCTGGCCCGCCCGTCATCACCGCCGAGGACGCGAGCGGCAAGACCTTCGCCAAGCTGACCCTCTCGGGCGAGACGCCGACGCTCGAGTTCTTCGACAAGAAGGGCGAGTGCAGCGGCAAGATCGGCATCTCCGAAGGGGAGCCGTTCGTCGAGTCCTCGCGGACCGACACGGTCTCCGTACGCTAACGCAAGAGCGCTGAACGAACCGAGGATGCGGGAGCGTCGCCCGGCCGGGCGGCGCTCCCGCGCTCGATTTAATCGCGCCCATGGCGCATCCTCGGGGCATGAAGACGCCGCTCTACCTGCTCCCGGTGCTGGCCCTCGCCCCGCTGCATCCCACGCGGCAGGACCCGGCCGGCGCGCCGCCCTCCCCCGCCGAGCTCGTGGCCGGCTACGAGCAGACCGTCGACCGCATCCTGGCCGAGTCGGTCGCACGCGGGCAGGCCTGGAACCTGCTCGACGACCTGTGCCGCACCGCTCCGCACCGGCTGTCCGGCTCCGAGGGCGCGGCGACCGCGGTCGAGTGGGGCCGCGGCACCATGGAGCGGCTCGGCTTCGAGAACGTGCGGCTAGAGCCGTGCACCGTCCCCCACTGGGAGCGCGGGAAGGTCGCGTCGCTGGTCGTGACCGCGCCCGAGGCGCTCGCCGGTACGCGCTGGCCGATCACCGCGCTCGGCGGCAGCGTCGCGACGCCCGAGGGCGGCCTGACCGCCGAGGTGGTCGAGGTGCGGAGCTTCGATGAGCTCGACGCCCTCGGAGAGGACGCGCGCGGACGCATCGTGTTCTTCAACCGCCCGATGGATGACGAGCAGCTGGACCCCTTCGCGGCCTACGGGCTGGCGGTGTCGCAGCGCACCCAGGGCGCGTCGCGCGCGGCGCGGGTGGGAGGCGCTGCGGCGCTCGTGCGCTCGGTGACGATGCGCCTCGACGACGCGCCGCACACCGGCGCGATGCGGTACGACCGGCGCGTGCCCGACAAGGTGCCGGCGATGGCGATCAGCACGCGCGGCGCCGAGGCCCTGTCGGCCGAGCTCAAGCGCGGCCCGGTGAGCCTGAAACTAGAGCTCGACTGCCGCACCTTGGAGGACAAGCAGTCCTTCAACGTCGTCGGCGAGCTCGTCGGGCGCGAGCACCCCGAGGAGGTCATCGTCGTCGGCGGGCACCTCGACTGCTGGGACGTCGGGCAGGGGGCGCACGACGACGGCAGCGGGTCGTGCCAGAGCCTCGAGGTGGTGCGACTCCTCAAAGCTCTCGATCTCCGCCCGCGGCGCACCATCCGGGTGGTGCTCTTCATGAACGAGGAGAACGGCCTGCGCGGCGCGCACGCCTACCACGAGGACCACGCCGACGAGATGCCGAACCACGTGTTCGCCCTGGAGTCCGACCGCGGCGGCTTCGCGCCCCAGGGCTTCACCTGCGACGCCGGCCCGAAGGACCTCCCCACCGTGCGGGCGATCGCGGCGCTGCTGGACGGGATCGGCGCCGACCGCGTGCGGCCGGGCGGCGGCGGAGCCGACGTGACGCCGATGGCGCGGAGCGGGGTCATCACCGCGGGGCTGCTGCCCTTCGGGCAGCGCTACTTCGACTTCCACCACTCTTCCAACGACACCATCGACGCGGTGCACCCGCGCGAGCTGAACCTCGGCGCCGGGGTGATGGCGGTGATGTGCTACGTGATCGCCGAGCTCCCGGAGCGCCTCCAGGGCAACGGCTAGCCAACCGGCCCCGGATTTCCTGGAAGTTCGTGATACGGCGCCCACCCGCCGTGCGCGATCCCTTTGTGCCCGCACGGCCGGGCCGCGCCCCCCATCCCGATCAGCGAAGCCCATGTCCCGATTCCGCGCGCTCTCCCTCACGCTCCTCCCCCTCGCCTCGCCGGCCCTCGCGCAGGTGCCCGACATCGAGGGTTGCGATCAATCGCCGTCGCCGGAGGAGGTGTCGGCCTACAAGAACATGGTCGCCGGGAGCCCGAGCTTGGCTCTGGCCGGAGCCACCGACTACTGGGTGCCGGTCCGCTGGCATATCGTGCGCCAGAGCGGCGGGATCGGCGGCTTCCCGCTGCAGTTCGTCGACGACTCGATGGCCGACCTCAACGCCGCCTTCGCCACGTCGGCGCCGCTCTTTGACTTCGGGCGCATCACGTTCTTCCAGGGCGCGCCGGTCGACTTCATCGACGACACCGACCTGCTCGCGATCCAGACCTCGATGGAGCTGGAACAGCTCAAGGCCATCCGCCCCACGGTCAACGCGGTCGACATCTACGTGATCGACTCCTTCCCCGGCGCGCTCGGCCTGACCGGGGTCGGGGAGCTCGCCGGGATCTCGTCCTTCACCGTCAGCCAGGCCGCGGGCATCGCGCCCGGCATCGTCGTGACCGGGGCGCGGATCCACCCCGCCGACCTCTTCTGGAGCCCCGCGCTCCTGGCGCACGAGATGGGGCACTACCTCGACCTGTTCCACGTCTTCGAGACGGCCTTCGGCGTCGAGTGTACGGGCCAGAACTGCGGCGATCCGGGCACCGGCGACCTGGTGTGCGACACGGCGGCCACGCCGCTCTTGATCGGCTCAAGCGTGTCGACCGTCTGCAGCTACACCGGGGGCGGCAACGACCCGTGCAACCAGCCGTACGGCTCGACGCCGGCCACGCCGACCGACAACTTCATGAATGCCTTCAACACCGCCAAGTGCATGGGGCGCTTCACCACCGAGCAGAACGCGAAGATGATCAAGTCGCTGCTCTTCGTCCGCAACGACACCGACCCGATCCTCTTCCCCAACCCGCCGCTGCCCGACACCGGCCGGCTGCCGATCCTCACCGCCTACCCCGGCAACGACTGCAACGGCAACGGCGTGCTCGACGCCGACGAGATCGACAGCGGCGCGGCCGCCGACTGCAACCAGAACTTCATCCCGGACGACTGCGAAGTGGCGCTGGGATGGGAGCCGGACCTCGACGGCGACGGCGTGCTCGACTCGTGCGAGACGGTGTGCCAGGCCGACCTCGGGTTCCAGGGGCCGGGCAACCTCCAGCTCTCGATCTGCGGGCTCGATCTGACCGGCGCGAGCAGCGTCGCCGATGCGGTGCTGTCGGGCGGCGCGCCCGACGGTGCCGGCTGGTTCCTGTTCAGCCTGTCGGCCAATCCGACGCCCTTCGGGCTCGGCACGATGGTGCCGCTGCCGTTCCTGGTCGAGCCGCTCGAAGTGCAGTTCGACGGCGACGGCACGTTCACCTACACGCTGAACGGCGGCGCCGGGCCGCCGTTCACGTTCTACCTCCAGGGCGTCGTGCAGAACGCGGGCCTCTACGAGCTGTCGAACGCACTCGAGGTCGTCACCGGGACCTGACCGTACGGGGAGCGGAGCGCGGGGAGCCAGGCGGGGCGTCGGCGGGGACCGGCGCCCCGCCGCTTTCGTTACCGGGGCAGTCGTTTCCGGATTGGGTGATACCCCGCGCCGCGCGCGGACGCGAGAGCGTCGTCACCCGCCCCCCCCAAGGACTACGACGACAAAGGAACATCCCATGCTCCGAGGAGCTTTCCTCACGCTCGCCCTCGCCGCCGCACCCGCCGCCGCGCAGTGCGTCGATCCGCCCTCGCTCTTCCGCGTTGGCGCGACCCAGCCCTCCACGACGATCCAGGCGGCCCTCGTCCTCGCCGAGGCCTACGCCCTCGCCAACCCGGGCACGGTGCCGCAGGTCCTCGTCGACCCCGGCACGTACGCGGGCCCCATCACCTTCCCCGCCGGCGTGGACATCGTCCTGCGCGGCAATCGCTTCGATCCCTGCGGGCAGGTCATCACCGGCACGCCGGGGAGCGGCTCGACGATCACGGTCAGCGGCGGGCAGACGACCGCCACCGTGATCGAGGGCTTCGACATCCGCGGCGGCGGAGGCGCGATCTTCGGCGATGTCATGAGCATCGTCTCCGCCTCGCCCACCGTGCAGTGGAACATCATCAGCAACGGCTTCGCCGGCCTGCAGGGCGGCGGCATCTTCGCCTCGGTCTCGTCTCCCGTCATCCGCCGCAACGTCTTCCACACGAACTTCACCAACGGTGACGGCGGCGGCATCGCGCTGCTCGGCTGCACCGCCCTGGTCGAGGAGAACCAGTTCGTCGGCGAGGCCAAGACCTGCCTCGACTGGGGCGGCGTCTTCGCCAACATCTGCGACTTCATCGGCGGCGCGATCGCCAGCCTGAACGGCGACGCATCCACCATCCAGGGCAACCTGATCCGCCAGAACCGCGCCCGCGCGGGGGCCGGGATCGGGGTCCTGGACAGCTCTCCGACGATCCACGGCAACCGCATCTTGGAGAACGGCATCTGGGACGAGGTCGACTTCGGCGGCGGCATCAACCTCGAGAACTCCGCCGCCTGCGTCACGTCCAACGTGATCGCCTACAACGGGCGCATCGGAGGTGAGGACTGCGCCGCCGCCCTCGAAGGTGGCGGCGTGTACATCGACGGCGGAACGCCCACGCTGCTCAACAACACGATCTACGGCAACCTCACCCTCGGGAACCTGTGGGACCAGAGCCGCGGCGGCGGCGTGTACCTCACCGCCGGCGCGAACGCGCTCCTGATCAACAACCTGGTCTGGGGCAACACGGCCGACATCGACCCGCAGATCGGGACCGGGTTCGCGACCTCGAGCCAGTCCTCGAACTGCATCGAGGGCGGTGGAGCCCCGTTCGACTTCGACTGCCTCGATCCGGGCCTGATCGACCCCGCCGGCTTTGACTTCCACCTGACCTACGGTTCGGAGCTGCGCGACGCCGGCGAGGACGTCACGTCGATCTGCGCCGAGAGCACCGACTTCGAGGGCGATCCGCGCTCGGTCGCCTTCGACGGCGGTATGGCGTTCCGCGACATCGGCGCCGACGAGTACGACACGCACGCCTACTACGTCGGCGACGTGATCACGCCCACGAGCTCCGAGGGCACGGTGCGCGTGATCGACGCGCCGGGCCTCCTCACCGGGCTCTACTACTCGGCGCTCCTCCTGAGCCCGGGCTTCGAGGTCCCGGTCGGCCCGTTCGGCGACGTGTGGCTCCTGGGCCTCAACACCGTGCTCGAGTGCGACTTCGACCCGCTCATCGTCGAGACGCCGGTCTTCGCGACGTACGCGGACGCGGGCGGTGCGTTCAAGACGACGAACGCCGACGGCTACTCCGAGTGGGCCACGCCGATCCTCCCGACCCCGCTCGCGTGCGCCTTCACGGTGTACTTCCAGGGGCTGATCCAGGTGCCTCCCGGCGCGCTGCGGGCGACCAACGCCGAGGCCTTGCCGCTGCAGTAGCGCCACGGCTGCGCGCGCGTCTTCGCGGGCCGTCGAGCTCCAACCCGGGAGCTCGGCGGCCCGCTCGCGCTCGAGCGGAAAGCTCTCCTTCCGCGCCCCCTCCCTTTCTCCGGTTAGGTGATACCCCGCACCCGCCTGCGACGCGAAAGCCGTCGTCACTCGCCCCCCTCAAGGACAACGACGACAAAGGAAACGTCCCATGCTGCGAGGAGCTCTCCTCACGCTCGCCCTCACCGCCGCACCCGCCGCCGCGCAGTGCACCGACCCCGACCCGCCGTCGCTCTTCCGCGTCGGCGCGACCCAGCCCTCCACCACGATCCAGGCGGCCCTCGTGCTGGCCGAGGCCTACGCGCTCGCCAACCCGGGCACGGTGCCGCAGGTGCTCGTCGACCCGGGCACGTACACCGGCCCCATCACCTTCCCCGCCGGCGTGGACATCCTCCTGCGCGGCAACCGCTTCAACCCCTGCGACCACGTCATCACCGGCGGCATGCCGGGGACCGGCTCGACGATCACGGTGAGCGGCGGGCAGACGACCGCCACCGTGATCGAGGGCTTCGACATCCGCGGCGGCGGAGGCGCGATCTTCGGCGACGTGATGAGCATCGTCGCTTCGTCGCCCACCGTGCAGTGGAACATCATCAGCAACGGCTTCGCCGGCCTGCAGGGCGGCGGCATCTTCGCCTCGGTCTCGTCCCCGGTCATCCGCCGCAACGTCTTCCACTCGAACTTCACCAACGGCGACGGTGGCGGCATCGCGCTGCTCGGCTGCACCGCGCTGGTCGAGAACAACCAGTTCCTGGGCGAGGCCCAGACCTGCCTGGGCCTGGCCGGCGTCTTCGCCAACATCTGCGACTTCATCGGCGGCGCGATCGCCAGCCTCAACGGCGACGCCTCGACCATCCACGGCAACTTCATCCGCCAGAACCGGGCCCGCTCCGGCGCGGGGATCGGCGTGCTCGACAGCTCGCCGACGATCACCAGCAACCGCATCTACGAGAATGGGATCTGGTCCGACTTCGACCGCGGCGGAGGCATCTATGTGGAGAACTCCAGCGCCTGCATCGCCTCCAACGTGATCGCCTACAACGGGACGATCGGCGGCGAGGAGTGCGCCGCGCCGCGCGAGGGCGGCGGCGTGTTCGTCGAGGGCGGCTCGCCGTCGCTGATCAACAACACGATCTACGGCAACCTGACGCTCGGCGACTTCGACGACCCGGCGCAGGGCGGCGGGGTGTTCGTCACCGGCTCCGGGACGGCCCAGCTCATCAACAACCTGATCTGGGCCAACGTCGCCGCCAACGGCCCCCAGGTCGGCACGGAGAACGGGACGCTGGACCTGGTCTCGAACTGCATCGAGGGTGGCGGCGGCTGCGACGATCCCGGGCTGATCGACCCGGCGGGCTTCGACTTCCACCTGAAGTACGGCTCGGCGCTGCGCGACGCCGGCTTCGAAGAGCTCCCCAAGGGCTGCGTCGAGACGACGGACTTCGAGGGCGACCCGCGCTCGGTCGCCTTCGACGGCGGCACCGCCATCCGCGACATCGGCGCGGACGAGTACGACACGCACGCGTACTACCTGGGCGACCTCATCACCCCGACCTCGTCCCAGGGCAAGGCGCGGCTGATCGATGGTCCGGGGCTCCTGACCGGACTCTACTTCTCGCCCCTCCAGCTGAGCCCTGGCTTCGAGGTCCCCGTCGGTCCGTTCGGCGACGTGTGGCTCCTGGGCCTCAACTCGGTCGTCGAGTGTGACTTCGACCCGGTCATCGTCGAGCTGCCGGTCTTCACGCTCTACGCGGACTCCGGCGGCGCGTTCAAGACGACCAACGCCGACGGCTACGCCGAGTGGACCACGCCGGTCTTCCCGAACCCGCTCGAGTGCGCCTTCACGGTCTACTTCCAGGGGCTGATCCAGGTGCCCCCGGGGGCGCTGCGGGCGACCAATGCAGAGGCGGTGTCGCTGCAGTAGCGCCGCGCTCGCTTCAGTCGGCGACCTCGCTCCACTCCGCGGCCACCTCAAGCCACGGATGCGACGCGGGGAGCGCCGCCTCGAGGGCCGCCGAGCTCGACTTCAGGAGCTCGGCGGCTTCTTCGTGCTCGCCCGCCCCCCACAGCGCGCGGCCGAGCCGCAGGCGGACCCAGCTCCGCGCGACGCTCGGGCCGGGGAGCTTCGCGTCGAGCACCTCCAGCGCCTCGCGCGCGTGCCGGAGCTCGCTCTCGTGATCGCCGTCGCGCGCCGCCAGGTCCGCCAGCCCGACCCACGTCCAAGCCGCGCGCCACGAGCGCCTGCCCAGCCCGAACGCAACGGCGGAGGCGAGGCTCTCCCGCGCTCGCTCCAACTCTCCCTGGGCCAGCCACGCGCGGCCGTCGGCGGTGTAGATGTCGGGCAGGTACCAGGGGTGCAGGTGCTTGCCGTTCGCGCGCACCCAGCGCCCGAAGAGCTTCGACGCCGCCTCGTGCACCTCGTCGTAGTGCCCGCCGTCGTACAGCACGCCGACGATGCGCGACTCCACCGTCGCCGGCGCATCGTGGTCCTGGCCCAGTGGGAGGTAGATCGCCAGGCTCACGCGGTAGGCCTCGACCGCCTCGTCGAACTTACCCAACATCGCCAGCAGCTTGGCGCGGTCGTACTGGGCGCTCGCACAGACGAAGCTCTCGGCGTCGGCCTCGCACACCAGCCGCACGGACGCTTCGGTGAGCTCGTCGGCGTACGACAGGTCGCCCAGCTCAGAGGCGACCGCCCCCAGCGAGCCCTTCGCGAGGCCGGTGTCGAGGTGGTTGTCCCCGAGCACCTCGAGTCGCAGATCGACCGCCTCGGACAGCATCTCGTACGCGCGCTCCAGGTTGCCCGCCTGGTACTCATAGGTGCCGCCGTTGAAGAGCACCGTGGCCAGGGTCGGGTGCGGACGGTCGAACAGCCGGCGCATCATGACGGTCGCCTCCCCCGCCAGCGCGCGCGCATCGTTGCGACGGCCCTGGGCACTGCGCGCCAGCGACAGGTTGTTGAGGCTGAGCACGAGCTCCTCGCTCGGCCCGAGGTGCTCGCGGCGGAGCTCGATCGCGCGCTCCAGACTCCGGGTGGCCTCGGCATAGTCCGCGTTGCGCTCCTGGATCAGGCCGAGCAGGTTCAGCGCGCCGGCGAGCGCCAGCGGCTCGCCGCGCCGCTCGCGCCCGGCCACGGCTTCCTCGGCGAGCGGCAGCGCGCGCTCCAGGTCGTTTCTGTCGTACAGGAGCTCGCCGAGATGCTCGATTGACGCGAGGGTCTCCTCGGCCCGGTCGCCGAGCAGCTGGCGGCGCGTCGCCAGCGCGTCGACCAGCAGCGGCTCCGCCACGTCGTAGCGACCGAGGCGGCTGTTCGTGCTGCCGATCCTGTCCTGCAGCGTGGCGCGAATCTCGGGGCGGTCGGAGAACTCGGTCTCGACCCGCTCCGCCGCCAGGTCCACAACCGCCGAGAAGTTGACCTCGCGCCCCTCGTTCGCCGGGTCGATCAGCCCCAGCAGCCAGGCGACGAAGTCGTTGACCTCCCGGGCCTTGGCCGCCTCGTCGCGCGCCGCGGCGGACTGCGCCGAGACCACCGCGAGGCCGACGATCAGCAGCAGGAACACGCCGGCGAGGGCTGCTACCGCGGCCGTGTGACGGCGCACGAAGAGGCGCGCCCGGTGCAGGGGGCCCGTGGCGCGGGCGAGCACCGGCAAGCCGCGCAGGTAGCGCTCGACATCGGCGGCCTGCTCCTCGACCGAGGAATAGCGCCCCACGACGTCGGGCTCCAACGCGTGCAGCACCACCGTGTCGAGGTCGCGGTCGATCCCGCCCCCAGGCGTCACGGCGCTCGGCGCCAGGGGCAGTCGCGGCTCGGTCGGCGGCGCGTCGAAGGGGGTACGCCCGGTCAGCAGCCGGTAGAGCAGCGCGCCCAGCGAGTACACGTCGGTCGCGGTCCCGACCGGCTCCCCCGCGGCCTGCTCGGGGCTGGCGTACTCCGGCGTCATCCACGGCGCCGCGGCGCCCGCGGTCACGGTCGACGCCTGGCGGCCGGCGTGGAGGAGCTTGGCGATCCCGAAGTCGAGCAGCTTCGGCACGGGCTCGCCGCCGTCGTCGCCGTCGATCACCAGCACGTTCGCCGGCTTGATGTCGCGGTGGACGACGAGGCGTTGGTGAGCGTGCGCGACCGCGCGGCACACCTTCACGAAGAGCGTCAGCCGCGCGCGCACGTCCAGCCCTTCCTCGTCGCAGTAGCGGTCGATGGGGCGGCCGTGCACGTACTCCATCGCGAAGTACGGCCGGCCCGCGGAGGTCGACCCGCCATCCAGGATGCGGGCGATGTAGGGATGGTCGAGGGCCGCGAGCGCCTGGCGCTCCGCCAGGAAGCGCTGCACGATCTCGTCGGTGTCCATGCCGCGCTTCAGGACCTTGACCGCGGCCCGCTGCAGGAACTCGCCGTCCGTGCGAACCGCCAGGTGGACGGTCCCCATGCCGCCGCGGCCGAGCTCGGCGATCAGCCGGTAGGGCCCCACCGCTCGATCCTCGGCCAGCTCCCGCAGCACCGCCGACGGCTCGTCGTGCGCCCCCAGCAGCGACCTCACCTCGTCGGCCAGCGCGTCGTCGCCGGCGGTCTCGCGCTCGATCAGCTCCGGACGCTCGGCGGCCGGAGCCTCGAGCGCCGCCAGGAAGATGCGGCGCACCTGCTCCCAGGTCGGCTCAGTCATCCCGCAAGGCGCGCTGCAGCCACGCGCGCGCGACGCTCCAGTCGCGCTTGGCCGTGGGAACGGAGACGTCCAGCTCGCCCGCGGCCTCCTCGAAGGTCAGGCCGCCGAAGAACCGCAGCTCGACCAGCCGCGCGGCGCGCGGGTCCACGCCCTCGAACTTCGAGAGCGCACCCTCGAGCGCCAGCAGATCGACGTCGCCTTGCTCGAGCGCGACCTGGGTGCCCTCGAGCACCTCGCGCCCCGCGTCCCGTCGCGCAGCGCGGCGCCGACGCTCGTGGTCGATCAGCACGCGTCGCATCATCCGCGCCGCGAGCGACAGGTAGTGCGCGCGGGGCAGCGTCGCGCTGGAGTCCTGGGACGAGAAGCGCAGGTACGCCTCGTGGACGAGCGCGGTCGGCGAGAGCGTGTGGGACGACCGCTCCGCCGCCATCACCCTCGCGGCGATCGCGCGCAGGTCGCGGTAGATCGTGGGCGTAAGCGCGTCGTCGCGCTCGGCGTCGGTTCGCGGGTCGTTCGGCTCAGACAAGGCAGGAAGGCGTCCCAGATCCTAACCGCCCTCGATCAGGAGGAGGACAACGACCGGGCAACGCGGCGCCGCATCGCCCGGGGAGGTCGCCCGCCGCCGGTCTATCCCGCTGCGCGCCGTCCCCTGCAGAGCCAGGCCTCGATGGCGCGCTGGAGGTCCTCCTTGCGCACCGGCTTGCTCAGATAGTCGTCCATGCCCGCCTCGAGGCACCGATCCCGGTCGCCCGCGAGCGCGTTCGCGGTCAGGGCGATGATCGGAGTGCGCCGCTCGTCGGACTCCAGCGCGCGGATGCGCCGCGTGGCCTCGTAGCCGTCCATCTCGGGCATCTGGCAGTCCATCAGGACGAGGTCGTACGGCAGCGAGCGCACCGCGTCTGTCGCTTCGCGTCCATCCGCGACGACGTCGACCAGATAGCCCAGCTTCTCGAGGATGCGGCTGGCGACGCGCTGGTTCACGGCGTTGTCCTCGGCCAGGAGAATGCGCGCGACGTGGCGGCCGGCCGGGGACTG
The DNA here is from genome assembly GCA_039029355.1 of Planctomycetota bacterium. GTDB lineage: Bacteria > Planctomycetota > UBA1135 > UBA1135 > JBCCGI01. The sequence continues at coordinate 18,499 of JBCCGI010000062.1, forward strand.
GCCCTCTTCGGCCGCCGAGTCGGGCTCCTCCCCCACGGGCTGGTCGAGCGCGAGCACGCGCCCGAGGCAGGTCAAAAGGGACGACTCGCGGATCGGCTTGGACAGGTGGCCGGCGAAACCGAGCTGGTGGAGCCGCGCCTCGAGCCGACCTCCGAGCCCGGCGGTCAGCAGGACCAGCGGGACGCCCGCGGCGCTCGGCTGGGCGCGGAAGTCGTTGGCCAGCTCGAGCCCGTCGCGGAGCGGCATGTGGTGGTCGACCAGCGCGACCGCGAAGGCGCGGCCGGACGAGGCCGCCCGGTCCATGGCAGCCAGCGCCTGGTCGGCACTCGCCGCCAAGGTGACGTCGACCCCCCACCCACCGAGCTGCTCGGCTACGACGCGACGGCACAGCTCGCGGTCGTCGACGACCAGCACCCGCAGGCCGACGAGGCGCCCGCCGAAGGGCGGCGGCTCGTCCGGCGCTTCCGCCCTCTTCAGCGGCACGTGGAAGGAGAAGCGGCTGCCCGAGCCGACCTCGCTCTCGACCCCGATGCAACCGCCCATCTGCTCGACCACGCGCTTGCAGATGGCCAGGCCGAGGCCGGTCCCGCCGAACTTGCGCGTGGTCGACGTGTCGGCCTGCGTGAAGGGATCGAAGAGCCGCTCGCGCACGTCCTCGGGGATGCCGATCCCGGTGTCCTGCACCTCGATCAAGAGCGCCACCTCTTCGCCTTCGAGCGGATCGAAGCGCACGTGCACGGCGACCTCGCCCTGCTTGGTGAACTTCAGCGCGTTGCTCAGGAGGTTCAGCAGCACCTGGCGGATGCGGGCCGGGTCGCCGATCAGGCGCCGCGGCAGCGAGGGCTCGACCAGCACGAGGAGGTCGCGCTCCTCGTTGCAGCCGAGCTCGGCGACCACGTCGACCGCCTCCTGCACCGCCGTCCGCACGTCGAACGCGACTTCTTCGAACTCGAGCCGGTCGGCCTCGATCTTGGAGAAGTCGAGGATCTCGTTGATCAGCGTGAGCAACGCCGCGCCCGAGGAGCGCACCGTGCTGACGTACTCCTCCTGCTCGTCGCTGAGCTCCGTGTCCATCAAGAGCCCGGTCATCCCGATGACCGCGTTCATCGGCGTACGGATCTCGTGGCTCATCGTCGCCAGGAAGTCGGCCTTGGCGCGGGTCGCCAGCTCGGCCGCTTCCATGGCCTCGCGCAGCTCGCGCTCGGCCTCCTTCTGGTCGGTGATGTTGCGGACGATGGCGATCGTCTGCTGGTTCACGAGCGGCAGCAGCCGGGCCTCGTAGAACCGCGGCTCGCCGCCGCACGGCAGCTGGTACTCGAACGCCACGCGCTCCTTGCCACGGCCCGCGCGCTCCAGGCCGTCACGGAAGGCCTCGGCGACCTCGGGGTACGGGGCGCGGTCGAGCCGCTTGCCCACCAGCTCGCGCGCGCCGAGGTAGAGGTCGCGCGGATCCCCGGCCTGCGTGTGCAGGATGACGCCCTCCTCGTCCATCCACAGGAACAGGTCCGGGAAGGTGTTGAACACCGCCCGCATCTCGGAGTTCGCGCGGAGCAGCTCGCGCGAGCTGAGCTCGAGGCTGCGCTCCAGCATCCGCCGGTCGTCGTCGAAGCTGCGGTAGGCCTCGTCGACGGCGGCGACGAAGCTCTCGAGCTCGGGCCCCAGCTCCGCGCTCGCCGCGAGCAGCGGGCGAAGCTGGCGCCGGAGCAGGCTGTGGAGCTGCCCGGCGTCCACCTAGCCCTCGGCGAAAGCGGTGATCGTCATCGTCTGGTTATGGAGCTCGCACCTAGCTTCCGGCGTGAACGGCGAGATCTCGCCGTAGGAGTAGAAGCCCGTCAGCACGGCGCCGCCGCCCAGAACGTCGCGGACGGCCTCGACCTCCTCCTCGACGCGCTGCTTGAGCACCATCTTGCGCCCAACGCAGCTGATCAGGATCGCGAGCTCGGCGCGGACGGATCCCAGCGCGCTGTACGTCGTCTTGGCCGCGCCCGCGGCGCCGTCCACCAACCGGTTGAAGTTGGCCTTCATCAGGCGCGCCTGGTCGCCCTCGGGGACGTCGCCGGCGAAGGTCAGGCTCTGCTCGTCCTCGTCCACGGCCAGGATGGTGCGTACGACCGGGATCTCGCTCTCGGAGGAGCGCACCGCGAGCGGGAACAGCAGCCCGGTCGCGGGCAAGCCGTCGGCGTGCTCGCCGAGGTACTCCTTGTAGAGCTGCAGGGCCGAGCGTCCGTCGAGCTCGTAGAGCACGTTGTCCTTCGAGCGGGTGATGACCCGCTCGGGGCCGAACGGGTCCCAGCCGCCGAGCGACGCGTAGCCGACCTGTAGGCCCGCGCCGTAGAGCCCGAGCGCCGCCACGGTGCCCGCCCGCGAGTCGTCGCCGGAGAGCACCAGCGTCTGCTCGAAGCGGTCGCCGTCGCCCGAGAGGCCGCCGGTGATCGTCACGCCGGGCGGGAGGCAGCCCGCGAGCCCGCTGACCAGGTCGCTGCCGTTCACGTCGAGCCCGTCCGAGAGCACGAACACGTGGCGCAGCCCATCGGGGTCGAGGGAGCGCCCGAGGCGCTCTCCGGTTTCGACGCTGCTCCCGTCTTCGCGCAGCGACACCTCGCGACCCACGACCGAGGCCTGTTCAAAGCGCACCGCGGTCGCCACCAGGCTGTCGTCGGTGACGCGCACGTCGCAGATCTCCCCCGCCGTGGAGCACCCGATTAGGTGGGCGGACGGATACGCGCGACGCACCTCTTCCAGCAGCGCGTGGTCCGCCAAGGGAGCGCGCCCGCCGAAGACGAGCACGAGGTCGGCGGAGTCGAGGGGTTGCAGGGAGTCGGCGGTCCAACCGCTCTGGGCGGTCCACAGAGATTGGGTGAGTCTCATCGGCTTGTCCGCGGTTCGGGAACGGAGGTCGCCGAAAGATCGACCCGCGGCGGCCCGCTTCTGAAGCCGACCCGTGGACGCGTCCCCATCCCTGACCCTTCCGACAGGTGCGATGGTGTGGACGAGCCTCAAAAGCAGAAGGGGCGGGCGGCCTCTCGGCCGCCCGCCCCTTTTTCGTTAGGCGCGTTGCCCGCTACTCGGCGGCAGCCTCCGCGCCGGCCTCCTCCTCGACGACCGTGCGCTCGACGAACTCGATGACGGCCCGCTGGCCGTTGTCGCCGAGGCGCGGCTTGTTGAGACGCAGGATCCGGCAGTAGCCGCCCGGGCGTTCCTGGAAGCGCGGCCCGAGGACCGAGAAGAGCTTCTCGACCGCTTCCTTGTTGCGCAGGCGCGCGAAGGCCAGACGGCGGTGGTGAAGCGTCGGCTCCTTCGAGAGGGTCACGAGCTTCTCGACCATCGGCTTGAGGGTCTTGGCCTTCTGGATCGTGGTGATGATCCGTTCGTGCTCGATCAGCGAGGCCGCCATGTTCCGCAGCATCGCGGTGCGGTGGCTGGTCGTCCGTCCGAGCTTCTTTCCGGCTACCTTGTGTCGCATCGTACTGGAGGGTTGGGGGGCTTTCGGCGGTCGGAGGCGCTAGACAGCGACGCTCATGCCGAGGCTGAGACCCTTCTCGGCCAGGCGGGTCTTGATCTCCGTGAGACTGGTCTTGCCGAGGTTCTTGAGCTTCATCACCTCGCTCTCGGACATCGTCACGAGATCGCGGAGCGACTGAAGGTTGGCCGAGTCCAGGCAATTGCGCGCCCGCACGCTGAGCTCTAAATCGCTCAGCGGCCGGTCGAGCATCTTGCGCAGCTCGTCGTCCTCGCGGTTCTGCTGGTTGAACTCCGACTGGCTCGGGTCGCCCGCCATGGGCGCGCCGGGCTCATCGGTGCCGTACAGCACGAACGGGTTCAGGTGCTTGCGGTAGATCTTCGCGGCCTCGACCAGCGCCATGTCGGGCGTGATCGTGCCGTCGGTCCAGACCTCCAGAACGAGCCGGTCGAAGTTCGTGAACTTGCCGACCCGGGTCGCCTCGATCGCGTAGCGCACGCGGTGCACGGGCGAGTAGATCGAGTCGATCGGGATCATGCCGAGCTCGGCATCGTCGGAGCGGTTCTCCTCGGCGGGCACGTAGCCGCGCCCCTTGGAGATCTCCATCTCGATGTTGAGCTCGCGATCGAGCGTCAGGTTGGCGATGTGCAGCCCGGGGTTGACGACCTCGGCGTCGCCCTGGGTCTCGACGTCGGCGCCGGTCACGTCGCCCTTGCCGCTCTTGCGAATGCTGCAGCGGATCTTGTCGCGACCCGTGTAGCGGACGCGCAGCTTCTTGAGGTTGAGGATGATGTCGGTGACGTCCTCGTACACCCCTTCCAGGGACGCGAACTCATGTTCAGCGCCCTCGATCTTGACCGCGGTGACGGCCGTTCCCTCGATCGAGGACAAGAGGACGCGCCGCAGGCCGTTTCCAATCGTGTGCCCGAAACCGCGCTGGAAGGGCTCCACGAAGAAGCGGCCGTACTCCGACGTCAGCGTGTCGCCGTCGGGTTGGACCTTGCTCGGCAGCTCGAAATTGCGCCAGCGGATTCTCATAGCGGGATGGGGTCTCCTGCGTGCTTACTTGGAGCAGAGCTCGACCACGAGCTGCTCTTGGATCGGGTGCGGCACGTGATCGCGGCGCGGTACGCCAACGACCTCGGAAGTCTTCGCCTCACCGGTGACCGAGAGCCAGTCCGGCACCGACTGAGACTTGTTCACCTCGATGGCCTCAGAGACCATCTTCTGGGTCTTCTCGGCCATCTTGACCGTGACCTTGTCGCCCGGGCGGACCCGGTACGACGGGATGTCGACCCGGCGGCCATTCACCTCGAAGTGGCCGTGTAGGATCATCTGCCGGGCGTGGTTGCGCGAGAGCGAGAAGCCGCTCGCCAGCACCACGTTGTCGAGGCGACGCTCGAGCAGCGACAGCAGGTTCTCGCCCGTGTTGCCTTTCTTGCGCTCGGCCTCCTTGAAGTACAGCCGGAACTGGCGCTCGAGCACGCCGTAGATCCGCTTGAGCTTCTGCTTCTCACGCAGGTGCAGACCGTAGTCCGTCACCTTGCTGCGCCGCTGGGCGTGCACGCCCGGCGGATAGTCGCGGCGGGAGAGAGCGCACTTGTCGGTGAAGCACCGCTGGCCCTTCAGGAAGAGCTTCATGCCCTCACGCCTGCAGAGCTTGCACTTGTTGCCGATGTATCGAGCCATATTCGTCCTACCTCAGACGCGCCGGCGCTTGCGGGCCCGGCAACCGTTGTGCGGAAGCGGAGTCGTGTCCTGGATGGAGAGCACCTTGAGCCCGGCCTGCGCCAGCGCGCGGACCGCGGACTCGCGGCCCGAGCCGACGCCCTTGACGCGGACGATGATCTCCTTCATGCCGTGGCGGATGGCCGCCGTGGCCGCGCGGTCGGCCGCGCGCTGGGCCGCGTAGGGCGTGCTCTTGCGCGTGCCCTTGAAGCCGACGGTCCCGGCGGAGCCCCAGGAGACCACGTCGCCCGTAGGGCTCGCGATCGTCACGTGGGTGTTGTTGAAGGACGCCTTCACGTAGGCGATTCCCTTGGCGACGTTCTTCTTGACGGTGCGCTTGCTTGATTTGGCCATCCGAACAGCTCTCGGTTACTTCATCCCCTTGACGGACTTCTTGCCCGCGACGGTCTTCTTAGGTCCCTTGCGCGAGCGGGCATTCGTCCGCGTGCGCTGACCCCGCACCGGCAGGCCGCGGCGATGCCGCATCCCGCGGTAGCAGGCGATGTCGCGCAGGCGCGAGATGTTGCCCGCCGTCTCGCGGCGCAGCTGACCTTCGACCGACTGGGTCTTCTGAATGTGCGACGCGAGACCGGTGAGCTGCTCCTCGCTGAGCTCGCGGGCCTTCATGGCCGGATCGAGGTTCAGCTCCGCGCAGACCCTCTGCGCCGTGGACCGCCCGATCCCGAAGATGTAGGTGAGCGAGACCTCCAGACGCTTGTTGTCGGGAATCTCGACTCCGATAAGACGCGGCATGGTTCTTGGCTCCGTGGTCGGGCTACTTGCCCTGACGTTGCTTGTGGGTCGGATCGGCCTTGCAGATGACGCGGATCACGCCCCTACGCTTCACGATCTTGCAGTGCATGCAGATGCGTCGAACGCTGCTTCTCACCTTCATCGGTGGTCTCTTCTTCTACGGTCACCGCGGTAAACGATCCGGCCCTTGGTCAGGTCGTACGGGGACATCTCGACGGTGATCTTGTCCCCGGGCAGGATCCGGATGTAGTGCATGCGCATCTTCCCGCTGACGTGGGCCAAGATCTGGTGGCCGTTGTCCAGCTTGGCGCGGAAGCGCGCGTTCGGGAGGGCCTCCGTAACGATGGCCTCGACGACGATGGGCTCTTCTTTGGGCATCGCCTAGCGACCTCCTCCGTTTGCGCCGTTGAGGACGACGCTCTCGAGCTCGCGATAGACCTCGTCCGGAGTCCGATCTCCGTTGACGTTCACGAGGAGCCCAAGCTCCTCGTAGAACCGCGCCAGCGGCGCAGTCTGCTTGACGTAGACCTTCAGGCGCTCGCGGACGACGTCGGGAGCGTCGTCTTCGCGCTGGTACAGCGCGGCCTCGCCGCAGGCGTCGCAGACGCCCTCGGTCTTCGGCGGCTTGAAGCTCTTGTGGTGAATGTTGCCGCAGTTCTTGCAGAGCAGCCGGCCCGACGCGCGCTCGACGATCACATCATCGGGCACCAGGAGCTGGAGTGCCCTGGGCTCTACGCCGGGTCCCAGCTTGGACTGCAGCGCCTCGGCCTGCGGCAAGGTGCGCGGGAAGCCGTCCAGGATGTAGCCCTTCTCGCAGTCCGCCCGCGCGACGCGGTCGAACAGCATGTCTAGTACGAGCCCGTCGGGGACGAGCTCACCGCGGTTCATGAAGTCCTTGGCCTTCCGCCCGAGCTCGGTCTCGTCCGCGATGTTCTCGCGGAACAGATCCCCGGTGGAGACGTGCGGCAACGACGCGGACGCCGCAAGCCGCTTGGCCTGCGTGCCCTTGCCGGAGCCGGGAGCCCCCAGGAGGATCAGGACCGATTTCAACCCTCGGACCTCCGGGCCCAGGTGCCGGACGTGGACGAGCTCTTCTTCATGAAGCCCTCGTAGTTCCGCATCACGAGCTGGGCGTTCAGGCGATCGACCAGGTCGAGCGCCACGCCCACGACGATCAGCACCGAGGTGCCGCCGAGGAAGTAGGCCAGGTTGCCCTGCAGCCCCGGGATGCCGCCGGTGATGAAGTTCGGCAACACCGCGATCAGCGCCAGGAACGAGGCACCGGCCAGGGTGATGCGCGTCAGGATCGTCTTCAGGTACTCGGAGGTCTTCGCGCCCGGACGGATGCCGGGGATGAACGAGCCGTGCTCGCGCAGGTTGTCGGCGATTTCCTCCGGCCGGAACATCAGGTTGTTCCAGAAGAAGCAGAAGGCGAAGACCAGCGCCATCGACAGCGTGATGTACACGAAGCCGTCGGTGTCGCTGAAGATCGAGGTCAGCGTGTCGAGCCCCAGAGCGCCGAAGGCCAGCGACGGGATGATGAACAGCGCCGACGCGAAGATGATCGGCATGACGCCGGCCATGTTGACCTTGAGCGGCAGGTAGTGCCGCTGCCCGCCGTACACCCGCCGGCCGCGCGTGAGGCGCGCGTACTGGATCGGCACCCGGCGCTCGCCCTTCTGGATGAACACGATGACCAGGACGATCGCGATCCAGATCCCGATCAGCGTCATCATCGTGTTGTACGCGTTGTCGGGCTGCTGCTTGTACATCTGCATCAGGCTGCTCGGCATCGTCGCGATGATGCCGGCCATGATGATCAGAGACGCACCGTTGCCCACGCCGTACTCGGTGATCAGCTCACCGATCCACATGACGAAGACCGCGCCGGCCATCAGCGCCAGCACGACGGTCACCATGAGGCCAAACGACGGCGACCCCACGATCATCTGCTCGTCCTGGGTGAAGACGCCGAACCAGATGAACAGCGCCTGCAGGAACGAGATCGGGACGACCGCGAGCCGCGTGTACTGGTTGATCTTCTTCTGCCCGGTCGCGCCTTCCTTCTGCAGTGCCTCGATGCGCGGCGAGACCTTGGCCAGGATCGAGAAGATGATCGAGGCCGAGATGTAGGGCATGATCCCGAGCGCGAAGATCACGGTCTGGCCGAGCATCGCGCCCGAGAAAGCCGACAGCAGACCGAAGGCCGTGCTACCCGCCGTCTCCCCCATCTCGCGGACGAAGCGCGGGCTCATCCCGGGGATCGGGATCTGGAACCCGACCCGGTACGCCAGCAGCAGTCCGAGCGTCGTCAGGATGCGACGCCGGGTCTCCGGGATCCGGAAGAGCTGGAACGCGACGAAGTTCACCGGACCTAGGCCTCCGCCTGTGCTTCGCGGCCGCGCGCGTCGAGGACCACGACGGATCCGCCGGCGGCCTCGATCTTCTGCTGTGCGCTCTTGGAGAACTTCTGCGCCTTCACGGTCAGGCGCACGCTGAGGTCCCCGTTGCCCAGGATCTTGAGCAGCGGCGTCTTCATGCTGGCGAGGCCCTTGTCGAGCACCGCCTCCAGCGTGACCTCGGCGCCGTCTTCAAAGGCCGCCAGGGTCTCGACGTTGACCACGGTGTAGTCGGTGCGGAAGCGCGCGTTGGTGAAGCCACGCTTCGGGACCCGGCGGTACAGAGGCATCTGGCCGCCCTCGTAGCCCGGCCGGCGCGAGGAGCCCGAGCGCGCGCCCCAGCCCTTGTGACCACGACCCGACGTCTTGCCGGAGCCCGCGCCGATGCCGCGGCCGACCCGGCGCGCCTTCTTGTACTTGGTGCCCTTCTGGCAAACCGTCTTCAGGTTCATGACAGCTTCACTCCGCGCAGCGTCTCGACGGTCTCGCGCGTGCGCAGACGGGCGAGGGCGTCGAAGGTCGCCTTGACGAGGTTGATCGGGTTGGTCGAACCGTAGGCCTTGGTGAGGATGTCCTTGATCCCCGCCATCTCGCACACCGCGCGCACCGACTGGCCGGCGATGATGCCGGTGCCGGGCGACGCCGGGATCAGGCGCAGCCGCGAGCCGCAGAAGACGCCGGTCACCTCGTGCGGGATCGTGCCTTCGGGCGTCAGGTGCACGCGCATCATGTGCTTGCGCGCGTCCTTGGCCGCTTTCTCGATCGCCGCCGGGACCTGGCGGGCCTTGCCGAAGCCGTGCCCGACAACGCCTTCGCGGTCGCCCGCGACGGTCAGCGCCGAGAACGAGAAGCGACGACCGCCCTTCACGACCGCGGCGGAGCGGTTGATCTTGATCAGGATCTCGGTGATGTTCTCGAGCTCCGCGGACTCCGCGGTGTCGAGGTAGGTGAGCTTGATCTTCATCTAGAACTTCAGCCCTTCTTCCCGCGCGGCATCGGCAAGCGCCTTCACGCGTCCGTGGAACTTGCTATAGCCGCGGTCGAACACGACCTGCTCGACGCCCTTCTCCTTGGCCCGGCGCGCGATCTCGCGGCCGACGGCCGCCGCGCGCTCGGACTTGTTCTTGCCCTCGAGCTCGCCCGCGAGCGCCTTCGCCGCGGTGCCCACGGCGCACAGCGTGACGCCCTGATGGTCGTCGATGACCTGGGCGTAGATGTGCTTCAGGCTGCGGTGAACCGAGAGTCGCACGCCGCAGCCGGTCTGCGCGATGCGCCGACGCACGGAGTTCTTGCGGCGCACCCGCCGGGTCTTCTTGATCTCGGAAGCTTTCATGGTCTTCGTGGTCCTCTCTAGCTACCGAAGGTCTTGCCGGCCTTGCGGCGCACGTGCTCGCCCTTATAGCGGATGCCCTTGCCCTTGTAGGGCTCCGGCGGGCGCACCTTGCGGACGACGGCGGCGAAGTGGCCGACCGCCTGCTTGTCGATCCCGCGCACGATGATCGTGGTCGGATTCGGCGACTCGCACTCGATGCCCTGCGGCAGGTCGAACTCGACCGGGTGGCAGAAGCCGATGTTGAGCGTGAGCTTCTTCGGCTGAGACTGCGCGTTCCAGCCGACGCCGATGATCTCGAGCGTGCGCTCGTAGCCCTTGCTCACGCCCACGACCATGTTGTTGACCAGCGCACGGGTCAGGCCGTGGAAGGCGCGCGCCTGGCGGGCGCTGCCCGAGCCGTTGGGCTCGAAGTGCACGGAGCCGTCCTCGATCTTGACGTCGATCTCGGGCCGGATGTCGACCTGCAGGGAGCCCTTCGGGCCCTTGACGGTCACGTTCCGTTCCTTGGCGTCGACCGTGACGCCCGAGGGCAGGGTGATGGGGTTGCTACCGATGCGAGACATGGCTCAGAACACCTTGCAGAGGATCTCGCCGCCGACGTTGTCGGCGCGGGCCGTGCGGTCCGAGACGACGCCCTGGGGGGTCGAAAGCACATAGATGCCGAGGCCGCGCAGGACGCTCGGGATCTCCTTCGAGCCCATGTAGATGCGGCGTCCGGGCTTCGAGACGCGCTCGATGTCGCGGATCACGCGCTCGCCGTCCTGGCCGTAGCGCAGGGTGACGGACAGCGTGGACGAGGGCTTGCCTTCTTCGACTTCGAAGTCGTCGAGGAAGCCCTCCTCCTTGAGAACGTTGGCGATCCCCACCTTGACGCGCGAGGCGGGCATCTTCACGACCTTGCGTCGGATCACGTTCGCGTTGCGGATCCGGGTCAGCATGTCGGCGATCGGGTCGGTCATCATGGCTGGTTTGCTCCTTGGCTCCTCGGCGCTACCAGGACGACTTACGCATGCCGGGGATCTCCCCGAGGAGCGCGCGCTCCCGCAGGCAGATGCGGCAGATGCCGAACTTGCGGTAGACCGCCCGCGGGCGGCCGCAAAGGCCGCAGCGACGGACACGGCGGGACGAGAACTTAGGCTTCTGGTTGGCCTTATTGATCAGCGACGTCTTGGCCATCGGTTACTCCTGCCCCGCTTCGCGGAAGGGCATGCCGAGCTCTTTCAGCAGCTGGTAGCCCTCTTCGTCGGTGTTGGCGGTCGTCACGAACGTGATGTCCATGCCCTGGGTGAACTCCACCTTGTCGAAGTCGATCTCGGGGAAGACCGTCTGCTCGGCCAGGCCCATGGTGTAGTTGCCGCGGCCGTCGAGCTTGCTCTTGACGCCGCGGAAGTCGCGGATACGGGGGAGGACGACGCTGATGAGGCGGTCGGTGAACTCCCACATCCGATCCCGGCGCAGCGTGACCGCGCAGCCGATCGGCATGCCCTCGCGCAGCTTGAAGCCGGCGATCGACTTGCGCGCCTTGCGGACCGTCGGGCGCTGCCCGGTGATGGTCGACATGTCGCGCAGCGCGGCATCGACGCGCGACTTGTTCTCGACCGCACCCTTGCAGCCCATGTTCACCACGATCCGCGTCAGCTTTGGCGCGGCCATGATGTTCTTGATCCCGAACCGCTCCATGAGCTTGCTCTGGATCTCTTGGTTGTACTTCTCTTGGAGGCGCGGGGACATCGCCTAGGACTCCTGCTTTCTGCGCTTGCGCGTGCCCTTGCCCGTCTCCGGGTCGAGCAGCATCACGTTGCTCGCGTGGATCGGGCGCTCCTCTTGGATGCGCTCGCCCTTGGGGTTCTGCTGCGTCGGCTTGCGGGTGCACCAGCGCATGTTCACGCCGTCGACGAGGACGCGGCCGGCCTTCTGGTCGACCTGCTTGACCTCGCCGGTGCGGCCCTTGTCGTTGCCGGCGATCACGATGACCATGTCGCCGCGGCGCACGTGGTGGATGTTGCGGACGGGCATCACACGACCTCCTGCGCGAGCGAGATGATCTTCATGAAGTTCCGCTCGCGCAGCTCGCGGGCCACGGCGCCGAAGATGCGGGTGCCCTTCGGGCTGCCGGCCTCGTCGACGATGACCATCGCGTTCTTGTCGAAGCGGATGTAGCTGCCGTCCTTGCGGCGCACGTTCTTGCTCGTCCGGACGATCACGCCCCGGACGATCGTGCCGGGCTTCACGTCCGACCCGGGCATCGACTTCTTCACGGAGGCGACGATCACATCGCCGAGCCCCGCGTAGCGCCGGTGCGTACCGCCGAGGACCTTGATGCACTGGGCGCGCTTGGCCCCCGTGTTGTCCGCGACGTCGAGCATCGTTTGCATCTGGATCATCGGATCACTCCCCTACTGCAGCACGGACTTCTGAAGGATCCGACTGAGGCGCCAGCGCTTCAGCTTGCTGAGCGGCCGGGTCGAGACGATCTCGACGGTGTCGCCCGCGGCGGCCTCGTCCTTCTCGTCGTGGGCGGTGTACTTAGTCCGCTTGCGGACATACTTGCCGTACTTCGGGTGCTTGTACGTCCTCTCGACCGACACCGTGATGGTCTTGGCGCACTTGGCGCTGACCACGGTGCCGACGAGGATCCGCCGGGCGTTGCGGGTCTCGCTCATACCTTGGGCTCCTGTCCTCGGATGCCTTTGCGACGCTCGTGAAGGATGGTCACGAGCTTCGCGATCTCCCGGCGGAGCGTTCCGACCCGGGCGGGGTTGTTGGTCGCTTCGGTGGCCGACCGGAAGCGGAGATCGAAGAGCTCCTTCTTCCGGTTCTCCAGCTCGAAATCGAGCTCGGAGTCCATCTTGCCTCGCATTTCTTCGGTCTTCATCGCGGCACCTAGGTCGTGGGAAGACGGCGGACCAGCTTCACCTTGATGGGCATCTTGTGAGCCACGCGCTTGAACGCGAGCTTGGCCTTCTCCTCAGAGACGCCGCCGAGCTCGAACAGCACGCTGCCGGGCTTGACGGCAGCGACCCAGCGGTCGATGTCGCCCTTGCCCTTACCCATACGAGTCTCGGCCGGCTTGGCGGAGACGGGTTTGTGCGGAAAGATGCGAATCCAGATCTTCGCCGTGCCGCCGGTGGCACGGTTGGCGGCCACGCGGCCGGCCTCGATCTGCCGGCCGGAGATCCAGCCGTAGTCCAGGGCCTGCAGGCCGTACTCGCCGAACGAGACCTTGTTCCCGCGCGTCGCTTTGCCGCGCAGACGGCCGCGCTGCTGCTTGCGGTACTTGGTCCTCTTGGGCATCAACGCCATGGCATGAACTCCTTGGGGCTAGCCCCTGCGCTCCGAACGAGGTCCACGCCGCCCTCGGCCGCGCTCACCGCCTCCGCCGCCGCCACGGCCGGCGAGACCGGCGGGCGCCTGGCGGTAGTCGATCTTCTGGCCGGGCTCGAGGTCGCCCTTATAGATCCACACCTTCACCCCGATGATCCCGTAGGTCGTACGGGCCTTGGCGGTCCCGTAGTCGACGTGCGCGCGCAGCGTCGAGAGCGGCACCCGGCCGTCGCGCTCCTTGGCGACGCGGGCCATCTCGGCGCCGCCCAGGCGGCCGCCGACCTCGATCTTCACGCCGAGGGCGCCCGCCTGCATCGTCGTCTGGATGGCCTTCTTGATCGCCCGGCGGAAGGCCATGCGCTTCTCGAGGGCCTCGGCGACGACCTCGGCGACCAGCGCCGACTCGAGCTCGGGTCGCTTGATCTCGCGCACCGTCAGGTGGCAGGTCATGCCCGAGATCTCCTGCAGCGACTTCTTCAGCTGGTCAACGCGCACGCCCTTGCGGCCGACCAGAACGCCGGGCCGCGCGGTGTGGATGATGACGTTGACCGCCTCGCCGGTGCGCTCGATCTCAATCCTCGGGATGCCCGCGCCGCGGTACTCCTTCTGGATGTGGGAGCGGATCTGGTTGTCCTGCAGCAGCAGCCGGGCGAAGTTCTTCTTGTTCGCGTACCAGCGCGAGCGCCAGGGCTCGATCACGGCCACGCGGTAGCCGATGGGGTGTACCTTTTGTCCCACGGAGATCAGCCTTCCTGTTCCTGCACGACGACGGTGAGGTGACTCGTGCGCTTGCGGTAGGGCATCGCGCGGCCCTGCGGACCGGGACGCCAGCGCATGCGGTTGTTGAGGAGCGGGCCGTCGTCGGCGAAGCACTCGGCAACCACCAGACGGTTGACGTTCACGTTCTCGTCCTGCGAGGCGTTCGCGGTCGCCGAGCGCAGGACCTTCAGATAGAAGGCCGCCGCGCGCTGCGGCGCGAACTCGAGCAGCTCGAGCGCCTGGTTCACGGGAAGGCCCCGGATCATGTCGGCCACAAGGCGCGCCTTGCGCGCGGTGATGCGCGCGTAGCGGTGCTTGGCCATGAAGCTGGTTGCGGTAGCCATTTAGCGCCCGGCCTTCTGGCCTTCCTTCTTGTTCGTGTGGCCACGGAAGGTGCGCGTCGCCGAGAACTCGCCGAGCTTGTGCCCGACCATGTCCTCGGTCACGAACACCTTCAGGTGGTGCCGCCCGTTGTGGACCATGAACGTGTGCCCGATGAAGTCCGGCGGGATCGTCGACCGACGCGACCAGGTTTTGATCGGGTCGCGGCGCTCGCCCATCTTCTCGACCTTCTTCATCAGGCTGGGCTCGATGTACGGCCCCTTCTTGATGCTTCTACCCATGGCGCTGCCTAACCCTTCCTGCTCTTCCGACGGCGAAGAATGAACTTGTCGGAGCGGTGCTTCGGAGCCCGCGTGCGGCCGCCCTTCGCGAGCACGGCCGTCGGCGAGCAGGGGTGACGTCCACCCTTGGTCCGCCCCTCACCGCCACCGAGCGGGTGGTCGATGGGGTTCATCGCCGTGCCGCGGACGTGCGGGCGACGGCCCATGTGGCGCTTGCGGCCAGCCTTGCCGAGCTTGACGTTCTGGTGGTCGGTGTTGCCGACCCGCCCGATCGTCGCGCGGCAGCTCACGTGGATCTTCCGGAGCTCGCCCGAGGGCAGCTGCACGATCGCGTGCGAGCCCTCGCGGTTGGTGAGCTGGGCGTAGGACCCGGCGGAGCGGCAGAGCTGCCCACCCTTGCCGGGGTGCAGCTCGATGTTGTGAATCATCAGCCCGACCGGGATGTCGGACAGCTTCATCGAGTTGCCCGGGAGCGGATCCGCGCCCTGGCCCGACTGCAGCGTGTCCCCCACCTTCAGGCCGAGAGGCGCGAGGATGTAGCGCTTCTCGCCGTCGGCATACCAGAGCAGGGCGATGTTGGCCGAGCGGTTCGGATCGTACTCGAGCGTCTTGACGCGCGCCGGAACGCCGTCCTTGTTGCGCTTGAAGTCGATCACGCGATAGCGGCGCTTGTGCCCGCCCCCGCGGTGACGAACCGTGATGCGGCCCAAGTTGTTGCGTCCGCCGGTCTTCTTCAGCGGGCGCAGCAGGCTCTTCTCGGGCTTGGTCTTGGTCAGCTCCGAGAAGTCCAGAACGCTGCCGTGGCGGCGTCCGGGCGAAGTCGGCTTGTAGGTCTTGATCCCCATGTCTCGGAGCCTCCTAGAGGATGTCGATCGTCTGGCCCTCAGCGAGGGTGACCATGGCCTTCTTCCACGACTGCGTGCGGCCGATCGAGTAGCCCCGGCGGCGGGCCTTGCCGCGCACGCGCAGCGTGTTCACGCTGCGCACCCGGACCTCGAACAGGCGCTCGACGGCCTGGCGGATCTCGACCTTGTTGGCGTCCATCGGAACGCGGAAGTGGTACGCGTTGCGCACGGCCGTGTCGCCCGTGGCCTTCTCCGTGATGACCGGCTTCTGGATGAGCTGGTAACAGCGATCAAGCGAGGTCACTGGGCACCTCCGGTTTGCAGGCCGACACGGGCCACGAGCGCGTCCATCGCGCCGCTCTCGGCCAGGATGAGCCCGCCGGCGACCACGTCGTGGGCGCAGAGGTCCAAGGCCTTGCGGACCTCGACACCCGGGAAGTTGCGGAACGACTTCCACACGTTCTCGTTGTGCTCGGCGAGCACCACGAGCGCGCGCCGCGGCTGGCCGAGGTCGACCAGGATCTTGCGGGCCGAGCGCGCCGAGGGCGCCGAGAACTCGCCGAGGTCTGCGATGACCACCTCGCCGTCCTTCAGCTTGCCCGCGAGCGCCGTGCGCAGCGCCACGCGCCGGGCCTTGGCCGGCATGTGGTAGCTGAAGTCGCGCGGGTGCGGCCCGAAGACCGTGCCGCCGCCGCGCCAGATGGGCGACTTGCGGTCGCCGGCGCGCGCGCGGCCGGTGCCCTTCTGGCGATAGGGCTTCTTGTTGGTGCCCTTCACCTCGGAGCGGTTCTTCACCTTCGCCGTGCCCTGGCGCTGGTTCGCCTGGTGCATGACGACCGCGTCCTTCAGCGTGCGGTAGAGCACCTTGGCTCCGAACGGAGCCTCGTCGAACTCCACTTCGCCGACGCTGCCGGACTTGTAGCTCTGGACCTTCATGACTTCTTGCCTCCGGTCTTCGCCGACTGGATCTGGACGAAGCCGCCGCTCGGGCCGGGCACCGCGCCCTTGATGAAGAGCAGGTTCCGCTCGGTGTCGATGCGGACGACCCGGAGGTTCTTGGTCGTGTGGCGCTTGTTGCCGTAGTGGCCGGCCATGCGCTTGCCCTTGAAGACGCGCGCCGGGTAGGCGGACGCGCCGATCGAGCCGGGCGCACGGTAGTTCATGCAGCCGTGGGTCTTCAGGCCGCGCGAGAAGCCGTGGCGCTTGATCGTGCCGGCAAAGCCACGGCCCTTGGTGGTCCCGATCACGTCGACCACGTCGCCCTCGGAGAACTCCGAGACGGTGACGGTGTCGCCCACCGCGCGCTCGGCGGGGCTCTTCAGCCGCTCTTCGCGGAGGAAGCGCTTGGGCGTGATGTCGGCCTTCGTGAAGGCGCCGCGTTGGGGCTTGGGCACGCGCTTGTCGGCCACGTCCTCGTAGCCGAGCTGGACGGCGTCGTAGCCGTCTCGGTCTTGGGTGCGCACCTGGGTGACAACGCACGGACCGGCGGCGACCACGGTCACGCCAAGCTGCGTGCCGTCATCGTCGAAGATCTGGGTCATCCCCTGCTTGCGTCCTAGGATCAGCGTCATGATTCCCTGCGAACAAAAAGGTGCCGGTTCGACCAGAACCGCCCTCGTGCAGGGTCTCCCCCGGCGAGTGCGGCCGACGCCTGGCCACGCGGCATACGAATCGAAGTTGTGAGGGGAGCCGCACAGGAGGAGCATCTCCTCCGACTTGGCTCCCAGCGGTTTCCTGCGGTGTCTCCGGAGCGCTCGCCCCGGACCATCCCACGCGCCAGCGGCGCGCTCGAGGCTAGGCCTTGATCCGGATGTCGACGCCCGCAGGCATGTTGAGGCTACTCAGAGCGTCCACCGTCTGACTGGTGGGCTCGGAGATGTAGATCAGTCGCTTGTGCGTCCGGATTTCGAACTGCTCACGCGACTTCTTGTCTTTGAAAGGCGAGCGCAGAACGGTGTACCGCTCGATCCGCGTCGGCAGCGGGATGGGACCCGCCACGCGCGCGCCGGTCCGCTTGGCCGTTTCGACGATGTCGACGGCCGATTGGTCCAGGGCCTCGTGGTCGTAGGCCTCCATCCGGATTTGGATCTTGTCGCTCACCTTGTGTCCTGCTGTTCCCGTGGGTTTCGGACCCTGTCGTGGATTGGGGTAGTCCGCCCCTGCCGCGCGAACACGCCTTTTGCGGACGGTCCGGATCCGATGACCGGGCCGAATCCGCTGCAGGCGCTCTGGCGGAAAGGGGCGAAGAGCATACGTGTTCCCCCAGGGGCGGTCAACGCACGCAAGGGGCTCTCCCAAGGTTTTTTTTACCGACCCCGGCAGCCCGCCAAGGCGCCCCGCGCTGCCCGGCTAGGTCCAGACCAGGCCGCGGGCGACGAGCTCTTCCTCGGGCACCGGACGGAACCCCGCCGGCTGCAGCGAGAAGCTCGCCCGGCCCTGCGAGAGGGAGCGCAGGGTGGTCGAGTACCCGAACATCTGGACCAGCGGCACCCGCCCGAAGACCGAGCGGCTAGCCCCGTCCTGGCTCACGTCCGTGATGTCGGCCTTGTTGGCGTTCAGGTCGGCGATGATCCCGCTCATGAACTCGTCCGGGGCCTCGATCTCGAAGGCCATCATCGGCTCCAGGAGCGCGATCTCGGCCGCCCCCATGGCCTCGCGCAGGGCCTGGGCGGCCGCCAGCGTGAAGCCGACCTCGGAATCGGTGTCCGGACGGCTCTCCCCGCCCCGCACGACCAGCCGGGCCCCGACGAGGGGGAAGCCGAAGCGCGGGCCGTTCTGCGCGCTCTCCAGGAGGGTCTGCTCCACGATCTCGCGGAAGGCCTCGGGCACGTCGCAGCCGTCGTCCCATTCGAGCCGCGGCGGCGCCGCCGACGCCTCCTCGCCCAGCACGCCGCCGGCCGCCTCGGCCTCGAGCACCACGTCGACCGCCCCGAAGACGGTTTTGCCGCCGATCACGCGCTCGACCCGCCCGGCGCCCTCGCCGCGGGTGAGCGCCGCCTCGCGGTAGGCGACACGCGGCTTGCCGACCTGGACCTCCAGGCGGAAGTCCTGCTCCAGGCGGTGCTGCTTGATCTCCAGGTGCAGCTCCCCCATCCCGGCGATCAGCCACTGGCCGGTCTCCTCGTCCTCGCGAACGCGGAAGCTCGGGTCCTCGAAGCCGAGCCGGTCCAGGGCCGCCCGCAGCTTGTCGCGGTCGGCGGCGCTGGCGGGCTCGACGACCTTGGTGATCACCGGCTCGGGGAACTCCAGGGATTCCAGCACGAGCTCGCCCTCGCGCGCGCACAGCGTGTCGCCGGTGCCGGTGAACTTGCAACCGGTCAGCGCGACGATGTCGCCGGGCTCGGCCTGTTCGAGGGCCTCCTTGCTGTCCGCGTGCATGCGGAGCACGCGCGAGACGCGCTCCATGCGGCGGACGCGCGGGTTCCAGATCTTCTTCCCCGGCTGCAGCACGCCGGAGTAGACCCGGGCGAAGGTCAGGTCCTCGTGGACGTCGGCCGCGAGCTTGAAGGCCAGGGCGCACAGCGGAGCGTCGCGGTCGGCGGGGCGCTCCTCGGGCTCGCCGGTCTTGGGGTGCTCGCCCCGGATCGGCGGCACGTCGAGCGGCGAAGGCAGGTATTCGATCACGGCCTCGAGCAGCGGCTGCACGCCGACGTTGCGGAGCGCGGATCCGCACAGGACCGGGACCAGGGTGTGGTCCAGCACGCGCCGGCGCAGGGCGGCGCGCAGGTCGCCAAGCTCGGGCTCGCGCTCCTCGACCACGCAGGTCAGGAGATCCTCGTCCTCCTCGGCGAGGGCCTCGACCAGCTCGGCCCGTAGGACCGCCACCTCGTCGACGACGTCGGGCGGCACGTCGATCGCGCGCGGCTCGCGGCCCTGGTCGTCCACGGCGAAGTGCCAGGCCTCGCCGGAGAGCACGTCGACGACGCCGCGGAACTCGCGCTCGGCGCCGAGCGGATACTGCAGCGCGATCGCCGGCACGCTGAGCCGCTCGCGCAGGTCCTCGATGCAGCGGAAGTAGTCCGCCCCCGCGCGGTCGCACTGGTTGACGAAGGCGACGTACGGCACCTCGTGGCGCCGCATCTGGCGCCACACGGTCTCGGACTGGGCCTGGACGCCGGCGACGCCGTTCACGACCAGCACCGCGCCGTCCAGCACGCGCATGCAGCGCTCGACCTCGACCGTGAAGTCCACGTGGCCCGGAGTGTCGATCAGCTGGATGCGGTGCTCGCCCCAAGGGAGGTTGGTCGCGGCCGAGGTGATCGTGATCCCCCGCTTGCGCTCCTCCTCCATCCAGTCCATGACGGCGGTGCCCTCGTGGACCTCGCCCATGCGGCGCTCGACGCCGGAGTAGAAGAGCATCCGCTCGGAGACGGTGGTCTTGCCCGCGTCGATGTGGGCAACGATGCCGATGTTGCGCAGGCGCTCCAGTCCCATGGGGGCTGGATCCTACACGACGCGCACCGCCGGTTCCTGGAGCAACGGCGCCGGGGGCCGCTGGAGCCCTCAGAACGAGTCGTCGAGCAGCACGACCGTCGCGGCCGAGCCCACGCGTACCTCGCCGGTGGCGGAGGCGGTGGCGAGCTGACCGTAGAAGCGGCCCGCCTCCATTCCCGCCGGGAGGGTCGGAAGCGGCAGCGAGACCGCGAGCTGGCCCGAGGCGTCGAGGGCCCCGAGCGGCAGCACCGAGAACGAGGGCCCCAAGAGGAGCGGCCCGCCCAACGGAACGAAGAAGAGCGCCGCCGGTGAATCGGCGATGCCGAGGAAGAGCTGCTCGCCCGCCGGCCCGAAGGCCAGGAAGTTGAGCGCCGTGCCCTCGGTCACCGGGTTGGTCGCGGCCAGGCCGAGCGGAACGCCCGGCAGCTCGGTGTACGTCCCGCTCAAGACCGACAGGTCCAGCCCCGCCGGCCCGGGCAGGAAGGGCGAGAACGAACCGCCGGCGCCGCCCTGCAGCGTCGAGCCCACGGTGTAGCCGTCGGGCGCCGTCCCCGAGAGCTCGAGGCCGTCGCCCCCCGCCCCGGCGTTCGACGCGACCGTCGAGCCGGTCGACCCGCCGAATCCGCCGGTCAAGATCGACCCCGACGCGAAAAAGCGCCCGCCGACCACGCTCGCTCCGTCGCCGCCGTCGCCGGCCTTGCCCGAGCTGCTCGCGCAGCCGAAGCCGCCGAGGAAGCTGCAGTCGAAGGCGTCGACGGCCGAGCCCGTGCCCACGAGCCCGGGGCCGCCGTCGCGGCCCTGGACGGTGCCGCAGAAGAGGCCCTGGCCGTCGAGCGTGGTGTTGAAGAGCGCTACTTCCGCGCAGCTGGTCGCCTCCAGGCCGCCCGCGAAGCTGTTGAGCCGGCACGTCTGGACCCAGAGCAGGCCGGCGTTGTTCTCGGCCTCGAGCGCCCAGACGTCGAGCGCGGCGGACGCCGCGGGCTCGGTGTTGCCGCGTAGCTCGAGGTTCATCAGGTGCACCGTCGCGCCCGCGGGAACGTTGCGCACCACGGCCGGCGGCGTCGCGTCGGAGCGGACCAGAACGAGCGGAAGCTCGCCCGCGATGGTCAGCCCCTTGCCGTCCACGACGAAGCCGTCGTACGGCACCGCCGAGGGCCGGATGAGCACGACGTCGCCGTTCGCCGCCTGGTCCACGGCCGACTGGATGTCGGCGAAGCCGGTGGCCGAGCTACCGGTGACGACGTGAACGGCCTGGGCCGCGACGGGCAGCGGGAGAAGGAGGGAAGCGAGGAGCGCGAAGCGGGTCAACATGCTGTGGTCTCGAGTCGGTGCGGAGCCCGCTCGGACCGTAGCACGCCCCGCCCGGAGCGGTCAGCGGAGGTCGGGATTCCGCTCGAGGAAGGACTCGCGCCAGCGGTAGTCCGCGAGCCACTCAGGATGCGGGTCGCCGAGCAACACCGATGCAGCGTAGAGCGCCTCGACCGACGCCAGCCCCTGGTCGGGGTCCTCGAAGATGCGGCTCTTGCGCGGATACGCGGTCACGAGCTCGGGCAGTCGCCGTAGGTGTAGGGTTCCGTCGACCGTACCCAACAGCTGCGGCACGCGGCGCCACGCGCAGTCGATCAGCAGGAGGTCGCGCCCGCGGTCCGACGGCCCAAGCAGCTCGCCTTCGGGGTGCAGCAGCACGCGCTCGCCCGCGTCGAGACGCCGCTCGCGGCGGTACTCGACGAAGCGCACGCCGTCGGAGCCGCGCAGCGGCGTCAGCGAGCACTTCTTCACCGACTCGCGCGGGTCGCGCAGGATGAGGACGTCCATGAGCTGGGCGGAAAAAGAAGCGGGCGGGCGCCCGTCGGCAGCCCGCCCGCTTTGGCTTCGATGCGGCCGTGGGGCCTAGCGCGCGTAGTGGGCGTAGGCCTTGTTGGCCTCGGCCATCTTGTGCACGTTCTCTTTCCAGGTCACCGACGCGCCGGTGCCGTTGTAAGCGTCGACCAGCTCCTCGGAGAGCCGCAGGGCCATCGGCTTGCCCTTCTTCTTGCGCGCGTTGTCGACCAGCCAGCGGATGCCGAGGCTCTGCTGGCGGTTCTTCTTCACCTCGCGCGGCACCTGGTAGTTGGCGCCGCCGACGCGCTTGGAGCGCACCTCGACGGAGGGGCGGATGTTGTCCATCGCCTTGGTGAAGATCTCCACCTGATCCTCGGCGTCGGGCAGCTTCTTCTGCGCCATGTCGAGGGCGTCGTAGAAGATGTTCTGGGCCGAGGTCTTCTTCCCGTCCTGCATCAGACGGTTGATGATCTTCGAGGCCAGCATCGAGCCGAACTTCGGGTCCGGCTTGACGAGCGGTGCGGTCGACTTGAAGTTACGGGGCATCGCGGGGCTCTAAAGGAGGGCTATTTCTTCGGGCGCTTAGCGCCGTACTTCGACCGGGCCTGAAGGCGGCCGTCGACTCCGGCGGCGTCCAGGCTGCCGCGGAGGATGTGGTAACGCACACCCGGCAGGTCGCGGACCCGGCCGCCCCGCACGAGCACGATCGAGTGCTCCTGGAGGTTGTGGCCTTCGCCGGGGATGTATGCGGTGATCTCCTTGCCGTTCGACAGACGGACCCGTGCGACCTTGCGGAGCGCGGAGTTCGGCTTCTTGGGCGTCTGCGTCTTGACCTGGAGGCACACCCCGCGCTTCTGCGGGCAGGACTCAAGGACCGGCGACTTGGAGCGGTTCTTCGGCTTCTTGCGTCCTTTGCGGACCAGTTGATTGATCGTCGGCATTGGGGGCGAGGATTCTAGAGTTCCTGCGGCGGGCGTCAAGCGTCGGCCGGCGGAGGCGTGTCCCCGGGCTCTTCGGCGGGGGCTTCCGGGGCGGGAGCGGCGGCCTCGGGGGCCGGGGGCACTTCCGGAGGGGCGGGGGGCTTGGGGGCGTCGCCATCGCCGGCGCTCGCCTCGGGAACTCCCCCACCGGCGGCCACGGCCACCGGCTCGGATTTCAGGGCGTCCATGCCGCCGGAGATCAGCGCCTCCATCTCGGCATCCATCGCCACCGGGGTGAACTCGGCGCTCTTGCCGATCTCGCCGAAGTCGATGTTCTTCTTCACCCGCGTGCGGTAGTGGTCCCGGAAGCCGGTGCCGGTCGGGACCATGTGGCCGAGGATGACGTTCTCCTTGAGGCCGACCAGGTAGTCCCGCTTGCCGGCGATCGCCGCCTCGGTGAGCACCTTGGTGGTCTCCTGGAAGCTCGCCGCCGAGATGAACGACTCGGAGGACAGCGAGGCCTTGGTGATGCCGAGCAGCAGCGTCATGCCGGTCGCCGGCTTCTTGCGCTCCTTGCGCAGGCGCTCGTTCTCGCGGCGGAAGCGGAACTTGTCCACGACCGCGCCGGGCAGGAACTCGCTGTCGCCGGGGTCAGCCACCTGCACCTTGCGCATCATCTGCGCCAGGATGATCTCGATGTGCTTGTCGTCGATCGCCACACCCTGCGAGCGGTAGACGTTCTGGATCTCGCGTAGGAGGTACACCTGCACGTTCTCCTCGCCCGTGATCCGCAGGATGTCGTGCGGAACGAGCGGGCCGTCGACCAGCGGATCGCCGGCGCGCACCTCGTCGCCCTTGTGGACGCGCAGGTGCTTGCCCTGGGGCACCGAGTGCTCCATCTCCTCGATCACTTCGCCCTTCTCGCCGAGCGCGCGCACGATGATCGTGCGCTTGCCGCGCTTCTTGTCGCCGAGCTCCACCACACCGTCGATCTCGGAGATGACGGACGGGTCCTTCGGGCGCCGCGCCTCGAAGAGCTCGGTCACGCGCGGCAGGCCACCGGTGATGTCCTGGGTACCACCGACCTCGCGCGAGCTCTTCGCGAGCAGGTCGCCGGCTTCGATCTTCTGGCCGTCCTCGACCTCGATGTAGGCGCGCTCGGGGATCGGGTAGAGCGCCAGGGCCTCGCCTTTGGAGTCCTCGAGGATGATCTGCGGGTGCAGGTCGCCCTTGTGCTCGATGACCTGCTTGCGCACGCCGCCCTGGCGGCTGTCGCGCTCGGTCTTAAGCGTCTTGCCCTCGATCAGCTCCTCGAAGCGGACCTTGCCCGAGAACTCGGCCAGCAGCGGCACGTGGTGCGGGTCCCACTGGCACAGGGGCTTGCCCACCTTGATCTCGGCCCCGTCCTCCACGAACAGGTGCGCGCCCATCGGGATGACGTAGCGGTCGAGCTCGCGGCCGCGGTCGTCGACGAGGCAGATCTCGGCGTTCCGGTTGAGCACCAGCTCGCGCTTCTCGCGGTCGACGACCGAGCGGATGTTGGTGTACCGCACCTTGCCGTCGCGCTTGGCGCGCACTTCGGATTCCTCGACCGAGAAGCTCGCCGTGCCGCCGATGTGGAAGGTCCGCATCGTCAGCTGGGTGCCGGGCTCACCGATCGACTGCGCGCCGATGATGCCGACCGCGAGGCCGCGCTCGGCGGTCGTGCCGCGCGAGAGGTCCATGCCGTAGCACTTGGCGCACACGCCCAGCCCCGCTTCGCAGGTCAGCGGGCTGCGCAGGCGGATCTTCTCGTAGCCGAGGGCCTCGATGCGCTGGGCCGCTTCCTCGGTGATCACCTCGTTCTCGCGAACGATGATCTCGTCGGAGACGACGTCCATGATCGTGTCGCGGGCCACGCGGCCGCGCGCGGCGGTCGCCAGGGTCACGACGACCTTCTCGCCCTTGTAGACGGCGGTCTTGAAGATGCCGTTCGGCGTGCCGCAGTCGTCCTCGGTGATGACGACGTTCTGCGCCACGTCGGTGAGCTTGCGCGTCAGGTAGCCGGCGTCGGCGGTCTTGAGCGCGGTATCGGCCAGTCCCTTGCGCGCGCCGTGGGTGGACGAGAAGTACTCGAGCACCCGCAGTCCTTCGCGGAAGTTGGCCTTGATCGGCGTCTCGATGATCTTGCCGGACGGCTTGGCCATCAGGCCGCGCATGCCGGCGAGCTGCCGGATCTGGTCCAGCGAGCCCCGCGCGCCCGACGACACCATGCAGTAGATCGGGTTGACGTACGGGTCGCCGGCGCGGACGTCCTCTTTGAGGACCTTCATCAGGTCCTGGCCCAGCTCTTCGCGGGCGTGGGTCCAGACGTCGATGATCTTGAGGTAGCGCTCGCCCTCGGTGATCGCGCCCTTGGCGAAGTCCTTCTCGATCTTGTCGATCTTCTTCTGCGACTCGGCGAGGATGCGCAGCTTCGACTCGGGGATGCGCATGTCGTCCTTGGCGAAGGACAGCGCCGCGCGCGTCGCCGCTTTGAAGCCGAGATCCTTGAGGTCGTCGAGCAGCCGCAGGGTCGCGTCGCGGCCGAGCAGACGGTGGCAGTCGTTGATCAGCCCCGAGATGCCCTTCTTGCTCAGCTCGTAGTTATAGAACGGCATCCCCGGAGGCAGGATGTCGTTGAAGATCGCGCGGCCGATCGTCGTCGAGAGGAAGACCTTCTCGCCGCCGATCTCGATCCGGCCGGAGTCGTTGACCTCGATCGGCGGGGCGTTGCTGGTGAGCTTGACCAGCCGGCCGGGCTCCATCCGCACCTCCACCGGGCGGTGGGTCTGCGTGAAGCCGTGGCCATAGGCCAGATAGAGCTCGTTCAGCGAGCCGAAGCGCTTGGGCTTCTCGCTGTCCCAGGTGCCCATGTGGTCCTTGGTCAGGTAGTAGAGACCGAGGACCATGTCCTGCGACGGCGTGATGATCGGCTGGCCGTTCGCGGGCGAGAAGATGTTGTTCGAGGCCAGCATCAGCGTCGACGCTTCGATCTGCGCCTCATAGCTGAGCGGCAGGTGCACCGCCATCTGGTCGCCGTCGAAGTCGGCGTTGAAGCCGCCGCAGACCAGCGGGTGCAGGCGGATCGCGTCGCCCTCGATCAGGGTCGGCTCGAAGGCCTGGATGCCCATGCGGTGCAGCGTGGGCGCCCGGTTCAGCATCACCGGGTGGTCGCGGATCACCTCGTCGAGGATGTCCCAGACCTCTTCGTCGCGGCGCTCGAGCATGCGCTTGGCCGACTTGATCGTGTCGGCCAGCTGCAGCTCCTTGAGGCGACGGATGATGAACGGCTGGAAGAGCTCGAGCGCGATCTTCTTCGGCAGGCCGCACTGGTGCAGGCGCAGCTCGGGGCCGACGACGATGACCGAGCGCGCGGAGTAGTCGACGCGCTTGCCCAGCAGGTTCTCGCGGAAGCGGCCCTGCTTGCCCTTGATCATGTCGGTCAGCGACTTGAGCGGGCGGTTCGACGACCCCAGCACCGGGCGGCGGCAACGGCCGTTGTCGAACAGCGCGTCGACCGACTGCTGCAGCATCCGCTTCTCGTTGCGGATGATGACCTAGGGGGCGTTGAGGTCGAGCAGCTTCTTCAGGCGGTTGTTCCGGTTGATCAGGCGCCGGTACAGGTCGTTCAGGTCCGACGTCGCGAAGTTGCCCGAGTCGAGCAGGACCAGCGGGCGCAGGTCCGGCGGGATGACCGGGATGACCTCGAGGATCATCCAGTCCGGGCTGTTGCCCGAATCGCGCAGCATCTCGACCGTGCGCAGACGCTTGATGATGTCCTTCTGGCGCTGCTTCGAACGGGTCGACAGCAGCTCCTCGCGGAGCTCATCCGAAAGCCGCTGGAGGTCCAGCCGCTTCAGCATCTTCTTGACCGCCTCGGCGCCCATGTCGGCCTCGAACTCCGAGCCGTACTTCTGGCGCGCCTGGCGGAACTCCTCTTCGGTCAGGAGCTGCCGGTCCTCGAGCGGCGTGTCGCCGGCGTCGATGACGATGTAGTCCTGGAAGTAGACGACCCGCTCGAGGTTCGACGTCTTCAGGTCGAGCAGCGTCCCGAGGCGCGACGGCATCGCCTTGAAGAACCAGATGTGGGCCACCGAGGCGGCGAGGTTGATGTGCCCCATCCGCTTCCGGCGCACGCGGCTGTGCGTGATCATGACCCCGCACTTGTCGCAGACGATGCCCTTGTGCTTGATGCCCTTGTACTTGCCGCAGAAGCACTCCCAGTCCTTTTCGGGACCGAAGATGCGCTCGCAGAACAGACCGTCACGCTCCGGGCGGTAGGTCCGGTAGTTGATCGTCTCGGGCTTCTTGACCTCGCCGTAGGACCACGACCGGATGTCCTCCGGGCTGGCCAGGCTGATCTTGACGCTGCCGTAGTCGTTGACGCGGTTGTAGAGCGAATCGTTGGACATCGGGGATCCCTTAGAGGGCGACCTTCTTCTGCAGCTCGATGTTCAGTCCAAGACCACGGATCTCGTTGCAAAGGACCTCGAACGAGACCGGCGTCCCGGGCTCGAGGATGTTGAGGCCCTTGACCATCGACTCGTAGATCTTCGTGCGGCCGTCGACGTCGTCCGACTTGACGGTCAGCTGCTCCTGGAGGATGGCGGCAGCGCCGTACGCCTCCAGGGCCCAGACCTCCATCTCACCGAAGCGCTGGCCGCCGAAGCGGGCCTTGCCGCCGAGCGGCTGCTGGGTGATGAGGCTGTACGGGCCGGTAGCGCGCGCGTGCACCTTCTCGTCGACGAGGTGGTGCAGCTTGAGCATGTACATGATTCCGACCGTGACGCGCTGCTCGAACGGGCTGCCCGTGCGGCCGTCGAAGAGCTCGAACTTGCCGGTCTTGGGCAGGCCCGCGCGGTCGAGCGCCTGCTCGATCTCCTCCTCGCTGGCGCCGTCGAAGGCGGGCGTGTGGAAGCGGCAGTTCAGGCGCTCGGCGGCGAGGCCCAGGTGCGTCTCGAGGATCTGGCCGACGTTCATCCGGCTCGGCACGCCGAGCGGGTTGAGCACGATGTCGATCGGCGTGCCGTCCGCGAGGTACGGCATGTCCTCCATCGGCATGATCTTGGACACAACGCCCTTGTTGCCGTGGCGGCCGGCCATCTTGTCGCCGACCGACAGGTTGCGCTTGGTCGCGACGTAGACCTTGACCATCTCGAGCACGCCGGTCGGCAGCTCGTCGCCGCGCGAGAGGCGGTTGACCACCTTGTTCTTCTCGCTCTCGCGGCGCTCGATGCGGCTCTGGTAGTCGTTGATGATCCCGAGCGCCCTGTCGCCCTTGTCCTTGTCCGCCGAGTCCTCGGCGGCGGCCATGCACAGGAGCTTGACGCGCCGCAGCTCGTCGAAGGTCGCGGTGTCGTCGATCTCGACCGGCTTGCCGGTCAGGTCGTCGACGATGTCGCTGCCCATGGTCTCCTGCACCTCGCGGAGCAGGCTGCCGGTGTAGTCCTTGAACGCCCGCAGGAAGTCCTTCTCGGCGTCGCGGATCTGGGCCAGCACGCGCTGACGCTCGGCGTCGGTCAGGTTGACGCGGCGCGAGAACTTCTGCGCGTCGATCACCACCCCGCGCGTGCCGGGCGGCATCGTCAGCGAGGCGTTCTTCACGTCGACGCCGGCGCGGCCGAAGATCGCGTGCAGCAGCTTCTCCTCGGGCGTCAGCTCGCTCTTCGACTTCGGGGCCACCTTGCCGACCAGGATGTCGCCGGCCGCGACCGGGGTGCCCACGCGCACGATGCCGGTCTCGTCGAGGTCGGCCAGAGCCTTCTCGCCGACGTTCGGGATATCGCGCGTGAACTCCTCCTTGCCGAGCTTGGTCTCGCGGATCTCGACCTCGTACTCCTCGATGTGCACCGAGGTGAAGACGTCGTCGCGCACGAGTCGCTCGGACACCAGGATGGCGTCCTCGAAGTTGAAGCCGTCCCACGGCATGAAGGCGACGAAGATGTTGCGGCCGAGCGCGAGCTCGCCGGTGTTCGTCGCCGCGCCGTCGGCCAGGAGCTGGCCCTCCTCGACCTCTTGGCCCTCGACGACGCGCGGCTTGTGCGTCTGGGCCGTGCGCTCGTTGAGGCCGCGGTACTTGGTGAGCTTGTACTCCTCGTCGTCGATGCAGATGACCTGGCTGTCGGCGTAGGTCACCTTGCCCGCCTTCTCGGCGCGCACGACGAGCTTGGTGTTGGAGGCGACGATCTGCTCCATCCCGGTGCCGACCAGCGGCGGCTCGGTGATGAGCAGCGGCACCGCCTGGCGCTGCATGTTCGAGCCCATCAGCGCGCGGTTGGCGTCGTCGTGCTCGAGGAACGGAATCAGCGCCGCGGACACGCCGACGATCTGCTTCGGGGAGACGTCGACCCAGTCGACCTCCTCCGGCGGGACCTCGACGTTGTCGCCGTTCTTGCGCGCCAGGACGCGCGGGCCGGCCAGCTTGCCGTCCTTGCCGATCTCGGAGTCCGCCGGGGCGAGCACGGCGTCCATCTCCTCGTCGGCGCGGAAATACGCGACCTCGTCGGTCAGCTTGCCCTTCTTCACCCGCCGGTACGGCGTCACGAGGAAGCCGTAGTCGTCGAGCTTCGAGTAGAGCGCGAGCGAGGAGATCAGGCCGATGTTCGACCCCTCGGGCGTCTCGATCGGGCACAGGCGCCCGTAGTGCGACAGGTGCACGTCGCGGACGTCGAAGCCGGCGCGCTTGCGGTTGAGACCGCCCGGGCCGAGCGCGGACAGGCGCCGCTCGTGCGTGAGCTGCGACAGCGGGTTGGTCTGGTCGACGACCTGGCTCAGCTCA
>JBCCGI010000063.1:0-47134 GCA_039029355.1 Planctomycetota bacterium
ACTACTTCGTGAACGGCGTGCGGCGCGGCTTTGCGGAGCACCGCACGGTGCACGACAACCAGGCCTTCGTGCCGCTGGTGCGGGGCCTGCCGTACGGCAGCCAGTACCCGGCGGAGCTGCGTCAGATCCTGGTGGAGAGCGGCATCCTGAACGCCGACTTCACGCCGAACGAGGCGACCGCGACGCGGCTGGGCTGGACGCTGGTCGAGCCCGAGGCGTCGCCGCTGTCGCGCGTGCTGGCGCCGGAGGTGCGCTAGTGATCCGCGCTCTCGTCGCCGCGTCGGCGCTCGCGTGTGCGGCGTCGGCGCAGGTGGCGAGCTCGCCGGGCTTCACGCTGGACGGCGTGCGGCTGCAGGGCCCTGCCGACCGCGCCGCCTCGCCGGGCTTCTCGGGCTCGATGGGGCAGGAGCAGACGGCGTTCGGCGGCACGCTGAACTCGAGCGGCTTCGAGGCCGAGCTGGGCGCGCTGCGGATCTTCGACCCGCTGGCGGCGGACGGTCCGACGCTGTTCGACGTGAGCCCGAGCCACGGCCCGATCGCCGGCGGCACTCCGCTGACGATCACGGGCCAGCACTTCGACCTCGGAGGGCTGGCGGCGCCGGTGACGGTGACGATCGACGGCGTGCCGCTGTCGAACGTGACGGTGGTGTCCGACTCGACGGTGACCGGCGACGCGCCGGCGGGGACCTTCGGTCCGCACGACGTCGAGCTGTCGACGTCGCTGGGCGCGAGCGGGCTCGGCGGGGGCTTCGTGCACTCGCCGGGGCTGACGACCTCGCCGATCGCGTGGCGGACGGGCGAGGTGATCCTGCGCAACTACGGCCCGGCGGGTGCGGGGTACCAGACGAACTTCTCGTCGGTGACCACGTTCCTGCCGCTGCCGCCCTTTGGGACGCTGTTGATCGGCCCTGCGCCGCTGGTGCCGGGGATCGAGAGCGCGCTCTATCCGCTGCCCGACGGCGTGGCGGAGGTGCGGGCGCCGGTGCCGGACCTGCCCACGCTGATGGGCGCCACGCTGCACTTCCAGTCGGTCGCGGTGCTCTCGCTCGCGCCGCTTGAAGTGCAGCTGGTCAACGCCACCAGCACGCTCTTCCAGTAGCGCACCGCAAAAGGAAGACGGCCTGCCCTCGCGCGGTGAGTGCAGGCCGTCTTCGGATCCCTTCCGGTTTCGGATCCGATTCCCCTAGGTGCCCCGCCTCGGCAAGAGTCCGCGCGGCGAATCGCCGACGGGGCTGCGCTCCATTCCGCCCGGACTCACGGGACGCAGCCGTTCGGGGGACGGCTGCGGAGACCCGGAGGCCGCCGGCTGCTGGCGGAATGTGTTTCCGATCATCAAGGTGTGGAGCAGGGTGTGAAACGAGCGCGGTTTCGCCACCCCCAGGAACGGCGTTTCCGACCCTTGGGATTGAGCGATTCTGTCGATTCGCCGCATCTTGCGGGCGCGTCGGCGCGGCGGTCGCGGCGCGGCGCGGGAATGCCCCAGAGCGAGCCCTGAGCGCCCCTCGGTGTTCAGGCTGCGTAGAACGATTTGCCGTGGGGCTCGACTCGCCCTAGCACGGGGGAACCGGCCGCAACCCCCAACCCCATCCATCCCCTCATGCAGACCCATCGCATGCCCCTTCTGGGCATGGCTCTGGGCGCCTTCTGCGCTATTCCCCTGGCTCAGCAGACGGTGACGCCCTTTGCCAACCCCGAGGCTCTGGATCTCACGCAGGCCTCGCTTCAAACCATCGATGTTCCGGCCGATCCCGTCGGTTGGTTCCGCTTCGAGGTCGACCTCGACGGCACGCCCTTCGAGGTCAGCCTGAACCAGCACTCGCTCCGCAGTCAGGAGTTCCAGCTCCTGGTGCAGGGCGAGGACGGTTCGTTCTCCTCGGTCACTCCGGCGCCGGTGCGGACCTACCGCGGCGGCCTCTTCGGCGTGCCCGGCAGCACCGTCGCCGCCTCGCTGCGCGAGGACGGGGTGCACGCTCTGGTGCGCCTGAACGACCGCATCTTCGGCATTCAGCCGGCCCCGGGCGTGCCCGGCCGCCACGCCGTCTACGACGTGGCCGACACCGTCGAGCGCGACGTCTCGTGCGGCGTGCCCGGCTCGGGCCCCTCGGCCCATGACCTGCGCGCGCACGGCGCCGCTTCCGGTGCGTCGGGAGCGGACGGTGGCGGCAGCGCCAACGAGGTCGTTCAGATCGGCGTCGACAGCGACAACCAGTTCTACCTCGACCAGGGCAGCAGCGTCCCGGCCTCCCAGGCGGAGATCGAGTCGATCATGAACGCCGTCGAGGCGATCTACGACGACGACGTCGACGTGGTCTTCGAGCTGACGGTCATCATCATCCGCACCTTCGAGCCCGACCCCTACCTGGGCGACATCTTCGACCGCCTGGACGACCTGATGGGGCTCTGGAACGACGAGCTCGCGGCCGTGCCGGCCGACATCGCGCACCTGTTCACCGGCCTGGGCGTCGGCTCGGGCGTCATCGGCGTCGCGTACCTCAACGCGGTGTGCGACGAGGAGTTCAACTACGGCGCCTCCGACGTCGAGTTCACGAGCAACTTCACGACCAAGGTGGGGCTCGTCGCGCACGAGCTCGGGCACAACTTCGGCGCCAACCACTGCGACAGCACGTCCGACTGCGCGATCATGTGCAGCTTCATCGCGGGCTGCGATCCCGACATCACCTCCTTCGGCACCCAGGCGAAGAACGAGATCAACGCCTTCACGAGCGGCATCGGCTGCCTGTCGACCCCGGGCGCCTGCGGTCCGGTCTCCTACGGCCTCGCGGCCGGCAACACCACGTCGCTCGCGGCGAACGGTTCGGCCTCGCCGGGCAGCAATCTGCAGCTCGTCTACGCCAATCCGATCACCGCGCCGTCGACGGCCTTCTCCGGCATCTCGGCCGGCTCCGACTCGCTGGCCTTCGGGCCCGGGACGGCGCTGATCGATCTCGACGCGGTCGCGGTGATCACGCCCGGCGTGAGCTTCAACGACACGTTCGAGGCCGAGACCGAGAACGTCGCCATCCCCGACTTCGCGGGGCTGGTCGGCCAGACCTTCTACATCCAGGCCGCCCACGCCTCGGGCGGGGGGCTCACCGAGCTCTCGAACGGCGTCGCCGTCACCATCTGCCCCTAGGCGGAACCCTCCTACCCACCCTCGCCCGGGGGGCGGCCGCGGCCGTCTCCCGGGCTTCGTCGTTTAGAGCAGCTCGATCTGGAGCGGCTCTTCGACGGTCAGGCGCAGCTCGTGCGCGACCACCGCGTCCCCGTTGACGCGCCAGGTGCGCTCCGCGCCGTCCGCCGTCCGCGCGTGCAGCGTCTGGCCGGCGAAGTAGAAGCCGCGGTAGCGTTCGCCCGCCGGGTGCCCATCGATCACGAGCTCGGCGCTCGCGGGCGCCTCGACGCGGCAGCGCAGCGGCTCGCCCAGCTCGAAGGCCTCGGCCAGCTGCCCGCGCACCACGTGGTTGCGGCGCAGCACAAACTCCTTGCGGCCGCGCATCGCGCCCTCGGCGATGCCGAGCGGGTGCACGTAGGGGCGGTAGGCCTCGAGCAGCGGCAACAGGCGGTCGGGCACGAGCACGTGGTTCATCAGCTCGGTCGCGAGCGTCAGGAAGCTCTCGCGGTAGGCCGGCTCGTCGCGCAGCAGCCCCAGGAAGAGCATGCCGCGGACCGCCGTGCCGGCGCGGCGCTCGATGATGCCCAGCGACTCGCGCTCCCACGGCTCCTCGTCCCGGGGGGCGCCCTGGCCCTCGCGGAAGGAGCGGTCCATGTCCCACTGGATCCAGCGCCAGCGCGGCTCGTCGACGTTGCGCTCGAGCACCGCGGCGCCCTGCACCCAGTCGTCGTTGGCGGTCCAGGCCGTGACGAAGATCGAGCGCGTGAGGTTGTCGACGTCGACGCGCGCGCCGACGGCCGCAAGCGTCGCCTCGCCCTCGTCCAGCCGCCGCGCCCAGTGGCGGAGCTCGCCATAGGCGTCCTGGTCCTCGGCGTCGCTGCCGCCGCGGATGCGGTGGAAGAGGAAGTCATCGTGCCCGAGCCGCAGCGCCCAGCGACGCTTGGTGAGGTGCTCGGCGAGCGAGAACATGCCCTGGCGCTTGCCGTTGAGCACGAAGACGCCGGGGCGCATGTCGGGCGCCTGCAGGCCCATCGAGCGGCTGATGTCGAACGCGAAGGCGCAGTTCAGCGCCGAGTTGCCGCGCACGATCACCCGGTCGCTGGGCGGGCCGGGCAGCAGGCTGTCGGGAAAGAGCGTCGCTCCGAACTCCTCGCGCAGGTACACGCGGAAGCTGCGCCAGGTCACGCCGCGGCGTGCCTGCACCTTGGGGTCGCGGCTCTTGCCGCCGTGGAGCCGCACGCCGCACTTCGACGAGAACCGCAGCTCCTCGCCTTCGAAGTACGACACGTGGGCCGGCCGCTCCCAGTCGGTCTTCCAGTTGACCACGATCCCGCGCTCGGGGTCGTGCAGGTGGACCTCGTCGACCGCGAGCGAGATCAGCGGCCAGCCCGGCACGAGGTAGTCGGCGGCTAGGGGCTCGCTCGGCGCGACCGGGATGCCGGCGGGGTTGGCGCGGTAGCGGCTATCGCGTTCGTGCCCGCGCCAACGCTCGTGGCGTGGGGGGCGCTCCTCGAGCAGCAGGCCCTGGCCCCGCAGCAGCTGGCCGAGCTCGCCGCGGTCGAGCGAGGGCGACGGTGCGGTGGGATCGCGCATCGCGCGGCGGATCGGGTCGAACCAGGCGGCCTGCTCCAGGGTCCACCCGAAGGCGCCAAAGCCCAGGAGCGCGGCGGCGATGCGGAGCGTCGCGCGCGTGCGGGGCGCGGGCGGCACCCGGTCAGGCGGCGCTCTCGCGCTCGACGTAGACGCTGGAGCTGGCCCCGGGAGCGATCCCGCGCAGGTCGCGCTGGAGCGCCGCGATCCGCGCCGGGTCGAGCCCGACGCAGCGGTAGCCGATCGACGTGCTGGCCTCGCCCTCGGTGACGCTGTCGAGCGTGGCGGCCGGCAGCTCGCGCTCGAGGTAGCCCAGCAGCTCGTCGGCGCGCTCGCGGTACTCGCCGCTCGGCACCTGCACGACCAGCATGCCGGCGCCGGCCCGTTTGCCCGTCATTCCGCGCAGGGCGCGCATGGCCAGGAGCGCGACCACCGCGCCGCCCAGCACGAGCGCCAGGAACAGGAAGTTGAAGGTCGCGCACGACAGCGAGGTCGCGACCACGAGCATGACGAACGAGATCTCCTCGGGCTCTTTGATCGGCGTCCGGAAGCGCACGATTGACAGCGCGCCGAGCAGGCCCAGCGAAAGCGGCAGCGAGAACTGGATCGCGATGAAGATCGCGGTGATCGAGAGGCCCAGCAGCGGGAAGGCGCGGTGCACCTCGGTGCCCGCGGCGCGGCTGCGGTAGAAGACGACGTAGAGGTAGGCGACGAAGAGCGCGCTCAGCAGCGAAATCCCCAGCGCCAACAGGAAGGCCGGTAGCCCGGTCTCCTCCATGCTGCGCACCCCGAAGTCGCTGATGCTCTTCAGCCACTCCTGCAGGTTCACGCGACACCTCCGGCGGCGTGGGGGAGCGCGCCGCGGATCCAGTCGAAGCCCGCCGCGAACTTGGAGAACGACGCGCGGCGGCAGCCGAGGCGCAGCAGGTCGAAGAGCGCCGGCGGCAGGTCGCGGTGGCCGCCCTTCACCTCGAGCACCGCCTCGGGCAGCGCGAACGGCCGCGGCGGGGGCAGGCGCAGCGGGTTGGTCCGCTCGACGCGGATGGCGGAGTCGAGGCTGATGCGCGCGCCCGAGCGCGGCTCGACGAAGCGGTGCCGCGCATAGGTGATCTGAAAGGCGGGCAGCAGGCCCGGCGAAGGCGTGAAGCCCTCGGCGGCGAGCGCGGCGGGGAGGTCGGCGAGCTCCGGCGCGGACAGCGGCAGGCGCTCCAGCTGGGCGGGGGCGAGCGCGCACGGCAGGCGCAGCTTGCGGCGGCTGGTCCCGATCCTCCGCTTGGCCTCGAGGAACGACCGGCCCAGCGCCTCACCGCTCGCTTCGTCGCGATACCAGCGCACGCGCACCTTGGCCTTGAGGTAGTCGCTGTTGCGCTTCTCGGCCACGGCCCGCCAGGCGAGGTCGTCGTAGTAGATGCTGGTCACCACGCCGCGGGCGTGGGGCTCCTCGGGCAGGCAGCGCGCGACCAGGCGCGCGAGCACCTGGGGGACGCGGCGTGCGTCGAGCGCGAACTTGATCTCGTGCTCGGGGAGGGGGAGCGGCGTGGGCTTCATAGGAGGGGTGAGCTGCCCCCAGTCCTCGACAGTTGCTTCAAGATGCCTAAAGCCGAACGCAAAGGCGAGGGCCGGGCGGCGCGGCCTCCGATTCGGACTGGCCCCCTAGGGGCCGGCCAGCGCGTTCAGCTCGGCGGAGAGCGACGCATAGGCGCCCTGCTCGTCCGTCGACAGCTTGCCCTCCAGGAGATTCGTGGCCTCGTCGGGGTCCAGCCACAGGTCGTAGAGGAGCTCCACGTCGCCGATCGGCTGGACGAGCTTGTAGCGCGCGTCGCGCACCGCCCGGAAGCCCTCCTCCGGCTCGCCCAGGCCGTTGGGGAAGAACGACTCGGTGTAGACCGTGTCGCGCAGCGGCGGATGCGCCGGGTCGGCGAGGTAGGGCACCAGGCTGACCGAGTCGAGCGCGTGCCCGGCCGGCAGCGTCGCGGCCAGGTCGATGCCGGCCAGCTCGGCCGCCGTCGCGAAGAGGTCGGCCACGTGCACGAGCGCTCCGACCTCGCTGCCGATCTCCGCCACCGCCGGCCCCGTGACGAGCAGCGGCACGCGCACGCCGCCCTCGTAGTGGGTGCCCTTGTGCTGCCACGGCGCGATCGGCGGCACGACCATGTCCTTGGGCGAACCGTTGTCGCCGACGAACACGATGTTGGTGCGGCTCAGCACCTGGCCGCCGAGGGTCTTGAGCAGCCGGCCGATCTCGGCGTCCATCGCCTCGGCCGCGGCCACGTAGTAGGGGCGCGGGTTCAGGTGCGGATCGGCGCTCGAGACGTCGACCTGGAAGAGCTCCTTCGGAGGCACGTGGAGCGGGGTGTGGATCGCGTTGAAGGCGACGTAGGCGACCCAAGGCTCCTGGGCGCCATCGATCCACTTCAGGGTGGTGTCCACCGTGTCCGTCGTCGCGTAGCGGGGCAGCACGAAGGTGTTGCCGTTCACGGTCTTCGGCCACAGGAAGTAGGTGTTCGGGGCCTTGATGTTGCCGTCGATCCCGCCGAAGTCGCCCCAGCCCGCGAGGTTGGGGGCGAGCGGGCCGCCCACCGTGGCGTTGCCCAGATGCCACTTGCCGATCGCCGCGTGCTGGTACGCGCCGCCGGTCCCGAGGTCGAAGAGCTCGGGCAGCGTCACCTCGTCGAGGGGCAGCGCGAAGGCCTCCACATCGCCGGTCACCAAGTACGAACCGATGCCGGTGCGGAAGCCGTAGCGGCCGGTCACGATCGACGCGCGCGTCGGCGAGCACCAGGGCGTGGCCCAGGCGTTGCGGAACAACACGCCGCGCTTGGCGAGCTTGTTGAGGTACGGGGTCTGGGGCACGTCGGCGCCCTCCCCGTAGGAGGCGAGCTGGTCCACGCCGACGTCGTCGGCGACCAGGATCAGGAGGTTGGGCGGGGCGCTGGGAGCGTCGTCGAGGCCGGTGGAGAGGACGAACGGGAGCAGCAGGAGCGGCGGAACGAGCATGCGGTGGGTGAGAGCGAGGCGCGCGGGCGGGGACGGGCGGGCGGCGCCCCAACCGCGGGGGGAGCGCCTTCCTTCGGAATGTAGCCGAGATCCCGCAATCGCGCCCTCCGGCGGCGCCGAGGGATCCCCCGATGACAAAACCGGGCTTGGGTTCTAACCTTGCTTCATGGCAGGCAAAGTCCCGACGCTCGCTTCCCGGCCCCGGACGCTCGTTTTGTCGCTCGCTCTGACCGCACCGCTCGCGGCCCAGGGCACGGTCCATGTCGTCGACGATGACGGCGGCGCCGGCGTCGACTTCACCCAGGTGCAAGCGGCCGTCACGGCGGCCGCCGAGTGCGACACGATCCTGGTGCGCGAGGGCGTCTACGCCCCGGTGTCGATCGAGGGCAAGGGCCTCACCATCGTCGCCGAGGCGGGCGAGGCCCCCTCGATCCTCGGCACCCTGGAGATCACGCCCCTCGCCGAGGGGCAGTGGGTCACGATCCGCGGCCTCGACGTCGTGATCCCGCTGGGCTTCGGTCCGGTGCAGGTCGCGTCCGGCGCCGGCGCGGTGCTCTTCGAGGACTGCGACTTCCGCAACGGCAACCTCGGCCAGTTCGGCTTCACCGCGTCGGCGGTGCTGGTCGAAGGCAGCGAGCGCGTGGCCTTCGTGGCCTGCTCGTTCGAGGGCTCGGCCGGCGGGCTGCCGGCGGGCGGCGGACACGGGCTGGTAGTGCGCGACGCCGGCGTGCACCTCTACGACAGCGTCGGCCTCGGAGGCGAAGGCGCGACCGGAGCCACGGTCGACGCCGGCGACGCGGTCTGGGTCGAGGACGGCTTCGTCTTCGCGTCCGGCTGCGAACTGACCGGCGGCGCGGGCGGCAAGGGGGTCACCCTGAGCGTGCCGTTCCCGCCGTTCCAGATCTGCTACGACGGCGGCCAGGGCGGAAACGGGCTCACGCTGACCGGCGCCTCGCCGGCGGCGGTGCTGCTCGACGGCACCTTCATCGGCGGCGTCGGCGGCGGCTCGCCACCCGGTTGCTCGACCGGCGCTTCGGGCGCCGCGACCGAGGCTCCCCCCGGTCAGCTCCAGCTCTTGAGCGGCAGCGCGCACTCGTTCACCGCGACCTCGCCCGTGCGCGAGTTCCAGCGCGCGGAGCTTTGCTTCGCCGGGCTGCCGGGCGAGCAGGTCGTCGCGGTGCTCGGCTTCGCGCCCGACGCATCGTTCTTCCCGGCGCTGGCGGGCACGCTGCTGGTCGAGACGGGCTCGGCCCAGCTCCTGTCGCTCGGCTCGACCGGCCGCGGCGGCACGCTGTCGCTGCAGGTTCAGGTGCCGCCGTTCCTGGGGACCGGCCAGGGTGCGACGCTGCTCCTGCAGCCGATCTTCGTCGACGGCGGCGGGGCGATGGTGCTCGGCGGCGCGTCGGCGCTGGTGGTCTTGAGCCAGTCGATCTAGTGCCCTGAGTCAGAGGCTCGCCATCCCATCCCGCTCCCCGTCGCCCCCTGGCTGCGTTGCGCGGTCGTCGTCGCGTCTTGCCGGGAGCCGACGGGGAGCGGGATGGGATGGCGAACCTCTGACGCAGGGCGCTAGCTCACTTCGCGCGGCCGAGCGCTCCCGCGAAGATTCGGCGAAGGCCGATGACCGCGCCGCGGCGGCGGACTAGCAGGTGCAGCCCGCACGCGGGCCTCGCACCTTGATCCGCACCCGTCGTCAGCTGCTTCTGGCTCTCCTGTCCGCCTCGGCCTCGGCCTCCTGCGCCGGGCTGGGTGCCTTCGGGCGAGCCCGTGTGGTCGGCGCGCGCGAGCCCCGGCGCGTCGCGGTGCCCGCCTTCTCGGGCGCCCCCGGGGCGACCTGCCTGCGCGTGGCGGCCCTCGGCGACGTGGGGGAGGGCAACGCGGGCCAGCGGCGGGTGGCCGAGGCCCTCGAAGTCGAGGCGCAGGCCGGCCTGCTCGACGGGGTCCTGCTGCTCGGCGACCTCTTTTACGAGGACGGCGTGTCGTCGCTGGACGACCCCCAGTGGGACGCCAAGTTCCAGCGCGTCTACGGCGGCCCGCTGCGGGACCTTCCGTTCTGGCCGGCGCTCGGCAACCACGACCACCGCGGCGAGCCGCGGGCGTACGTCGACTACGGGCGCCGGGATCCGCGCTGGCGGATGCCCGCGCGCTACTACGCCGCGGACCTGGCGGGCGACGCCGAAGGGGGCCGCGGCCTGGCGCGCGTCTTCGTGCTCGACTCGACCGCGGCGCTGCGCGACGACGCCGAGCGCGCGGCGCAGCTGGCCTGGCTCGACGGCGCGCTCGCGGCCTCGCCGGCCGCGTGGAACGTGGTCGCGCTGCACCACCCGATCGACTCGGGCGGCTGCCACGGGCCGAGCGCGGCGCTCGCGCGCGAGCTGCTGCCGATCCTCGTGCGCCACCGTGTGCCGCTGGTGCTCGGCGGGCACGACCACCATCTGGCGCTGATGGAGCTGCCCGGAGGCGTGCTCCAGGCGATCAGCGGCGCCGGGGCGACCACGCGCGACGTGCGCTGGACCGACAACACGCTCTTTGCGAGCACCGAGCTGGGCTTCGCGCGGCTCGCCTTCGCGCGCGACGCGGCGGTGATCCGCTTCGTTGCGGCCGGGGGCGAGGAGCTGTACGCCTACCCGCTCTCCGCCGGCGGTTCCTCGGAGCCCTCCGCGGTGGCGGGCAGCCAGGCGAGGAACGCCAGCAGCGCCAGCCCCAGCACGGCCAGCATCACCCGCAGCCCCAGCCGGTCGACCAGCACGATCGAGAGCGTGAACGTGACCAGCACCAGCCCGTAGGCCTTGCGCTTGGCGTCCGGCGGCACCGTCCGGTCGCGCTGCCACTGCCGCAGGTAGGGGCCGAACACCCGGTTCGCGAGCAGCCGCCGGTGGAAGGCGGGCGAGGAGCGCACGAAGCACGCCGACGCCAGCAGCAGGAACGGCGTGGTGGGCAGCACTGGCAGGAAGGCCCCCACGGCGCCCAGCACCGTGAACACGACGCCGAGGACGAGCAGGCACCAGCGCGCTAGGCCGGTGGTCGCGGGGGGAGTGGGGGCATCGTCGCTCATCGGCGGGGTGGACACTCTAACCCTCACCGCCGCGCGATCGAGGCCGTGGGTCGCTCGAGCGGCAGCCCTCCGGCGGCCGATGGAGCCCGCACGATGCGCGTCCCGACCTTTCGCCTCCAAAGCGAGCCCCGCCGCGGCCTGCTGCTGCCGGTGGCCGACGTGCTCGCGGCATTCGCGCGGGCGGGCCATCGGTTGGCGCCGGGGGAGGAGGACGTGCTGGCCTCCTTCGACGACCTGGTCGACCTCGAGGGCGCCGTCGAGGACCTGGCGCGGGAGGCGGGGGTGGCGCCCTGCGCCGAGGTGTTCGACCTCTCCGGCCGCGGCTTTGTCCGCGTCGTCGGGGCTCCGCCGGGCGCGTCGTCCTGTGCACACGCCTACTGGCCCGAGGAGGCCGCGCGGGACGACCCGCGGCTGGCCGCCCTGCTCGGGGTCGACGCCGCGCGCGACCGCGTGTCGTTCGAGATCCGCTACCGCGACCTGCCGGCGCCCGAGGTGCGGCTCTGGGGCGAGCTCTTCGCCTACCTCGCCGCGCTGGTCGGGCTGCTCGCCTGGGGCTGCCGCTAGTCCGCCCCCGTTGCGAGTCGACGCGCCGCTGCGGCCAAACGGCCCGCCTCGCGCGCCGAGCCCGGGCGCCTCGACGACCCGTTCGTGGCGGATGTCTTGGGACCTCTCGTTCGTGGCAAGTCGCGCCGACGAGGCGCAACCGTTGCGGGACCCCGAGGAGGCGCAGCGCGGCCTGCGGGGCAACGGCGCGAGGCGGCGCCGCGCGGAGCCGCCGCCGGCCGAGGCGCGCGCCGCTACGGCCGGTAGGTGACGCTGAAGATGAAGTTGCGCCCGGGCATGTTCTGCCCCGAGCCGTGGATGCGGTAGTCCTCGTCGGCGATGTTCTCGACCGCGGCCTGGAGGCCCAGGCTCTCGGTGATCTGACAGCCGCCGCGCAGGTCGAACACCACGTAGGCGGGCGTGCCGCCGGGCGGGACGCGCGACGTGTCGGACTCGTCGCTCGGGGAGAGCTTGTCGGCCTCGCCCGCGTAGCGCGTGACGAATTCGGCCCACAGGCCTTCCTCGGCGTCCTCCCAGGCCACGCCGGCCTGGAGCGTCAGGGGCATCAGCCGCGTCAGGTACTCCTCTTCGGCGACCGGGTCCGAGGTGGGGAAGGTGTCCTGCTTGCCCTCGAGGAAGGTGCCGTTGCCGAACACGGTCCAGCGCTCGGCGACGTCGTAGGCCGCGCCGACCTCGATGCCGTAGACGTAGCCGTCGCCGACGTTCTCCTTGGTGACGATGAACTCGCCCTCGGTCGTGGTGTCGCCGGTGGGCACGCGGACGATGCCGTCCTCGATGTCGGTGTAGAAGACGGTGGCCTCGGCGGCGAGGCGCTCGCCCTGGGTGCGCACGCCCAGCTCGAACTGGGTGTAGTACTCCGGGTCGAGCCCCGGCGAGGGCACCTCGAACTCGTTGGTCTTGGCGCTGTCGAGCCGCGTCAGGTCGGAGAGGTTCGGCGCGCGAAAGCCCTGGGAGATGCCGCCGTAGAGGTTGAGCGTCTCCTCGGTGACCCGGTAGAGGAAGCGCGCGCTGCCGACGAAGGCGCTCCAGTCGTCTTCGATCGAGGTCTCCAGATCGGTCACCGGATCGAGCACGCTGCCGGCGTCCACCGAGGCGTAGTCCAGCCGCCCGCCGAGGGTGAGCGTGAGGCGCTCGCTGGCCTGGATCTCGTTCTGCAGGTACACGCCGACCAGGTCGTAGGTCGCGTCGTCGGCGATCGGCCCCTGGACCGGTTCGGTGCTGCTGAACGAGTCGACGTCGTCGTGGTACGCGTCGACGCCGTAGGTTAGGCGCCCGATGTCGGTGTCCGAGCCGAAGCTGGCCAGGAGACCGAGCGTTCCGACCTCGAAGCCCTGCAGGCGCGGGCTGCCGCTGCCGGTGATGCGGTCACGCTCCTCCTCCTGGCCGTGCCAGGAGAGGCTGAGGCTGTAGCGGTCGATCCACGAGTTGACGTCGTCGTCGTGCAGCTGCACATAGGCGAGGTCGCGCGTCTGGTCCAGGTCGCGCTTCAGGTCGCTGCCGACGGTCGTGCCCTCCCAGCTCTCCGAGAAGACCGTGCGGTGCGTGCGCGGGACGTCGTTCTGGTCCACGTGCTGGTAGCCGAACACCAGCCGCGCGTCGTCGTCGATCCAGCGCTCTAGCTTGAGATTGGCGCCCCACTCGTCGTAGCCGGTGTTGGGCTGCGTGCCGAGGTCCCTGCCCGCCTGGTAGTCGCCGAAGTGCTTGACGGTGACGCCCGCCAGGAGGCCCCATTCGTTGCCGCTGGTGATGCTCGACTCGAGCCGCGCGATGTGCGACTCCTCGGCGCTCGAGACGCGGTAGTACGCCATGCCGGCCGCGCCTAGGCCGTCGCCGTACCCGTAGGGAGACTTGGTCAGGGCGTTGACCGTGCCGCCGACGGCGTCCGAGCCGTAGAGGACCGAGGA
This sequence comes from Planctomycetota bacterium, assembly GCA_039029355.1. GTDB lineage: Bacteria > Planctomycetota > UBA1135 > UBA1135 > JBCCGI01. Next base: position 13,220 of record JBCCGI010000063.1, read on the forward strand.
CGGCCCCTTGACGATCTCCAGCCGGTCGATCGAGAAGGGGTCTACCGTCGCCCAGTACTGGTTGGGGCCCGAGCGGAAGACCGAGTTGTTCAGCCGGATCCCGTCGATCAAGAACAGGTTGAGGAAGCCCGTGAAGCCGCGGATGTAGGGCGATCCCTGGCCGACGGCGGTCTCCTGGATCATCACCCCCGGGGTGTCGCGCAGCACCTGCGGCGTGGTCCGGTACGAGCGCCGGTCGAGCTGCTCGCGCGGGATGACGTCGGTCGTGAAGGGCGTCTCGAAGGCCTCGGTCTCCTGGCGCTCGGCGGTGACGACCGTCGTCGCGATCGGCTCCTGCGGCTCGGCCCGCAGCTCCTCCGGCGCGTCCGGGGCCTCCTCGGGCGGCGCTGGGTCCTGGGCGGTCAGGGGGAGGGCGAGGAGGAGCGGCGGCGTGAGCCGCAGGGCGGGGCGCAGGGAGCCAGAGAGCATGCAGAACCGGGGAGAACGGGGGACCTGGGGGACAGTGCCGGGGGAACGCGGGTTCCGCCAAGTCGGTTCAAGGGAAAAGAAGTTTTTGCCGATGGCGGGGACGACCCGAGTCCCCAACCCGCCCAGCACGCTTTCATTCCGCCTTCTGCCGCTTGGCCGGCGTCTTGCGTGCGGCACTCGACCTGCGGTCTCTCCCGAGGCCGTGTCCCCAGTTCCTCAGCAAGAGACATGAAGAAACTTCTGTACCTGGTCCCGCTCCTCGCCCTTTTTGCCTGCTCGGACAGCAGCAGCAGCGGCGGCGGCGCAAGCGCGGTGGCGGGCGTTGACCTGCTCCTGACCGACGCTCCCGCCGACGATCTGCTCTACCTGCGCGCCGACGTCCTGGGTGTCGAGCTCTACCAGGCCGACGCTTCGACCACCGGCAACCTCCTTTCGAGCCCGGTCACGGTCAACCTCCTGGCGCTCGACGGGCTCTTTGAGTGGCTTGTCGCCGGCGATCTGCCGGTCGGCACCTACACCGGAGCGCGCGTCGAGTTCGACGGCCTCGGCTTCGAGGCCGCGGCGGCCGACGGCACGCCCGTCACGCTCACCTTGACGAGCTCGATCCTCGACGTGCCCTTCGCGGTGCCGTACGACGCCGAGGCCGGCGGGTACGTCCGCGTCGAGGTCGACTTCGACCTGCTCGAGTCGCTCGAGGGCGACGTCGGCAGCGGCTCGCTGACCGTCACGCCGACCGGCTCGGCCGTCACGTCCATCGGTGACGAGGGCATCGAGATCGACGAGATCGGCGGCACGATCGTGGCGTTCGACGCGCTTGAGTCGACGCTGACCGTCGACGCCTTCGCCGACGGCGACCAGACCGTGGCGCTCGGCGAGATCGAGGTCGGCGTCTCGCTGGCCACGCTGCTGCTGGCCGACGACGGCGCGCCCTTCGCGTCGATCGCGGACTTCTTCGCGGCGCTGACCGCGGACCTCTCGCTGGTCGAGGTGCACGGCACGCTCGCCGCCGGCGAGATCGTCGCGACCAAGATCGAGCTCGAGGACCTGCCGGGCTCGGGCACCGACATCATCGCGGAGATCCGCGGCATCGTGACCGGCTACACGCCGGACGACTCGTTCGAGCTCCTGATCCAGGAGATCGCCGAGGGCGAGGCCGAGGTCCTGGAAGTGCTCACCCTGCTGGGCGAGGAGTCCAAGATCGAAGTCGGCATCGAGGACGGCACGCTCTTCTTCCTCGACGACGACCAGGTCGTGACCGAGGCGTCGCTCGCCGTCGGCCAGGTGGTCGAGGTCGAGTTCCAGGCCTTCGCCACCGAGCCGTTCCCGGCCTACAAGGTCGAGATCGAAGACGAGTTCCCGGAGTTCGAGGGCGTCATCTCCGACATCAGCAGCCTTCCGGACGACTTCACCATCCTTCTTAAGGCCGGCCAGCCGGCGCTGCTCTCGGGCGACGTGGAGTCGGCCAAGACCGGCGTCGTCGTCACCATCGACCAGTCGACCATCGAGCTCGACGTCGAGGGTGAGCCGATGCTCTTCCCCCAGGACCTCCTCGAGGGCCTCGAGGTCGTCATCCAGGGCACCCTCGGCGGCACGCCGGAGTCCCCGACGCTGACCGCGACCGACATCGACGTGATCCCCGGCCGCCTCGTCGGCGCGGTGCTCAGCGACGTCTTCGCCGCCACCAAGGGCAGCTCTAGCTTCACCACCTTCGGCGGCGAGGTCGAGGATCCGTTCGGCGCCGGCACCACGGCCGGCCCGATGGAGGCCTTCATCGAGCCCGAGTGCGTGTTCGAGGGCGATGCGGCGACCGAGGCGGAGTTCCTCGCGCTCACCGGCATCGTCGAGCTCGACGTCTACGGCCTCGGCTTCGGCAAGCAGGGCCTCATCCGCGCCTTCGTCGTGAAGACCGAGGTGGTGGAAGAGGAGGAGGAGGAGATCGAGTAGTCGATCTCTTCGGCAGGCGCCGGGCCCGGGCCCGCGCGCCTCAGAGAGGAGCCGCGATCCGCACGGGCGGGTCGCGGCTCCTTGACGTTTTGTGGACCGCTGCCCGGAGGTGGGACCCGCGTCGAGCGCCCGCGCCCGGCGCTGCGGGACGCCGACGGCGCGAGATTCTCGCGCCCGAACCGCGGCTTGATCGCGCTTCCCTCACCGCGCCGTGAGGACTCCGTGACTCTTGTCGTAAGCCCGGCGCGCTAACGAAACGGAAGCATCGGACGATGTCACTCCGCGCCGGAGGGCGGCGTAACCCCGCGCAATCCGCGAGAGGCTCTCGCTCACCTCGGCCCGCTTGTCGTCGGCGCCGGGTGCCCTCTACCTGGCGCGAGCTCGAGCGGACTCGAAAGAGACAAGCATCCACACCATCGCCATGAAGCCCTTCGTCTACTCCGCTCTCACGACCACGACGCTGCTCGCAGCGCCCTCTCTCCTCTCCGCCCAAGCGACCACCGGCCAGCCGATGAAGTCGGTGCCCTCGGTCGTCGTCACGCTCGAGAACGTCCAGCCCGGTGCCGGCGTCTTCCTCACCCCGCCGTGGGTCGGCATCCACGACGGCACCTTCGACTCGTACGACGGCGGCAGCCCCGCCAGCGTGCCGCTGGGCGGCAACGAGATCGAGGCGCTGGCCGAGGACGGCAACAACGGCCCGATCACCGCGACCTTCGACGTGCTGCAGCCCGGCGCTCCCCAGGTGGGCGCGGCGGTCGGCCCCTCGGGCCCGCTCGCCCCGGGCCAGCGCGTCAGCTTCACGCTGAACGTCGACCCGCTGCAGAACCGCTACTTCAGCTACGGCTCGATGGTCATCCCGAGCAACGACACCTTCATCGCCAACGGCAACCCGCTGGCCCACCAGCTCTTTGACGCCACCGGCGCCTTTGTGGGGCAGAGCTTTATCGTCTCCGGCGACGAGACCAACGACGCCGGCACCGAGGTGAACGACGAGATCGCGGGCAACGTGGCGTTCCTCGCCCAGCCCGGCCCGAACATCGGCGTGACCGAGTCCCTGCCGGTCACGACGCCGAGCGGCGGCTTCGCCGCGCCCGGCACGCTGATGTTCCCGAACGGCGTCCTGAACCACCCCGGGTTCATGAACGCGGACTTCAACGACGCTGACGACCGGCTTCTGAAGGTCAGCTTCCGCTACGTCGACCTCGGCATGACCACGGCCTTCCAGGCCACGCTCAGCAACGACCAGGAAGTCCAGGCCGACGTCGTCGACAGCGGCGCCAGCGGCATGGCCCTGCTGCGCTCGCGCGGCGCCATCAACCTGGGTGTGATGGCGAGCACCGAAGGCCTCTCGGGCCCGATCACGATGGCGCACCTGCACCTCGCGCAGGCGGGCTTCAACGGCGACGTCATCGTCGACCTGGGCGCCGGCATCATGGGCGACGACGTGCGCTTCATGGTCACCGCGGCCGACCTGACCGGCCCGATGGCGGGCGCGTCGTTCGTCGACTTCCTGAACGAGGTCGCGGCGGGCAACGTCTACATCAACATCCACACGGCGCAGTTCCCGGCCGGCGAGCTGCGCGGGCAGGTCACGCTCAGCAAGTAGCGCGCCGGATACCCCCAGCGCGACAGGAAGCGCGCCGGATGCCGCCAAGGCGGGGTCCGGTGCGCGTTTCGCGTTTCCGCGGGGGCGTCTCCCGGTAGGCTCGACCACGCTCCGCGCTCCCGCTCCCCAACCCATGTCGAATCCCAAGCTCCTCGCGCTCCTGCTCGCCGGCGTGCTGTGCCCCTCGTCGCTCGCGGCTCAGGATTGCTCCCAGACCTCGACCGGCTTCGTCCCGCTGAACGACCTCGGGACGAACCTCTACCAGGGCGTCTCCGGCGGCCTGTACCCCGGCGGCGTCAACATGGCACCGGCGGCGCACCACGCTGCGGGCCTCGCGCAGGCGGGCCAGATCCAACCGCTCGACGCGCGGGGAGCGCCGGACCCGGGCGGCAGGATCGGGTTCCTTTCGATCGGCATGTCCAACGGCGTCGTCGAGTTCGACGCGTTCCTGCAGCAGGCGGCGGGCGACGCGCTGAAGGACCCGAGCGTGGTGCCGGTGAACGGCTGCAGCCCCGGCGCCGTCGCCTCGATCATCAAGGACCCCGCGGCGCCCTACTGGACCCTGGTGGCGGCCGCGCTCGCCCAGGCGAACGTCACCGCCGAGCAGGTCCAGGTGGTGTGGATCAAGGAAGCCAACCCGGCTCCTACCGAGACCTTCCTGCCCTACGCCGAGGGGCTGCGCGACGACCTGCGCGGTGTCTGCCAGACGCTCCACGGGCTCTTCCCAAACACCAAGCTCGCCTACTTCGCGTCGCGCATCTACGGCGGCTACTCGAGCGACGCGCTCAACCCCGAGCCCTACGCCTACTGGCAGGGCTTCGCGGTGAAGTGGCTGATCGAGCAGCAGATCGAGGGCGACCCGGGGCTCAACTTCGATCCGGGTCAGGGCCCGGTCGAGTCGGCCTGGCTGGGGTGGGGCACCTACAACTGGGCCGACGGCCTCAACCCGCGCAGCGACGGGCTCACCTGGGAGTGCAGCGACTTCGACGACGGCACGCACCCGACGCTCGTCGGCGGCGGGTTGAAGGTCGCGCAGCTCCTCAAGGACTTCCTGCACACCGACGCGACCGCGAAGGTGTGGTACCTCGCGAGCCCGACGACGGTGTGCCCGGTGCAGGCGACGGTGGAGCCCTACGGCACCGCCTTCGGGGGGCCGAACGGAGTGGCGCAGCTGGTGCTGAGCGACCTCGCCACCGTGCCGACCGTCAAGGGCCTCTTCGCCCACGTCTGGAACGCGCCCACGGGCGCGGTCGGCGGCTTCGTGCTGGGGGTGCAACCGTTCCCCGACGGGTTGATCCCGGTCTTCGGGGGCTCGCTGCTCGTCGACCCGCTGCTGGTGTCGGTCGCGGTCACCGACGCGAACGGCAAGGCGAGCCTGCCGCTGGGCGCGATGCCCGACGACCCGGGCTTGTGCGGGGTGAGCGTGTACGTGCAGGCGGCGGTGCAGGACGCGGACTCGGCGCTTGGGTACGACGTGACCGAGGGGCTGAAGGTCACGCTCGGGAGCTGACGCGACCGCGGAGGCCGGCGTCGAGCGCCGCTACGCGCCGGTTCAGCGACCGCCGGCGGCGGCCCGCTCGGACAGGTCGCTCACGTGCTCCAGCACGCGCCGGTGGATGCGTCCGATCAGCGCATCGCTCCACGCGCGCCAGTAGACGCCGGGGTGCAGGTCGAGCTCGTACCACGTCGTCCCCTCGAGCCGCGTCCGCGTGCCGCCCGCGAGCGGCGTCAGCCGGAACTCGCCGCGCACGCTGCGCAGGGCGCCGTCGAGGTGGGGCGGGTGGAGGTCCGCGTAGGGGCTCCACTCCTGCATCGAGGGCGGCTGGTCGACGACGTCGAAGGCCAGCCGCCGCGGCGCGTCCCAGACGGTGATCGGCTCGACGAAGGGGCCGGTCGAGAACTCGCAGTAGCGCACCGCGCCGACGCCCTGGCCCTCGATCCGCGCGCGCACCGGGTAGGCGATGCCCAGCCGGAAGGCGAGCGCGCTGGGGGGCGGCAGCTCCGAGAAGCTCACGACGTGCTCCCACACCACCGCGGGCGGCGCGTCGACCTCGACGGCCGTGTCGACGCGATAGCGGCCGGGATCCTGGATCTGTGCCTCGAAGAGCGCGAGCAGCGGCAGCGCTCCCAGCGCGTAGACCGCCGGCGTCCGGGCCCCGTCCGCGCCGGCGAGCGGCGCCAGGGCGCGCCCGACCAGCGCCCCGAGCAGCGCCGGCACCAGCGCCAGCGGCGCCGCCATGGCGAGGCACAGCACGCCCTCCAAGGCGAACAGCAGCAGCGCTCCGCCCGAGATCGCGACCGACAGCGTCGCCACGCCCAGCGTCAGCCCCGTCGAGCGCCGCCCGCGGCGGTTGACGAGGAACCCGCCGACCACGCCCATCAGGAACGGCAGCCCGGCGAACAGCGTGGTGCCGTACGAGCCCAGCCAGTACACGCTGACGAGCAGCACGAGCAGCGCCGCGCCCACCGACACCGCCACGGCCAAAAGCGCCGCCGTGGCTGCGCCGGGGACGATGGGGGCCCGCTCGTGCTCCGCCGCGAGCAGGTCGACCCCGGGCTCCCGCTCGTCGGTCGGCAGCACGCACAGCACCAGCATCCCGAGGTAGTTCAGGATCGGCACGAAGAACAGCAGCCCGTTCCACGCCGACAGCCCCGCGTCGGCGGCGCGCCGAAGGCTCATCGACACGCCGATCCAGAGGAACGGCAGCGTCCAGAGGGCGAGCGCGAGCTCCGTCCCTGTGCCCAGCGAGTCCTCCAACCGCGCGTTCCGCAGCGAGAGGATCGGGTTCAGGTAGTCGAGCGGCGTCCACCAGATCCCCAGCCGGGCGTAGATCACGCCCGCGTCCACGGCGTACTTGAGCAGCATCAGCCCGAAGCCGGCGAGCGCGTACTCGCGGCGCCCGACCGGCGCGCGGAAGCCGGCGAGGAGCTGGAGCAGCCCGTACGACTCGGCGTCGTGGTTCGATTCGGCGTCGTGGTTCATGGACGGGGGCGGCCGACTCGAGTCTAGCGACTCGTCCCCTCGTCCGCGCGAGGGGACCCGTGCGAGTTTCGCGACCGCGCCGGGCCGTGACGGCGACGTGACTCGGGGGTCGAGCTCGCGCTGGCAAGATGAAGCTCATGAAGAGCACGCTCGTCCTAGCGTTCCTCCTAGCGCTCCCACAGGACACGCCGGATCCCGCTCCCGCCTCTCCGCCGCCGGACCGCTACGACGACCAGCACGACGCGCTGCTCTTTCGCGCCTGGGGCGGGACGGAATCGCCGGGGTCGGACAGCGCCGCCGGGCCCCGCGAGCCGCGGCTGGAGCGACAGCCGGCCCCCCTGCGTCCTCGCGACTGGATCGTCTTCGACGCGCCGGCGGGTACGGACGGCGACCCGTTCGTGCTCCAGCACATCGTCCACCAGGAGCCCTTCCCCGAGGCGGACGAGGCGCAGCGCGCGACGATGCCGGAACGCGCCCCTCTGGCCGGCGGGTTCTCGCACGCTCGGACGCACCTCGACTCCGAGGTGGACGAGGTGCGTTTCCTCCGGGCTCCGGGCGCGAGCGCGGTCTTCGTCAACGGGGAGCCGTTCGTGGGCGACCCCGACCGCCGCGGGTGGCTGGGTGTCCCCGTGTCGCTGCGGACCGGGCGCAACACGCTCGTGGTCGCCGGGGTTCGCGGTGGCTTCGAGCTCGAGCTCTGGAAGCCCGTGACCCGAACGGTGATCGCCTCGTGGGCCGTCCAGGCCCCCGGCGGGGAGCGTCGGCTGCGCCCGCTCGACCTGCTCCACGTCCCGGTGTTCAACGCCGCCATCGCACCCGCGGACGGCATCCACTTCCACTACGGCGACGCCGCGACCGCGGGCGAGCTCTCGCGGATCGACGAGTGGTCCGACGGAGGCTTCGCGCCACCCTTGGCCATCGTCCCGCGCAGCCTCCCGCTCCTCGGCGCGCCGCTCTCCTCCGACCCCGAAGTACGGCTCCCGGTGGCGGCCTTTCACGGCGCGGACCGACATGCGGACCGCCGGCTTCTGTCGCTCGCCGCGACCGGACCTCGGCCCCGGTGGCCGGTGGCGCAGGCGCGGGCTTGGCCCGCGGTTCCACAGGGGTCGAGCCGCGGTGCGCTGGTGGTGGAGGGAGGCGGCGAGCTCCACCTCGAGGCCCTCGCCGCGGCGCGCTACTTTCAGCAGAGGCTCTGGGAGCGGGGCGGAGAGCTCCTCCCGCTGCTGTCGCAGGCCCGGCTGGAAGCAGGGGAGTCACACCTCCAGAACCGCGACTGGATCGTCCGCTTCGGACGCCTCGACGGAGGCGAGCCCGGCCTTCTGTGGGCCGGCCCGGAGCCGGCCGCCGAGGGAAGCCCCGCGACCTTCGCCCTGCGCGCCAGCGATCCGCTCGGCATGCGGCTGAGCTACGTGATCGATCCGTTCTTCCGCGGCCTCGATGCGGGCGGGGAGTCGTGGTCCGCTCGGTGACGCGGCCCGCGGAGCCGGGCGCCCGCCGAGCCGGCCGGGTCGGGACGCGTAGCACCGACCCGCCGGCCGGTGCCCGCACCCGGTGAGACCCCCGAACCCGTAGAGTGTCGCCATGCCGACGCTAACCGGGAGCCGCAGGGCCCGCACCGCCGCGCTCTGCGCGCTCTACTGCGCCCAGGGCATGCCCTGGGGCTTCGTGACGATCACGCTGCTCTCCTACCTCGGCGACCGCGGAGTCGGGTTGGAGCAGGCCGCCGAGATCACCGCCCTCGCGACGCTCCCTTGGTCCTTCAAGGTCGTGTGGGGGGTCCTGATCGATCGCTTCACCTTCCGCGCGATGGGCAGGCGACGCCCCTGGGTGCTGCTCGCCCAGCTGGCGATGGGCGTGACGCTGCTGTCGATGATCCTGATCGACGACCTGTCGTCCGACGTGCAGCTCTTGGCCTGGATGGTGTTCGTTCACAACTGCTTCGTGTCGCTGCAGGACGTGTCGTCGGACGCCCTCGCGGTCGAGGTGCTCGCCGACGACGAGCGCGGCCGCGTCAACGGGATGATGTGGGCCTCGGCCTTCCTCGGCGAGGCGATCGGCGGGGCGGGGATGGGGACGGTGCTGGCGCACTTCGGCGTGCAGGCGGCGTTCGTGGTGCAGGTCAGCGTGCTGCTGGCGATCGCGTGCTTTCCGCTGTTCCTCTTGGAGCGCTCCGGCGAGCGCCTCCTGCCGTGGAGCAAGGGCGAGGCGCAGCTCGGCGAGGAGGAGCAATCCACCGCCGGCGTCCTCGCGCTCGCCCGCGCCCTGCTGCGCGCCTTCCGCTCGCCGGCCGCGATCGTCGGCGTGCTCTTCGCGATGGCGAACAACGTCGCGATCGGGATGCTGGTCACGTCGAACCCGGTGTTCTTCACCCAGGAGCTTGGGTGGAGCCAGGAGCGCTACAGCCAGCTCGCCGGCGGCGCCGGCGCGGGCGCGGGCGTGCTGGGGGCGCTGCTCGGCGGATTCCTGGTCGATCGGTTGGGCGTGCGCATCCTGGTGTCGCTGGCCGGTGTGCTGATCGCGGGCCTCTGCTTCGGGATGGGAGCGTCCGAGGAGCTGCGCCTCACCAGCGGCTTCGCCGTGACCTTCTTCCTGGGCGCGACCTTCCTGATCTCCGCCCAGACCGTCTCGGGCTTCTCGCTCTTCATGCGCCTGTCGGTCGCGGCGGTCGCGGGGACGCAGTTCACGCTCTTCATGGCGGCGTCGAACTTCGCGCGGGTGTTCGCGGCGAAGCTGGTGGGGACGCTGGGCGAGAACGGATACGCGGCGATCTACTTCGCGATGGGGGGCTCGATGTTGCTCTCCCTACCGCTCCTGCTGGTCATTCCGCAGGCGGCGCGGAGGCGGTAGACGGTCCGGCACGCGCATCCTGTTTGCCTCGACCGCGAATGGGGGCGTGGCTTCGGAGTACGTAGGATGATGAAGCTCGGAGAGGAGAGGCGAAGCGCGATCTTCCCTCCCCCCGAGGCAGGCTCCCAACGCGCTCGCTACCGATGCTCGAGTTCCTAACGCTCCTGGTCCCGGCTCCCCCGCCCCCGATAGAACTCGTCGTGGCGCCCTCCTTGGAGGAAGACGCGGCGACGCTGGTGGCGCGCCTGCTGCTCGAGCGCGACCGAGCGTCCACCGCCGACATCGAGGCGCTCGGCAAGCATGCGGACGCCACGGCTTGGTCGGGGCTGCGGAAGCTGATCCCGCTGCTGTCGCGCGAGTCGCGGCTTGAAGCCGGGTTCGAGGCGCTGAGGCACTTCGGAGGCACCGAGCTCGCGCCCGACGTGGTCGCCTTCGTGGCCGAGCAGGTCTTCACGCGCGACGAGGCCCGGCGCGAGGCCGCGGCCTGGTGCTTGCTCGAGTTCCGTGCCATCGCACAGTCGGAACTGCGCCGGGTGGTCGACCGCTCCAAGGACGCGGCCTGCCGCGCCATCGCGCTGCAGGGTCTCCTGCGCGCGCTCGAGCGCGAGCGAACGCCCGAGGCGCTCGAGCTGGTGCTCGAGCACGCGAGGATCGGCGTGACCGCCAGGCGTCCGCGCCTGCACGACCTGTTCCTGAACTTCGAGGGGCCTGAGCACGACCGGGTCTTCGAGCGTGCGCTGCGGCGGAAGAGCCTCTCGCCGTTCCTCAAGACCATCGTGATCGACGCGCTCTCCAAGCGGCAGGGGATCGACGAGAGCGCCGCCAAGGTGCTGCAAGCGGCCCTGCGTGCCAAGCACCCCTCGGTGGAGTACACGGCTCTCCGCTGGCTCTTGGCGCCCGCGGGACCCCACCCGATCGACTACCGCAGCGAGGTGGGGCTGCTCACCCGCTCGCGCGATCCCTCGGTGCGACGTGCCGCGCTGATCGCGCTCGGTCGCATCCGCCGGGTCGAAGAGGAGCCCGAAGCCCGGCTGAAGGCGCTGCGCAAGCACGCCCGGTCCAAGCAGCCGGCCGAGCGTCAGGCGGCCGCGGTGCTGCTGGCGCAGGAGGGGTCCGACGAGGCGGCTGCGGTCCTGCACGCGCTCTTGACGGACGCGAACCGCACCGTGGCCACCGAGGCCCTGTTCGCCGTGGGCCACATGCGGCGCAAGCACTCGATCCCGTTGCTGATCGACCTGTTGGAAGGGGCCACCGGGCAGCCCCGTCACGACGTTCCGGCCGTGCTGCGCTCGCTGACCGGCTTGGACCACGGCCTGACGGCGAGCCGCTGGCTCGGCTGGTGGAGGGACGAAGGCGAGGCCTTTGAGCTGCCGCTGGTCGGCGAGGTGCGCGAAGCCGAGGAGAAGCGCGCTCGGAGGCGCGACGCGGGGGCATCCCAGGCGGCGTTCTACGGCTTGCCGGTGGTCAGCGAACGCGTCGCGTTCGTGCTCGACGTCAGCGGGTCGATGGACACGGAGGTCGCGGACGGCGAGACGCGCCTCGAAGTGGCCCAACGCGAGCTGCGCGGCGTGCTGGAGCGCCTGGCCGCCGACACGCTGGTGAACGTCGTGTTCTTCTCGACTCAGGTTCAGGCCTGGCGCGAGGAGCTGGTGCCTCTGAACCCGGCCTCGCGCGCCGAGCTCGACGCCTTCATCGCCGACCAGAAGCCGCGCGGGCTGACGAACCTCCACGACGCGCTCGCAACCGCGCTCTCCGATCGAGGCGTCGACACGCTCTACCTCCTGACCGACGGCAAGCCCCAGGGCGGCGCGACCGCGTCCCCCGAAGCAGATCCTGCACGAGGTCGAGCGTTGGAACTCGACCGCGCACATCGTCATCCACGGCATCGCGGTGGGGCAGGAGAACGAACTGATCCGCGACCTGGCCGCGGCGACCGGCGGCGAGTATCAGCTCGCCGACTAGCGGACACGGCCGTCCCACCGCCGAGCCGCGCGGCGGTCGTGTCGCCAAGGCCCGCCGAGGCGCTCGTGGACCTGATCTGCGGTGCGGAGGGAGTTCCAAGCCGGCTGCGATCGAGGCACCGGCGCCACGCCTTGCCGCCTCCCGGCACGCCCGGTAACGTCGGCTTCCCTGTGCCGCTGGCGGCGCGGCTGGAGCTCTCGGGAGCTACCCCCGACCTCCGCGCACGAGCGCCAACGGCTGTGTCTCGCTACGGGAGTCGCTGAGGTCGCCATGAAGCACCGCGTGATCGGATTCCTCTCCTGCCTGTCCTGCTCGGGCACGCTCTCCGCGCAGGAGCCCGTCGACAGCATCCGCCTCCTGGCGCCCTTCCAGTCCTCGCCGGCGATCGAGCTGCGCGCCGTCGGCGACGCCGAGAGCGATGGGGACCAAGACGTGCTCTTCCTGGGGCTCGACCGCATCCAGACCTGGCTCAACGACGGCGGCGGTGGGTTCAGCCCGGGACCGGAGACCTCGCTGCCGTTCCCCAACAATCACTTCCGCGACTCGGTGCAGTTCGGAGACGTGACGGCCGACGGCCTGGCGGACGTGGTGGTCATCGACCTGGGCCTTCCGCTCGGCCTGCTCGTGTATCCCGGACTCCCCGGGGGGACGTTCGGCCCGTTCGAGCACATCCCCACGAACACCGCTTCGCTCGGCTTCGATCTCGGGGACGCGGACGGCGACGGCGACCTGGACATCGTCGAGCTGCACGGCGAGGCGGGGGGCGAGTACGTGACCTGGTGGTCCTGGAACGGCGCGGGCTTCAGCGCCAACGCGCCGCTGATCGAGACCGACGCCGGCACCCTCCTGCGGGCGCTGGAGGCGGTCGACCTCGACCTCGACGGGGACCACGACGTGGTGGTCGTCGACGCCCTCGGACCGAACCTCATCACGCTTCCCACGGTCGCGGGATCGCCGACCCTGGGCGTTTCCGTGCCGCTGGGGATTCCGGCCTCGACCTCCTACAGCGTCGTCGGCGGCGACCTGGATGGGGATCTGGACGGCGATGTGGTCGTCGCGCGCCTCTTTTCGTCCCGCCTGGACATCCAGCCGATCCTGAGCGCGGGGACCGGCGCGGTCACGGCGGCCCCGGCGCAGATCCTGGAGGAGTACGACGTCAACAGCTACGCGGTGCCCTTCCACCTCGGGGACTGGGACGGGGACGGCGACGCGGAGCTCCTGAGCGAAGCGCGGGTCACCGAGGGGGGCGTATCGCGACCGGGCTTCTACGTGCACGAGAACGACGGAGCCCACGCGTTCACGCGCCGCTCGCACATCATTTCGGACACCCAGATCGGAGGTGCGGGGCCGGCGGACTTCAACGGGGACGGTGTCCTCGACTTCGCGAGCGCGGCCGGCATCAAGTTCGGCGACGGCACGTTCCACGACACCCTGGTCCGCATCGACCCGGTCGAGCATCGGGCCCGGGACTGGGACGACGACGGCGACCTCGACCTGTACGGAGCCGGCACCCTGGGCGCGATCAGCGCGAACGATGGCACGGGAGCCTTCACGGAGGTGCCGGATCTCATCCCGCCGCTCCCGCTCACCGATCCGCAGGAGTTCTACGCCAGCCCGATCCTCCTGGGCGACTTCAACGGCGACGGACGGCTCGACTTCATCGCGGAGCTGCGGCTTTTCGTCTCGCTCTTCCAGACCGAGTTCGTGGCCATGCACCTCCTGCTGGACGACGGGCTGGGCGCCTTCGTCGACGTGGGCAATGCGGCCCCGGCCGGTGTCCAGATCCCCGGCAACGGGCATCCGGAGAGCCAGCTCTTCGCGTTCGGGACGCACGACCTGGACGGCAACGGATCCCAGGACATCGTCACGGACGGTGGGTACTGGGCCAACGATGGCTCGGGGTTCTTCGCGGCCTTCACGCCGCTCTTCGGCGGCCGTCCGGTCGCGGCCTTCGACATCGAGGGCGACGGCGACCTCGACCTGGTGACCTACACCGGCCCGGCGGGCTTCGGCACCCCGGCCCAGATGAACCTCCAGCGCCACGACGGCTCTCTGGGCTTCACCTCCGAGCCCGTCCTCTCCGCGCCCTTTCTGCACTTCCGCGCCGAGGCCGAGGACCTGGACGAGGACGGCGACCTGGATCTCACCATCGGCACCGAGTTCCAGCGCAACGAGCTGTACGTCTTCGAGAACCTGAACGGCTCGCTGGTTCCCGGCCCGGTCCTCACCGTCGACTTCAGCGAGGGCAACGCCGTCTTCGTGGAGGACTTCAACGGCGACGGCCTCGGCGACCTGGCCACCGGCGCGTCGGAGTACGACACGAACGAGTCGGACGAGGCCTTCTTCGTCTTCCCGCGCCTTGGCCCGGGCGTGGCCTACGGAGCTCCCAGCGCCTACATCGGCCGCAGCCTCCAGGGAGGCGCCGATGTGGACGCGGACGGCGACCTCGACGGCCTCGGCGAGGCCGTGGTCCGCAACTGGGAGCTCAACGGCCCCGGGGCGGGCGTGATCCGCCAGTACGGAACGGGCGACGCGGGTGCCGGGGGAGCGATCCCTGTGCTCGGCGCGAGCGGGCCGCTCCAACCCGGCTCGACCTCCGCCTCGATCCGCATCCGCCGAGGTCTCGGCGGCGCGCCGGCGATCCTGGCGTTCGGCTCGGGGGAGGCCGCGCTGATCGACCTCCCGCTGCCCGGGATGACGACCTGGATCGACCCGATCACCTTCGGCATTCCGGTGGTCCTGGGCGGAACGCCGGGGGCGCCGGGCGCGGGGGTCTTCGACCTGGCTCTGGACGGAGTCCTCGTCTCCGGCGCAGGACTCACGTTCTACGCGCAGGCCGTCCTGCTCGATGCGGCAGGCGACAGCGGCTTCAGCTCGACGAACGGGCTGGAGCTGCTGTTCGGCCTGTAGGGACCACCCCGCGGCGAGCGGGCGCTTGCCAGCGCAGAAGATGGCCTTCGGCGTCGCGGCGGTCGCGGCAGCGATGCGACGGAGTCGGTCGGGGGTCAGGCGGCCCGACCGGCTTCGGGTCGCATCGTCGCGTCGAGAACGCTGTCCTGCCGTTCCGCCAGCTCGGTGGACAAGGCCCCCGATTGCTGCCCTCTGAGGCCGTTGTCATGGCGCGCCTGGCAGGACTCGAACCTGCGACCGTCGGATTAGAAGTCCGGTGCTCTATCCAGCTGAGCTACAGGCGCCTCGGGATCAACCCTAGCAGAAGATCCGGGCACGCCCCAGCGCGGCGGGGCGGAGCTCTGCCTCCACAACCACAGCGCTGCCGCGACGATCCAGGCCTCCCACAGCGCGACGAAGGCCAAGAGCGGGTGCACCTCCGGGCGGAACGCTCCGCCCGCCGTTGCCACCAGGCCCACGACGCCGACGAGCACCCCCAGCAAGCCGGTCGGGCGTGAGCGCTTGACGAGCGCCGCGCCCCACAGGAGCGCGCTCAGCGCCGTGCCGACCAGGAACACCACCGTCGCAACGTCCGCGAGCTCGTGCAGCACGCGCCACACCGCGGCGAAGGCCTCGTGGTTCTCGGCCCCCGGACGCGTCAGCGCCAACAGCTTCGGGGCCGCGAGGCCGTTCGCCGTTGCGGCGAGGATCGCAAAGGTCAGGCCGAGCACGAGCGCGGCGAGGCCGAGGTCGGCGCGTGCCGGCGCGTGGTGCAGCCGGCGGTGGAGCGCGAGTCCGCCCGCGGTCTGCAGCACCAGGCTGGTCACCGCGCCCGCGTGGATGAGCGCGGCGAGGTACGCGTAGTGGAGGTCGACCGCAGCGTCGGCGGAGTGGGTCAGGCCGCTGGTAGGATGCAGCACCATGCTCAACACTCCGAAGAGCGCGCCGGCGATGAGAAGCAGCGCGCTGCCGCGCGCGCTCGAAGCGTTGGCGTTCGTCATGCCCCGAACGTGCGCGAACGCGCGCGGCGCGTCGACAGACGATTTCGCCGGATCGTCCGGAACTGAGCGCGACCGTGGATGACGGGCGTGAGGACCCGCGTGTCGTCGACTCGCGCGCGCGCATTCGGGCGGCCGTTCTGGCGCTCGTCGAGGAGCGCGGGCTCAAGGCGACCAAGGTGAAGGACATCCTCGCGCGGGCGGCGGTGGCGCGCGCGACCTTCTATGCGCACTTCGAAGACAAGGAGGCCGCGTTCGTCGGCGGCTTCGACCTGCTGCGCATCGCGTTGCCGCCGGGAGAGCCCGGTGCGGGGCCGGCGCCGGTTCCGCCGCTTGGCCCGGTGTTCGCGCACGTCGCCGAGATGGCGCCGCTCTTCGCCAGCGTGAGCAAGCACGGCGAGCTCGAGCTGCCGCTCCAGGTCGCCCGGCGCGACCTGGGCGCGACCTTCCGCGCCGCGCTCGCCGAGTTGTCCGAGCGCGGCTTCGCGCTGGCGGGGCCGGTCGAGGCCTTGGCGCAGGCCGCGACCGCGGTCGTGCTCGCGCTGGTGGAGGGTTGGCTGGAGGAGGGCGCCCCGGGCGCGCCCGAGGAGCGCGCCAGGCTGGCGGAGGATCTGGTGCGGCGCCTGGTCGTCGGACCGTCGCCTGCGCCGGACCGCTAGCGGGCACGATCGTGGACGCGCGCGGGGAGCGCGGCGGGCACGGTGGGGGAGCCGCGGAGGTCCGCGGCGCTCCAACCGCAATCCAGGAGGCACCCGATGAAGAAGCTCGCTCTCGTTCTCACCCTCGCTCCCCTGGCCTCGGCCGGCGTCCTCGCGGCGGCCGGCGGCGGCGAGGAGCAGCTCGCCGGCCCGCTCGGGATCTTCGAGTCGCGGCTGGGCAGCTGGGACCTCGAGTACACCATCCGCATGAGCACCGGCGAGACGAAGGGCGCCGGCATTGAGACCTACCGCGCCACCGCCGGCGGCGAGTGGATGGTGGTCGACTTCGACGGCAGCTTCTTCGGCGAGCCCTACACGTCCCACGCGGTCGTCGGCTTCGACGGCGACGCGGGGACCTACGTCTCGTGGTCTTTCGACCCCTACCTAGAGCTGCCCACGCGCAGCGAAGGCAGCTGGGACGAAGGACGCGCACGCTCGTGACGTGGTCCGACGGCAAGGACCTCGAGGGCGCCGAGTGCGCGCTCCGCGGTGAGCTCGGCGTCGGGCCAGCGCCAGTCCTGGTCGTCGAGCTGGATCAGCTCGTCGCGGTAGAGAGCGTGCAGGGGAGGCGCGGGCTGCGGATCATGTTGCCCGGGTGGACCGCGCCCGGGCGCCGCGGTCACCGGGAATCGAATGGGAGCGGAGCGCGGCTCGCGCTAGCCTCGGCGGCGATGGCCGGCCGCTCGATCTACCGCGTGACGCTCGTCGTGCGCGACTACGACGAGGCGCTCGCGTTCTACGTTGGCAAGCTCGGCTTCGAGCTGCTCGAGGACCGGCCGCTGGAGCCGGGCGAGGGCGGCAAGCGCTGGGTGCTCGTGGCGCCGCCCGGGGGCGCGGGGTGCGCGCTGCTGCTCGCGCGCGCGGCGGGGGAGGCGCAGGCGGCGCGCGCCGGCGACCAGACCGGCGGGCGCGTCGCGTTCTTCCTGGAGACCGACGACTTCGCGCGCGACCACGTCGCGCTGCTGGCGCGCGGCGTTCGCTTCCGCGAAGAGCCGCGCACCGAGCCCTACGGGACGGTCGCGGTGTTCGAGGATCTCTACGGCAACCTCTGGGACCTGATCGAGCCGGCGTAGGCCGCCGGCAGCGGGGGACGCAGCCGGCGACTTCGTCAGGGCGGAGCCCCTGGGGGCCCGCCCCAACGCGCCTGGGCCCGCGCAGCGCCGCTAGAAGCCGGCCGCGGCGGTCTTCTCGGACGCAGCTCGCTGCGCCAAGAGCTCGCGGACGGCTGCCAGCTCGAGCTCCAGCTCCTGGCAGCGCGAGCAGTCGTCGCGCTGGCCGACGAGGTCGGAGTTGTCCTTCTTCTTCGGCTCCTCGCCTTCGCACTCGGGCTCGGGCTCCGGCTCCGGCTCGCCGCCGTGGCACTCGGGCTCGGGCTCGGACTCCGGCTCGGCGCGGTTGCTCTCGCAGCCCTCGTCGCCGCAGTCCTCGCAGGACTCGCAGCGGCCTTCCTCGCGGCACTCGCCGCAGTCGCGGCACGAGCGGCAGCTGTCGCGGCCGCGGCTGCTGCTGCGTTCGAGCGCGGACACCTGGCGCTCCAGCTGGCGGATCAGGCCTTCACGCTGCCGCTCCAGCTGCTCGGCGAGGGACTCCATCTCGCGCTCGACCTGCTCCATGTGCTTCTCGATCTGACGCTCGAACTGCTCCATCTGGCGCTCCATCTGGCGCTCGAGCTGCTCCTCCTCGCGCTCCAGCTCGCGGTGGGCGCGCTCCAGCTCGCGCTCCATCGAGCGCTCCTGGTTCTCGGACTCGCGCTCGAGGTTCTCCAGCGCGCGCTCGGTCTCCTCTTCGAGGCGCTCTAGTTCGGCCTCCAGCTGGCGGCGGCGCGACTCGGCGCCCTCCGCGATCTCGTGGCGCCGCTGCTCGCGCTGGCGCTCGGCCTGGCGCTGGCGCTCCTCGTGGCCGCGGACCATCTCCTCGGCGCGGCGCTCGAGCTCCTCGCGGCGCTGCATCGAGTTGTGCTCCAGGTCCTCGTGCTGGGCCTCGAACTGGCGCATCTGGTGCTCGCGGGCCTCCTCCAGCTCGCGCTCGCGGGCCTCGCCCTGCTGCTCGAGGTGGTGGATCTGCTCGTCGATCTGGTGCTCCAGCTCGGCGAGCTGGTGCTCGTGGCGCTCGTCCTCGGAGTCGGGGGCGCCCGAGGAGCCGAAGCCGTGGAGCGCGAAGCCCCCGATCAGAGCCAGCGTGGAGAGGGGGACGAAACGCAGCATGGGAGTTCCTCCAAGGTCCTGGGTCGCGATGCAGCCGTGGGCGCCGCCCCTACGGGCGGGGCCGGCGATGCTATCGCGATTTTTCGGACGGATCGGCGACACGCCTTTGTAAAGCGGGCCGGGGCGGGGCGCGTGCCGCCGGCGCTGCCTATCCTTGGGACTCCCCAGGTGACCCCATGGAGAACGCGATGCAGGTTCGACCGACACCGACGCGCCGGGACTTTCTCGGCGGATCCGCCGCGGCCGGCGCGGCTCTCCTCCTCGGCTCCGGAGCGCGCGCCCAGGACGCCGCCGCGTCGGAGCGGTCGCTCCGGCTCGGGGTGATCGGGGTGGGCAACCGCGGGCGCTCGAACCTCGACGGCGTCGCCCACGAGGGCATCGCCGCGCTCTGCGACGTCGACGGGCGCTTTCTGGCCCAGGCCGCCAAGCGTTTCCCCGAGGCCAAGACCTACACCGACTTCCGGCGCATGCTCGCCGCCGAGGAGCTGGACGCCGTCGTCGTCAGCACGCCCGACCACACCCACGCGGTGGCGACGCTCGACGCGCTGGAGCGCGGCCTGCACGTCTACTGCGAGAAGCCGCTGACGCACTCGGTCGCCGAGGCGCGCCGCGTGCGCGAGGCGGCCCGGCGCGCCGGCGTGGCCACGCAGATGGGCACGCAGATCCACGCCGGCGAGAACTACCGCCGCGTCGTCGAGCTGGTCCGCGCCGGCGCCGTCGGTGCGGTGAAGGAGGTCTACGTCTTCTGCGGCAAGGGCTGGTGGGCTCCGGCGCTCCCCGAGGGCGGCGGCGGCGAGGTGCCGCCGCACCTCGACTACGAGCTGTGGACCGGCCCGGCGCACCTGCTTCCGTACCACGAGGGCTACCACCCGGCGAACTGGCGACGCTACTGGAACTACGGCGGCGGCACGCTGGCCGACATGGCCTGCCACTACATGGACCTGCCGTTCTGGGCGCTGTCGCTCGAGGCGCCGGTGGACGTCGAGGCCGAGGGCCCCGCGGTGCACGCCGACGGGACGCCGGAGTGGCTCCACGCGCGCTGGACCTTCCCCGCCCGCGGCGACGCGCCGCCGGTCGTGCTGCACTGGTACGATGGCGGCCGGCGCCCCGAGATCCTGGCCGAGCACGGCATCGATTGGGGCAGCGGCGTGCTGTTCGTCGGGGAGCGCGGGATGCTGCTCGCCGACTACTCGCATCGCCGGCTGATGCCCGAGGCCGACTTCCGCGAGTTCGAGCCGCCCGCGCCTTCGATCGCGCCGTCGATCGGGCACTACAAGGAGTGGCTCGCCGCCTGCCGCGCGCCCGCGGGCGAGCGCGCGACGACCTGCTCGTTCGAGTACGGCGGCGCGCTGACCGAGACCGTGCTGCTCGGCGCGGCGGCCTTCCGCGCCGGCGCCAAGCTGACCTGGGACGCCGGCGCGATGCGGGCGGCCGGAGCCGACGTGCAGGCGCTGCTCGACCGGCCTTACCGCGAGGGCTGGAGTTGAGCGACGACAAGCTGCGCGCGCTGCTGAAGGCGCTGACGGGCGACCGCTTCGAGGAGGCCGGCGCCGTGCTCGCGGCGGGGTTCGACGTCGACACGCCCGGGCCGCGCGACGTGACGGCGCTCTACGCGGTGCTCGACGCCGCGTTCACGCCGGAGCGGCTCGCGTGGCTGCTCGCGCGCGGCGCGGACGCCGGCCGTCCCGCGGGTCCCCACGGCGAGGCCGCGGTCCACGTCGCCGCCCGCCGCCGCCGCGTCGACGCGGTCCATGCGCTCGCGGCCCATGGCGTCGACCTCGACGCGCGCAACCGCGGCCGCAAGAGCGCCTACCAGCACGCCGTGCGGCGCGGCTTCGACGACGTGGCCGAGGCCCTGGCCGGGCACGGCTGCGACCGCGCGCTCGACGCCGGCGACCGCTTCGCCGTGCACATGAACGCGGGCGAGCTGGACGCGGCGCGCGCGCTCGCTGCCGAGGGCGCGATCGTCGACCCGGCGAACCCCGAGGAGACGCGGCTCCTGCCGGACCTCGCCGGGCGCTTCGACGTGGTCGAGGCGGTCGAGCTGCTGCTCGACCTCGGCTTTCCGGTGGACGCGCGCGGACTCGACGGCGGAACGTCGCTGCACGTGGCCGGCTGGTTCGCGCAGCCGGAGGTGATCGACCTCCTGCTCCCGCGCGGGGCCGCGCTGGAGCTTCTGTGCGAGGAGCACCGCTTCACGCCGCTGGGCTGGGTCACGCACGGCTCGCGCTACTCGGGCGGCGCGGCGGCGCGCAACGCGGAGTACGGCCGCTGCGCCCAGGCGCTGCTCGACGCCGGCGCGTCGCTGGTCCACCCCGACCGCCCCGACGACCTCAGCGGCGCCTGGCTGCTGCGCGACGCGCAGGGCGAGGTGAAGCGGCGGATCGAAGAGCGGCTCAGCTGAGCGCGGCGAGCGCGCGGTCGAGCTCCGCCCGCGCCCGCTCGAGGTCGTCCGGCGGCAGCTCGCGGTCGACCGGTTGCAGCGCGCCCACGCGCACCGTCACGCGCGCAAATGGCAGCGGCACGCGCAGCCGGTCCCAGGTCGGGAGCGGCAGCGCCGGCGAGCAAGCGAGCCCCAGCGGCGCGATCGGCGCGCCCGAGAGCTGCGCCAGCATCACCACGCCCGCCTTGGCCACGCGCGGCGGCCCGGTCGGGCCGTCGGGGACGACCACGGCCGAGATGCCGTCGCGCCGCACCGCCTTCTGCAGGTCGCGCAGCGCGCGCACGCCGGTGCGCGTGGCCGAGCCGCGCACGACGGCGAAGCCCCAGCGCGCGGCGATCTTGGCCGGCACCTCGCCGTCGAACGAGGGGCTGATCAGCCAGCCGGTCTTCAGCCCGCTCGCGTGCAGCCGGCGCAGGTAGCAGGTGCCGGCGACCAGCTGGTCGTGCCAGAAGCACGGCAGCACCGGGTCTCCGTTTGCGGCGGCGGAGCGCAGCGCCTCCTCCTCGCCTTCGACGCGCACCCGCAGCGTGGCGAAGAGCGCGCGCCCGAACAGCGCGAAGACCGGCGCCGCCACGGTATAGAGCGTCCGCCGCAGCGGCGTGTCGCGACGGCTGGTCGCCTTGGGACGGCCCGCGAAGAGCGAGCCGGGCTCAGCCATACGTCTCGGCGAGACGCAGCAGGTCGGCCACGGTCGACAGCCCCGAGGCGGCGTCGTCCGGGATCTCGACGTCGAAGCGCTCCTCGAGCTCGACGAGCAGGCGCACCGCCTTGGGCGAGTCCAGCCCGAGGTCGGCGACCAGGTCCTGGTCGTCGGTGATCGCGTCGCGCTCGTGTCCGCTGACGAGGGCGAGCACTTCGAGAACGGTATCGCGGCGGTCGGCGGTCATTCACTCATCTCCGATTCGAGGCGTTCGAGCTCTCCCGTGGCGTAGCGCCGCGCCAGCTCGCGGCGCTGGACCTTGCCCGAGGTGGTCTTCGGCAGCCGCCCGCGGCGTACGAAGACGCAGTCGGCGAGCGGGATGCCGAGCGCGCGTCCCACATCGACGCGGACCTCGCGCTCGATCTTCCCGAGCACGGCGGCGTCCGTCTCGCCGGTTTCGATCACGACGACGGCCTTCTCGCCCTCGGCGGCGCTCGCGTCCGCACCCGCCGGCACCGTCGAGAAGGCGCCGGCGCGGGTGACGCCGCCGCCGCCCGAGGCGGACTCGGCCAGCCACTCCAGCTCGTGCGGCATCAGGTTCTGGCCGTTGACCAGCAGGATGTCCTTGGTGCGGCCGGCGAGATAGAGCTCGCCCGCCCGGAGGAAGCCGAGGTCGCCGGTGCGCAGCCAGCCGCCCCCGAGCGCCGCGGCGGTCTCCTCGGGGTCGTTGTGGTACCCGAGGAAGACCCCCGGGCCCTTGACGCGTACCTCGCCGACGGCGCCCTCGGGGACCGGCGATCCGTCGGGCGCGACCACCGCGACCTCGGTGTCGAGCACGGGCGCGCCCAGGCACGCGGTCTCGCGCGGCCCCGCGGCGTCGTGCGCGCCTCCGGCGGGGACCGGCGCGGTGCGCAGCCCCTCGCCGCGGGTGTCGAAGGTGACCGCGAGCGTGCCCTCGGCCAGCCCGTAGCACGGCCGGAAGGCGGTCGCGTCGAAGCCGAGCGACCCGAAGCGCTCGGCGAAGGCGTGCAGGGTCTCGGGCCGGATCATCTCGGCGCCGCAGAGCGCCGCGCGCCAGCCGGACAGGTCGACGCCGGCGAGGCCCGGGGCCTCGAGGCGCTCGACGCAGGTCTGGTAGGCGAAGTTCGGCGCGGCGCTGACCGTCAGCTCGGCGGCGCCGAGGTTCTGCAGCCAGGTCTGCGGCCGGCCGAGGAACGTACGCGGGGCCGAGAGCCAGAGCTCGGCGCCGACCGCGAGCGACGACAGCAGGAGGCCGACCAGGCCCATGTCGTGGTGCAGCGGGAGCCAGCTGACGCAGCTCGCGCGGCCCTCGCGCAGCCCGGCCGCGAGGCGCCGGTCGCAGGCCGCCACGGCGGCGATCATCGCGCGCGGGTTGTGGGCCGCGCCGGCGTGCGAGATCCGCACCGCGCGCGGCACGCCGGTCGATCCGCTCGTCAGCTGCAGGAAGGCGACGTCGTCCGGGTCGCGCGGCGCGTCCGAGATCGGGCGCGGCGCGAGGGCGGCGACGTCGCTCGGGTCGACGATGGCGTCGGCGAAGGCGTCGAGCCCCTGGGCGCGCGCCGTCTCGGCCAGTGCGGGGGCCGCGACCACGCGGCGGCCGCCCAGCCGCTCGAAGACCGCGGCGAGCCGGCGCAGCACCAGGTCGTTCGCGCCCATGCCGCCCGGCGGCGCCGCCGCGACCGGAAGCGCGCCGGCCAGCACCGCGCCGAACCACAGCTCGAGGAACTCGAAGCCCGTTCCGAGGCCTAAGAGGACCGGCTCTCCCGGCTCGACGCCCAGGGCGACGAGCCGCCCGGCGGCGTCCTCGGCGTCGCGCAGGAAGTCCGCCCAGGGCCGCGGCTCGCCGCGCCGGCCGCGCCCGTCGAGGAGCCCGATCGTCTTCGCGTGCGCGGGCGCGCAGGCGCGGCGCAACAGGTCGGGGAGCGTGGTCGGCGGGCTCTCTTCGAGGAGGTGCACGGGCGGGGCGGGTCGGCCGGCGGCCGGTTGAGGTGGGGCGGGGCGGTTGGGATGGTCGGGGAGATGGGATTCGAACCCACGACTCGTAGCACCCAAAGCTACGCCTCTACCAGCTGAGGTACTCCCCGAAGCCTGCAAGCGTACCGGATGCGTGCGGGAGGCCCAACTTCCGTGGACCCCTCGGGCGCCAGGGGCCGCCATCGGGCCCGCGCGCCTCGAACGCCGCGGGGGTTGTCGCTATCCTGGGGCCTTCGTTCTCCCTCGTCTCCCTAGCTCTCTCACCATGAAGGTCCTTGTCGTCGGCGGCGGCGGGCGCGAGCACGCCCTGGCCTGGAAGATCGCCTCCTCACCGCTCGTCGAAGAGGTCCTGTGCGCGCCGGGCAACGCCGGCACGGACGAGGCCAAGGGCCTGCGCAACATGCGCGTGGCGGCCACGGACCTCGACGGGCTGGTCGACCTCGCCACCCGCGAGGAGGTCGGCCTGGTGGTGGTCGGCCCCGAGGACCCGCTGTGCGACGGTCTCGCCGACCGCCTGCGCGAGCGCGACGTCCTGACCTTCGGCCCCGGCGCCGACGGGGCCAAGCTGGAGGGCTCCAAGCTGTTCGCGAAGGAGCTGCTCGACCGGCACCGCATCCCGACCGGGGGCTGGCGCCGCTTCGACCGCGCCGGCGCGGCGAAGTCGTACCTCGAGACGCTGACCCAGTGGCCGCAGGTGCTGAAGGCCAACGGCCTGGCGGCCGGCAAGGGCGTGTTCGTGTGCCAGGACGTGAAGGAGGCCTGCGCGGTCGTCGACACATTGATGGAGGAGAAGAAGCTCGGCGAGGCCGGCACCGAGATCCTGGTCGAGGAGTTCCTCATCGGCCAGGAGGTCAGCGTCCAGGCCGTCACCGACGGCAGCGGGCTCTTGATCCTCGAGCCGGTGGTCGACCACAAGGCGGTCGGCGAGGGCGACACCGGGCCGAACACCGGCGGCATGGGGATCTACTCCCCGGCCTCGTTCCTGTCGTCGCGCATCCTGCGCCAGATCGAGCAGCGCGTGCTGATCCCGATCCTCCACGCCCTGCGCGTCGAGGAGATCGACTACCGCGGCGTGCTCTACGCCGGGCTGATGCTGACCGAGGCCGGGCCGCGCGTGCTCGAGTTCAACTGCCGCTTCGGCGACCCCGAGACCCAGGCGATGGTGCGCCGGTTGGAGTCGGACCTGGTGCCGTACCTGATCGCCGCGGCGGAGGGCAACCTGGCCGACCAGGACGCTCCGGACTGGGATCCGCGCGCCTGCGTCGGCGTGGTGGCGGCGGCCGAGGGCTACCCCGGCTCGTACCGCAAGGGCGACCCGATCCGGGGCCTCGACGGCGCCGGCGCGATGGATGGGGTCGAGGTCTTCCATGCCGGCACGCGCGCCGACGGCGGCGCGATCCTGACCAGCGGCGGGCGTGTGCTGTGCGTGACGGCCCTCGGCGCCGACATCGAGCGCGCACGCGAGGCCGCCTACGCCGGCTACGACGCGATCGAGTGGAGCGGCAAGTTCTGCCGCCGCGACATCGGCCTGCCGCGCCGCCCCGGCGGCGGCTTCGGCCCCGAGTCCGACCTGCCCGAGGACGACCCGGTGCTCGGGGTGGGGGGGAGCGCTGGGCTCGACTGAGCTGCCCTCGCTCGCGGTCGTCGTCCCGGCTCTGAACGAGGCCCGGACGCTGCCACGGCTCCTGGAGTCGCTCGGCTGGGCCGCCGACGGATCGGCCCGCCCCGCCGGCGACGAGGACGCCGTCGAGCCCCCGATCGTGGTCGACGGCGGCAGCGCCGACGGCACGCCCGACGTGGCCGAGCGCCACGGCGCGCGGGTGCTGCGCACGGCCCGCGGGCGCGGCCTGCAGCTCGCGGCCGGAGCGCGCGTGGCGGAGAGCGCCGAGCTCCTGCTCTTCCTGCACGCCGACACGCACGTCGCACCCGGCTCGATCGGCGCGGTGCGTCGGGCCTTTCGGCGGCCCGACCTGGTCGCGACGGGCATGGTGCAGCGCATCGAGGCCGAGGAGCGCATCTACCGCTGGATCGAGGGCGCCGCCAACCGGCGCGTCTCGCTGGGGTGGATCTACGGGGACTCCGGGCTCGCGGTGCGGCGCTCGGCCTACGAGGAGGTGGGCGGCTTCCGCGAGGAGCCTCTCTTCGAGGATCTGGACCTCTCGCGCCGGCTGCGGCGCCGGGGGCCGGTCGCCCTGGTCGAGGGGGCGCGGCTCTACGTCTCCGCCCGCCGCTGGCGCGAGGAAGGCGCGGTGCGCCGGTCGGTGCGCAACTGGCTTCTGACCGCGGCCTGGGGGCTCGGGGTTGCACCGGCGCGCTTGGAACGCTTTTATCGTCCTCGCACCGGCGGCGCGCGCGCCCCGGGGCCGACGGCATGAACCGAGCGAAGATCCGCAAGTCCTTCGAGGAGTTCCTGAAGGAGCGCAAGCTGAGGATGACGCCCCAGCGGCTGGCGATCTTCGAGCGCGCCTTCGACACCCACCAGCACTTCACCGCGGAGGACCTCTACGAGTGGCTCCGCGAAGAGGACGGTGCGGTCTCCCGCGCGACGGTCTACCGCACGCTCAGCGTGCTCGTCGAAGGGGGCTTTCTCGAGTCCCTCGACGTCGGCAAGGGCGAGCTGCGCTACGAGCACGTGCTCGGGCACCGGCACCACGACCACATGGTGTGCCTGAGCTGCGGCAAGATCGAAGAGTTTTACGACGAGCGGATCGAGCGGCTCCAGGAGGAGGCCAGCTCCCAAAAGGGCTTCCGGATGGTCTCCCACAACCTGCGCCTTTTCGGCTACTGCCGCACCTGCTCACGGCGCCGCGACGCGGCCAGCTAGCGGCCCGCCGGCCGCCCTCCGGGATCCTCTAGAGGCGTCCGAATTGGGCGCTAGGCGCCTCCCTCAGCCCTGGGCGGGGATTCCCTAGTCACGGTTTTCCCCGGCGGAAGGGAGTATCCTTCGACGTTGTCAGGAGGGATGTCCACACCCAGCGAGAGAGACCGAGCTCGGTTGGAGGAGCGCCGCGACTACCTCGGGACGCTGCTCCACGCGCTCAACCAGCCGCTGACCGCGATCGCGAACTATCTGGAGGGGGGGCGAGCTCATCTCAGCTCCGACTCCGATCCGTTCGTACGCGAGGCGGTCGAGGCGGCCTGCGGCGAGAGCCGGCGTGCCGTGCTCATCGCCCGTGAGCTGACCGAGACCCTCGGGCGCCGCGCGCCCGACCGGGCGCCGGCTCACGAGCTCGCTCCGGACCTCGACGCGGTGGCGCGCCAGCTGTCGTCGCGTGTTGGTTTGAACGTTCGGCTCGAGGCCGACCGTTCGCTCGATGTGGTACGTGGCTCGTCCTTCGCCTTTCGTCGGTCCCTCGAGCTCTTGGCCTCCCGTGCGCTGGACGCGTTCGGATCGGGGCCTGAGCACGACCTCCACGCGTCGCTTCGAAGTCTTCCCGATGAGGGCGGCGCGCGCGTCGAGCTACGGCTCGAGGGCAAGGGGCTGGACCCCCAGGCGGTGGAGCGGTTCGCGCGCAGCTGCGACGGCGATCCGGTCGCAGCACTCGCGCTCTCCGCTCTCGCAGATCATGGCGGCCGGGTAGACCTTGACGCAGTCGAGGGCCCATCCCTTCGAATCCGGATCCGACTTCTCTCGGCATGACTCGTCCTACCGTGTACGTCGTCGACGACGACGAGGCTGTGCGCCATTCCCTTGAATTCTGGCTGCGTTCGCTCGAGCTGGACGTCCACGGCTTCCCCAGCGGGGAGGCCTTCTTGTCCCAAGCCGACATCGTCACGCCGTCCTGCCTCGTCGTCGACCTGCGCATGCCGGACATGACGGGCCTGGAGCTCCAGGAGCGCCTCAACTCCGAAGGCATCCGTGTGCCGGTGATCTTCCTCACCGGCCACGGCACGATCCCGCAAGCCGTGCAGGCCATGTCGCGTGGGGCGATCGACTTCCTCGAGAAGCCCTACGAGAAGGAGGTCCTGTACGACCGCATCCAAAAGGCCATCGCCAAGGACGAGCGCGAGAGCTTCGACGCCCAGCGGCTCGACGAGCTGCGCGAGCGCCGCGCCGGCCTCACCCAGCGCCAGCTCGAGGTGCTCGAGCGGGTGGTCGAGGGCAAGGCCAACAAGGTGATCGCGATCGAGCTCGGGCTGTCGGAGAAGACCATCGAGCTCCACCGGGCCAAGATGATGCGGCGCATGGGCGCCGACTCGCTGGCCGAGCTGGTGAAGATGTGGGTGGCCCTGCAGCAGGGCAACGGGGTGGCGTAGAGCCACCCCTCTCCGCCCGGGCCGTGGAGAGCGGCCCGGGAGCGTGGCACGTTGACCTTCCCGGTGGCGCAACACCGGGGAGGCGGTGGATACGCATGGCCCGAGCGCCTCAGGAGCAACGGGAGGTCTTCCTCCCGCACAGCGGTTCGTAGGGGAAGGTCGAGGGCGACTGCGGGCTCCAAGCCGACCGATTGCAACGCCGTACCCAAGAGCGCGGGTCTTCCCCTCCCCCCGCCTTTCCATCCGGGCCGTGAACCCGCACTCTACCCGGCATGACGAACCGAACTGTCGACCTGCGGGCGCTTCCGATGCCCGAGGCTCCCAACCCGCGCCTCGTCGTCGGCATCGTGGGGATCGTCCTCGCCGCGTTCACGGCCTGGACCACGATCTACACGGTCCCGGCCGAGTCGGAGGGGGTCGTGCTGCGCTTCGGGCGCTTCGTCCGCACGGTCTCGCCGGGCCTGCACTTCCGGCTGCCGCTCGGCGTCGAGACGGTCGAGGTCGTGCCGGTGAAGCGCCAGCTCAAACAGGAGTTCGGCTTCGGGACGGCCGGCACCCGCGACGCCTGGCAGTCGACCTCACCCAAGGAATGGGGCGACGAGAAGGCGATGGTGACCGGGGATCTGAACGCCGCGTTGGTCGAGTGGGTCGTGCAGTACCGGATCGTCCAGCCCGACCTCTACCTGTTCCGGGTGCGGAACGCCCCCGAGACCCTGCGCGATGCTTCCGAAAGCGTGATGCGCGAGGTCGTGGGCGATCGGACGGTCGACGAGGTGATCACGATCGGCCGCCAGGAGATCGAAGTGGACGCGCTCCTCAAGCTGCAGGAGCTGGTCAAGAGCTACGGGATGGGGCTGAAGATCGACCAGGTGCAGCTGAAGAACGTCAACCCGCCCGAGCGCGTGCAGGCGTCCTTCAACGAGGTGAACCAAGCGCAGCAGGAGCGCGAGCGGTCGATCAACATCGCCAACGGCGAGTACAACAAGGCCGTGCCGCGCGCGCGCGGCGAAGCCGAGCAGTCGGTCAGCGCGGCCGAGGGTTACGCGAAGAAGCGCGTCAACGAGGCGAAGGGCGACGTGGCCGCGTTCAACGCGCAGCTCGCGGAGTACGTGAAGGCGCCGGACGTCACGCGCCAGCGGCTGTACCTGGAGACGATGGCGGAGGTCCTGCCGCGGGTGCGGGGCAAGGTGATCCTCGACGACGCGGCGACGGGGGGCATCCTGCCCTTTTTCGACCTCGGCCAGCAGACCGGAGGTGTGAAATGAAGCCTCGCTTCGTGCTGATCGGGCTCGCGGCGTTCGCGCTCCTGGTCCTCGGATCGGGGGTCTGCTACTCGGTCCGCGAGACCCAGCAGGTGATCCTGACCCAGTTCGGCAAGCCGGTGGGGGAACCCGTCGTAGAGGCCGGCCTGCACTTCAAGCTGCCCTTCATCCAGACCGTCAACCGCATCGACCGGCGCATCCTCGAGTGGGACGGGCAGCGCACCGAGATGCCGACCAAGGACAAGCTCTACATCTCGGTCGACACCTTTGGGCGCTGGCGGATCACCGAGCCGCTGGAGTACTTCCGCCGCCTGCGCGACGAGCGGAGCGCGCAGTCGCGACTGGAGGACATCCTCGGCAGCGAGACCCGCAACGCGATCGCCAAGCACAACCTGATCGAGCTGATTCGAACGACCAAGGGGCGCACCCCGGCGCTCGACGAGAGCCTCGAGGAGATCCGCGAGGGCGCGGGCCAGATCGGGGTGCTGCACCCGATCTCGAAGGGCCGCAAGCGGATCGAGGAGGAGATCCTCGCCGCCGCCAAGGTCAAGCTGGCCGAGTTCGGTATCGAGCTCCTCGACGTGCGCTTCAAGCGCATCAACTACAACCCGAGCGTCGTCGAGAAGATCTACGAGCGCATGATCTCCGAGCGCCAGCAGATCGCTTCCCGCTTTCGCTCCGAGGGCGAGGGCGAGGCGGCCAAGATCCTGGGCGCCAAGGAGCGCGACCTGAGCGAGATCACCTCCGATGCCTACCGGCGCGTCCAGGAGACCCGCGGCCAGGCCGACGCCGAGGCGACCGACATCTACGCCCAGGCCTACGGCCAGAGCCTCGAGGCGCGCGAGCTCTACTCGTTCCTCAAGACGATGGACACCTACCGCGAGATCCTCGACGGGGACACGACGCTGGTGCTGTCGACCGAGAGCGAGCTCTTCCGCTTCCTCGACGCGGGCTCGGCGATCGGCGCGAAGGAAGCGGGAGCGGCCGGCGCAGAGGGTCGCTAGCGGAGCGTGGCGGCTGCCGTCCAGGTCGACCCGCCAGGATCCAAGCGGCCACGGCACCAATCCTCGCGTTCGTCATGCTCGCGATCGAGGCCGCCGCGCACGCGACCCTCGCCGAGCGCTTCGTGACCCGGCGTCTGGTCGAGCCCTGCGGCGTGGCCGGCGCTGCGGATGCCGTCCGTGCCCGCAGGCGCCGAACTACCGCCGCAGGGCACTAGCGCGACAGCGTATCGAGGATCGCGTTCATCACCCGATCCGCCGTCTCGCCCTTGGCGAAGCCGAACTTGGTCGCGTCGACCGTGACGATCGTGCGGTCGAGGTCGTAGGCGTGGACCTCGATCGTGACGTCCGCACCGTCGACCTCGCCCGTGATCACGCGCGGGTACTCCTGCACCTCGATCGTCGTCATGCTGAGGATCTCCATGCGCTCCTTGGAGATCGCCCAGACCTCGTCCACGTCGAAGCTGACCGTCGCGGTCCGCAGGTCGTTGGGGAGCACCTCACGGCTCACGAGGAAGCCAGCCGCCGCACCGGCGGCGGCGGCGACGCAGCTCGTTCCGAGGGGGACGAGTGCCAGGGAGAGAAGCAGAGCTTTGCGCATATCGATGGATGTTTAGGCGTGGGTGAGAGTGCGCCCGGCTGCGGCATCGACGAGGGAGCGGAAGAACGCCGCGCCCTCTCCCTCGTCACGCGCCGGGAGGCGCGTCCAGCGAGGGTGGTTCCAGGGGGTCAGGTTGCGCTCGAGGTGGGGCATCAGTCCGAGCACGCGGCCGGTCGGATCGGTCAGGCCGGCGACGTCGCCGATCGAGCCGTTGGGGTTGTCGGGGTAGGCGACCGGGCCGTCGGCCTGACCGGAGGCGACCTGGCCCGGGCTGACGTAGCGTAGCGCGATCTGGCCGCGCTCCTCGAGGCGGCGGAAGGCGGCATCGTCGCGGACGACCAGGCGGCCCTCGGCGTGGGCCACGGGGCAGGGGTAGGTCTGGCCGGCGGGCAGCCACGCGGCGGCCGAGGCTTCGGCGCGCAGGGTGACCCAGCGCGCCTCGAAGCGGTTGGAGGCGTTGTCGGTGAGCGCGATGGAGCGCTCCTCGGGCGGCACGCCGGGCTCGAAGAGGCCCAGCTCGACCAGCACCTGGAAGCCGTTGCAGATGCCCAGCACGTAGCCGCCCTGGGCCAGGAAGG
Source organism: Planctomycetota bacterium (assembly GCA_039029355.1). Lineage (GTDB taxonomy): Bacteria > Planctomycetota > UBA1135 > UBA1135 > JBCCGI01. Next base: position 44,596 of record JBCCGI010000063.1, read on the forward strand.
CCTGGATCTCCTCGAAGAGGTGCTGGCGCAGCTCGACGCCGAAGACGCGGCCCGCGGCCACGTCGTCGCCGTAGCTGAAGCCGCCGGGCACGACCAGGATGTGGGCGCTCGCAAGCCGCGCGGGCTCGGCGATCAGCGCGTTCAGGTGGAGGAGCTCGACCTTCGACCCGGCGCCCTCGAAGGCGCGGACGGCCTCCTCGTCGCAGTTGATGCCCGCGGTCCGGACGACCAGCGTGCGCAGCTCTTGGCTCTCGTTCATCCCTGGAATCCTCCCTGGAAGGCGCGGCGCAGGTCTTCGATAGGCACCTCGGCGACGGTGCCGCCGCTCGTGCCGTGTATCCGCAGGACGTCGGACGAGGTGACCGCGCCGATCTCGGCGCACGCCCCGTGCTCGAAGCGGGCGGCGAAGTCGGCGGCGTGCTCGGGAGCGACCTCGCACAAAAAGCGCGTGCACGATTCGGAGAAGAGCCGCACGGCGTCGGCGTCGGCGCCGGAGGAGTCCTCGGCCGGCACCGCCTGCAGGTAGAGCGAGACGCCGAGGCACCCCGCGAAGGCCATCTCGGCTGCGGCGACGGCTAGGCCGCCCTCGCTCAGGTCGTGGCAGCTCGCCACCAGGCCGTCCGCGATGCAGGCGTGGAGCGTGCGCAGCAGGCCCGGAGCCTCGGCCAGGTCCGGCTGCGGCACGCGGCCACCGGCGAGCCCGCAGAGCTCTAGATAGTGCGAGCCCCCGAGCTCGACCCTCGTGCGTCCGACGAGGAACAGCTTGTTGTCCGCGCGCTTGGCGTCCATCGTCACGACGCGCCCGACGTCGGGAACGCGTGCGAGGCACGTGATCAAGAGCGTCGGCGGGATCGAGATCGTGCGGTCGCCGACCTGGTACTCGTTGTTCAGGCTGTCCTTGCCCGAGACGAAGGGCGCGCCGTAGGCCTTCGCCGCGTCGTAGCAGGCCTGGGAGGCCTTGACCAGCGACCCCAGCCGGTCGGGCAGGTCGCAGTTGCCCCACGAGAAGTTGTCGAGCAGCGCGGCATAGTCGGGATCCGCGCCGACCGCGACCGCGTTGCGCAGCGCCTCGTCGATCGCCGCGGCGGCCATCGCGTAGGGGTCGAGCAGGCCGTAGGCGGGGTTGGTGCCGCAGGCGATGGTGAGCCCGCGGCGCGAGTCCGCCAGCGGCTGCAGCACCGCCGCGTCGCCGGGGCCGTCCGAGCGCTCGCCGACGAACGGCTTCGCCACCGAGCGGCCCTGCACCTCGTGGTCGTACTGACGGACGATCCACTCCTTGCTCTGGATGTTGAGCGCGCCGAGCAGGCCCAGGATCACCTCGCCCGTGTCGCCGGCGGCGGGGCAGCCCGGGTCCGGCAGGTCCGGCGGCGACCAGCTGGCCTTGCGCACCGGACGCGGCGTGCCGTCGTGGAGGAAGCCCATGTCGAGCTCGCAGATCAGCTCGCCCTGGTCCTTCACCCGCAGGCGGCGGTCGTCGGTGAAGGCGCCGAGCACCACCGCCTCGACGTCCTCTGCGGCGAAGAGGGCGAGGAGCTGCTCTTCGTGCTCCGGCGGGACGGCGAGGACCATGCGCTCCTGCGCCTCGCTGATCCAGATCTCGTGCGAGGAGAGCCCGTGGTACTTCAGCGGCACGCGCGACAGGTCGACCTCGACGCCGCACTCCTCGCCCATCTCGCCGACGGCGGACGAGAAGCCGCCCGCACCGCAGTCGGTGATGCCGCGATAGAGGCCGCGGTCGCGCGCCTGCAGCAGCGCGTCCAGCACGCGCTTCTCGGTGATCGGGTCGCCGATCTGCACGGCCGAGGCCGAGACCTCTTCGGACTCCTCGTGCAGCGGCACCGAGGAGAAGGTCGCGCCGTGGATGCCGTCGCGCCCGGTGCGGCCGCCGACGGCGACGACCAGGTCGCCGGGGCGCACCTCCTTGTGCGAGGCCGAGTGGGGCAGCAGGCCGACCGTGCCCGCGTAGACCAGCGGGTTGGCGATGTAGCGCTCGTCGAACCACACCCCGCCGTTCACGGTCGGGATGCCCATGCGGTTGCCGTAGTCGCGCACGCCGGCGACGACGCCGCGCAGGATGCGGCGCGGGTGCAGCGTGCCCTTCGGCACCGCTTCGCGCGCGGTGTCCGGCGGGCCGACGAAGAAGCAGTCGGTGCTGGCGATCGGCTTGGCGCCGAGGCCCGCGCCGAGCACGTCGCGGATCACGCCGCCGATGCCGGTGCCGGCGCCGCCGTAGGGGTCGATCGCGCTCGGGTGGTTGTGCGTCTCGACCTTGATGCAGACGTCCCAGCCATCTTCGAAGGCGAGGATGCCGGCGTTGTCGACGAACACGCTGACGCAGAAGTCCCGGTCGAGCTCGTGCGTGGCGCGCGCGATCGTGCTCTTCAGCAGGTTGTCGATGCGCTCGGGGTCACGGCCGGGCTCCTCGAATTCGATGACGCCGGTGAGCGTCTTGTGCTTGCAGTGCTCGCTCCAGGTCTGGGCGAGGGTCTCGAGCTCGCAGGCCGACGGCTCGCGGCCGAGCTCGCGGAAGTGGGCCTGG
>JBCCGI010000064.1:0-46550 GCA_039029355.1 Planctomycetota bacterium
CCCCGGGCGATACGGGTGACGGGAAGGCCGGCGCAGCCCTCTCCCCCGCCGCGCTGCGCGCGCGCCTGCGCGACCGCGGCGTGGCGCCGGCGCCGGGGCTCTTCGCGCTCACCGGGCTGCGGACCGGTCGCCGCGTCGGCGCCGGTCCGCAGCCCGGTGAGCGCGAAGAGCCCCGGCGCCGGCGCCACGCCGCGGTCGCGCAGGCGCGCGCGCAGCGCGGCGGGGGAGAGGGCTTCGCCGGCCTTCCCGTCACCCGTATCGCCCGGGGCGCTCGCCTCGGCGCGCGGCGGCGCGGGCAGCGAGGCCTCGAGCACGGGCTCGAAGCCGCCCGCCGGCAGGCGCCGGAAGACGCCGGCGTGGTCCTCGCCGAGCACGACCTGGAGCTCGACCCCGCCGTCCTCCCACGGGGCCTGGTTGCGCCAGCGCAACGCGCCGAGCGACGCGGCCGCGCGCCCCTCCGCGCGGAGCGCGGCCAGCAGCAGCGCGACCGACGCCGCGGGCGGCAGAATGCCGGCGCCGTGAAGCGCGGCGCCGGCGAGCGACGGCGCGTCGTGCGCCCGCAGCGTGACGTCGTAGAGCGCCTCGCTGCCCGCGCTGTCCACACGCCGCAGCAGCGCGTCCGCGTCGCCGCCGCGCGCGTCGGAGGTGCGCTCCGGCGCCTCGGCGCGCTCGGGCAGGTCGTCGGTGAACCAGTAGCGGCGCGGGCGGCGCGGGTAGGCGGGCAGCGCGGCGCACCGGCCGCGTCCGCCGTGCAGCGCGTCCCAGTCGAGCTCGACGCCGGCGCGGAAGAGCGCGCCGCACGCCTCGAGCAGCGAGCCGCGCACGTCGCGGTCCTGGTGCAGGCCGGCGAGCGCGAGCGCCGGGGCGCCGGCCGCGCGCAGGTCGGCGGAGAGCTCGGTCAGGAGCAGCGGGTGCGGGCTGAGCTCGAGGAAGACCGCCGGCGCGGCGTCCGCGAGCCCGGCGATCGCATCCGCGAAGCGGACCCGGTCGCGGACGTTGCGCAGCCAGTACTCGGCGTCGAGCTCGTCACCGCGCACCGGCCCGCCGGTCACGGTCGAGCGCATCGCGATCCGCGCCGCGCGCGGGCGCAGCCCGGCCAGGCCGTCGCGCAGCTCGTCCAGGAGGCCGTCGAGCTCGCGGCTGTGGCCGGCGCCGCTCGCACCCTCGACGCGCGCCGCGAACACGTTCGCGCGGCGCAGGTCGGCGAGCAGCCGCTCGACCTCGTCCTCGGGTCCGCCGACGACGGTGGCGGAGCGCGAGTTCTCGGCCGAGATCGCGACCGATCCGTCGCGCGCCGCGAGGCGTCGCTCGACCTCGGCGGCCGGCAGGCGTACCACGGCCATCGCGCCGGTACCGCGCAGCCGTGCCATCAGGCGGCTGCGCAGCAGCACCACCCGCGTGGCGTCCTCGAGCGAGAGCGCCTCCGCCGTGCAGGCGGCGGCCAGCTCGCCCAGGCTGTGCCCGACGACCGCGTCGGGCACGAGCCCGGCCGCGCGCCAGAGCGAGGCGAGCGAGACCTGCAGCGCGAACAGCGCCGGCATCCAGAGGTCGACCCGATCGGCCTCGGGAGGCTCGCCGCCGAGGAGGTCGGTCAGCGGCGCTCCGCCGAGCTCGCGCCCGGCGCGGTCGCAGGCCTCGAACGAGGCGCGGAAGACCGGCTCGGACTCGAAGAGCGCGCGCGCGACCTCGGGGAAGCGCGCGCCGAGGCCGGGGAAGACGAAGATCACGCGGCGGCGCTCGGCGGCGGCCTCGGGCGCGTGCACGCCCGGGCGTTCGCCCGACTCCAGCCGCGCCAGGTCCGCGTCGAGCTCGCGAGCGTCCGTCCCGCACGCGAAGGCGCGGTAGGGGTGGCGGCGCCGGCGCAGCGACGCGGTGTGCAGCAGGTCGTCGACCTCCGGGGCCCCGGGCGCGGCGAGCAGCGCGCGCGTGCGCCCCACGACGGCCGCCAGCGCCTGGGGGTCGTGGGCGGAGAGCAGCAGCAGTCCCGCGCGCGCCGGCGACGGCGTGGGCGCGGGAGCGCGCTCGTCCTCGGACGGCGCGACGAGCACGTGGACGTTGGTGCCGCTGAAGCCCAACGAGTGCACGCCCGCGAGCCGCGCGCCCGCGGGCCACGGGCGGCGTTCGGTCACGACCTCCATGCGGCGTTCGGCCCAGGGCGCGCTCGCGTTCGGCACGTCGTGGTGCAGCGTCGGCGGCAGCTCGCCGCGATGCAGCGCGAGCACGGTCTTCACGAGCCCCGCGATGCCCGACGCGGCCTCGAGGTGCCCGATGTTGGTCTTGACCGACCCGAGCAGCAGCGGCTCGCCGGCGCTGCGCCCGAGCACCGCGCCGAGCGCGTCGGCTTCGACCGCGTCGCCCAGCGGCGTTCCCGCGCCGTGTGCCTCGACGTAGCCGACCTCTTCGGGCTCGGCCCGCGCCGCCGCGAGAGCCTGGCGCACCACGTCCTCCTGGGCGGCGCCGTTGGGCGCGGTCAGCCCGTTGCTGGAGCCGTCCTGGTTCGAGGCCGATCCGCGGATCACCGCCAGCACGCGGTCGCCGGCCGCGCGCGCGTCTTCGAGCCGCTTGAGCACGACCACACCGCAGCCCTCGCCGCGCACGGTGCCGTCGGCGTCGGCGTCGAAGGCGCGGCAGCGCCCCGTCGGCGACAGCGCCCCGAGGCGCGAGCCGAACACGTGCGCCGCGGGGGACAGGATGGCGTTGACCCCGCCGGCGAGGGCGGTCTCGCACTCGCCCGCGCGCAGGCTCTGGCACGCGAGATGGACCGCGAGCAGCGACGACGAGCACGCGGTGTCGACCGCGACCGCCGGACCGCGCAGGCCGAGCGCGTAGGCGACGCGTCCCGGCGCGGTCGACGCACTGCCGCCGGTCGCGGTGAAGGCGTCGTAGTCCTCGGGCGCGAGGCGCGCCAGCATCAGGTCGAGGTAGTCGTGCGTGCTCAGGCCGGTGAAGACCCCGACCCGGCCGCTGGCCGGTGAGCCGGGCACCTGCCCCGCGTCGTCGAGCGCGTCGGCGCAGACGTCGAGCAGCAGCCGGTGCTGGGGGTCGAGCCGGCGCGCCTCCTTGGCGGAGATGCCGTAGAGCTCGTCGTCGAAGCGATCGATGCCCTCCAGCGCGCCCATCCACTTGGAGACGGTGCGGCCCGGTGCGTCCTGGGCGTCGTACCAGCGCTCGGCGTCCCAGCGCTCGGACGGCACCTCGGCCACCGCGTCGCCGCCCTTGGCGAGCAGGCGCCAGAAGGCCTCGGCGTCTTCGGCGCCGGGGAAGCGGCAGGCGAGCCCGACGACGGCGATCGGCGCGCCTGCGTCGGCGCCGCGCGGCGCGCCGCCCTGCTCGGCGCGCTCGCCGGCGAGGTGCGCCGCGAGCTCGGCCAGGGTGGGGTGGGAGTAGAGCAGCGCCGGCGACAGCGTCCGTCCGAGCCAGGCCGAGAGCTCGGCGCTGAACTGCACCACGCCGATCGAATCGAGTCCGTACCCCGCGAGCGGCCGGCGCGGGTCGATCTCACCCGGGTCCACGCCGACGCGCCGCGCGAAGCGCAGCGTGAGGGCGGGGAGCAGCGTGTGGCTGCCGCCTGCGCCCGCGGCACGCGCGGCTTCGTCCGACGGCGGCTCGGCCGCGGGCGCGCTCCACAGGAGCAGCGCCGACGGCCAGCCCGCCGCGAGCTGCGCGCGGCAGTCGCCGCGGCGGACCTTGCCCGAGGTCGTGCGCGGGAGGTGTCCGTGACGCAGGAGCGCGATGCGGCGCGCGTCGACGCCCTCGGCTTCGAGCAGCGCACGCCGTAGCGCCGCGGCGATGCGCGGGAGCTCCTCCTCGGCGCAGCCGCGCTCGACCTCGGCCGCCAGGGCGAGCGCCTCGCCCTCGGGCGTATCCAGCGCGAAGGCGGCGGTCGAGCCCCGCCGCACGGCCGGGTGCGCGCGGTCCATCAGGCGCTCGAGGTCCTGGGGCGCGTGATTGCGGCCGAAGAGGATGATCAGGTCCTTCCGCCGGCTCGTGACGTACAGCTCGCCGGCGTGCAGGAAGCCCAGGTCGCCGGTGCGCAAGAACGGCCCCTCGCCCGAGTCGGCGAGCCTGGCTCCGAAGGTCTCCTCGGACTCCTCCGGACGATTCCAGTACCCGTCGGTGACCGAGGGACCGTGGATCCAGATCTCTCCGACGCCGCCGTCTTCGCAGAGCGCGTGTGTCTCCGGGTCGACGATGCGCAGCGTCTGGTCGTGGTGCGGCGGACCCGAGGCTGCCAGGTCGCGCGCGGCGACGGCGGGGTCGGTGCTTGGGACGGCCCGTCCGCGCTCCAGGTCGCGGGCCGAGACGCGCAGGGTCGTAGGCGGGCCGGCCGAGACCATCAGCGTGGCTTCCGCCAGCCCGAAGCAGGGGCGGAAGTCGTCCAGCCCGTAGCCCGCGGGCCCGAAGCGCGCGGCGAAGCGCTCCATCACCTCCGGGCGCAGGGGCTCGGCGCCGTTGCAGGCGACGCGCCAGGCGGAGAGGTCGAGCCGGGCCGCCTCCTCGTCCGACACGCGCGCGACGCAGGCGGCGTAGGCCGAGCTGGGCGCGGCCGCGACGACGCCGCCATGGCGCGACATGCAGTCGAGCCAGCGCAGCGGCTCCTGGATGAAGTCCATCGGCCGCAGCACGACGCCGCGCGAGCCCAGGCGGACCGTCAGCATCGCCTGGCTCAGGAGGCCCATGTCGTGGAAGAGCGGCAGCCAGCCCACGACGTGGCTCGACGCGGCGAGCTCCAGCCAGTCGATCACCGTGTCGAGCTGGCTCGCGAAGTTGCGGTGCAACACGCGCACGCCCTTGGGCCGACCGGTCGAGCCGGAGGTGTACTGCAGCAGCGCGAGCTCGTCCGGTGCGGGCAGACGCCCGCTCCAGGCCGCGGCCCGCGCCTCGTCCTCGGACGCGGCGGTGGCGTCGTGCCAGGCGAGCGCCGCGAGCGTCGGCGCTCCGGCCGCGGCAAGCGTCCGCCCGCCGGCCGCGAGCGCGACGCCGGCCGCGTCGGCGAGCACCGCGCGCGCTCCGGCGTCGGCGGCGATCGCGTCGACGTGGCGCAGCGCGCGCACCGTCCGCATCGGGAACGGCGCGCCCTGGGGCGGCGGCTCGAACGACGCCGGTGCGGGCACCGGCACCGCAATCGCGCCGGCGTAGAAGCAGCCGTAGATCGAGGCTAAATAATGCGGAAGCGACGGCGTCGCGATGAGCACGCGTTCACCGGCAAGCTCCTGCGCCTCGAGCGCGGCCGCGAGCGCGCGCGCTCTTCGATCCAGCCCGGTGAAGCTCCATGCCGGTTCGGTCGTGCCCGACGCATCGAATTGAGGGAAGACAAACGCCTCCCTCCCCGCGTCGTCCCTGACCCGCGCCCGCAGCGAGTCGACGATAGTTTTCCGCTCCGCCATGCCTGAGGGGTACCCCGACGCCTCGCCGCTGATGGGGCGAACGACCGGCCTCGTTCGCGCGGCAAGCTGACCTTCACGGGCCAGGCAAGGAGCAGGTCGGGGGCAAGAAGTCGTAACGTAGCACAGCCACGAGAACCCTGGTACTCTCGGGATCCGTTCGAGCCCCCGAACGGCCCCGCTACCCACCGGCGACGCGGCTTGCCCGGCGCGCCGATAACGACTCCGACCTTGCCCTCGAGACCTTGCACTCTGGGATGACCTTGCGCTGATGGCTCACGCGGAAGCCTGGTTTCTATACGAGGGGGAGGGCGACACGGTGGGCGAGCCGGCCGAGCTCGTCCGCGAGTCCATCGATGTGCCGCCCCCCGGGCCGCTCGAGGCGCACGTCGCTCCGCTCTACGGCGCCTGGGAAGGCAACATGGGGCACGCGGTTTCGCGTCGTCCGACGGACGTTTGCCGCGCGCGACGCGAGCAGCGCGTGGTGCTGGGCAACGGCGGCGTGGTGCGCGTGCTCGAGGTCGGTTCCGAGGTCACGCAGGTCAAACCCGGACAGGCGGCATTGCTCACGAGCGCCGCGAATTTGGACGAATTCGGCTACCACAAGCTGATTCACGGCTTTGACGCGCCGGGCACCGTGGGGCTGCTCGCGACGCGCATCAACCTGCCGGAGACGTCGCTGGCGCCGCTTCCGGCGGACACGCGGCACAGCCTGCAGCAGTGGGCGGCCTTCGGCTGCCGCTACACCGCCGCGTGGTCGAACTGGCGGCTGGCCTTCGGCACGTTCCGCCTGCAGGTGTCGGCCGGGCAGCTCCCCGCGCCCAACGTGTGGGGCTGGGGCGGCGGCACGACCCTGGCCGAGCTGGATCTGGCGCGCCGCGAGGGCTGCAACGTCGTGATGCTGTCCGGCACCGACAGCCACATCGCCACCATCGAGCGCACCGGCGTGACCGCGGTCGACCGCCGCGCGTTCGGCGACCTGACCTTCGACGACCGGCGCTTCGTGACCGACGCGGAGTACCGCCGCGCCTACTCGCGCGCCGAGCGCGCGTTTTTGGAGGAAGTGCGCAACCGGACCGACGGGCGTTTGGTCCAGATTTTTGTCGACTACATCGGAACTCCTGTCTTCCGAGCGACGCTAAAGGCTCTCGGCCGCGAAGGGGTCCTGACCACCGCCGGGTGGCGGGACGGCATGTCGATGGGCTTCCTGCGCGCGCACGAGTGCATCCTGCGCCGCCAGCACATCCACACCCACTATGCGAGCCATGACGAGGTGAAAGACGCCGTCGAATACGGTGAAAGAACGGGTTGGATGCCCCAGATCGACGACGACGTGACGCCCTATGACGAGATCCCCGAGCTCTCGCGGCGCTTCCTCGTCGGCGAGGTTCCCGTCTTCCCTATCTATTCCGTGAATCCAGAGTGATGGAGCCGATCGCGATCGTCGGCATGGCCTGCCGCTTCCCGGGTGGGGCCGTGGATCCCGAGTCGTACTGGGAGCTGCTGCGCAACGGTAGCCAGGCGGTCACCGAGGTGCCGAAGGACCGTTGGGACGCCGGCGCGTGGTACTCGGACGAGGCGCACACGCCCGGCCGCCTGAACACGCGCTGGGGCGGCTTCCTGCAGGACCTCGATCGCTTCGACGCCGAGTTCTTCGGCATCTCGAAGCGCGAGGCCGAGGTCGTCGACCCGCAGCACCGGCTGCTGCTCGAAGTGGCCTGGGAGGCGCTCGAGCGCTCGGGGCGCGCGCCCTACGGTCTGGCCGGCAGCGCGACCGGCATCTACGTCGGCATCGGCAACCACAACGAGTACCAGAGCCTGAAGGGCCACGCCTTCGACCCGGCGCGCGTCACGCCGCACGAGAGCACCGGCCAGGCCAACAGCGTGGCCGCCGGCCGCGTGGCGTACTCGCTCGGGCTGCGCGGGCCGTGCCTGTCGGTCGACACCGCCTGCTCGTCGTCGCTCGTCGCGGTGTACCTGGCGGCCCAGGGGCTGCGCGCGGGGCACGCGGACCTGGCGCTCGCCGGCGGCGTCAACGTCGTGCTCTCGCCCGAGGCGACGCTGATGTACTGCCAGAGCAACATGCAGTCGCCCACCGGCCGCTGCCACGCCTTCGACGCCCGCGCCGACGGCTACGTGCGCGCCGAGGGCTGCGGAGTGGTGGTGCTCGCGCGCCTCGACGACGCGCTCGCGCGCGGCGACCGCATCCTCGCGGTCCTGCGCGGCGCGGCGATCAACCAGGACGGCGCCTCGTCGGGCGGCATCACCGTGCCCGACCGCGAGGGGCAGGAGGCGGTCATCCGCGCCGCGCTCGCGGACGGCGGCGTCGACGCGTCCGAGGTCGGCTACGTCGAGGCCCACGGCACCGGCACGCGCGTCGGCGATCCGATCGAGGCCACCTCCCTGGGGCACGTGCTCGGCGCCGAGCGTCCCGGCGACGTGCCCCTGGTGCTCGGCGCCTCGAAGGCCAGCATCGGACACTCCGAAGCCGCGTCGGGCATCGCCGGCCTGATCAAGGCGGTGCTCAGCATCCAGCACCGCGAGCTCACGCCGCACCCCGACTTCCAGCAACCCAACCCGGCGCTGGACCTCGACGCGCTGCGGCTCCACATCCCGACCGCGGCCATGCGGTGGGAGGAGAGCGGGCTGCGCACCGCCGGCGTCAACTCGTTCGGGCTGTCGGGTACGAACGCACACGTCATCCTGCAGGAGCCCGAGCCGCGCTCCGCGGTGCCCGCGGGGCCGCGCGGGGGGCACGTATACGCGCTCTCGGCGCGCAACGCCGAGGCGCTGCACGAGCTCGCCGGCCGGCATGCGGACCACCTCGAGCGGACCGAGCTAGAGCTCTCCGACGCCTGCCACACCGCGTGCACCACGCGCACCGGCTTCGGCCACCGCGTTGCGGTCGTCGGCGCGGACCGCGCGGAGCTCGCCGCCAAGCTGCGCTCCGCCGCCGCGCGCGACGTTGCTCCCGCGCCCTCCGCCGCGCCGCGCGTGGCGTTCCTGTTCTCCGGCCAGGGATCGCAGTACCCGGGGATGAGCCTCGCTCTGCACGCCTCCGAGCCGGTCTTCCGCGCGGCCTTCGACGACTGCGCCACGCGCGCGGAGCGCTTCGTCGACCGGCCGCTGCTGGACGTGCTCGCCGACCCCGACCCCGCCGTGCTGCAGCGCAGCGGGTACGCGCAGCCCGCGATCCTGGCGATGCAGGTGGGGCTCCTCGCGCTGTGGCGTTCCTTCGGCATCGAGCCGGCCTGCGTCCTCGGCCACAGCCTCGGCGAGTACGCCGCGGCTTACGCCGCGGGCGTCTTCGACCTCGACGACGCGGTGCGCGCGGTGTGCTCGCCCGACACGCCGGTGGGGGACCTGGACCGCATCCACCCGCTGGGCGAGACGGTCGCGGTGCTGGCCGCGGCGGAGCGCGTCGCGCCGCTGCTCGCGGGCCGCGAGGATCAGCTGGCGCTCGCCGGCTTCAACGCGCCCGAGCGCGTCCTTGTCGGCGGCGCGTCCGCGGCGCTCGAGGAGCTGCGCGTCGAGCTCTCCCGTGCGGGGATCGAAGTGCGCGAGCTCGGCGGGCTCGTCGCGGCGCACACGCCGCTGGTCGATCCGGTGCTCGAGGACTTCCGCGAGGAGCGCGCCGGCGTCGCCTTCCGCGCGCCGCGGCTGCCCTTCGCGTCGACCGTCGAGGGGCGCCTGCTCGCGGCCGACGAGGTGCCCGACTGGGGCTACTGGCGCCGGCACGTGCGCGGGCCGATCCGCTTCGTCGAGGCGATCCGCGCGCTCGACGAGCTCGGCTGCGATGCGTTCCTCGAGCTCGGCCCGCGCCATACCGTGCTGCGGCTCGGGCGCGAGTGCGTCGACGCCGGCGAGCGGCCGCTCCTGTCGTCGCTGTCGGCCGAGCACCACGACCAGGCGCACCTCTTGGAGAGCCTCGCGGCGCTGTACCGCGCCGGGGCCGAGGTGCGCTTCGAGGCGGCGACGCGCGGGCGCTCCGTCGCGTTGCCCACCTATCCCTTCCAGCGCAAACGCTACTGGGTCGACCGCCGCGATGCCGACCGCGGAGCGCGGCCGGCCGCGCCGTCGGGCGGCCGCAACGGCCAGGCCGGGCCCGCGCGCCAGGAGGCGCTGCTGGGCGAGCGCCTGTCCTCTCCGCTCGCCGCGGTCGCGTTCGAGGCCGAGGCCGCGGCGGCCGAGCCCGCCTCCGAGGTGGTGCTGCGGCTGCTGCTCGCGGCCCGCGCGGCCAGCGGCTCGGACGCGCTGGCGCTCGAGGACGTGCGGCTTCTGGATCCCCTGGTCGCGTCCGTCGAGGAGCCGCGGCGCGTGCAGGTCACGGTCGAGCCGTCGGCGTCCGAGCGCGACGAGGGCCGCTTCCGGGCGCGCGTCGACAGCCTGCCGGTCGGCGCCGGGGCTTCGGACTGGACGCCGCACGCGATCGCCGAGGTGCACGTCGACGCGTCCGCGCCGCCCGCGCCTCCGGTGCGCGCGGAGGAGGCCAGCGAGACGCTCGCGCTCGACGAGGCGTTCGGGCTGGCCGAGGCGCTGCGGCGCGGGTTGATACAGGCCGGCGGTCTGGTCGGCCCCGACGCGAGCGGCACGCTGACGGCCGCGGCGGGGGTGCGCCTGCACCGCACGCCGGCGTCGGGCGAAGCACGGCTGGTCGCGGCGCGCGCGGCGGACGGCGGCGAGCGCGCGGACCTATGGCTGCTCGACGCGGGCGGAAGCGGGGCGGCGCTCGAGCTCCGCGGGCTCGCGTTCCGGAACGGCGCGCACGCGAACGGTGCGGCGAAGGCGGCCTCGGCCGCCGCCGGGAGCGGGGGCGAGGCGCTCCCCGACGAGACCGCCGAGCTCCGCGGACGCCTGGCCGAGGCCGGCCCGGAGGAGCGGCGTACGCTCTTCATCGAGTACATCCTGGGCGTCGTGCGCGACCTGGTCGGGCTCGAGCCGGACGCGCCGCTGCACCCCGACCACCACCTCTCCGAGCTGGGGGTCGATTCGCTCCTGAACCTCGACGTGGTGGTCGCGCTCGAGGTCGGGTTGGGCGTGAAGCTGCCGCAGAACGTGGTGGACGCGCACCCCACGCCGTCGTCGCTCGCGGGCTACCTGGCCGAGCAGCAAGACCTGTAGCGGGCGGGCGCCCGCCTGCCCCGAGAGAGGGGAGAACACGCTCCGATTTCCGTCGTGGGCTCTTCGTTTGCGCCTTGACAAAAAGAGTTGTCAAGGCGAGGATGCGCCCATGCTCGACGTCGAGGTGATCCAGGAGCCGGCCGCCGCGGTGGTCGCGCTCGAGCCGCTGCGGGGGCGGCTGCTGGCCGAGCTCAAGCAGCCGGCGTCGGCGGCCGGGCTGGCCGCGCGCCTGTCGCTGCCGCGGCAGAAGGTGAACTACCACCTGCGCGCGCTCGAGGCCCACGGCCTGGTGCGCGTGGCCGAGCAGCGCACCTGGGGCGGGCTCACCGAGCGCCTGCTGGTGGCGACGGCCGGCAGCTACGTGGTGTCGCCCGGCGCCCTCGGACCGGTGGCGGCCGAGCCCGAGCGCGCGGTGGACCGGCTCTCGGCCGGCTACCTGATCGCGCTCGCGGCGCGCGCCGTGCGCGAGGTGGGCGAGCTCGTGCGCCGCGCCACGGACGCCGGCAAGCGCCTCGCGACCATCTCGATCGACACGTCGATCCGCTTTCGCAGCGCCGACGAACGCACCGCCTTCAGCCGTGAGCTCGCGGGCGCCGTGGCCCAGCTCGCGTCGCGCTACCACGACGAGTCCGCGCCGAAGGGTCGCACTCACCGTTTGATCGTCCTGGCTCACCCCGAGCCGAAACCGAATCCCCCCCGTTCATCGGAGGAACCAGCATGAGCGTAGAGCGCGAGGAATCCGGCCGTAGGCGCGTCCAGGCCGAGGTCGTGGTGCCCGGCACCCCCGAAGAGGTGTGGCGTGCGATCGCCACCGGGCCGGGCGTCTCGTCCTGGTTCGTGCCGACCGAGGTCGACGAGAAGGTCGGCGGCGAGGTCCGCGCGTCGTTCGGCCCCGGCATGGACTCGGTGTCGAAGATCGTCGCGTGGGATCCCCCGCGCCGCCTCGAGGCCGAGAGCAACGACCTCGGGCCCGACGCACCGCCGGTGGCGACCGAGTGGATCGTCGAGGCGCGCGACGGCGGGACGTGCGTCGTCCGCGTCGTGCACAGCCTCTTTGCGGACTCGGATGACTGGGACAACGAGCTCGAGGCTTGGGAGAGCGGTTGGCCCGACTTCTTCCGCATCCTCCGGCTCTACCTGCAACACTTCGCGGGGCAGCCAGCGACGCTCGTCCCGCTCATGGCCGTCACCTCACACGACGCGACGGCGGCCTGGGACAAGCTGACTGCCGCTCTCGGCACCCAGGGCGTGGGCGAGGGCGAAGAGCGTGCGGTCGACGTGCCGGAACCCGCGCTCAGGATTCACGTCGAGCGCGTCGGGCGCGCCGGCGAGGGCCCGCACGCCCACGAGCTGCTCGTGCGGACGACCGAGCCCGCGCCGGGACTGGCGCACTGGTTCGCCATGAAGATGGGCGAGCAGACGTTGCTCTCGCTGCGCTTCTTCTTCTACGGCGATGGCGCCGCCGAGGTTGCGGAGCGGGCCGGGCCCGCGTGGCACGCGTGGCTGGAAGAGCGCTTCCCGGCGCCTCAACCTCCCCAGGCGTGACCTCGATCCCACGCTTGCGCGACCGAGGACCCGGGATGCCCGGGCTTCCGGGTTACTCGGTCGCGATCGAGACTTCCTCGACGCGCACGAAGGTGCGGCTGCCCTGGGTCACGTCCCAGGCGTTCAGGCGCGTGGGCCACCACGCGTCCTCGTCCTCGGCGTCGTACTCGAAGCCGTCGTAGGCGCGGACCAGGAAGCCGGCCGCGTCGAAGACACGGACGGCGCGCAGGGCGTCCTCCTGGGCGTCCCAATGGAGCAGGGCGCTGGCGCCCTCGGCGCGGAACGGGTTGGGCTCTTGGTCGACCTCCTCGGAGAGCGTCACCTCAACCACGGCCAGCGGGCGCACCCCCTCGCCGCGGCACTGCCCGGCGATGGTGACGCGGCGCTCGGCGAGGGCGGCCAGCAGGCTCTCGAAGTCCTCGAGCAGGAAGTCGCCGATCCCGACCGGCATGCCCTCTTCGCCGTCCTGGCCGAGCAGCGAGCCGCCGACGTCGGTGCGTTGATCGCCGGAGACCAGCGCGGCTCCCGCCAGCGCGTCGCCCTGGAAGGCGAGCTCCCAGCGGATGGTCGGCAGGCCCTCGCGCTCGACGCCCATGCTCAGCTCCGCGCCCTCGTCCTGGCCTTCGAACTCGATCGTCACGCGCGTGTCGAACTCGGAGCCGTAGCTCAGGATGCGCCGCATCGAGAGCACCGCCCGCGCCGAGCGCAGCGTCTCGGTCTTGGACGCGCCGGCCGAGGCGAAGAGCAGCGACATCTTGAGCCGGTTGGTCTCGGACTCGCCGAGCTCGCCGAGCTGCCGCAGTGCGTGCTCCTTGCGCGGCGCGTGGGCGTACCAGGTGGGGTCGGGCAGGACCTCGCCGTCGTCGTCGGAGGCGGCGCCGACCTCCGAGGCGCGGCTCTGCTCCACGTAGGCGTAGGCGATGAGCCCCAAGCCGCAGACGATGAGAGCGGGGAAGAACAGGCTGGGCAGGCGCATGGCAAGGAGGCTGGGGATGGGGCGAACAGAAGCGAACCGAGGTGGGCCTATTCTGGCACGTCGGTGCCGGGAGCGGCCCCGTGTCCTGGGGCGGAAGTTCGGCGGCGCGGTCGGGCGCTACCCCTCGTCGGAGGGGGGGACGTCCGGCTCCTCGTCGAAGAGGCCGACGATGCGCAGCAGCTTCAGCGCGTTGACCGAGGGCGTAATGCCCGGGCGCAGCACGTAGTCGAAGCGCATGCGTGGCTCGCCGTCTTGCTCCTCGAAGTCGTGGCGGAAGTGGACCGGGCGGCTGACCTCCTGGAGCTCGGGCAGCTCGGCAAGGGTCAGGTCGTGGGTGGCGAGCAGGCCGGTCGCGCCGCGCTGCAGCACGTGCGAGACGAAGCTGCCGACCGCGATGCGGCGCTCGGCGGCGTTGGTGCCGGACAGGATCTCATCGAGCAGGAAGAGCAGCACGCGTCCGCCGCGGTCCTCGCTGCGCAGGGCCGCAACGATCTCCTTGAGGCGCAGGAGCTGCGCCATGTACAGCGACACCCCGCTCTGGAGCGAATCGCGCACGCGGATGCTCGTCGCCAGCTCGACGTCGGGCAGCCGTAGCGCCCGCGCGCAGACCGGGCCGCCGGCGGCGCCGAGGAGCGCGTTCAGGCCGACCGAGCGCAGCAGCGTGCTCTTGCCGGCCATGTTCGAGCCCGTGACCAGCAGGCACGTGCCCGGCGGGCCGACCTCGACGTCGTTGGTGACGCGCTCGGCGAGCAGCGGGTGCCCGAGGCCTTCGGCGCGGAGCGTGGGCTCGCCGACGAGCTCCGGCAGCGTCCACTCGGGCTCGTCGCGTGCGAGCCCGGCGAGGGCGGCGAGGGCCTCGAGGTCCGCGGCTGCGTCGATCCAGCCGCGCAGGCTGCGTCCCGAGCGGCGGCGCCAGGCGTCGAAGGCCGCGTAGACGTGCACGTCCCACACCGTGATCGCGATCAGCGGCAGGTACACGAGCGCCGAGAAGCGCATGTCCGACCAGCCGACGATGCGCTGGAGGCGCGCCATGCTGCGTGACGCGGCGTGCTCGCCGGCGGTGAGCTCGGCGGCTCTCGTCCGGGCGAGCTCGCTGTCGAAGCGCTCGCCGGCGAGGCGGCCGAAGAGCGACGAGAAGCGTTCGAAGGGGAGCGCGCCGGCCGCGATCTTGTCGTAGACCCGGTTGGCGCGCGCGAGGAAGGCGAGGTCGAGCAGCGCGTTGACGAGCAGCACCGTGAGCCACGCGGGGTGCTCGATCGTCCCGACGAGCAGCAGTGTCGTGATGACCAGGCCCGCGACGGCCAGGAGGCGGCAGAGCCAGACGAGCGCGCCGGGCAGCGATACCTCGGACTCGCCCTCGGCCCACTCGAGCAGCGGCTCGGTGGGGACGTCGGCCAGCGCCTCGCCGAAGAGCTGCAGGTCCTGGTGCAGGTCGAGCCGGGGGGTCAGGTCGCGGACCGCCTCCTGGCGCGCGGGTGCTCCGGAGCGCTCGTCCGGGACCAGCAGCCAGCGGGCGAGCCGGGCGCTGCCCCAGGGCGTCTGCACGGTGCCGAGAAGCTGCGAGAGCGAGCCGCGGCCGGCGAGGTCGAGATCGTCGGCGAGCGGGTGGTCGCGCAGGAGCGGCGCGGGCGTGGGCAGCGGCAGCTCATCCCAGCGGCGCGCGAGGCGGGCGAGCGCTTCGCGGTTGATGCGCACGTAGCCCTCGGCCCGCTCCGGGCGGCGTCGCTCGCGCGCGTGGACGATCAGCAGCGCGACGAACGCCGCGAAGGCGAGGCCGCCTGGCCAGGGGCCGAGCGCGGCGGGCCAGCTGGCCCAGCGGCCGTAGGCGAGCGCGAGCAGAAGCACCCCCGCGCCGAAGGTGGCGAGCCGCGCCAGGCCGAGCGCGCGGACGCGTCGCGCGGACGCTTCGGCCAGGCTTTGGTAGTGCGCGAGGCGCTCTTCGTAGGTCGACTTCATGCGTTCGGCCGCGGGGAGTCGTAGCAGGGTGCGGGCCGACATCCAAGGGCAAGACCGGCGGGGCTTGCGTGTCTACTCAGCTGAGCCGGGGTCTGTTAGGCTCGGGATCCGGTCGGCTCCGCTCGTCTTCCATGCCGCTCTTGCACTCCACGACCCAGACCCGGTCTCCGCGGACCGCCGACCGCGGGGGTGCGCCCGACGCGCCGCCGGACTTCGAGCTGGGGGAGCTCTCCTTCCACCTGCTGCGCAGCGTGGACGAGCTGCCCGAAGGGCTCTGGGACGCGCGCATGTGCGACGGCCACCCGGTGCGGTCGGAGGCCTGGTTCCGCGCGCTCGAGCGCAGCCATCCGGAGCGCGAGACGGTCTACCTGCTGGGGACGCGCGCGGGGGAGCCGGTCGCGCTCGCCTTCGTCTCGTGCGAGCCGTTCGACCTCGCGCCGGTGGCCGCGCCGTGGGCGGTGCGCCCGGTCGCCGGGGTGCGGCGGCTCGTGCCGGGGTTCCTGCGCATGAACCTCGCGATGACCGGCACCGTCGAGACCGGCGATCGCCACTGGTGGCGCGACCCCGAGCGCGTGTCCGCGGCCGAGCTGGCCGAGGCGCTCGACCGCGCGATCGACACCGCCTTTCCGCGCGCGCGGGTCGTGGTGGTGCGCGACTTCCATCCGCTCGACCCCGGGAGCCGCGCCTTCGAGGAGGAGCTGGGGCGCGAGCGCTACCGGCGCGTCGAGGGGTGGCCGGCGGCGCGGATCACGCTGCGCGCGGGGGCGACCCAGGAGCAGCTCTTCGCCGCGCTCAAGCGCCGGCCGCAGAAGGGTGTGCGGCGCGCGCTCGAGGTGGCCGAGCGCGAGGGACTGACCTTCGAGCACGCGCCGCTGACGGCGGCGGGGATGGACGAGCTCTACCCGCTCTACCGCGAGGTCCACGCGCGGGCGACCGAGCTCGTCGTGCCGATCGAGCCGCCGGACTTCTTCGCCGAGGCCGCGCGCGCGCTCGGCGACGACGTGCAGGTCACCGTGGCGCGCGAGCGCGGCGGGCGCGCGGTCGGCTTCATCCTGACGCTGTTCCGCACGCACTACGCCAACCCGTTCCTGATCGGGCTCGACTACGACGTGTCGCGCCGCTACGAGCTGTACCGCGGGCTGCACTGGCACACGATCGGCTTGGCGCTGGAGCGCGGCTGCCACGTGATCGACCTCGGGGTCACCGGCTTTGTCGCTAAGCAGAACCTGGGGGCCGGCCTGCTCCCGATGGCGATGGCCGTGCGGCTGCGGCCGCGCCTCTTGCAGCGGTTGTTCGGGCGCTTCCTGCCGGCGCTGCTCCACATGCCCTACCCCGAGCGCCGCGACGCCCGGCGCGCGGGCGCCGCGGTCCTGCCCGAAGACGATCCGTGCAGATCCAGTTCCTCGACCTGCTAGCGCCGCTCGCGATCCTCGCGGTGGTGCTCGAGATCGTCGTCAGCAGGCGGCGGGGCAACGGCTACTACCAGTTCGCCGACTCGCTGGCCGACGTGGGCTGCGGGTTGATGCAGATCATCGTGTTCGCGCTGCTGCGCGGCGCGGGGCTCCTGGCCTACGTGTTCGTGTACGAGCGCTTCCGGATCGGGGAGCTCGCGCCCGGCTCCGCCCTCACGTGGGCGGTGGCGGTGCTCGGGGCGGACCTCGGCTACTACTGGTTCCACCGCGCGCTGCACGAGGTCGGCTTCCTCTGGGCGCTGCACCTGCCGCACCACCAGAGCGAGCAGTACAACCTGACCGTGTCGCTGCGGCAGGGGAGCTTCGAGGCGCTGTTCGACTGGATCTTCTTCCTGCCGCTGGCGCTGATCGGGCTGCCGCCCAAGCTGCTGCTGGTCGGCGCGTCGGTGGTGATCGTGTACCAGTTCTGGCTGCACACGCGCTACATCGGTCGGCTGGGGCCGCTCGAGTGGGTGATGTGCACGCCCTCGAACCACCGCGTGCACCACGGGCGCGACGCGAAGTACCTCGGGCGCAACTACGGCGCGACCTTCATCGTGTGGGACCGCTTGTTCGGGACCTTCCAGGACGAGGAGGAGGAGCCGGACTACGGCACCGTGCAGCCCTTCCTCAGCTACAGCCCGCTGCGCGCCCACCTGCACTACTTCGGACACCTGGTGCGCGTGACGCGCCGCACCCAGGGGCTGCGCGCCAAGCTGCGGCTGTGGTTCGGGCCGCCGGGCTGGCTGCCGCCCGAGTGCGCCGACCTCGCGGCCGACGCCTCGCCGCCGCCGGGCGAGGACCCGCTGCGCGGCGCGTCGCCGGCGACGATCGCCGCGGTGCTGCTGCACTTCGGCGCGGTGGCCGCGGTCGGGCTCGCGGTGGTGGCGGGGGTCGAGAGCCTGTCGCTACCGCTGCTGCTGCTGGCGCTCGCCTACGTGCTGAGCGGGCTCGGTAGCTGGGAGGGCCTCGCCCGCCGGGCCCCCGCGGTGTGGCGGCTGGAGCTGGTGCGCCACGGGCTCGCGGCCGCGGCGCTGGGCTGGCTGGCGGCGCGCGAGCTGCCGGCGCGCGGCGTCGACCCCGCGCTGGCCTGGACGCCGGGGCTCGCGTACGGCGTGGTGTTCCTGGCCGTGCTGCTCGCGCTGCGGCCCGGCGGCCGTCCGCCGGCGCCGGCCGCGGAGCTCGGACGGCGCGCCGCCCCGTGACCGCGGAGCTCTCGATCGAGCTCGGCGACTCGCTCGACGACCTCGCGTCCGAGCTCTGGGACGCGCGCATCGCGGGCGACAACCCGGCGCGCTCGGCCGCGTTCCTGCGCGCGGTCGCCGCGGCGCACCCCGAGTCCGAGCTCGTGCCCGTCGTCGTGCGCGAGGCGGGCGCGATCGTCGCCCTCACCGTGTTGAACGGATTCCGCATCGACCTGGCCGAGGTGCTCCCCGGCCCGCTGGGCGGGATCGCGCGCGCGGTGCGGCGGGTGGCGTCGAAGCTCTTCGAGGTGCAGGTCGTGATGAGCGGCACGCTCGAGAGCGGCCGCGCGCACTGGTGGTGGGACGCGGGCCGCGTCGAGGCCGGAGCGGTGGTCGACGCGTTCCAGCGCGCCGCGCGCCAGCGCTTCCCGCGCGCTTCGGCGGTGGTGTTCCGCGACCTGATGGGGGACGATCCCACCGCGCCCGCCTTCCGCGCAGCGCTCGAGCAACGCGGCTTCGTGACGCTGCGGAACCAGCCCTACGCGACCATTCCGGTCCCGCCCGGGACCGATGCCGAGCGCCACTTCGCCGGCCTGAAGCGCCGCGCGCAGAAGGGCATCCGGCGCATGCGCGAGGCGGCCGACGAGCACGGGCTCAGCGTCCGGACCGAGCCCTTCACCGACGAGCTTCTGGGGGAGCTCTATCCGCTCTACCGCCAGGTCGCCGCGGCGGCGGAGGGCCTGCCGCTGCCGCCCGAGCCGCAGCGCTTCTACGCCGAGCTCGCCCGGCGGATGCCCGACCACCGCTCGGTGTCGGTGCTGCGCGAGCCCGGGGGGCGCGCGGTGGGCTTCCTCATGAGCCTGCTGGCGAGCGGCGTGTCGACGCCGTACGTGATCGGCATGGACTACGCCGTTCCGAAGGAGCGGCGGGTCTACCTCAATCTGCACTGGCACGCCGTGGAGCGCGCCCTAGAGCGCGGCTGCGAGCGCATCGACCTGGGGCTCACGGCCTATGTGACGAAGCAGATCCTCGGCGCGGACCTGGTGCCGGCCGAGCTCTGCCTGCGCTTCCGGAATCCGCTCCTGCGGCACGGGGCCCAGCCCCTGCTGCGGCGTTTCGGTCACGCGCCCCAGCCCGCGCCGCGGCCCTCGCGCCGGGCCTCGCACCCGGCCGGGCCGGCCTCCTGCGGCGTGGAGCCTCAGGGAGCGGCAAAAGCGTCGGGAGTGCGGACCGACTCCTAGCCTGCCGGCGACGCGAACCGGCTGGCGGGCGGGCCCCCGATGTCAGCGGCCCGAATCACCCAGGTCGTTCCATCGCCGCACGTTGCGTTCACGGCGGTCCGCGGCGACGAGCTCCGTCGCCGACGGAGCGCGGCGCGGCTCCGACGCGATCGGCGCGACCCGAGCGAAATCGGGCTCGCGACCTGGTGCTGACTTTCGACCCAGGACACTAGGATGGGGGCCCTCCCGGTTGACCACTCAACCCCTTGTGAAAGGCTACTCCATGAAACTCCAGCGTTTGGCGCTTGTCGGCGCCGTGGCTGCCCTGGCGCTCGTCGTCGGCAGCCGCGACGGACAGGCGATCTCTCAGCCGGCGTTCGTTTCCATCGAGGCGGGACCCGCCTCGTTCCTTGCCGTCCCCGCCAGCTCGGGGCTCTTCACCATGAGCGCCGACCTCGGCGTCGTGTTCCCGGAGCCCAAGTACGAGTCGTTGTTCAGCTCGGATGCCGGCGAGACCTGCAGCACCAGCGAAGACGACCTCTGGTGCAGCGCTAGCCCGTCGTACAAGTACTGCACCACGATCCAGGCCGGCTGGTGCTCGGCCTCGGGGAAGGGCTCCAACTGCTCCACCTCCGGTGGCGGCACCGAGTGCTCCGCGGGCATCAACTCGGGCGCCAGCTGCTCCCAGAAGGACGACGGCACCTGCACCAGCTACGCGGCCGGTACCCACTGCTCCGTCCAGGAGGACAACGAGGGCTCCTGCACCGCGACCGACGCAAACAAGTGCTCGGTGCAGAGCGGCGGCACCTGCTCGGTGAAGGGCCAGCCCAACTCCAACGACTGCAACGGTTAGACGCGTCTCGGCCTAACGGCTACGCGCTCGATTCAGCGGGGGTCTCGTCCTGGCGGCGAGGCCCCCGCGTTTTTTAAGTCTCTGCGGGCTCCTGCCTTCCGACCGGGAGGCGGTCGGGAGGGCTGCGAGGTGAGGGGCGGTGCGTAGAATTGGGTATTCCCGGTCGCCATCTCCCAAACCCTTGCAGAAAGCGACTCCATGAAGCTTCACCGTTTGGCGCTGGTCGGCGCCGTCGCGCTCGCCGCGCTCGTTCTGGGCACCCGCGACGGCCAGGCTACTCAACCGGCATTCGTCTCGATCCAGGCGGGGCCCACGTCGTTCCTCGCGGCGCCCGCCAGCTCGGGTCTGTTCGCACCCAACCTGGACTTCGGAATCTTCCTCCCGAGCCCCAAGTACGAGTCCCTGTTCAGCTCGGAAGACGGCGACACCTGCAGCACCTCGGCGGGCGACCTCTGGTGCAGCACCAGCCCCTCGTACCAGTACTGCAGCTCGATCCAGAACGGCTGGTGCTCGTCTTCCGGAGCCGGCGCGAACTGCTCGACGTCGGCCGGCGGGAACTCCGAGTGCTCCGCGGGCGTCGACTCGGGCGCCTCGTGCTCCTCGACCGACAGCGGCGTCTGCTCCAGTTTCTCGGCCGGCAGCCACTGCTCGGTGCGCCCGGACAACTCGGGCTCTTGCACCACGTCGGCCACCGGGTCCTGCTCGGTGCACGGCGGCGGGACCTGCTCGGTGAAGGGGCAGCCCAGCTCGACCGGCCCCTGCAACGGCTAGCGCCGCCACACGCACCGTTTCGCGCTCCATTCGGGGGGCTTCGCCTTCGAGGCGAGGCCCCCTTCTCGTCGGGCCGCCGCCGGCGCGCCAAGCGATGAACACAAAGAGCGCCGCGGGGTGCTGCGGGATAGCAGGGAGGTCCCTAGAATCAGGCTCTCCCGGTTGCCACCAGACCCCTTGCAGAAAGCGACTCGTATGAAGCTTCACCGTTTGGCGCTTGTAGGCGCCGTGGCGGTTGCGGCGCTCGTGATGGGCACCCGCGATGGCCAGGCGACCACTCAACCGGCGTTCGTTTCGATCCAGGCGGGACCGACCTCGTTCCTCGCCGCCCCGGCCAGCTCCGGGCTTTTTGCTTCCAGCGCCGACATGGGGCTGGAGGTCATCCTGACCGAGTATCAGTCCCTGTTCAGCTCCGATGACGGCGACAGCTGCAGCACGTCCGCGGCGGACAAGTGGTGCAGCACCAGCCCGTCGTACAAGTACTGCACGGCGATCGAGGCTGGCTGGTGCTCCGCGAACGGCGTCGGCCACAACTGCTCGACCTCGACCGGCGGCAACTCCGAGTGCTCCGCCGGCATCGACAAGGGCGCGACGTGCTCGGCCAAGGGCAACGGGGTTTGCTCCAGCTTCTCGGCCAACAGCCACTGCTCCGTCCAGGAAGACAACGAAGGCTCCTGCACCACGACGCCCCAGGGCTCGTGCTCGGTGCACGGCGGCGGGACCTGCTCGGTCAAGGGTCAGCCCAGCTCGACCGGACCCTGCAACGGCTAGGGCCCAACCGGCTGCGATAACCAAAAAGCGGGGGTCCTCGCCCGACGGGCGGGGCTCCCGCAACCGCTAAGCCTCCATGACAGCCTCCGTTTCTGCGCGCTTCGGCGCCGCAGCAGCGGCACTGGCCGCCGTCGCCGTCGCGATGTTCGCGTGGTACTGGGATTCGCCCGCGCGCCGACCGGAAGCGTCTCGCCCCGCCTTTGCCGGTGAGGGAGAGCGTTCGTCCGGAATGCGAGATGGGCTCCCCGACGCCGGCACCGATGCCGCCGCTCCTGCACGTCGCTCCGAGGTGAGCGGCGCCACTTCACTCGTCGCGGCGGAACCGCCGGTGCGTCCGGCGCGGGTTCTTTCCGGCGAGGTCATCGACGAGCGCGGCGACCCGGTCGAGGGTGCGACGGTGCTCGTCGCGCCGCGGCCCAAGGACGCGAACCGCCTCGACCGCGTGGCCCTCGACGCGGCCTTCTTCCAGACCGCAGGCGCCGCTCCCGAGCGCGCCGTGAGCGCGCGCGACGGCGCCTTTGAGCTCGCCGCGCCGCCCGCCGGCTGGGCCGTTCTCAGCGTGCGCGCCGCGGGCTTTGTGCCCTTCGACGCGCCCGGCGTGCTGATCGTGGATCACGCCGAGCAGGCCCTCGCGCCGGTGGTGCTGGAGCGCTCCGCCGAGCTCTCGGGAAGCGTCGTGGACCGCGCCGGCGCGCCGGTGCCGGGGGCGCGCGTCTACCGGCTCGACGGCGATCCGCCGCCCAAATACCTGCCCAGCGAGGCCGAGCGTGAGCGCATCGAGCGCGACCGCGCGCTCCTCGCGACGACCGACGCCGCCGGCGCCTTCACCCTGCGGCAGCTGCCGCGCGGCGGCGCGCGCCTGCTGGTGGAGAGCGACGACCACCCCCGCGAGCTGGTGAGCGTGCCGCCCGGCGCCGAGGGGCCGCTGGTCGTCGAGCTCTCCGCCGGCCTGGAGATCGCCGGGCGCGTGCTGCTCGACGAGGCGCTACACGGTCTCGCGCTCGACGCGCTCGACGTCTTCGTGCACGACGTCCGCGCCGAGGGCGCGGACTACCGCTTCTTCCGCGGGGCGCCGTGCGACGCGAGCGGGGCCTTCCGCCTCACGCAGGTCCGGCCGCCCGACGAGGACCTGCCGCTGGCGCTGCGCGTGCGCTTCCGCGCGCGCAACGGCTCGCTCTTTCAGTGGCTCAGCCGCGAGCGGCCGGTCAAGGTCGGCGCGACCGACGTCGAGCTCACCCTCGACTACGTCGCGCGACTGCGCTTCGACGCGGTGAACACGGCGACGGGCGAAGTGCTGCCCGCGTCGGCGCTCCAGCTCGGGATCCAGCACTGGAACGGGGCGGCTTCGCTCGGCGAGGAGCGCGAGCTGCCGCTGATCGACGCGCCCGAGGGCGACCGAGCGCGCGTCGCCGCCTGGATCGCGCCGCCGGATCCGGGCTTCAGCCTGGGCGTCTCGCTCGAGGCCGAGGGCTATGCCGTCGACTACCGGCGCAACCTGACGGTCCGCGTGGGCGAGGAGCTCGACCTGGGCACGATCGAGCTCACGCCCGAGCCGGCGGCGAACGTCCAGGTGCTCGACCTCCTGACCGGCGAGCCGCTCGAAGGCGCGCTCGTGCGCATGGTGGCCGGCGACCTGAAGCGCTCGCCGTCGGGCAGCGTGTGGAACAAGCTCAGCTCGGCCGACGAGCTGACCGCCTCGCGCCCGGTGCGTGAGGCCCGCACCGACGCGGCCGGACGCGCGCGGATCGGTCTTGTCGCCGATACGCGCTGCTGGATCACCGCCACGGCCGAGGGGCACGCGCCCGCACCGCCCGAGACCGTGCTGCCGAGCGGCGGCGAGAGCGTCGACGTACTCCTGGAAGTCGGGCCGGGGGGCACCGTGCGCGTGGTCGTGATCGGCGTCGACGGAGCGCCCGTGCCGGGTGCCCCGGTGGTCACCACGCCGCACCCCGATGACGAGCTCACGCAGCTTATGAACCCGGTCGGCTCGTTCTTCTATAAGTGGATCGTGGACGAGCGGCCGGCGCTCGCGGACGGCGTGGCGGTCTTCGACCGGCTCTCCGACGGCGAGCACCTCTTCGCGGTCGGCAACAAGACGATGCACCCGAAGGACATCGAGTGGACGACGGTCCGCGTCGACGAGGAGGGCGAGCACGAGATCGTGCTGCTCATCGCGCCGCGCACCGCGCTCTCCGGCGTCGTGCGCCTCGGCGGCGACCCGCTGGCGGGGGCCGACGTGGTCGTGATTCCCGGCGGCCGTCCGACGCGTCCGGCGAACGCGGCCTTTCAGCCGTCGCTCGACAACCTCGGTACGCGCACGCAGACCGACGGCAAGGGACGCTTCCGGCTCGCCGACATCTCCTATGGCGAGTACGTGCTGCAGGTGCACCACCCGCGCCGGCACGTGTTCGAGGAGCTCGAGCTGGAGCTCGGTCCGGGCGAGGACACCTTCGTGATCGAGCTCGACTCGGAGTCGGCCTCCGGCAGCGTCGTCGACGCCGCCGGGCAGCCGGTCGCCGGGGCACAGGTCCTGATCGTGCGGCACGCGGACGCCGAGCTGGCGGTGCGCGAGCTGCGCCGCGCCGTCGAGCGCGGGCGGACCCAGCTGCCCGGGTTGCCGGCGGAGTGCGCGCGGACCGACGACGCCGGCTCGTTCGAGCTGGCGGGGCTGGCGGTCGACACGCGGCTCGTCGCCCTGGCCGCGACGGCCGAGTCGGGCGTGGCCGCGTCGGCTCCGTTCGAGGTCGCGCGTGGGGAGCACCGCCGGCTGGAGCCGCTGGCGCTCGAGCCCACCGGCACGCTGGTCGTCGAGGTCGGCGACGGCATCGCGGTCGAGTCCCACACGGTCGAGGCGCGACGCACCGACGCCGCCGCGCACGCGGTCGACCTCGTGCGCGTCGAGCGCATCGAGGACGACCGCACCGCGACCTTCGCCGCGCTGCCGGCGGGGGAGTGGACCGTCACGCTCGTCGATTCCCTGAGGCGCGGAGGCGCGCAGCCCGAGGAGCGTGCGCTCGTCGAGGCGGGCGCACGCGCGAACCTTCTCTTGGAGCGCCCTTGAGCCCGATTTCGAAGCTGTCCGGGGTGGGGCTCGTGGCCCTCGTGGGAAGCGCCGGCCTGTCGTTCTGGCGTGCCGGCGACGTCGCGGCCGCCGAGGCCGAGCTGGGCGAGCACCACCGCGCCGTCCACGAGCTGCCCTTCGAGGACTTCGTCGAGGACCGCGCCAACCGCATGCGCGGTCGGGTCGTGGCCGGCGACGGCTCGCCGCTGGCGGGCGTCGAGGTGCGGGTCTACGCGCACGACGAGTGGCGCCGCAGCGTCCGCGAGGCGCCGCGCGGAGCTCCGCCGGTGCCGGCGGTCGAGGCGAGCGCGCGCACCGGCGCCGACGGCCGCTTCCGCATCGGGCGCCTGAGCTACGGCTCCAAGGTGCTGGTGGCCGGCGCCCCGGGCATCGGGTACGACCAGCACACCGAACACCGCCACTCCGACGGCTACGGCACGCCCAACGTCAGCTTCGTGCTGCGGCGCGGAGAGGACCAGCGCGTCCACCTCATCGAGGGCTCCGGCCGCTCGCTTGCCGGCGCCGAGCTGCGGCTCCTGCCGCGGCTGGTCGGCGCGTCCGAGGTGCGCGTCCGCAGCGACGCGGTGGGCATCCTGCGCGTGCCCGGCTGGGCCGTGGCGCCGACCGGCCTGCCGCGCGCGCTGGTGGGGGACCCGCCGCTCTTGATCGACCTCGATCGAAACGAGGGCGTGGCGATCGTGCCCGAGTGGCGGCCGCTGCGCGTGGATCTCGGCGGGGCCGCGGCCGGACCGGTCGACGTGATCTGGTGCGCCACGAGCGCGCGCCAGCTGCCCGCGCGCTTCCGGCTGGAGCCGGGCGCCGACGGCGAGCTGGAGCTCCCCCCGCTGCCGCTGGTCGACTGCGAGCTGCGCTTCGAGCAGCCCGACCGCATCGGCGCGCTGGCCTTCCTGCACGACGGCTCGCCGCGCGCGGCCGAGCTGCTGCGGCGCGAGCCGCTGACCGTGCTCGTGCGCTCGGAGAGCGGCGAGCCGCTCGCCGCCTCGCTGGCCTGGCAGGCCGGTCCGTTCGCCATCCACGAGTCGATCGCGGTCGAGCCGAACGAGGCCTGGGCGCGCCGCGATCCGACGACCGTGTCGCTCCGGTCCGACGGGGACGGGCGCGCGGTGTTCGCGCCGCGCCCGCTCGCGGCGGGACAGCTCTTGGTCGAGGCCCCGGGACACGCGCCTACGGTGGTCCAGGTCGACGCCGCGGCGGGGGAGCTGGAGGTGACGCTGAAGCCCGCGCGGCTGATCCGCATCGGCACCGTGCTCGGCTTCTACTCCATCCGCGTCCAGGGCGCGAGCGGTCCGCCGCAGCTCGGGCGCACCGACGCCCTCGCCGAGGCCCGGGCCTTCCTGCCGGACGGACCGATGCTGGCCTGGAAGGGCCTCGAGTCGGGCTCGCTCGGCTATCCCGTCGGCGGCTGGGTGGGGCGCGGGCTGCCGCAGATCAGGCTGAGCCAGCTCGACGATCCCGGGCGCACGAGCGGCTGCGTGTTCGGGTTCATCGTCGACCACGCCGGCGCGCCGGTCGCCGGGGCGAAGGTCTTCCTACAGCACTCCGGCGAGCGCTTTCCGCGCGAAGCCGAGGCCGACGAGGTCGGCTTCTACCGCTTCGTCGGCGTCGAGGCCGGCCAGCACATCGTCGTGGCGCGGCGCGCCGATGCCGAGCACCCGGTGCTCACCCCGCGGCCTGCGACGATCGTGCGGCCCGAGCCCGGCCCGCGTGTCGGCGACGGCGCGCTGACCTGCCGCGTGGACGTCGAGCTGCGCCCGGGTGTGATCCGCGTCGAAGGCCCGCCGCCCAGCGTCGGGGAAGAGCCGCACGAGCTGCGGGTGGAAGACGACAAGGGGAACACGGTGCTGCGCGTTGCGGTCGACGGTGAGGAGCTGCGGATCACCAACCTGCCGGAGGGGATCTACGCGCTCTTCGACTCGCCCCCCGGCGGCGGCGAGCCGCGGGCGCTCGGGTCGGTCGAGCTGTTCGCGGACGGCCGCGAGACGGGGGTGGTGACGTGGTGAGGCACGCGGGCGTTGGACTTCAGGCGGGGCTGGGCTTCCTGGGCGCCGCGATGCTGCACGGGCTCGCCGGACAGGCGAGCCACGACCTGCGCGCGCTGTCGGCGTGGGGCGCGCTTTGCGCCTGCGCGTTGGTCGCCGCGGGCGCCGGCGGGCTGCGCGCGCGCGCGCTCCCGTTGGCCGCCGCGATCGCGGGCCTGCTGGCGGCGGGAGCGGGGCTCTTCTTCGCCGACTCGATCCTCCTGCGGGGCGTGGCCTTCGCGCTCGCGCTCGGAGCCCTCGGCCCGGCGCTGCGCCCGCTTGCGGCCGCGCTCCTGGCGGGGACGCTGGGCGTGACGCTCGCGTCGCACCTGCCGTGGGCCGACGGCCTGCTGCGCGGGCTTGCGACGACCATCGCCCAGGCCGCGCACGACGTGCTCGGCGGGCACGCGGGCGAGACCGAGCACGCGACCGGCGCGGCGCTCGACGTCGGGCCCTCGGGGATCGGGCTCGGAGCCGCGCTCTTGGCGCTCTGGCTCCTGCTCGCGGCCGCCGTGCGCGGGGCCTTCGTGCGGGCGCTGCTCGGCGCCGTCGCGGTGGGGGCGGCGGTCTTCTGCCAGGCGCCGGCGATCGAGTGGATCGGCCTGCACGTCGGCCCCTACGCGAGCCACGGACATCCGCCCGTGCTGTTCGAATCGGTCGGCTGGGTGGCGCTGGTGTGTGCCTTCGCCGTGGCCTGGGCCTGGGCGGGGCCGCGGATCTCGGCCCAACCGGAGGCCGCGTCGGACGCCGCGCCGGACGCTGCTCCGCCGGGGTCCGACGCGAGCCCTGCCGCCACCGACTTCGCCGTGCTTGCGGCCGGCGTGCTCGGAGCCCTCGCGCTCCTGGTGGCCGTCGGCTGGTCGCCGCCGCGCGGCGAGCTGCGCCGGGCGCTCTTCCTCAACGCCGGCGGGATCGACTGGGATCGGCCGACGCCCCAGGACCCCGGCATCTACGGCGGCGGCATGTTCGGGCTGCTGCCCGACTACCTGGCCCACGATGGCTGGGAGGTTGGGCTGCTCGAGCTCGACGCCGTGGCGGCGCTGGAGCCCGGCGACGCCGACGTGCTCGTGATGATCAACTGCCCGCACGTCTGGGAGGGCGCCGAGCGCGAGCGCGTCGAGGGCTTCGTGCGCGCGGGGGGGTCGCTGCTCGTCCTCGGCGACCACACCGACGTCTTCGGGCTGATGAAGGGCTTCAACTCGCTCCTGGAGCCCTGGGGCATGCGCTTCCGCTTCGATTCGGCCTACCACGCCGGCGCGCACTGGGGCGGCGACGTGGATTGGCTGCCGGGGCTGCTGGGGCTGGGCGGCGATCCGCGCGGCGCGCACATCGGCATCGGCGCGTCGCTCGAGGTGCAGCCGCCCGCGGTCCCGATCCTGAACGCGCGCTATGTGTTCGGCGACCACGGCGACCGCGCGCGCGCGTCGGCGGCCTTCCTCGGCGACTACAAGTACGCCGAGGGCGAGCCCCTCGGCGACCTGGCGCTCGCGGCCGGGCGCCGGCTCGGCGACGGCAAGGTGGTGGCGTACGGCGACACGTCGGGCTTCCAGAACGGCACGCTGCCGGACTCGTTCGTGCCGCACATCGGCCCGGTGTTCGACGCGCTCTCGGCGCGCCCCTGGGTCGTGGTTCCGCCGCTGGTGGATGCGGCGCTGGTGGCGCTCGTGCTGCTCCTGGTGGGCGCCGGCGCGCTCGGGCTGCGCGCAGCGCCGCGCACCGCGCTCGCGCTGGGTTGGACGGTGCTCCTGGGCGGGCTGGTCTATGCCGAGGCCGCACGCCGCGCCGTGCACGACCCGGCGCGCTACCGCGGGGCGTTGCTCATCGACCGCGGCCTGCACCCCGCGACCGGACACCAGGGCGCCGACTGGAACGTGATCGCGCCGCTGGAGGCGGCGGCGTTCCGCTCGGGCCTGTTGACGTACGGGACCGACGCGTGGGGGCCCGACTCGCTCGCCGCCGGCGCGGCGCCGGCCGCGGTCGCGATCGTGGCACCCGCCGTCACCCCGCCCGCCGAGCGCTGCGAGGCGCTGCTGCGGTACGCCGAGGAGGGCGGCACGCTGCTCGTCGCCGCGTCCGGCGACGACGGCGCGCGGCTGCGGCCGCTCCTGACCCCGCTCGGCGTCGAGGTCGCGGGCGCGCGCACCGGCTCGCTGCCCAAGCTCAACGACCAGATCGAGAGCGAGCCGCGCTTTCTCGACCCCTCGCCGCTGCTCGTGAGCCACCCGGAGGCGCGCGAGCTGTACCGCTACGGCGATGCGACGCTCGCCACCGCCGTGCCGGTCGGCGCGGGGTGGGCGGTCGTCCTCGGCGACAGCCGCTTCTTCTCGGCGCGCAACACCGAGGGACGCTGGGGCTGGTGGAGCGGCAACCTGCGCTTCATGCACGACCTTTTGGGCGAGTACGTCCGCGCTCCGCGCGTCGAGCGCCCCGCGTGGGAGGCCCCGGAGGAAGAGGAGGATGCCGGTGGAGCAGGCTGAACCGCGTACGGATGGCGGCTTCTCGGCCCGGCTTTTGCCCTGGGCGGCGGCGGCGTGCCTGGCCGCGGCGTCGGGCTTTTTGATGCCGGTGTACCTAGAGGTTCCAAGCGGCCGAGCGGTGGGCTTAGCGCTGCTCGGCGTCGGGTGGCTCCTGGCGACTGGCTTCTCGGCGCGGGGGCTGCTCAGCGCCACCGGCGCGCTGCTCGTGGCGGCCGGGGCGGACGAGCTGTTGCGCTTCTTCGAGGCGGCGCGGCAACCCCAGGTCGAGCTCTTCACCTGGATGGGCTGGCTCGCGGCGCGGCTGGCCGGGGCGGATGTCGCGGTCGAGGGCCGCACGCTCCTCTTCGAGCACACCGAGGGCGCCTTCCAGTTCACGCCGACGCTCGGGCTGATCGGGCTGCGGCCGCTGCTGACCTTCTGGGTGCTCGCGCTCCTCGCGCTGGCCCCCTCGGCGGGGAGTCGGCTCCGCAGCGCGGTGCTCGCGCTGGCGGTCCCGCTGCTGGCCTTCGGCGTGCGCTATGCCTACCTGTGCCTGCGCTTCGTCGAGGCCGATCAACCGCTCAACGACCTGCACCACCTGGCGCTGAGCCTGTTCTGGGACCCGTGGGGCGCGCTGGCGACCCTCGGCGTTACGGCCCTGCTGCTCGCGGCGCTGCTGCCGCCGCTGCGGCCGGCGGCCGAGGGCGGGCCGCTGCTCTCGCGCGCCACGCCGCTCGCGGCGGCGGCGGGCCTGCTGCTGGGAGCCGCCTTCGGCTGGCAGGACGCCGGCGCGCCGCGCCGCGGCCGCGTGCTGATCGACGACCAGCTGTCGGGCGTGTGGGAGCCCGCCGGACGCCTGCTCACGCCCGACCGCTACGGCGACTTCTCGGCCTACTCGTTCGCGTCGCTGGTCGAGCACGTTGCGCGCCGCTTCGCGGTCACCGTGCACGGACAGGGCGCCTACACGCGCGAGGTGCTCGACGGCTTCGACGTGCTGCTCCTGAAGACGCCCCACGAGCGCCTAGAGCCGGCCGAGGTGAGCGCGATCCAGGGCTGGGTCGAGGACGGCGGCGGGCTGTTCGTGATCGGCGACCACACCGACCTCGGCGGGATGGGGACGCACCTCAACCAGCTCGTCGATCCCTACGGCATCTCGTTCGCGTTCAACTCGACCGGTCGCGCCGACGGCGGCGCGATCGAGCTGTGGGAGGAGCCGTGGCGCGCCGAGCACCCGATCAGCGCCGGGCTCGATAGGTTCGAGGTGATGAGCGGGTGCTCGATCACGCTCACCGGCACGGCGACGCCGGTGCTGACGATGCGGCGCTCGTGGTCGATGGCGGGGGACTACTCGCGCGGCAGCAACTTCGGCGCGATGGCGGCCGAGGGCACCCACGCCCACGGGCAGCTGGTCGTCGCGGCCGCCGCCGACGCCGGGCGGGGCCGCGTGGTCGCGTTCGGGGACTCGACGGTGCTGTCGTCGTTCTCCTACTTCCACGACTCGCACGCCGAGTTCGTGGTGCGCTCGATCGCGTGGCTCAACGGCAGCGCGCCGCTCTTGCCGTGGACGCGCATCGCGGCGCTCGTGCTGGCCGCGCTCGCCCTCGGCGGCTGGGCCATGCGCGTGCGCGAGCGCGAGCTGGCGACCTCCGCCGGCGTCCTTTCCCTCGGCTTCCTCGCCGCGGCCTGGGGCGCGGCGCGGCTGGCGGGGATGGCGCTCACCGTGCCGTCGCCCGGCGTCCCCGTGACGACGGTCGGCTTCGTGGTCGAAGGGGGCTACGCGTGGCTGCCGGCGGTCATCGGCGGCCGCGCCGAGACCCCCGACGACGGCGACTTCGCGACCTTCACCCAGGTGCCGCTCAAGCTCGGGATGGAGACGCGCATCGTGCCGCGCGACCCCGCGCAGCTGGACGGGCTCGACGTGCTGGTGCTGCTGAACCCCGACACCGAGCACGGGCAGTCCGAGGCCGATCCGGAGTGGGTCGCCGCGGTGCGCGCGTGGGCCGAGGCCGGCGGCACCCTGGTCGTGACCAAGCGCGCCGGGCACGACGACCACGACCACGGACGCGCCGGGCTGTACGTCGACGGCGTCGGCCTGAGCGAGGTCGAGGGCGTGCCCTTCGTGCGGCTGGAGCGCGGCGTGTCCGGCGCCGGGGACGTGCTGTTGCTCACCGGCACGGGGCAGCTCTCCTACGCCGGCGTGGGGCACTGCATGGCGCTTCCGACGGCGCCCCAGCGCGAGCGCCTCGAGCTGGCCTACGGCCTCTTCGAAGACTGGGCCGGCAACGAGCCGATCGAGCGCCGCACGTATCGACCCTGACAGGGCGGCGCGCTGCGCTTGCTTTGGCGCGGCGCGCCTGCTACCCCGGGCCTCGTCATGACCACCTTGCGAAACCTCTGCCTGTCCCTCGCCGCGATCCTCCCGACCTTCGGCTGCGCCTCGGTCTCGGAGGTGGGCTGCGTCATCCCGCCTCCGATCGTGGCGGAGTCCGACCGCGAGACAGCCTTTGAGATCGCCGCCGCGCTCGAGGCGCTGCCCCGCGGCGGCGAGCTCGCCGCGTCGTTTCAGGACGCGATCCTGATCCACTTCGACCGGCTGAGCGACCCGAACGCCTGCCTGTTCCTGTTTCTGAAGGCGATCGAGTGCTACCTCGACGCCGGCGACGTGGGGCGCGACATCGCGCTCGAGCTGGCCGGCCACGTGCGCGTGGCCTGGGCGACGCGCTGCGGCTTCCGCGGAGCGCCGCTGCAGCTCACCGACGAGGAGCGCACCTACCTGGACGACTCCGAGTACGCGCGCTTCCTCGCCGGCCCGATGGACGTCATCGGGATCGAGTAGCGTCGACGCGCCGGCTCACGGCGCGTCGGCCGCCAGGAGGTCGGCCGCCGGATCCTCAGGCGTGCGCAGCGAGCGCAGGAAGTCGAGCAGCGCGACGCGCTCGGCTCCGCCCAGGGCGGCGAAGGCCTGGCTTGCCGCCGCGCCCTCGCCGCCGTGCAGCTCGATGGCCTCGCTCAGCGTGAGCGCGCGTCCGTCGTGCAGGTAGGGCGCGGTGTCGGCGACGCCCCAGAGGCGCGCGGTGACGAATTGCGCGTCGAGCCCGTGCCCGAAGGACTCCGCCAGCTCGGGCCCCATGTCGTGCCGCTTTAGGTCGGAGAAGAGCGGCACCTGAATACCGCCCGCGGCGGTGGGTGCGAAGCCCGCCGGACCCGCGGCGAGGTCGACCTGGTAGTACCCGCTCGCGAGTGGGTCGAGCGGGTCCTCCGGGAAGCTGTAGCTCAGCGTCGAGCTCGACGTGCGCATCACCGGCGCGTGGCAGTCGGCGCAGCCGGCCTCGAGGAAGACCCGCCGGCCGTCCTCAAAGCCGGGCAGCGGCTCGATCGTGGGGCGCTCCAGGTTGGTGTTGAAGACGTGCAGGGCCGAGAGCTCCCCGACCAGGATCTCGTCGGTGGTGCCGTCGAGGTCGCCGTCGACGCCCGCGCCGACGGCCTCGACCGGCTGCATGCCGAAGTGGAACGCGAGCGCCTCAACGTCGAACCCGCGGACGGTTGCGAACTCGCCCTTGCGCCCGAAGGGCCGCACCACGAGGTCGGCGTCGATGCCCTCGACCTGCGACGTGTCGAAGGTGCCCGAGTCGGCGTCGAAGAGGATCGCGCCGAACGACACGCCCTTCGCGACCAGCGGCACCGGCGTGCCCGGCGACTCCTTTGCCAGCTGCTTGCGCGCCAAGAGCGCCAGCGTCATCTCGCGCGCGACCAGCTCGACCCCGCCCGAGCCGAAGAGGAAGGGCGGGTTGATGTAGCGGCCGTCGAACGACGCGTAGCCCAGCACGGATGAGTCGTCGACGTCGATCTCGGTCGGTTGGAAGAGCGCGTTGTTGTTCGAGCCGCCCACGCCGCCCACCGCGAAGGTGAACGGCACGGTGGCGTTGCTGCCGACGGAGTGGCACTCCATGCACGTCTGGGCGTCGAGCCCGTTGACGCGCAGGAACGTGCCGTTGTTCTGCAGCGTCGGACGCGCTCCGGGCTGGGTGGGTTTGCCCGGGTCGGCCGGGCCGTCGCCGTAGCCGTCGTGGCGGTTGAAGGGAGTGGCGAAGACCTTCAGTCCCGCCAGGCGAATCTCGTCGAGCGACAGCGCGCCGCTCGCGATCTCGTCCTGGGTGATGCGGTCGTCACCGAGCGCCGGACCCTCGCCGGGGGGCGCCTGGGCGGCGCCGGCGAGCGGGGCGAAGAGCGCGAGTGAAGCGAGCGTCGCGGGATGCGGTTGCATGGTGCCTGCCTCCTCGCAGCCCTACGGAAGCACGAGCAGCGGCATCGCGTTGCTCACCGACGTGACCGCCACGCCGTCGAAGGTGAAGAAGGCGTGGTGCAGCTGCGTCCCAGCCAGCGAGGGCTCGATCAGCCCCGCCGGAGCTTGGAAGGCCGCGCTCGCCCCGCCGGCCGCGTCCAGGCTGCCCAGCGTCTGCGAGAAGGGCGTCTGGTTGGCCCGGGCGGCCGTCGTCACCGAGTAGGAGTCGAAGTTGAGCGGCAGCAGCAGCCCCTCGAAGGGCGTCCCCGGCGCGGTGCCGCTCGACGAGCCGACCACCAGGTAGAGCTCCCCGGCGAACGCCGCGCCCGCCGCGAGCGTCATCGCCTGCACGCCGCCGGCCGACGCCGACAGCGCGCCGACGTCGACGCGGAACGGCTGGCACGCGTCGATCACGCCGTCGCCGTCGAAGTCGGTCGCCGACCCCGACGCGAGCTCGTCGACGTCCGCGACGCCGTTCGCGTTGCAGTCGGTCGCCGGCGTGCCGACGATCGTCACCGCCTCGAGGCTGACGTCCTCGTAGTCCGCGTCGGAGTTGTCCTGTCGCACCCGCACGCGCACGTCGAGCGAGGGCGTGTCCGGCACCGCCCACGCAAAGGAGTGCAGCGCGCCGGTCGACACGTCGCCCTTGGGCAGGTCGGCCGCCACGACGACCCAGGGCCCGGCGGGCCCCGTGGTCGAGTACCAGAGGTCCCAGTTCTCCGTGTCGTGCTCGACGGCGACCTGCCACTGGATCACAGCGGTCGTGCCCGCCTGCAGCACCTCGCCGCCGGTCGGCGACAGCAGCTCGACGTGCGCGAAGGCGGGGGAGGGGAGCGCGAGCGCGAGGCAAAGCGCGGCGCGGGGGGAGAGGGCGAACCGGATCATGGCGTGTGCTCCTTCAGGGGTTGGCTCTGTGCCCGAGTCGTTCGGGTGCAGCGAAGCTAGCCAGGTCCCGTGAGCCGCCCCTTAGATGGACGTGAGCGCAAGCCCAACGCGCACCTTCACGAGCGCCGCCCCGCGCGCGCGTTCCGTTTCTCTTCTTCTCTTCCCTTGGCGCCTTGGGCGCGTGGGCTAGATCCAGCGCCCCATCAACTGCCCGAGCCGCGTCCGCTCCGCCACCACGCCGATGTTGAGCGCCAGCATCCCGATCGCCGGCGGCAAACCCTCCGGCAGCATCGTCCCGTGGAACGCCACGATCCCGACGCTCATCGGGAGCTGCATCAGCCCGCCGATGAAGCGCAGGCGCGGGACCAGGAGGAAGAGCCCGACCAGCACGTGGCTCGACGCGATCACCTTCATCAGTCCGCCCTCGCGCATCGTCATGAGCAGCTGCTCGCCGGCGGTCTGGTCGCCGAGGGGGAGCTCGAAGAGCTGGACGAAGTCGTTCCCGCCGAAGACGATCAGCGGCAGGGCCAGGAGCAAGGCGCAGGCGTTGCGGATCTTCTGCATGGCGGAGGGGCGCGCCGCCGCTACTCGTCGCGCTCCAGGAGCCGCGCGATCCGCTTGGCGTCCGCCAGGGCGCCGAGGTTGAGCACGAGCAGGAAGATCGCGACCCCCAGGCCTTCGGGCAGCATCGAGCCGTGGAAGGCGACGATGCCGAGGCTGATCGGCAGCTGCAGCAACGCGCCGGCGAAGCGCAGCCGCGGGACCAGCAGGAGGAACCCGACCGCCACGTGGCTCGCGGCGATGAAGGTCATCAGCCCGCCGTCGCGCATCGATTGCAGCAGCTGCTCGCCGGCGCTCTCGCCTGCGTCGGGCAGGGCGAAGAGCTGCACGAAGTAGTTCCCGCCGAACACGATCAGCGGCAGGGCCAGGAGCACGGCGCAGGAGGTGCGGATCTTCTTCATGTCGTTGTCCTCGGGCCGCGCGGCGCGCGGTGGGGCCTACGGTGACCGATCGCGCTCCCGCGGGCAACCGGGTGCGTGCCCGCGTTCTCCCCGAATCGGCGCGGGCGCGGCTACACTCGGGACCATGCGACCGCACCCGCTCCTCCTCGCCCTTCCGCTGCTCGCTTCTCCGCTCGCCGCCCAGTCGTTCGAGGAGCTGCTGCGCGTCGGCGACGTGGTCCCCGGCGTCGGCCTGGTCGAGGAGATCACCTACGTCGCCGCGAGCGACGCGAGCTGGATGGCCTCGGTGAACGGCGCGGGGACGCCCTGGGCGATCCTGCTCGACGGGCAGGAGTACCAGAGCCAGGGCGAGCCGATCGGCGCGAGCGGTATCGCGGCGCCCGAGTTCTTCTCGTTCTCGCTCGGGCCGGCCGGGCACGTGATCCTGCTCTTTCCCTTCTCGTTCGAACCGGGCCGGCTGTTCCTCGACAAGCAGCTGGTGCTGGCGACCGGCGACCTGAGCCTGGCGCCCGAGCTGCCGGCGGGCACGGTGTACTCCAAGTTCGTCGCGGCGAAGACCGATGGCCTCGGGCGGTTGTTCCACCGCACCTCGACCAGCGCGCCGGGGGTCTTCCTGACCTTCGTGCGCGCCGAGCCCGGCCCGGGCGGCCCGCCGGCGAGCGAGGCCGTGCTGCTGCAGAACAACGACGTCATGCCGGGGCAGACGAAGGGCCTCTACATGATCGCCGAGGGCCCCGAGAACTTCGCGGTCAACGATGCCGGCGACCTGATCTTCCTCGGCTCGCTGATCCCCGGCGGGCTCGACGACGAGGTGATCTACTTCAACGACGTGCTGCTCGCGCAGAAGGGAGCGGCGAGCCCGCTCGGCGCGCCGTGGCTCGACCTCGACCTGCACCCGGGCGTCGACCTGAACGCGAGCGGCGACTTCGCCTACCGCGGCGACGTCGACCTGGGCGGCGGCGGCGTCGACCTGATCGTCAAGAACGATGCCCAGCTCCTGATCCGCGAAGGCGCTGTCCTGGCGGACATCGCGCCGCACGCGCTGGGGCCGCTGACCGGCGGGCCGCTCTTCGTCACCGACGCGGGACGCGTCTTCTGGTACGGCGTCTGGGGTGCCCCGGACGCACCGACCAGCGGCTTCTTCCTCGACGACGAGCTGATCCTCGAGGCGGGCGTCGACACGCTGAACGGCGTGCGCATCACCGCGCTCGAGGCCTCGCGGCTGCGCGCCACGTATGCGGTGTCGAACGGAGGCAAGCTGGTCTTCTACGCCGAGCTCGAGGACGGCACGCGGGGCCTGTTCCGCGTCGACCTGGCGGACTTCGTGCCGGCCCAGGTCGCGCCGATGAGCGACTGCGGCGCCAACCCGGGCACGCTGGTCGCCGCCGGCGGCGCGCCGTCTCCCGGAGCCACGCTCACGCTGGCGCTCGACGGCGCGCAGGCCGCTGGAGCGCTCGCCTTTCTCGCGCTGGCGGACGATGCCGCGGCCGGCTGGCCGCCGTGCGGACCGCTGGTGCCGGGGCTCGGCGAGCTGCTGCTCGACCTCTCCGCGCCGGGGCCGTGGGTGAGCGCGGGGGGGGCGTGGGGCGGCGCTGCGCTCGCCGTCGACGTCGACTTCCCGGCGCAGGAGGGGCTGCTCGGCCTGACGCTCTTCGCCCAGGGGCTGTTCCTCGACGCCGCGCCGGCGGCGCCCGAGCCGCTGCGCCTGACCGGCGGGCTGGCGCTGACGCTGGGCGTCTAGTGTCCTGAGAAGTTCGGCGTCACATTCCGCTCCCTGTCAGCCCCTGGCGGCGTTGCTCCTCCTCGGCGTAGCGCCCTGGCTACGCGGTCGTCGCCGCGCCTCGCCAGGAACCACAGGCAACGGAAGGTGACGACGAGCTTCTGAATCAGGACTCCAGCACGAGCGTCACGAGCGCACCGTCGACCGCCGCGCGCGCGCCGGCCATCTCCGCCGCGGCGGCCGCCTCGGCGGCGGCGCCCGGCGCGTCGAACAGCAGCCGCCACTTCAGCCCCGCGCCCGCCTCCCAAGCGACGTCGGCACGGAGGTGCGCGGCGAGCTCCGCGGCGCGCGGCCGCAGCTCCGTGGGCCCCGCGAGCAGCAGCCACAGCTCGAGCTCGCCCCGCGCGCGGGCGTCCGCCGGCGCGTCGCCGCGCCAGCCGGGCGGGAGCGCGCGCTCCCGCCTCGGGTAGCGCTCGGGGTGCAGGATCTCCGCCGTCGAGCGCGGCGGGTCGCGGAACGCGGCGTCGACGCGCTCCCAGCCGCCGGCCTCGCGCAGCGCGCGCACGAAGCGCAGGCCCGCGCCGTAGTGGAAGAGCTTCTCGAAGCGCTCGGGGTCGAGCGGCCCCGCGGCGGGCAGCTTGGCGTGGCGTTCGAAGTCGTAGCTCATCAGCTCGGAGACGGCGAGCATCGCCTCGCCCTCGATCAGCGCACGCAGCGCGCGGCGGGCGTCCGGGCCCAGCGGCTCGGCCTCGCGGTGCAGGCGGGCGAGGTCGAAGTGCTGGTCCTGCAGGGCGTGGAACATCTCGTGGAGGAGCGTGCCGCGGCCCATCGCGTCGCTCTTGCCCTCGACGACCACGAGCCGCTTGGTGCGCGACTCGTACCAGCCGTTGAGCTTCGGATCCTCGACGTGGTCGGCGGGGACGAGCTCGACCACGAGCTCGTCGCGGAAGCGCAGCCCGCGCCAGCTCTCGAGCTCGGCGCGAAGGGCGTCCGCATCCGCGGCGAAGGCCGGGGGCTCGCCCCCCGGGGCCGCGAGCCGGACGCCGCCGGCCGCGGGCGGCGTCGAGCCGCAGGCCGCGAGGAGCAGGGCCGCGGCGAGCGCCGCGGGGGAGGGGAGCGTGCGCTGGAGGGCCATCGGCGGCACTCTAACCGGGCCGGCGGCGCTTTCTTCGGATTGCGGGGGAAGCGGCCCCGGCGGCGGCACTCTAGGTCTGAGCACCGCGAGACCCCCATGCCCGACCCGAAACGCAGCGCCGAAGTCGAACGCCTCCTGACCCACGCCGAGTGGGTGCGCGAGGTGGCGCGCACGCTGGTCCACGGCGTCTCGCTCGCCGACGACGTCGCCCAGGACGCCTGGGCGGCGGCGCTGGAGCGGCCCCCGGCCTCGGTTGACAACGCGCGCGGCTGGCTGCGGCAGGTTCTCTTGAACCGCGCCCGCCAGACCGGCCGCGCCGAGTCGCGCCGACGCCGGCGCGAGGAGGCCGCCGCGCGCCCCGAGGCACAGCCCTCGGCCGCCGAGCTGGAGGACCGCGCCGCGCGCCAGGCCGAGGTCCTGCGCTACGTGCTCGACCTGGAGCAGCCCTTCCGCGAGGTGGTGCTGCTGCGCTTCTTCGAAGACCTGCGCCCGCCGGAGATCGCCACGCGACTCGGCGTGCCGCTGAAGACGGTGCACAGCCGCCTGCAGCGGGCCTTCGACAAGCTGCGTGCCCGGCTCGACCGCGAGTACGGCGACACGCGCACCTGGTGCGCCGCGTTGGCGGTGCTTTCGGCAGGCCGGGAGGTGGCTCCGGCCGCCGCCGGCGGCTCGGTCCTTTCCGCCTTGGGAGCTTGGTTCGTGAACGCGAATATGAAAATCGCCTGGGTGGCGGCCGCGGTGGTCGCCTGCGGAGTCGGCGTGTGGCAGGTGGGGCGCGGGGCTCCCGATGCGCCGGCGAGCACGCCGCGCGGCGCCTCGCCCGAGGCGCCGCTGGTCGCTGCCGAAGCGCCGGCGCGCGACGATTCCCTGGCCGCGAGCGCCGAGGCCTCGCCGGCGCGCGCCGAAGTGCAGGCCGCGCCCGTGCCGACGGTCGAGGAGGAGCCGGTCGCGCCGCGTCCGCTGATCCGCGGGCGTGCGCTCGACACGCGCGGCGAGCCGATCGCCGACGTCGCGGTCGTGCTCGAGGGCGAGAGCGGCTCCCCGCGCGCCCGGACCGCGGGCGACGGCTCCTTCGAGCTCGAGCTGCCCCTGGAGGAGGAGGACACCCTCGGCTTCCGCGGCGGCACCACCTGCCTGGGCGTCGACGACACCGCGTGGATCGCGCTGCGGCGCAGCTGCGTGCGGCCCGGCAACCTCGACCTCGAACACGTCGTCGTCGCCGCCCCGGTCGTGGCGCGCGAGGGCTGGGTGCAGGACTCCGGGGGGCTTCCGATCGAGGGCGCCAGGGTGCGTCTGAGCCGGCTCAGCGAGGCCTACTACGGCTTCCCCGTCGCGCTCGACATGACCCAGCAGGTCGGGATCGCCGCGACGACCGACCCGTCCGGACGCTTCGCCTTCGCGCGCTTCCCCGAGGCGCCGGGCCTCCGCCTGAACGTCTTCGCCGAGGGCTACGTCTCGCGCTCGGTGGACATCGACGACGCGCCCTGGCCGCTGGTGATCGAGCTCCTGAGCGTGGAGGAGACGGACAAGGTCTTCCTCGAAGGCGTCGTGCTCGACAGCCACGGCTTCGCAGCCGAGGGCGCGACGGTGCGCTTCGGGGGCGAGAAGACCAAGGCCGGTCCCGGCGGGCTCTTCCGCCTTCCGATCGAGTACTACAACGCGGACACCGTCCTGTGTGCGGGGCGCGAGGGCAGCCGGCCGGCCGTCGTCCGGGGCTTCGGGGCGGAGCTCGAGCGCCAGGGCGGCGCGCCCGAGCCGATCGAGCTGGTGCTCGGCGGCGAGCCGCTGTCGATCCGCGGCCGCGTCGTCGACGCCGCAGGCGAGCCGTGTGCGGGCTGGTCGGTGTCGGTCGTCGACGAGACCGAGATCAGCCAGTTCCGCATCCCGATCGACACCGCCGAGGACCTGGCGCGCGGCGGCAAGGGCGAGGTGAAGACCGACGACGACGGGCGCTTCGAGCTCGCGGGGCTCTTCGAGCGCGACTATGTGCTGCAGGCCTTCGACCGCGAGACGCTGCACCGCACCGAGGAAGCGTTCGCCGCCGGCGCCACCGACGCCGTGCTCGTCGCCCCGCTGGACACCCGCGCCGACCTGGCCGGGATCGTGGTGGGGGGCGACGGCGAGCCGCTCGCCGGCGTCCGCCTGCGGCTGGCGATGGACATCGTCAAGACCGAGCGGGGCAGCTCGTCGATCAGCGGCGCTTCGACGGTGACCGACGAGACCGGGCTCTTCACCTTCGAGGACGTGCCCGCGCGCTACGTCTACCTGCGCTACTCCGGAGAGGGCGTCCTGCCGGGCGCCTACGTGCCCGAGGACGTCGAGGACGGAGAGCGCCACGAGGTGCGCGTGCGGCGGCGCTGCCACTTCCGCATCGAGCTCGAGGGCGGCGCAAGCGCGGCCGACGCGGCCGAGTTCTTCGACGCGGCGGGGACGCTCCTGCAGGTGAACCGCTTCGAGGCCAACGCGATGAGCGCCTACCCCTCGGCGCCCCTGCGCGACGGGCGTTCGGAGGTGCTCTCGGTGAGCGAGGACGCCGTCGAGGTCGTGCTCCGGCGCGGCGCGGACGAGGTCGGCCGCCAGCGCGTCGACCTGCGGCCCACCGAGGTGACGGTGCTGCGGCTCTAGCGCGGCGCCGTCGCCCTCGCGACGCGCCGCGGCTAGGGATGCGACGCGAGATCGAGCGTCACCGGCACCCGCGCCGGGGACTCGTACGCGCCCAGGTCGACCGTCGCAGCGCCGTCGCCGTCGCCGTCGCGGAAGCGCGGCAGCCCGTCGACGTCGCAGCACTCCTGCGCCGGAACCGCGGCGTCGTCGCCCGCGTCGACGGCGGGCGAGCCGCCCCAAAGACGGTAGTCGTTGTCGAGCACGGTGAAGCCGTCGCCGTCGGGGCCCAGCGGGTCGCGGAAGACCGGGTCGACGCCCAGGCCGCTGCCGGGCAGCGCGCCGGCCCAGTCCTCGACGATGCTGTTCACCACGAGGAAGTCGGTGGAGAACGCCGTGTGGCTCACCAGGTGGTCGCGCTCATCGCCGAACACGCCGAGGTCGAGGTTGCCCCACACGATGGAGTTCGCGAGCAAGACCGACGCGTCCTGTCCCAGCACGGCCGGCCAGTCGAGGCCGATGGGCTGCTCGGCCAGCACGTTGTCCGCGATCGTGCAGCCGGTCAGCTCGACGCTCGCCTGCACCGCCAGCACGCCGCCGGAGTTGCCCAACAACGCGCACGAGGAGACGACGGTCGGCGCCCGCAGGGCGGCCTGGACGTCGAACACGGCGAGCGCGCCCCCTCCATCGCCCTCGGACAGGTTGCCGGCGAAGGTGCAGCGCTCGACGTACCCGACGCTCGTGGACAGGTAGACCCCGCCGCCCCCGTTGGCGTAGTTCGCGACGAACTCGCAGTCCGCCACCGCGACG
Source organism: Planctomycetota bacterium (assembly GCA_039029355.1). GTDB lineage: Bacteria > Planctomycetota > UBA1135 > UBA1135 > JBCCGI01. The sequence continues at coordinate 41,184 of JBCCGI010000064.1, forward strand.
GCGCTGCCGGCCGCCGCTAGCCCACCGCCGGCGGTGCCGCCGACGACGCCGCGGTTGGCGCGGAACGAGCAGCCTTCGATCCGCGCGGGACTGCCCGCGCCGAGGACGCCGGTGGGCGGCCCGACGAAGAGCCCGGCGCCGGCGCCGCCGACGTTGGCTTCGAACGAGCATCCGCGCCACACGCCCGCGACGGTCCCCAGCACGGCGGCGCCGCCGCCGAGGTTGTCGGCGCGGTTCTCCGCGAGCTCACAGAGCTCGACCTCGACCCCCGCGTCCACCGCCGCAAGCGCGCCCCCGTCGCGCGCGTAGCCGCGCAGCAGGCGGCAGCCGCGCACGACCAGCTCGCCGCCCTCGACGTAGACGTTGCCGCCGCGGCCCGCGCCGGCGCCGAAGCCCTGGGCGGTCGCGTTGCCGGCGCGCACGACGAAGCCGTCCAGCTGCGTGCCGCAGCCCAGACCGACCGCGCGCACGACGTGGAAGGAGTTCTCGTCGTTGCCCGTGATCCAGCCCGCCTCGTCCGGCGGCGCGTCGTCGGCGGCGAGGTCGCCGGTCAGCGTGGTCGGGTGCGCCGTGGGGTCGCGCTCGGCGAGCGTGCCGCCGCCCGCGGGGAAGCCGCCGAGCAGCGCGACGCCGTCCACAAGCTCGAACGAGAGGGACGCGTCGAGCGTGCCCCGGTCGGGGCGGTACGTACCCGCCGCAACGTGGATCGACTGCACCGACGGGTCGAGCCGCGCCCCGTCGAGCGCGTCCTGGAGCTCAGCGAAGGCGCTGCTCCAGCTCGCGCCGTCGCCGCCGGGGGGCGCCGACGGGTCGACGAAAAGGGAGCCCTGGGCGGCGGTGGGGAGGGTGAGGACGAAGCCCGTAAGGAGCACAAGCGTGCGGTGCTGCATGGCGAGGAGAGGCTCTGGGAAGCGCGAAGCGCGGGGCGAACCTCCGCCCCGGCGAGGGCCGAAGCGACGGAGCGGGGCGTGGCTTGCGCGTCTTTTGGCGGATTCCGCCGCGGTCGCCAGCCGTCCGAACGGGCCGGTCGGTGGTCGCCCGCTGGGCCGCGCGCTAGAGTTCTGGCCATGCGTTCCTCCACGCTCGCCCCACGCGTCCGGCGGCTGGCTCCGCTGTCGGCCGTCCTCCTCACGCTCGTCGCCTGCGGCAGCGAATCGATCCAGGACCAGGCGCCCGCGCCCGCGGACGAGGCCGAGCAGGCCGAGCAGGCGCCCGGCCTGCCGGTGCTTTTGGACGATCAGCCGGTCGCGCGCATCCCGCACGACGGACTCGGCTCGACCCCGACCTCGCTGGTCGAGCTCCTGGCCGGCGCCGCGGGCGATCCCGCGGGCTGGTTGGTGCTCGAGGTTGAGGGCCGCGACGGCCGCGGCTTCTCGGTCAACGAGCCGGTGCGCCTGCACCCCGACGCGGACCTCGCGGTGTCGCTCGACGACGACGGGCTCGTGCGCGTGGGGCTGTATGCCAAGGCGCCGCCGCAGCGGCCGCGGCTCCTGGTGATGGACGCGCTCTCGGTCCACGCGCGCACGACGCCGGTCGAGGTGGTCGAGCGCGTGCCGCCGACGCTGCAGATCCAGCTGGTGGGCGGACTGCCGGCGCCGGTTGAGGAAGAGGTCTTGGCCGCGCTCCCGCGGGTCGAGATCGCGGGCGGCGACGGAACGCTGGGAACCGAGGAAGGCGGTGGAGGCGGCGACGCCGCCGCGGCCGCCGCGGCGAGCGCCCGCGCCGAGTTCCTCTTCGCCGAGCTGCTCCGGCCCTTCGCCGCGCCCGGGACGATCGCGGACGTGCGGCTCAGCTCGAGGCTGGGCGAGGTGGTCGTGACCGGCGAGCACCTGGTCGCGGACGACCACGACGTGCGGATCAAGCGCAACACGCGCGGCTATTGGAAGCTGACGCACGCCAAGCCCGTGCGCGCGGAGAGCTACGAGCTGCGCGAGGTCGAGCGGATCGAGATCCGCCTGAAGGACCGATGAGCGCGACGCTCGCCACGCTGCTCCTGGCGCTGAGCGCCCAGGACGAGGTGCGCTACCGGCCCGAAGAGGTGCGCGGGTTCACGCTGCAGGTCCAGGAGGACCTCGACGCCGACGCGCCCGGCCTGCGCGAGCGCACGCTCGAGATCCTCGACCGCAAGCTCGGCGACCTCGTGGCCGCGCTGCCGGCCGCGAGCGTCGAGCGCCTGCGCGAGGTGCCGATCTGGGTCAGCGAGGGCGCCGGCCCCGCTCCCTGCGCGAACTACCACCCCAGCGCCGCGTGGCTCGCGGAGAACGGCTACGACCCGCGCAAGGCGAAGGCGGTCGAGATCAACAACGCCTCGGTCTTCGTCGATTGGATCGACAGCCAGCCGTCGATGGTGCTGCACGAGCTCGCGCACGCCTACCACGATCAGGTGCTCGGCTACGGGCACGTGGGCGTCGCCGCGGCGCACGCCGCCGCGACGGCCGGCGCGAGGCTCAACGCGGTCCGCCGTATGAGCGGCCGCGTCGAGCGCCACTACGCGCTGACCAACCCGATGGAGTGGTTCGCCGAGACCACCGAGGCGCTCTTCGGCACCAACGACTACTACCCCTTCGTCCGCGGCGAGCTGCTGCACCACAACCGCGAGGGCGCGCGGCTCGTCGCGCGCCTTTGGGGCGCTCCCGAACCGCCGCCCGCACCCGCCGACATGCGCCGACCCGAGGACGAGATCGTCGACCTGCACCGCTTCTTTCACGACTGGTTCGCCGGCCGGCTGGACGACACCGACCAGGCCTACGCGCGCTTCGCCGACGCGCTCGCACCCGCCTTCCGGTTGACCTCACCGCGCGGCGACACGGCCGAGCGCGAGGCCCTGCTCGCCGGCTTGCGCCGCGCCCACGGCGCCGTCGCCAAGGAGGTCGAGGTCGACGCGGTCGCGGCCCGCCCGGTGGCCGACGGCCTGTGGCTCGTGACCTACCGCGAGTGGCAGCGCGACCCAGGTGCACCGGGCGAGCCGTGGACCGGGCGCGCCAGCAGCGCGCTGCTGCGCGAGGACCCCGCCGCGCCGGGCGGCTTCCTGTGGGAGCACGTCCACGAGACCTGGCTGCCCGAGGGCACGACGCGCTAGCGGCGCAAGCGCCGCGCGGCCGAGCGCGCCGCGAAGTAGCCGCACATCCCGTGCACGCCGCCGCCCGGCGGCGTCGACGCCGAGCACAGGAACAGCCGCGGGTTCGGCGTCGAGTAAGGGTCGAGCCGCGCGACCGGGCGCGTGAACATCTGCCGGAGGTCGGCCGCTCCGCCGGTCACCGCGCCGCCGACATAGTTGGCGTTGTGCGCCTGGAAGGCGGCGGGCGCGGTGCGGTGCCGCGCGAGGATGCGGTCGCGGAAGCCCGGGGCGAAGCGCTCGATCTGCGCCTCGATCACGTCGGTCCGGTCGGCCTCGCTGCCGTGCGGCACGTGGCAGTAGGCGTAGCCGGTGTGCTTGCCCGCGGGCGCGCGCGTCGGGTCGGCGTGGCTCTGCTGGCAGAGGATGAGGTAGGGGCGGTCGTGCAGGCGACCCTCCCAGGCGGCGCGCTCCGACGCCGCGATCTCCTCCAGCGTCCCGCCGACGTGCACCGTCGAGGCGCCGCCCACCGTGGCGTCCTTCCACGGGATCGGACCGTCGAGCGCCCAGTCGACCTTGAACGTGCCCGGGCCGTAGCGGTAGCGCAGCAGACGCCGCACGTACCCGGCGGGCAGCGCCTCGCGCGCGATCTCGGCGAAGGGACGCGGCGACAGGTCGAAGAGCACCGCGCGCGACGGCGGCAGGTCGGCGAGCGAGCGGACCTCGCGTCCGAGCTCCAGCGTCCCGCCGCGGGCGTGGAACAGGTCCGCGAGCGCGCGCGCGATCGACGCCGAGCCACCCTCGGCGCAGGGCCAGTCCTCGACGTGGGCCGAGAGCGCGAACACCAGCCCGACCGCGCCGGTGCCGGCGAAGTCGAGCGGCAGCACCGAGTGCGCGGCGCAGCCCGCGAACAGCGCCCGCCCGGCCGGCGTGTGGAAGCGGCGCGCGACCGCCTCGGCGGAGCGCAGCCCCAGCAGCCCGAAGCGCGCCAGCGTCAACGGCCCCCGCGGCAGCGGCCGCAGCGGCCCGAGCAGGTCGGCGAACAGCTCGTGGGGGCGGCGCAGGAACGGCCGCACCAGCGCGCGCCAGCGCGGGCCGTCGACGCCGAGGCGCGCGGCGGTGTCGGCCGGCGAGCGCATCAACAGCTGCGCCGGCCCATCGTCCAGGGGATGCGCCACGCTGGCCTCGAAGCGCCGCCACACCAGCCCGTGCTCGGCCAGCGGCAGCGTCCGGAAGTAGGGCGACAGCACGCCCAGCGGATGGATCGCCGAGCACACGTCGTGCAGGAAGCCGTCGGCCGTCAGCGCGGCCGAGCGCAACCCGCCGCCGACCTCCCCGGCGGCCTCGACCAGGTGCACGGAAAAGCCTTCCTCCTGCAGGCGAAGCGCGGCCGCGAGCCCGTTGGGGCCCGCGCCGACGACGACGGCGTCCACGCTGGCGCTGGTCATGTGCGCTGAGTGTGGGACCGATCGCCCCGCGGACCCCCGCGCTTTTTCGCGCTTTCCGTCGGCCGCTCCTCGGCCGGCGGGGAGGTCGGGCTAGAAAGGAGGGCGAGCCAGAGGGGCTCGCCTGGGATGTCGAAACCGGACTCCGTGATCTCAACCGACGACCTCGCCCAGCACGGCGCGTTCCTGCGCGCGACCTGCCGCGCTCTGCTCCACGACGAGCACGGGGCCGAGGACGTGGCCCAGTCCACGTTCCTGGCCCTCCTGGAGCGCAGGGCCGGCGTGGCCGACCTGCGCGCCTTCGGCGCCCGCGTGGCGCAGAACCTCGCGCGGAAGGCGCGCCGCAGCGCCGGCCGCCGCGCGGCGCGCGAGGAGCGCGTCGCCCGCGAGGCGGCGCCCGTCGCCGGCGCCGACGACGGACGCGAAGAGCTCCTGCGTGCCGTCACCGACGCGGTGCTCGCGCTCGAGGAGCCGCTGCGCTCGACGGTGCTCTCGCGCTACTACGACGGACGCGGGACGAGCGAGATCGCCGAGCGCGAGGGCGTGCCCCTCGGCACGGTGAAGAGTCGCCTCGCCCGCGCACTGGCGCGGCTGCGCGAGCGGCTGGATCACGAGCAGGACGGGGGCCGCAAGGCGTGGAGCCTGGCCCTCGCCGGCTGGCTCGGCCGCGAGGCCGCGCCGGCGGCGGGCCCGGCCGCGCTCCTGGGAGGCGTATTCGTGAGCACGCAGTCGAAGTGGATCCTCGGGTTGGTCGGAGCCTTGGTGCTCTTCCTCGGCGCGCTCCGGCTGCGCGACGCGGCGCTGCCCTCCGCCGACCAGGAGCGGGCCGCCGCGACCGCGCCGGACGCCGCGCTCGTCGCGGGCGAG
>JBCCGI010000065.1:0-45681 GCA_039029355.1 Planctomycetota bacterium
CGAGTCGTTCACGGACTGCAACGGCAACGACATCCCCGACGAGTGCGACATCGCCTCGGGCACGTCGACCGACCTGAACGGGAACGGCATCCCGGACGAGTGCGAAGAGGACTGCAACGGCAACGGCATCCCCGACGACGTTGACATCGCCTCCGGTACCTCGGCCGACTGCAACTCGAACGGCATCCCGGACGAGTGCGAGCCCGACTGCGACGGCGACGGCGTCCCCGACGACTGTGAGGATGACTGCAACGCCAACGGCATCCCCGACGACTGCGAGGTCTTCGAGGACTGCAACGGCAACGACATCCCCGACGAGTGCGACATCGCGTCGGGCACGTCGATGGACTGCAACACCAACGGCATCCCCGACGAGTGCGAGCCTGACTGCGACTCCGACGGGATCCCGGACGATTGCGAGCCCGACTCCGACGGAGACGGCATCCCGGACGACTGCGAAGAGTGCCCGCCGCCGGCCGCGCCCTGCGACCTCGGCTGCTACACGCTCTCCGACGCCGGCGGCGTGCTCTCCCTGCCGACCTACGGCCTGCGGCTCGACGACCTGTTCGGGCCCGGCAGCGGCAACTACACCTTCAGCTTCGACCTGCCGGGTACCGGCGGTTCGCTCTGCTACGACGACGCCACCGGCGTCCTGTACGTCGAAGCCATCGGCTTCGGCGGCCTGGACATCGGCGACATGTGGGATCCGGCGTTCACCAGTGAGATCGCCGTCTCCTTCGTCTACACCGGCGTGGTCTGCGACGGCACGAAGCTGCTCGCCCCCGACTCGGGCGCGGCCTACGGAACCCTCGAATGGCTCGCCACCGGCGAGACCTTCGACCTGTACGGCAAGGCGGACGACGACGGCAACTTCGGCGTCCTGAAGGGCTCCGACAACTCCTGGCGTGGCTGGATCAGCTACTCGCCGACGGAGGACTCGCCCGGCACCCAGGACTTCATCCTGTTCCTCAACCCGATTTCGGAGTGCCCGGACGAGCCGGACTGCGACATCGACGGCATCCCGGATTCCCTAGAGCCCGACTGCGACGGCGACGGCATCCCGGACGACTGTGAGCCCGACTGCGACGCGGACGGTCTCCCGGACGACTGCGAGGAAGACTGCGACGGCGACGGCATTCCGGACGACTGCGAAACCGGTCCGGACGGCCTCGGCATCCTCTGGGACGCCAACGACTGCCTCGCGTTCGACGACTCGAAGGACTTCGATGAGTTCACCGGGCAGGTGCTCGGTGGATGCGGCAACCTCACCGTGGATCCGACGAACCTGGAGAGCGATGCGCACTCCTGCACGTTCGACGCGATCACCGGTGCGGCGGGCGACGCTTTCTGCATCAGCGCGGACAGCGACGACCACTGGGACTACGGCGACAACGACCTCCTGACCTGGGAGGTGGTTGCCACCGAGTCCATGGGCGAGGCCGCCCAGCTGACCTCGTTCCGGTTCTGGCACAAGGCGCCGAAGATCTGGGAGCAATCCGACTCCTCCGGCTTCTATGCCTCCGGGACGAACAACTACCCCAAGAAGTACGGTCTGCGGATCCTCAAGAACGGCTCCCAGATCTTCTTCCAGGACGACATCGACACCGAGCTCGACTGGTTCCAGACCACGTTCGACTTCTCGGGCGACACGGACTTCCAGGTCGCGCCGTACTCGACGGTGCACTTCGAGTTCCGTCTGATGGCCTACGATCCCAAGTGGGTCGGCGGCGACATGCAGGTGTGGGACCTCGATGAGTTCGAGGTCGACTTCTCCTGCTCCGGCGGCTTCGGCGGCGGGGACTGCGACGGTGACGGCATCCCCGACGAGTGCGAGCCCGACTGCGACGGCGACGGCATCCCGGACGACTGCGACACCGGCGGTGGCGATTGCCAGATCGTCGAGCCCGCGGTGGTCCCGGATCACCCGAAGCCGGGCAACTTCGGCTCCCTGGTCGCCCAGGGCTGCTGGGGCTCCCACCTGGAAGAGGGCTGGTGGTCCGACGCCAAGTTCGAGGAGTTCGGCGACGGCACCGCCCGTCTGACCGGTTGGCTCTGGGACGGCACCGGCTGGCTCTGGGTCGACATGGACTTCTGGGACCGCAAGGAGAACCCGCCGGTCGGAAGCCCGTACCTCACCGGGTACAGCGACCTCCCGTCGCACTACTTCGTGCCGTCCGGTCCGGTCGACACGGACGAGTGGTACTTCTACAAGAACGCCTACGGCGACATCTACGGGTCCGGCGCCTACGACGGCGCATGGCTCGGGTGGGAAGTGGACGTCGACCAGTACCACTACAGCTACGGCGACTCCGCGACCCAGCTCGGCACCGGCGCCTCCGGGCGCTCCATCAACCCCGGCGGCAGCGGCTGGTACTACCAGTACGTCTACTACAACCCGTACAGCTACTCGACCTGCTTCACCGAGGGCGAGTTCAACGAGTTGTTCTGGGACGACGACTGCGGCGATCCGTGCGGCGTGAGCGCCTCCTCCGAGGACGGCGGCCCGGCCGCTCCGACGACCTCGACCTTCGCGTCGAAGTCGGGGAGCACCGGCGCCGGTCTCGAAAGCGAGCTCGGCACGCTGCACCTGCTCTCGTCGGAGAGCAGCACCGGCCCGGGTGGTGAGCTGCGCGTGACCGCTCAGCTGGCCTCCGCCTCCGACCCGGAGGCGACCTACCGCCTGACGCTGCTCCTCACCGGCAAGACGGCTGACGGCGCCTACACCCAGGCGTCCGGCGGCCTGCTCGGCACCGGCGGAGCCGGCCTCGGCGTGCGCCAGGCCATCCGCTCGGCCGCCGAGTTCGAGGTGCGCCTGATCGACGGCGCCCTGGTGATCTCCGCCCCGCAGTCGGCGCCGCTGGTGCTGACGCCGGCCGCCGAGGTCCCGCGCGGGACCAAGGCCGCGAAGAAGACCGCCGACACCAGCCCCGCGGCAAGCGCCGGCTGGCTCTTCGGCAAGCTGTAGGCGTCACACGCCTCTAGAGTCTCGGGCGGGGTCCGGAGCGCTGCTCCGGGCCCCCGCCCGCTTTCGTTTCGGCCGCGCCGGCTAGAAGACGTACACCGAGTCGGTGCTCGGGTCGGCCACCACCAGGAGCGGCGTGGTCGTGCCGAAGGCGCGCGACAGCGCGCTCACCGACGCGCCGAAGCGCAGCGTGGCCCCCGGCGTCGTGAAGCGGAGGTGCTCGGTCCCGTCCGCGCCGTCGACCACGAAGGCCTCCCCCGCCACGCCCGCGCCCGGCTCGCCGGGAGCGCCGGCGATGTAGTCGTCGAACCCGTCGAGGTCGTAGTCGCCGGCCGAGGCCACGCTGGTGCCACGCTCATCGTCGTTCGGCGACGACTCGAGCGAGCCGGCCTGCGGGGTCGGCAGACCGCCGGCGGCGGCCTCGTAGACCGCCACGATCGACACGAAGTCGTCCGCCAGGTTCGGCATGCCGACGACAAAGGCTCCCGCCGCGTCCGCGCTCGTCGTGCCGAGGCCGGCGACGCTGTAGCCCACGTCGAGGTCGCCCGGCCCCACCGTCAGGTTGTTGCCGATCTGCGTCAGCGTCGCGCCGTTGTAGACCGCGACGTACCCCTGCGTGGCGCCCAGCACCGTCTGCGGCGCTCCGACCGCGATCTCGGCCGCGAGGTCCGGGGGCGAGCTCTCGAAGCTGCCGCACGCCGCCACCGAGAAGCCGAGCTCGTCGTCCTGGCCTCCGGTCACCGCGCCCACCGCGAAGGGCGTGCTGAGCGTGCTGACGTCCCACACCTCGAACATGCCGAAGCGCGACGTGCCGGACGTCCGCCACCCGGGCGCTCCCACGATCAGCTCGAACGCCGGCCCGCTCTGGCCGAGGTCGGCGGCCGCGAGGCTCCAGCCGAAGTCCATGCGCGGCAACCCGGGCAGCGACGGGCCGAAGACAGCGATGCTCTGGAAGACGCCACTCGCGTCCTCCTCGTAGAGGTGCACCCGCCCCACGGCGGCCGCGCCCGGGTCGCCGATCGCGATGCGGTGCTTGCCGCCGAGCGTACCGGCGTAGACCACCGCCCGCCCGAAGGCGTTCAGCGGCGTCCCGAAGGGCGACGGCGCGATGGTCTGGATCAGCGTCCCGTCCGCACCCGAGCGGAGCTGGACGCGGTTCGAGGAGGGAATGCCGACGAGCAGCTCCTCGACGCCGTCCGCGTTGAGGTCGGGCATCGCGGCCAGCGCCTCGCCGCGCACGTTGAGCGTGTAGCTTGGGTTGAGGGACTGCTGCGCGCCGGCGGCGGCCGGCAGCGCGAGCAGGACGACGAGCGGGAGACGGCGAGATGCGTGCATGATCAGACTCCGTTGGGTTGGCATCGTGAGGGGAGGTGCGCCACACCCCGTGCTCGTCGTGACCCGCGCCCCGGTGCGGTCTTTCCGCGCGCTTCTCGCGGCGTGTCGCTGCGTCGCCGCCGCGCCGATGGTCCGCAAAATCGCGTGCCTTCTGCGGTCGCTTGCGGAGCCGCCGGGCGTGGGGCAAGCTGGACCTCGGCTCGCCCCCTCGACGTTGACCGCTCCCCCCGAACGCCGCCCGCACCCCGACGCATCCCTCCTGCGCCGGGCCTCCGAAGGCGACCCCCGTGCCGCTCGCGAGCTCGAGGAGCGTCTGCTCTGCGTGACGCGCTTCCTGGCCGCGCTGAACCGCCGCCTGGGCGCGCCGCTCGGGCGCGAGGAGCTCGAGGACCTCGGGCAGGACGTGCTCGCGCTGGTGTGGCGCAAGCGCGCGAGCTACCGCGGCGACTGCGCGCTCAGCACCTGGATCCACGGCTTCTGCTCGTTCGAGCTGCGCAACGCGCTGCGGCGCAAGCGACGCGCGCGTCCGAGCGCCTCGGACGACGTGCTCGACGAGCTTGCGCTGCCGCCGCCGCCCCCGTCCGGTTCCGCCTACGCCGCGCTGCACCGCGCGCTCGAGACACTCGACGCCGAGGTCGCCGCGGTGCTGCGCTGGAAGCACTTCGGCGGTCTCACGTTCGACCGCATCGCCGAGGTCACGGGGCTGTCGAAGAGCCAGGCGAAGCGGCGCTACTACGCCGGGCTGGAGCAGCTGCGCCGCCGCGTCGAGCCCCAGCACGGGGAGACCACCCATGGATGAGCCCACCTTCGAGAGCCTGGTCGAGCGCTGCCTCGCCGGCGAGCTGAGCGAGCGCGAGCTGCGCGCGCGGCTCGGCTCCGGCCCGTGGCTCGCGCGCTGGGAGGAGCTGCGCGACGCCGCGCGCACCCTCGACGCCGCGGCCGACGGGGATCGCGCGGCGCTGCTGGCCGAAGGCGAGGACGACCCGCTGCGCCCGCCGGACGAGCGCACGCGGGCCGTCCTGCGCTCGCTCGCGGCCGAGCCCGAGCCGCGCGGCGCGAACGCCCCTCCGCGCCGCCTGCTGCTGCTGATGGCCGCCGCCGCCGCCGCGCTCGCGCTCTGGCTCGTACCGCGGGGCGACGATCCGGCGGACGATCCGGGCTACGTACCGCTCGCGCCCGACTCGATCCTCGCGGACCTCGCCGCCGAGAGCGCGGGCGGACGCCTGCTGCGGTTATCCTGGACGACGACCGAGGCGCTCTCGCCCACGCGTCGCTTCGAGGTCCAGCTGCGCACCCCCGGCGGGGCCGCGCTCGCCGCCTCGCCGCGACTCGAGCAGCCCGCATGGGACGTGAGCGCACTCCCCCAGGACGAATGGCCGCCGGAGATCGAATGGGAAGTGCGCGTGGTCGAGTTGCTCGGAGGGACCGTCGTGGACGCGGCGCGCTCGGTGGCGCGGCGCTCGCCCTAGCGCTGGCGCTGGCGCTGGCGGCCCCCCGCGCGAGCGCGCAGGAGCCGGACTGGCAGGACCGCGCGCGCCGCCTGTACGCGCTGCAGGACCGTCCCGGGCTGATGGACGCGGTCGAGCGCGCCTGGGCCGACCTCGAAGCGCGGGGCGAAGACGCCGTGGCGGAGAGCTACTGGGCGAGCTTCGTGCAGTGCTTCGCGGCCAAGCAGTACGCGTTGCGCTCACGCGGCGAGGAGCACCGCACGTGGCTCGCGCGCGCCGACGCCGGGCTCGACGCGATGCAGCGGCTGACCGAGACCGACTGGCCCGACGGCCGGCTCGACCTCGCCATCGTGCGCGCCCGCGGGCTGCGGCTAGAGGAGGACCAGTGCGCCGCGGACGAGGTGCTCGCCGCCGCCCTCGCCGGCTTCCCGGCCGCGGCGGCGATGCGGCCCTCGGCGCTGCTCGACCGCGCCGACATCGCGCGGCTGCGCTGGGACTGGCCCGCCGCGCTAGCGCTGCTCGACGAGGTCGAGGCGAGCCTCGACGAAGAGGCGCACTCAGACCACCGGCTGTGGCGCGGCGCCTGGGCCGGGCTTTGGGCGCAGACGCTGCTCGACCTGGGGCTGCCGGACCGCGCGGCGCCCTGGATCGAGCGCGAGGCGGAGAGCGCCGCGACGAGCGGCAACACGCTGGCCGGGATCCAGACCGTGACGCGCGGGGCCCACTTCCGAATCGCGCTGCACGACTGCGATGGCGCGGTGCGGCTCTTGGCCCAGGCGCTTGAACGCGACGCCGACGGCGGCGATCCGCGCCAGCGTCAGAAGCTGCTGCTGCTGCAGGGCGTTGCCCAGGCGGAGGCCGCCCGGAGCGACACACGACGGACCGACGCCGCGCTCGCGCTGCTCGAAGGCGTCGCCGCAAACGAGGCGACCCAGCGCATCGACCGCATCGCGGCCCACCTCGCGCTGGGAGAGCTGGCGCTGCGCCGCGGCGAGCTCGAAGAGGCGGGGGAGCGCGTCGCCCGCGCGCGCGAAGCGCTGCCGGCCGAGACGCCCGAGTGCGACGGCAACGCGCTGCTCCCGCGGCTGCGGTGCACGGTGCTCGAGGCGCGCCTCGCGCTCGCCTCCGGCGCAGACGACGCGGGAGCCCTGCGCCCGGCGCTCACGCACGATCTGGACCGGCTGCTCGCGCGCTGGACCGCAAGCCCCGAGCTCGAGGGCGGCATCGCGTTCCTGCACTTCGCCTGGCGGCGCGCGGCGGTGGCCGCCGCGCTGGACCTGCTGCTCGCCGAGGCGCCGGACGAGCCGGAGCGCGCGCTCGAGCTGCTCTTCGCCGCCCAGTCCCGGGGGAGCCTCGCGCGCGAGCTCGCCGGCGCGGGCGCGGACGCCTCGGTCGCCGGCGCGCGGGCGCTGCTTCCGGAGAACGGCGGGTGGCTGGTCTACCACCCCGCCGAGGACGGCACGCACCTGTTCGCGCTCGACGCACGCGGCGTCGAGCACCTGCGCCTGGCGCCGCTCGGCGTGCTCGATCGCCTGCGCCGCGAGCTGGTCGACGCCCTGCGTTCGGCGCCGCCGCGGCCCACGCCTTCGACCGAGCTGGCGGCGCTCACGCGCGAGCTCGGCGACGAGCTGCTGCCCCCGCGCCTGGCGGAGCGCATCGCGGGCTGGGAGCGGGTGTGGATCAGCGGGCAGGACCTGCTCGGCTACCTGCCCTTCGAGGCGCTGCGGCCCGGCGGCGGTCAGGCGCTCGGGCTGCGCTGGGCGGTGGCCTACCTCAGCTCGCCCGCCCTCGGAGCCGCTCTGCGGAGCCGCGCCCGCGCGGACTCCGCCGAGCGGGAGCAGGCGCTCTTGCTGCTCGCGTCGCGCGCGGACGGCCTGCCGTGGACGAGCGCGCTCGCCGAGCGCCTCACCGCACCCTACGCCCGCGTGCACGCGGCCGAGCCGGCGACCCGCGCGGCGCTCGCGGCCCGCGGTCCGGCCGCGCGTGTCACCCAGGTCGTCGCCCATGGGGCCTACGACTGGAGCCGCAGCGTGCCCTCCGGGCTGAGGCTCGACGCGGACGGCGGCGAGGGCGAGACGCTGTGGGCCGACGCCGTGCCGGCCGGTGCCTCGCCGCTCGTGGTGCTGGCCGCCTGCGGGGCGAGCCGCAGCCCGCTGCGGCGCGGCGAGGACGGCGCGCAGCACCTGGGCGGCACGTTCCTGAGGCGCGGGGCGGGAGCGGTGGTGCTGTCGCACCAGGACATCGACCTGCACGCCACGGTGGCGCTGCTCGAGGTCTTCCACCGCGCGCTGGCCGAAGGCGCCTCCCCCGCCGAGGCGCTCCGCACCGCGCGCGTAGCGCTCGCCCAAGACGAGCGCTACGCGCATCCCTTCTACCACTCGCTGCTGCACGTGGTCGGGCTCGGGCACGACCCGGTCTTTTGACCGAGCGCGAGGTCGTCGCAGGCTCGCGCTAGGGCGTCGGCTGCTGGCTCGGCACGGGGAACGGCCCGTGCGAAGGCTTGCAGTTCCAGCCCCCGGTTTCGCCGCCGCCGGGAACACCGGGCGGCAGGAGCGCCAGGATCGGCGACGCGCTGTCGGGCTCGTCGCGCACCTGCACGAAGGTCGCGAAGTCGCCGGCGAAGACGGCGGTCGTCGCCGGCCACGCGTGCAGGGTCGTGCTCCCGCTGCGCTCGACCGCGCGGAGCGTGACGTGCAGCACGTCCAGCGCGACCGGGTCCAGCGCGAAGGTCGTCGACACGGTCTGGGACGCTCCCGACAGCGCTTCGTACGACACCGCGTTGCTCGGGTGATCGGGCTGCACGTCCTGCGCGAGGTCCGCGCGGTAGTGGGCCTTGATCTCGAGGTGCGTCGCGCCCGTCGGATAGCCGCCCCCCACGGGCGCGACGACGAACGTCGCGGCGCCGGTGTTCGGGTCGAAGGTCGGGAAGACGTCGTCCTGGATCGCCGGCTTGATCGGCGTCTGGTCGAGGGCCGTCCCGTAGAAGACCTCCACCACGCCGCCGGCGTCCCAGGGCAACAGCACGTCGACATCGCCGTCGCCGTCGACGTCGCCCGCGATCGGCTCGGCCGTCACCGCCCCCGGACCGCCCGACAGCGAGAAGACGAACGCATCGGGCAGCGCCTGTTGCGCCGGTCCGGCCACGGGGTCGTAGAGCTCTACCCGCGGCAGGTCGTCGCGGCTCAGCAACAGCTCGTCGGCGCCATCGACGTCGTAGTCCGCCGCGGCGAGCGCGACCACCGAGGCGCCGGTCACGTCCACCCACGAGGCGCCGACCGCACCGAGGCGATCGACGTGCACCAGCGCGGCGACGGGCGACTCGCTGCGCCACGCGAGCCGGTCGTTCTCACCCGGCGACGAGAGCACCGCGAGCCCGCCGAGCGTGGTGCTCCCCGCCGGCTTGGTCAGCGTCGCGACCAGCGCGCCGGCCTGATCGAAGACGTAGACCCCGGTGGAGTTCAGCACCGCGATCTCGGGTCCGCCCAGCCCGTCCCAGTCGAGCACGGCCACGTCGAGGCCCGCGCGCAGGGTCGGGAACGAGACGTCGCTGCCCAGCCCGAACGGGCCGTCGTACAGCACGTCGACCTGGGAGCCGCCGGCGCCGAGGCTGACCACGTCGCGCCCCCAGGCACCGTCGAGCTGCGCCGTGCGCAGGCGCAGGGAGGAGCTCCAGCCGCCTCCGGTGCGCACCGCGCTCGCGGCGAAGCCGGTCGGCAGGGCCGGGTCGATGCGCAGCAGTCCCGTGGCGTCGGTGCCGAGCAGCGCGCCCGCACCGCCCGGAGTGTCCGGAGGCAGCGGCGCCAGCGTGTCGAGGTCGAGCCCCGTGTCGACCACCGCGTCGTAGGTGCCGACGCCGTAGAAGGCGTAGAGCCGCGTGCCGTCGAGCGTGAACGCGTCCAGCACACCGTCGCCGGTGAACTGCAGCGCCGTGCCGACGCCCGCCGAGCCGGTGGCGGAAGCCACCGACGGCCAGACGATGTCGCGCTCTTCGCCGTCGAAGGAGCTGGAGAGTTGAAGAAAGAGCAGAAGCGAGAGTCGAAGCATAGGAGGGGGAAGAGCTTGGAGGAGGCCTGTACCTTGGGTGCTCGTCTCCGGCCTCTCGGCGGCTCGCAGGAACTCGAATTTTCTTCACGGGCCCGGGTTCCCTCCTAGGAGCCGGTCCGAGTCTGCGCGGTTCGCGAGGCGGTGAGCATCGAGTTTCGGACTCGAGGCTCGCCGCATCGAGGACCGCTGTATCGCGGATCGCGAAGACTCGGACCGGCTCCTAAGGGCCGACGACGACCTCGAGCCCGTCCGAGAGCGCGAAGCCGAGGTAGGGCCCGCCGGGCTCGCTGGCCGCCGCCTGGAAGGTGAGCAGCAATCCGGCGAGCGCGGGCTCGTCGGGCAGGGGCGTCGGCGGGAGCGTTCCGGCGCCAGCCGCGTCGGCCGTGTAGCCGCCCAGGATGCCGGGAGCGTCGACCCACAGCACGCACGCGGCGCCGAGCGGAAGCTCGGCGAAGCCCGTCCCGAAGACGTGCACCACGGCGGCCAGCGGCGCGGCGCCCTCCACGCCGACCGAGAACGTGTCGCCGAGGCTCGGAGCTCCGCTCCACGTCGCGCGCGGCGCCGCGGGCGCGGCGGAGCAGCCGGCGCCGTAGCGCTCGACGACCCATCCGCCTGCCTCGGCGACCGTCACCGCGTGCAGCTCGGAGCCCAGGCTGCCGTCGTCGGCGCGGAAGAACACGTTGGCCCCGACGCGGCGCGGGAAGCCGGGCTCGGACGAGCCGGCCGGGTCGATGTCCGCCAGCAGCTCGGTCCCCGCCGCGGTCCCGTCGCTGACCCACAGCTCGTCGCCCGCCGACCCGCCGTTCGCACCGAAGACCACGCGCCCGTCGGGCAGCCCGCTCATCTCAAAGGTGGTCGCCGAACCGACGAAGCTCGCGACGAGCGCGGTCCCCGCCACGCTGCCGTCGGTGCGCCACAGCTCCGAGGCGCCGCCCGGCACCGGGCGCGCGAAGAAGTACGCCCAGGGCCCGGCACCGACCGGCCCCCCCACGAGCCCGCCGTCCGGCCCGGGGCGCAGGTCCGCCAGCAGGAAGGTCCCGGCGGAGGTGCCGTCGGTGCGCCAGGGCTCGAGCCCCTCCGGCCCGGTGGCGGAGAAGACCAGGACCCCGGGCGCATCGACCCCGACCGGCGCGAAGCTGCCCGGCGTGGAGCCCAGCGGGCCCGGCTGGATGTCCGCGAGCCGCACCGTCCCCGCGGCGCTGCCGTCGCTGCGCCACAGCTCGCGGTCGCCGAAGGCGTCCTCGAAGGCGCCGACGAGGTCTCCCCCGAGCTCCGCCGACGCGCCGAGGGCGGCGTTGCCGCCGGGGTTGGCGTCGAGCACCTGAGCCGTCCCCGGCGCGCTGCCGTCGGTGGTCCAAAGCTCGTACCCCGCACCGCCGCCATCGTTGCCTAGGAAGTAGATCCGCTCGCCGGCCGTGCGCCCGTTGAGCGAGCCGAGCAGCGTGCCGATCCAGACCGTGCCGCCGGCGGTCCCGTCGGTCACGACGAGGTGGGACTCCGACTCGCTGGAGCCGGGCCCCAGGCCGCGCACGCAGACGACGGCGCGGTCGCCGAGCGACGCGCTCCAGGACGGGAACTGGACGCCGATGCCCAGGCTGGCCTGGTAGTTGAGAAACGGCGTCGTCCCGGCCGGGGTGCCGTCGCTGGTCCAGAGCGCTTCGTCCGTCGAGAACAACACCCGCCCGCCGACCTCGGCGAAGTCGGACGGCGGCGACACTCCTGGCCCCGCGAAGACCGCCAGGTCGACCGTTCCGGCCGAGGTGCCGTCGCTCGACCACAGCACGGTCCCCACCGGGGTCGTGTGCGTGAGCAGCAGGCGCTCGCCCGCCGCGGCTTGGAAGGCCGGCGAGCTGCCGGCCGCCCCCGGGACGAGGTCGGCGACGAGCGTGTCTCCGCCGTCGAGCTGAACGGCGGCCGGGGAGAACAGGCAAGCGAGAAGCAGCGTCTGGATCATGGGCGTGCGGTGGATGGGCCTCGGGTGAGAGCTTGCGTCGCGCAACGCGCGAGGCGTGGCGCGAAACCGCGAAAAAGCGCGCGCGCGGCGCCGGCCGGCGCCGAACGCGACGCGGGGTCTCCCGCCCCCCCCACGGCGATCTTGTGGGCCCGTGCATCGCTGCGTCCCGCGCCCGGGAACCTGATCCACAGCGCTCGTTCGGCGCGCGGGGCCGGCCGCGACGGTGCCGAAGCAGGGGCGTTCGCCTAGTCCCTGAAACAAACTCCCCATGACTCGAACGCACCTTCTGTGGCTTCCCCTCGGAGCCCTTTTCGCTCTGATGCCGGCCTGCGGCAGTAGCGGTGACGACGACCCCGTGACGCAGGCCACGCCCCCGCCCGACTTCACCTTCGAGATGTCCGACGAGGTCAACTTCGATCTCTCGGTGACGATCGACAGCGCCCCGGCGCAGGGTGTCTCGGTGCAGCTCACCCACGTACGCACCGCGCCGAACGGCGACGAGGTCTTCGAGGACGAACTCAACGGCGAGCTCTTCTTCAACGGCGTCACCGACGCCCTGGGCACGATCAGCGAGACGCTCACGATCCCGCTCGAAACCGAGCAGGTCGACATCGTCGTGCACCGCACCGGGACCACCGGTCCCTACACGGACGCGAACCTCCAGACGTTCCTCGGCCCCGTCGCGCCCTCGGCCCGCGTCACGGTGAACCGCGCCGATCTGGCCGCCCAAGTCATCGACCTCACTACGACGCTGTGATGAACGCCAGACACTTCTTCCCCTTCCTTCTGGCCGCCCTCGCGACGCCTGCGCCGCTCGCCGCGCAGGACGGGACCGCCACCGTCCCGACCGAGGTGTTCGACCTGATCAACGCCACCGTGCCCGAGCGCGACAACAGCGGCTCGGCGTACATCTCGTCCGACTTCACCCCCAACATGGAGGTCATCGGGGACACCGAGATCCGCGTGACCTTCCTGTGGGAGGGCGCCGGGTACCGCAACACGCTCGGGTACTTCACTTACTCGGAGTCCGGCGGTGAGTACACGATCCTGTCCTCGAACCTGATCATCCCGAACGCCTCTTTCCCGGGTGCGGGCACCGCCGTCAGCGGCGACTTCTACGACCTTCGCGACGAGAACGGCGCCGTGCGCACGTTCACCGCCGGCGAGAAGGTCGGGTTCTTCGTAGTGGCGGACGGTTGGTCGACCGAGCCCCTCGTGCAGTCGTGGGACCCCACGGCCGTCGCCATCCCCACCACCGACCCGACCGAGAACCGCAAGTTCGGGCGCGGCACCTACACCACGATCCCCTCGATCAACCCCGAGGTGAGCCTCGGCGCGCCCGGGCTCTCCGACCACGTGGTGATGGTCGATGTGGCCGGAATCTCGGGCTTCCTGTCCGATGAGGACTTCTACTTCATCGGCTTCGAGGATCTCAACCGGCGCTGGTGGTCGGACGACGACTTCAACGACCTGGTCTTCGTGGTCCAGGCCAGCGTGGCCGCCAACGTCACGGTCGACGTCGCGACGGTCGCGGGCATCAACTCCGACACCGACAGCGACGGCGTCCTGGACGGCGACGATGCCTATCCGAACGACGTCGAGCGCGCCTTCGTGAAGCGCGTCCCAGCGGCCGGCACCTACACGCTGACCTTCGAGGACCGCTACCCGGAGCTCGGCGACGCCGACTACAACGACGTCGTCGTCGCCTACAGCTTCGAGCTCGTCCAAGACGCCGCCGGCGACGTGCACGATATCGTCGGCACGTTCGAGCTGATGGGCCGCGGCGCGGGCTTCGACCACCGCTTCGGCCTGCACCTGCCCGGGCTTCCCGCCGCGACCACGGGCAACTACCAGGTCGAGCGCTTCCTCAGCGACGATGCCGAGACGGTCGAGAACGTCGGGCCGGTCACCATCAACGACCTGATCAACGTCGAGCAGCGCCGCATCGAGCTCTTCAGCTCGACGCGCAACGCGCTGCCGGTGACCACCGGCGACTTCGCGACCAACACCGACGAGCCCGAGGTCGAGCGACTGGCGGCCGTAGCGCGCATGCTCATCAGCTTCGACAGCCCGGTGGACAGCGACCTCATCGGCCAGCCGCCGTACGACCCCTTCATCCAGTCGTTCGTCGGCCCCGACGAGATCGACGTGCACCTGCCCGGATTCGACGGCTTCTCGGACCGTCCGAGCTCGCTGCCCGAGGAGACCGGCCCGACGGCCTTCCTCGACGAGAACGGCTACCCCTGGGCGATGAACATCACCACGAGCTGGCGCTGGCCGCTGGAGAGCAAGCCGATCTGGCTCGCGTATCCGAAGTTCAACAGCTGGGTCAGCTCCGGCGGCGTGAACTTCGCCGACTGGTACGACCTGCCCACGACGGCCCAGCTGCTGTCGCTGGCGCTCGAGCAGTACCTCGAGCCGCAGACCTTCACCCTGAACCGCCCGACGCCCTAGGGCTCCGCTCCCAAGGCCTCGGACCGCTGAGACGGCCGCGCTCCTCCCACCGGGGGGGGCGCGGCCGTCGGCGTTTCGGCGCGGCGGCTCCCGCAACCGTGTTCGCGGACGCCGCCTCGATCCTGTGGCCCCGCCACAGACCGATCCCCGCTGCGGGCCGGAAGCGGCCCTCGCCCGGCCGTCGCGAGCGCGCCCCTTCAGGACCCGGGCGCGGGACGTCGAGACAGCGACGGGTCTGCCACGACCCCGCCCCGATGCGCCCCCCGCACAACCCGTACTCCGCGCCGCAGACGCCCGACCCGGCGACGCCGCCGGCGGCTGCCGATGCCCCGCCGGAAGCCGCGGGAGGCGACGGGGAGGCCGCGTCCGCGGCGCTTCCCTCGATGGGCGAGGTCCCCAAGCTCGAGGTCGCCAGCTGGCAGATCCCGCTGCTGGACGTCCTGGCGGCGATCACGCGACACCTGTGGATGCTCGCCGCCCTGATGGGCCTGGGCATGTTCAACGCCTACCGCTCGATCCGGACCGCGGAGCCCTTCTACACCGCCTCCGCCGTCGCGGTGCTGCTACCGCGCGAGAAGCCGCTGATCGACGCCACGGTCGACACGGGCTCGCTGGAGACCACCCAGGACGTCGCGCGGCGCTCGTCTACGGCGTCGCTGACGCTGCCCCCCAACGCGGACCTCTACCTCACGCTGCTGAAGTCGTCCTCGACGCTGGAGAAGCTCGCCGAGCGCTTCGCCGAGGAGCTGCGCACCAACGAGGGCGCGAAGGAGAACCACCGCTCGCCCGAGATGGTGGCCGAGATCCGCGACATGGTCACCATCACCGGCACCGAGGACGGGCTCCTCACCGTGTCGGTCCAGTCCTACGACCCCAAGCTGGCCGCGAACGTCTGCAACGCGATCCTCGAGGAGGGCGAGCTCGCCAGCAAGGAGATCGAGCGGCAGCTGGTGCTGCAGCAGGCGGTCTTCCTCGACCAGGCCGCCACGTCGGCGCGCATCGGCCTCGAGCAGTCCGAGGCCCAGTACCGCGCGTTCGTGCAGGAGACGGGGGTCTATGACCCGAAGAACGAGATCGCTCAGCTGGTCAGCCAGACCCAGCAGCTGCGCCGCGCGGCGGACCAGCTCGAGGGCGAGATCAACGCGCTGCTCGAAGCGCGGACCGAGGAGGACGCGCTCGTCATCGAGAAGCGCGCGCGGCTGAAGTACCTGCGCAAGGAGACCGAGCAGCTGGAGGCCGATCTCCGCCGGGGCGAGCCGGCCGCCGACATGGGCACGCTGATGCTCGAGCGCAACGCGATCGAGCAGGTGGTGCGCTTCCGCCGCGACCTCGTGATCACGCTGACGACGCAGGCCGACATCTTCCGGATCCGCGCGGAGCAGCCGGCCGGCAGCATCGCCATCATCCGGCGCGCCAACGTCCCCCACCGGCCGGCGGGTCCGTCGAAGAAGGGCATGGCGGCCAAGAGCGTCGCGGGCTCGGTCTTCCTGGCCGGCTTCCTGATCCTGGTCTTCGAGCAGCTCGCGCTGATCCGGCGCACGCGCGAGCTGGACTCGCGCCTCGGGCAGATCCTCGGCAACGTGGCCCAGTGGCTGCCGATCCGCCTCGCCGGTACCGCGGCCGGCTTCGCCGCCAAGCCCGTCATCAAGCCGATCCGGAGCATCTACGAGCGGCGTAGGAGGCGCAAAGCGGCGTGAGGCGGGCGATGCTCACGCCGGGCATGGACCGGCTGCGCACGGCGGGTCCGTTCGCGCTCATCATCGCGATGATGATGGTCTGGCTGTGGAACTCGGTGAACAGCTTCCGGCCGCTGACCGCTCCCATCACGCTCTCCGACGAGAACTCCGGCGGCGCCATCCGCCAGCTGATCTTCCTGGCCACCGCCGGGCTGAGCGGGCTCATGCTGTGCATGACGCGCTCGCTCCCCGAGTTCCTCTACTTCCGGCTGCGCGAGGCGGCGGTGGGCGCCCTGTTGATCGGTTCGGTCGTGTGGTCGACGGACAAGACGCTGACGATCAAGCGCTCGTTCATCTTCGTGTGCGGCTACCTTGCGATCTCGCTGGCGGTCCACATGTCGGATCGGCCGGTGCGGCTGATGCAGCGCACGCTGACGTACTTCTGCGGTGCCGTCGCTTGGATCAGCCTGCTCGGCTGGTTCGGGCTCCCGCGCAACTGCGTCGAGAACCCGGCGCGACCCGGGCTGGCGGGCGTGTCGAACCACCCGAACACGCTGGCCCCGTTCCTGGTGCTCGGCTTCCTCATCTCGCTGGGCCTGGTGGAGCCGAACAAGCGCCGCCGCCAGGTGCTTCGCACGCTGCAGGCGGGCATGGCGATCGGGACGCTGCTGACCGGCTCGATGACGTCCCTGATGATGATCATCGTCGGGTGCGGCATCTTCTTCTTCCTCGCCACGGTCGACTACCTGCGCGGGCTGGTACAGGCCGGCGCGGGCATCGTGGTGATCCTAGTGGCGACCATCGGGCTCAAGAACCTGATGGAGATGACGCTCGGCGCCATGGGCCGCGACACGTCGCTGTCGGGCCGCGACGAGCTGTGGGCCGGCGTGTGGAACGAGGCGGTCAAGAAGCCCTTCTTCGGCCACGGCTACGGCGCGTTCTGGTACGAGGGCCGCGGGCGCGAGATCGTTGTCACCTGGAACCCGAGACAGGCGCACAACGCGATGCTCGACGTCTTCGTCGAGCTCGGCATCCTCGGCGTGGGAGTGGCGCTGCTGTGGTTCTTGGGCACGCTCTACTCCGGCTGGCTACGCCACGCGACGCGCCCGGGGACTCCGCAGCGCTATGCGGTGTCGGGCTTCACCACCGTCGTGCTCACCGTGCTGTTCGTCTTCGGCAACAGCCAGAGCTTCTTCTTCAAGATGGACAGCTTCCCGTTCTTCTGCAGCTTCTGGTGCGTCGTGTTGCTGGCGAACAGCGACTACAACCACATCAGCGCCGAGTTCGAGCTGCCCCCGGAGGGGGACGGCTTCCGCTCCTGCAGGCTGCCGAGCGCCCCCCACCCAGCCGCGGCTAGCGCCTCAGCGCACCCCACTCCCCTACCCCGTTGAGAAGCCCCATGCCCCACGCGCCCAGACGTCCTCTGCGCGTTGCCTTCCTCACGAACTTCGTGAGCCCCTACCGCCGCCCCGTGTTCGAAGACCTCGCGCGCACCGCCGGCTGGGACTTCCGCGTCTTCGTCAACTCGGAGTCGGAGTTCGACCGCTCATGGAGCGTCGACGTGAGCCGGCTGCAGGTCGTGCGCTCGCGCAACTGGGCGATCCGCAGGCGGCTGAAGCACGAGGTCCCGCTGCCGTTCACGCAGGTGGTGACGACCCACGTCCCGATCGGGTTGTACGGCGACCTGCGCCGCTTCCGCCCCGACGTGATCGTGTCTAGCGAGCTGGGCCCGCGCACGATGGTTGCAAGCGCATACGCGCGGCTGAACCGCACCCCGTTGCTGATCTGGAGCTACCACAGCCGCAAGAGCGGGCTCGAGGGCGGACGGCGGGACGGGCTCCGCCGCCGGCTGTTGCGCGGCTGCGACGCCGCCATCGGGATGGGCGTGCAGGCGCGCGAGGTGCTGCGCGGCTGGGGCGTCGAGGACGAGCGCATCTTCGACGCGCCCAACGCGGCCGACCACGCGTCGCTGGCCGCGGCGATGCGCAGCGACGGCTTCGACGCGCGGGTCTCCAAGAAGCGCGCGATCGTGGCGCCGGGCAAGCGCGTCGCCCTGGTGGTCGGGAACCTGATCCCGCGCAAGGGCATCGCTCCGCTGCTGGAGGCGTGGGGGCAGCTCTCCGCCGAGCTGCGCGACGGCTGGCGCCTGGTCTTCCTCGGCGACGGACCGCTCAAGCCGCTGCTCGAGGCCGCCGGTGACGACGTCTACCACGCCGGGTTCGTCGCTCCCGAGGAGATGGCCGAGTGGTACGGCCTCGCGGACCTGCACGTGTTCCCCACCCTGATGGACGTGTGGGGCCTGGTCGTCAACGAGTCCATGGCCTGCGGCGTGCCGACCCTGTGCTCGGTCCATGCGGGGTGCAGCGACGACCTGATCGACGACGGAAGCAACGGGCTGCTGTTCGATCCGACGGCCGACGGCGGCGCGCTGGCCGGGCTCGAGCGCGCGCTGGGCCACAACGACCTCGCGGCCCTCGGGCGGCGGTCGGTCGAGACCGCCGCCGCCTTCACCGTCGAGCGCCTGGCCACGTCGTTCCGCACCGCGGTCGATGCGCTGCTCGGCCGGGCCGAGCCCAGCGACCTGCGTCGCGCCGCGTGACGGCGCGCGCCGCTAGCCGAAGGCCTGGAGCGCCCCGCCCTGGTCGTCGTGGATCTCGAGGATGCGGTGCATCCGCACGAGCTCGAAGACCGCACGGACGGGATCGGACAGCCCGCAGAGCTTCATGTCGCCCCCCGATTCGGTGATGTCGCGCAGGCACGACAGGATCGCGCCTAGGCCCGAGCTGTCGATGAACTCGAGCGCCTCGAGGTCGAGCACGACCCGCGCCGCTCCGTGCACGACGTCGCGCATCTCCTCGCGGAAGTCCGACGAGCTGTCGCAGTCCAGCCGCTTGGTAGGGACGCTCACGATGAGCGCGTTCTGCTCCTCCGTGTAGTCGAGGTTCATGTCGCTCTCCTTTTGAGCTTCGGTTTGGAAGGTCAGGGTGAGTTGGTTCACTCCCGCGGGAGCGTGCTCGTAGGTCACCTCGTCCGCGATCTCGTGGATGAGGAAGACGCCGTAGCCGCCGTCGGCCAGGGACTCGAGCGGGGGCGGCGGAGCGTCCTTGGGGTTGAAGGGCTGCCCGCGGTCTAGGAAGCGCAGCCGGATCGACGAGTCGGTCCGCTCGTACTCCACGCGGTACTCGCCGCGCACGCCGTTCGGATAGGCGTGCCGCACGATGTTGGTCGCGGCCTCGACGGCGGCGACCTGGATCATGTTCCGGCGCACGTCGCCGAACCCGGCGCCGGAGTTGGCCGCGAGCACGTGCCCGACGAAATCGTGCAGGCGCTCGAGGTGGCCGCTCTCGGCCGGCAGCGTGATCGACTCGACCGAGCGGAGCACGTCGCCCTCCGCCCCGACGCAGACCGCGAGCACCGTCAGGTCATCGCCGTAGGCCGCGCCGTCAAGGAAGCTCGCCACCGCCTCGCGAACCGCTCCGATGGCCTGCTCGGCACCCAGGGACGCGGCCTCGGCGAAGGCGCTCTGCAGGCGTTCCAGGCCGAACTGCTCGTCGCCGAGGCAGGCCTCGGTGACGCCGTCCGAGTAGAGCAGGAACGCGTCGCCCTCCTCGAACTCGACCGACGCCGCCTCGAACGAGCAGGTCGGAAAGACGCCCAGCGGCAGGTTGGTCACCCCCTCGGGGTTGTGGACGAGCTCGACGACGCACCCATCCTTCGCGCGGTAGTGCAGCGCGTTGGTGTGCCCGCAGTCGACGAACTCGAAGCGGCGCCGGCTTAGGTCGACGCGGCCGTAGTAGAGCGTCGAGAACGAGCGAAAGCGCTCGAGGTCGCGCGAGAGCTCGCCGTTCAGCAGCTCTACGACTTGATCCGGGCCGGGGCGCGCACCGCCGAAGCTGGTGCGCGACTCGACCAGGATCCGCAGCAGCTCGCTCTTCACCGCGGTCGCGAACACCGCGGCCGGCAGCCCCTTCCCCATCACATCGCCGACGACCACGTCGATGCAGTCGGGTGCGATCTGCAGCGAGGCATAGAAGTCCCCCGCGACCTGGCGGCAGGCGTCGGAGAACGCGACGACCTCGACGCCGGCGGGCTTGGTGTCGGTGTGGGAGCGTAGCAACGCCTCCTGGATCTGCCCTCCCAGCTCGTGCTCGCGCCGCAGGCGTTCGGCGCGCTCGCGCTCCCCGCGCAGCGCGGCCGTGTGCAGGATCGCGCCCCCCTGATGGGCGAAGAGCGAGATCCGGCGCGTCGCGTCGTCGTCCAGCTCGCGCGCCCGCGCGCTCCACACGGCCAGGCAGCCCATGATGTGGTCGTGGAGCGGGAACGGCGCGAGGATCGCCGCAGCGGCGCCCGGGAAGCCCGCCAGCGAGGGATCGCCCTCGCCGAGCAGCAGCGGGCGGTGGCGCTCGACCAGCTCCTCCATCGCGGCCTCCGGGACCGCGTCGTCCTCCGGACGCTCGTGCGTCCACGCCAGCGCCCGCACGCCGCCGGACTCGACCGACAGGAAGGCCGCGCTGCGCGCCGGATGGCCCGCGATCGCCTCGTGCAACAGGAAGTCGAGGTACGCGTCGGTGCCCGCCTCCTTCGACTGGTTCCAGACGGTGCGGAACATCGAGGCCAGGTCCTCGGCGGTCGAGCCCAGCTCGCGGCACAAGCCCTCGCGCTCCAGCTCGAGCTCGACCTGCCGCGCGGCGTGCTCGCAGAGGCCCTTGAGCCGCGCGACGTCCTCCGCCCGTCCGGCGGGCGCGACCAGGCGCAGCCCCCCGAGCTCGGGGGCGAGATCGAGCGGGACGCGCGCGAGGCGCTCGCCGCCGATCACCCCGACCCGGAACCAGGCGGCGCCGTCGCGCTCGAGGAGGAAGTCGTCACAGCCGGCGAGCGCGGCGAGGCGGTCGAGCTCGGCGCGGAAGCGCTCGAAGGCGTCCTGGCGATCGGGCGCTGGATCCAGGCGCTCGGGCGCGAGCAACTCCCGCAGCTTGTCGCACAGGTAGTTGGGGCTGACCGGCTTCGGGAAGTACCAGTCTGCGCCGGCCTCGCGCAGGTGGGTCGGGTCCGTGTAGGCGTGCGCCGTGGTGAAGATGACGACCAGGCCGTCGCCGCCAGGCGCCGCGCGCAGCTCGCGGCACAGCTCGTCGCCGCGCAGGTCGGGGAGCTCGAACTCCAACAGAACCGCGCGGCAGGGTTCCTCGTGCAAGCGCTCCCACGCGTCGGCCGCGCACGCCGCCTCGGCAAC
This sequence comes from Planctomycetota bacterium, assembly GCA_039029355.1. Classification (GTDB taxonomy): domain Bacteria; phylum Planctomycetota; class UBA1135; order UBA1135; genus JBCCGI01. Next base: position 21,104 of record JBCCGI010000065.1, read on the forward strand.
GCGGTATCCGGCGCCCTCCAGCGCCAGCCGCAGGTAGCAGCGCTGGTGAGCCGAGGAGTCGACGAGGAGTACGCGGGGAGCTTCGGTCGCGGACGCCATGCGCGGGGCCTCTAGTTGATGGATGCGCGTTGCCCGAAGAGGTTGCGGACGATCGCGCGGAGCAGGCCGACGTGGTACTGGATCTTCTCGCGGAACGACCAGTAGCCCTCGGCGCCGAGCGTGAAGCCGAGCTCCATGCCAGAGCGCAGCGAGCTGACGCCGTAGTTGCCCGCGAAATACGTGCGGCCTTTGCCGACGAACGCGGCGCGGTGTGCGTCGCTGCTCCCGGTGACCGCGACCCGTACGTGGTTCTTCTTGAGGAACTCGATCGCCTCGAGGTTGTACTTCGTGCCGTGGCCGGGCACGGCGTTGGTGCACTCGATCGCGTCGAACGGCAGCTTCGTAATCAGGTCGGCGCACCCGAGCTTGACCCTCAGCAGCCGCTCGATCATCCGCGGCGCGAACGGGTGGTGAGCGACGGCGATGCCGCCCGCCGCGTGGATCCGCTGCACGGTCTCCTCGGCGCTCAGGCCCGCGGGGATCTTGCGCGTCACGAAGAGCCCGCCGATGTGGCCGTCGCGCGAGCTGACCTCGATGCCCGGGACGACGGCGATGCGCAGGCGCCGTTCGTGGACGCGCCGGCGCGCCTCGAGGGCTCCGTCGATCTCGTCGTGGTCGGTGATCGCGATGACGTCAAGCCGCGCCTCGACCGCGCACTCGAGCACGTCGTCGAGCGGCTCGCCGTCGGACCACTCGGTGTGCATGTGGAGGTCGGCGGTGCTCTGCAGCGAAACGCGCGACTTGTCGGGGATCCCCGCCAGGCGCAGTCCTGGAAGGAACACCTCCTCGTACTCGGTCGGCTTCCAGACGGGGAGGTCCGCGACCTCGGCGAAGCCCTCCTCCGCGCGGCGCTCGATCGGCTCGAGCTGCTGCAGATCGGCCAGGTATTGGCCGATGAGCGCGAGGCGCTCCTGCATGTCATCGCCGAGCGCCTCGCGCGCGGCGGTCATCGAACCCGCGGGCTCCGGGCGCATCAGCTCGGAGAGCTCGCCGGCTCGGTCCACAACTTCGGGGACGGGTTTTGTCTTGCGGGGATCCACGGCGTTCCGTCGATCGGCACGCGGTTGCTCCGCACTGGATCAAGTTGGATGTTTCGCGCGCCTTCTCGGAACGGGGACGGATGAGCTGCTCGAGCAACTGGCCCCTTAGGCAGGGTCCAATCGTCGACCGATGTCGTCCGCATGAGCTCCGCGTTCTCCGGCGAAGACGACCGCCTGATCCTCGTGAGCAACCGGCTGCCGGTCGCCTTCCGTCAAGCGGACGGAGACGAGCCGGAGATGCACGTGACCGCGGGAGGCCTCGCCACCGGCCTCATGCGGCCGCACCGCGACCGCAACGGTCTGTGGATCGGCTGGCCGGGCATGGTCACCGAGGGCGACGAGCTCCCGCGCTCGACCGTCGAGTCGCTGCGCGCGCAGAGCATGCGCGGGGTTCCCCTCTCCGCCCACGAGCACGAGCACTACTACAACCGCCTCTCCAACCGGTGCCTGTGGCCGCTGTTCCACTACTGCACCGACCGCGTCGAGTTCGACGAGGAGAGCTGGCGCGTCTACAGCGAGGTCAACCGCAAGTTCGCCGACGCCGTGCTCGCCGAGGCGCGCCCCGGCGACCTGGTCTTCGTCCACGACTTTCACCTGGCGCTGGTGCCCGCCATGCTGCGCGAGGCCATGCCTTCGCTGCGCATCGGCTTCTTCCTGCACATCCCCTTCCCGTCCTCCGAGCTCTTCCGCATCCTCCCCTGCCGCGAGGAGTTCCTGCGCGGCCTCCTCGGCGCGGACATGCTGGGGTTCCACACCCTCGACTATGCGCGCCACTTCCGCTCGACGGTAAAGCGGGTGCTGGGACAGAGCGTCGGCGCGTCGGCGGTCGACGGCGGCAACCGGCGCACGCGGCTGCTCGTCGAGCCGCTCGGCATCTCTCCCGAGGAGTGGCACGGCCCCGAGTCGAACGAGGGCGTCCTGCCGGAGTACCACGACCTCATCCGCCTCGCCGAGGGACGCCGGATCATTCTGGGGGTCGACCGCCTGGACTACACCAAGGGCATCCCGGCGCGCCTCCAGGCGTATCAGGAGCTGCTGCGCGCGCAGCCGCACCTGGTCGACGAGCTGCTCCTCATCCAGATCGCCGTGCCGAGTCGGGTCGAGGTCGACTCCTACCGCGACCTGAAGCGCGAGGTGGATCGCCTCGCCGGCGAGATCAACAGCGAGTTCGGGCGCCCCGGGCGCCAGCCGCTGCACTACCAATTCCGCAGCGTCCCCCGCGAGCAGCTCAAGGCCCTCTACCGCGTCGCCGACATAGCGCTCGTCACGCCGATCCGTGACGGCCTGAACCTGGTGGCCAAGGAGTTCGTGGCCTCGCGCGAGCGCGACGACGGCGTGCTGTTGATCGGCGAGTTCACGGGCGCGGCCTCGGAGCTGACCGAGGCGGTGCAGGTCAATCCGTTCTCGAAGGACAGCATCGTCGCCGCCCTGCGGCAGGCGCTGGACATGTCGCCCGAGGAGCAGGCGGCCCGCATGGCGCCCATGCGTGAGCGCGTACGCCGGCGCAGCGTCCAGGTCTGGGTGGAGCGCTGCCTCGAGGCGATCCGCAGCACCGGCGAAGACCCGGCGCCTCCGCTGCTCGCGGGCGTGGAGCGCGCGCGGCTGGTGCGCCGCTGGCTGGCGGCGCCGTCGCGGACGCTGTTGCTCGACTACGACGGCACGCTGCGCGAGTTCACCGAGCGCCCCGAAGACGCGGCGCCGCCGGCGGCGCTGCTCGAGCTCCTCACCGAGCTCGCATCGACCGAGGGCACCGAGGTCTGGATCGTAAGCGGACGCGCAAGGCTCGACCTCGAGCGCTGGCTCGGGAGCCTCCCGGTCGGCCTGATCGCCGAGCACGGCGCCTGGATGCGGCCGCCCGACGAGCGCGAGTTCCGCCCGTGCCTGCGACTGCCCGACGAGGGCTGGCAGGGGCCGATCATCGAGCTGATGCAGCCCTTCTGCGAGCGCGTCCCGGGCAGCCTCGTCGAGAGCAAACCGGTGAGCATCGCGTGGCACTACCGGCCCGCCGAGCCCGCGCTCGCGGTCTGGCAGGCGGAGGAGCTCGGCGCACAGCTCGACGAACGCGTCGCGAGCATGCCGCTCGAGGTCCTGCGGGGCGACCACCTCCTGGAGGTGCGCCCCGCCGGGGTCGACAAGGGCTCGGCCGTGCTACGCGCGCTGCCTGCGCTGTCCGGCGAGGCCGTTGACGACGGCGCGATGTTCCTGCTCGTCGCCGGCGACGACCGCACCGACGAGGACCTGTTCAAGCGCCTGCCGCAGAGCACCGCGAGCGTGCTCATCGGCCGCCGCGAGAGCGCGGCGCGCTGGCGCCTCGACGATCCACAGGAGCTCCGCGCGCTGCTGCGGGCGTTCCGAGACGCCTCCCCCACGACTCCCCCCCGCGCCGCCGTGGGTTGACCCGCAACTCGCCCTTCGCCCCCCCATGGTTCCCCACGAAACGACAGACGCACCCGCGCCCGCCCAGCCCGCGGCCGCTCCGCTGGAGCCGGTCTCCCGCCCCGAGTTCATGACCCTCGACCACGGGGTCATCGGAAACGGCCGGCTGCTGGGGCTGGTCCACCCCGACTCCGGCTTCGACTGGCTCTGCCTGCCCCGGTTCGACTCGCCCTCGATCTTCGCGCGCATCCTCGACTACCACCGCGGCGGCACGTGGCGCTTCCTCGTCGACGGGAAGCAGGTGCGCGGCAAGGCCGAGTACGTGCGAAACACCAACGTGCTGGTCACGCGCTTCTCGTCCGCCGCCTGGGAGTTCGAGCTCTACGACTACATGCCGCGCGTGCAGGAAGGCCTGCGCGTGCGCGCACCGCTGCGCGTGATGCGCGTACTGAAGCCCGTTCGCGGCACGCCCAGCATCACGGTTCAGTTCGACCCGCGCCCGGACTACGGGCGCGCGAACGTCAAGCTGCTCCCGACCAACGACGGGCTGCAGGTCGTGGGCCACGAGGGCCCGGTCTGCCTCTTCAGCAACGTCCCGCCGTCCTACATCCTGAACGGTCAGCCGGTCGCGCTGGACCGCATCAGGTACTTCGGCCTGACCTACGGACCCGACAACCGACGCATGCACCTCGACGAGGTGCAGCACGAGCTCGACCTGACGATCGCCGCCTGGCGTAAGTGGACCCAGTCCATCGCGCTGCAGGGTTTCGCCGAGGAGGACGTCATCCGCTCGGCCCTCTGCCTCAAGCTCCACGGCAGCGAGGAGACCGGCGCCTTCATCGCCGCCGCGACCACGAGCATCCCCGAGGCCATCGGCCAGCCGCGGACCTGGGACTATCGCTTCTGCTGGCTGCGCGACGCCGCCTTCACGGTCGAGGCCCTACGGCGCGTCGGGCACTTCGAAGAGGGCCTGCGCTTCATCCACTTCGTGCGCGACGTCGTCAGCGGCGGACCGCTGCAGCCGCTCTACGCGATCGGCGGCGAGCGCGAGCTGCCGGAGGAGGAGCTCTACCACCTGGCCGGCTTCCGCGGCACCCAGCCCGTGCGCATCGGCAACGCGGCCTCGCAGCAGGTCCAGAACGACCTCATGGGCGAGGTGATGCTGTGCCTGAGCAGCCTGCTCACCGACCCGCGCGTAACGCTCGACAACCCGCGCGCGTGGTTCCCGATGGTCGAGCGCATGGTGCTCGAGGCCCGCATCGCCGAGGACAACCCCGACCTCGGCATCTGGGAGTACCGCGACGGCGCCCGCATCCACACGTTCTCGCAGGCCATGTGCTGGGCCGCGATCCACAACGGCGCGCGCGTCGCCGCGAAGCTCGGCTTCAAAGAGCAGGCGGCGCAGTGGCGGCAGGAGGCAGACCGTCTGCGCGGGAAGGTGCTCGACGGCTCGTTCAACAAGTCGGTCGGCATGTTCACCGAGACCTACGGCGGCGAGGGCGCTGACGCGTCGATCCTGCTGCTGCCGCAGCTCGGGCTGCTCCAGGCGACCGACCCGCGCTTCCTGTCCACGATCGAGCGCTACCGCGAGATCCTCGTACACGACGCGGGGGTGATGCGGTACGTGCACCAAGACGACTTCGGCGAGCCGGAGAGCGGGTTCCAGATCTGCTCGTTCTGGTGGGTCGATGCGCTAGCCCAGGCCGGACACCTTGACGAGGCCATCGAGCGCTTCGAGCAGTTCTCCGGCAACGCCAACCCGCTCGGCCTGATGAGCGAGGACATCGACCTGACTACGAAAGAGCTCCTGGGCAACTTCCCACAGGCCTACACGCACGTCGGGCTCATCAACTCCGCCACAACCATCGGGCACCTCGCTCGCATCCGCGACAACCGCTTCACGGCCTGGTCCTGAACCATGAGCACCGCCGCGCCCTCCCCCCCGCCGCAGCGCCCGGACGACTTCCGCGCGCTTGAAGCGTCGTTCTACAAGTACGCCCGACAGTTCAAGCAGGAGCAGGCCGAGCTCGACGCGGCGCGCGTCCTCGGCGACGACGAGGTACGCCTGTCGGCGCCGCTGTGGTCGCTGACCCAGCGCCTGGTCGCGCTGTCGGCGCTCGCGGTCCTGTCGCCGCTCCTGCTCGTGATGTACCTGTCGGTGCGCCTGACGTCGCGCGGGCCGTTCCTCTTCCGCCAGAAGCGGCGCGGGTTCCGCGGCGAGCCGTTCGAGATCCTCAAGGTCCGGACGATGACGCTGGGTGCCGAGCAGTCGACGGCGCTGGGCGTGCAGCAGACCAACCCCGCGATCACCGCCGTGGGCCGCGTGTACCGCGCGCTGAAGCTCGACGAGCTCCCGCAGCTGTGGAACATCGTGCGCGGCGACATGGAGCTCGTCGGCCCGCGCCCGATCCCGATGCCGCTCGAGGACGAGCTGATGCGCCACATCCCCGACTTCGCGCGCCGCCAGGTCGTGAAGCCGGGCCTGACGAACATCGGCCAGATCTGCGTCGTCGACAACGAGCTCGACGAGGACCTGGTCCGGGACTGGAGCCTGCGGGCCGAGGGCGAGCGCCACTACGTCCTGAACAAGTCGTTCGCCTACGACGTGGTGATGGTCTTCATGACCGTGCTCTACGTCGCGCGCAAGGCGCTCCGGCGCTCCAAGGCGGTCGCGATCGAAGGCGCCACGCCGTCGGGGCTCCCGGCCACCTCGGTGCTGGGCGTGCCGATCGCCAACCTGACCTACGACGACGTGATCGAGGTCATGGAGGGTTGGATCGACGCCGGGACCCCCTCGCGCTACGTCTGCATCTGCCCGGTGCACAGCGTGGTCGAGGCGAAACGGCGGTCGGACCACCGGCAGAGCCTCCTGGAGGCCGACATCAACACCGCCGACGGGATGCCGGTGGTCTGGGCGCAGCGCCTGCTCGGTCACGTGCACGCCTCGCGCGTCTACGGACCGACGCTGATGGAGAAGAGCCTGGCCCGCGCCGAGCAGGAGGGCTGGCGCATCGCCTTCTACGGCGGACACTCCGACCGGCTGGAGATCCTGCTCAACAAGCTCGGCGCGCGCTTCCCGAACCTGAACGTCGTCTACGCCGAGAGTCCGCCCTTCCGCGCTCTCACCGACGAGGAGTCCGACGGCGTCATCGCGCGGCTCCGCGAGGCGCGCCCCGACGTGGTCTGGGTCGGGCTTGGATGCCCGAAGCAGGAGGCCTGGATGGCCAGCCACCGCGAGCGCATCCCGGGCGTCATGCTCGGCGTCGGCGCCGCCTTCGACTTCCACGCCGGCGTCGTGCGTCAGGCGCCCGCGTTCCTCCAGCGGCACGGCCTCGAGTGGGCCTTCCGGCTCTGGTGCGAGCCGCGGCGCCTGTTCAAGCGCTACGCCACGACCAACCCGATGTACGTCGGGCTGATGTCGATCCAGCTCCTTGGTCGCTACGTAATGCGACGCTCGTTCCAGGTCCGCCACAAGGGGACCGGCGCAGGTGTCTGGAAGGCGGGCGACCTGGATGCCCGGCGCGCCGCCTAGCTCGCCCATGCGCACGCTCATCATCGACGAAGACCCGGTCGCGCTCACGCATCTCGTGCGCGCGCTCGCCACGCGACCCGACGATTGGGAGCTGCTCAGCTTCTCCGATCCGCGGGCGGCGACCAAGGTCCTCGCCGCCGGCGGCTGCGACGTGGTCGTCGCGGACGCCAAGGCCTCCTTGGGCCCGGTCAACCTCCTGGTGCGCGTGCGTAAGATGATGCCAGCGACGCTCAGGATCGGCCTGACGACAGCCACCGACGGCGCGCCGGATCCGCAGATCCTCCAGGCGTCGCACCGCGTCATGGCCAAGCCGTGCGATCCCGCCGAGCTCCTCTCCTCGATCGCTACCGCGGCGGACCTGCGCGAAGCGGTCGGGCGGCCCGAGCTGCGCGATGCCATCGGCAGCATCTCCTCGCTGCCGCCGAGCCCGCGCATCTACGCGCGGCTGATGGCCGAGCTCTCCAACCCCGACTCGTCGATCAACGACATCGCCTCGATCGTGTCGTCGGACGCGGCCATCAGCGCCAAGATGCTGCAGATCGCGAACTCCGCCGCCTTCAGCCTGCAGCGCCGCATCGTCGACGTCGAGGAGGCCGGCAGGTTCCTCGGCATGCAGCGCCTGTGCGGCATCGTCCTCGCGATCGAGACCGCCGACTCGTTCCGCATCCGGGGCGCCCCGCTGGGCTTCTCCTACCCCAAGCTGCTCGAGCACGCGCAGCTCACCTGCAGCGCCGTGACCCAGATCCTCGGTCGGCGCCACCCGGCCACCGAGACCGCCGCCGGCGTAGCATTGATGCAGCACACCGGCCAGCTGGTGCTGGCGGCGCGCTGTCCCGAGCTGCTGGGGCGCGCCCTCGCGCGCGTGGAGCGGGACGTGACGTGCTTCGAGGCCGAGACCGCCGAGCTTGGCGCGCACCACGGAACCGTCGGAGGGGCGCTGCTCACGATTTGGGGCCTGCCGCTCGAGCTGGCGGGCGGCGTCGCGCGCTTCGTCGAGCCCGACCCCACCGAGGAGGAGGTCGGCCCCGCGGGCTACGTGCACGTCTTCAGCGCGCTGGCGGCGCAGCTGCTCGCCGAGCGCGACGAGAGCTTCCGCAGCCTCGGGCCGCCGCTCGACCACGATTACCTCGAGCGCGTCGGCCTGGCCGACAGCCTGGCCGGCTGGGACGACGAGCTCCGGGCCCTGGCGAGCCGCGCCGCGGCCTAACCGCCCAACGAACGATGCGGGTCGCCCTCTTCCACAACCTCTAACACTTCCGCGGTGGCGAGGACACCGTCGTGGAGTTCGAGGAGCGCCTGCTCCGCGACGCGGGCGTCGAGGTCTTCCGCTGCGCCCTGCGCAACGACGACTACCTCACACCGCTCCGCCCGGCGGGCGTCCACGCGCTGCTCAGCGCGCCGCACAACCGCCGCGCCCACCGGCGCGTCCGCAACTTCCTCCGCGACAACCGCTGCGACCTCGGGCACGTCCACAACTGGTTTCCGCTGTTCAGCCCGTCGATCTACCAGGCCCATCGCGACTCCGGAGTACCGGTCGTGCAGACGCTGCACAACTACCGGCTGGGCTGCGGCAACGGCCTGTTCCTGCGCGACGGCGAGCGCTGCTACGACTGCCTCGACGTCGGGCGTCAGGCCGCGGTCACCCACAGGTGCTACCGCGACTCCCGCGCGCTGAGCCTGTTGTGGAAGCGCACCGTCGACCGCGCGTGGCGGCGCGGGACGCTGCGCGACGACGTGTCGCTGTACCTCTCCCCCTCGCGCAGCGTCGCCGACCTGCACGTGCGGATGGGGCTGCCCGAGGAGAGGATCCTCGTGCTCCCCCACGCCTGCGAGGACCTGCTGGAGGGCGCCGAGCACGCGCCCCCGCCGGCCGGCGCCGGGGCGCTGTTCTTCGGGCGCCTGGCGCATCCCAAGGGCATCGACGTCGTGCTGCGCGCCTGGGAGGAGCTCGACGTGCCGCTGCACGTCGTGGGCTCGGGGCCCAGCGAGCCGGAGGTGCGCGCGCTCGCCGAGCGTCGCCCCGACGTGCGCTGGACGCCGCACATCTCGCGCGAGGGCGTCGCCGAGGCGATCCGTGCGGCGGCCTTCGTCGTCGCGCCGCACCTGCAGCACGAGGCCTTCGGGCTGACCTCGATCGAGGCCCAGGCCTGCGGCCGCCCGGTCATCGCGAGCGACCTGGGCGGGCCGGCGGAGACCATCGTCGCCGGGGAGACCGGCGCGCTGGTGCCCCCCGGCGACATCGAGGCGTTCGCCGCAGAGGTCCGCCGCTTCGCCGAGGAGCGCGACGCGACCCGCCGCATGGGAGCCGCAGCGCGCGAGCGCTACCTCGCCCACTACCACCCGGCGCCGCACGGCGAGCGCCTGCTCGCCGCCTTCCGCGGGCTGGTCGAGAACCGCCGGAGAGCCGCGTGATCAAGACCGGGACGGACAAGCTCTACGCGTTTGGAGCCGAGGGACTGCGCTCGGCGACACGCTTCGCGCTCGGCATCGCCGTGGCGCGCTGGGCGGGCGCGGACGCCTACGCGATCTTCGTGCTGCTGCTCACGGCCGAGGTGGTCGTGCACACGCTCGCGAACAGCGCCTGGGCCATGCCGATGACGACGTTGGCGCCGGGCCAGGACGAGCCCCAGCGGTCGGCGCTGATCCGGCACGCCGCGCGCAGGCACGTGTGCGCGAGCGTCCTGAGCGGCCCGCTGCTGCTCGCGCTCGGGCCCCTGCTCGCTCCCGGCGCGGGCTGGGCGGTCTACCTGGGCTGCGCGCTTGCGGTCGCTGCGACGGGCGTGCTGAACTTCTACCGCAACTGGCTCGGCGCGGTGTTCCGCTCGCGCTCGATGTTCTGGGCCGACCTCTTCAGCAACGGGCTCCCGCTGGCCGCGGTGGGCGTGGCCTGGTTCCACGGCGACGTCGTGCTCGCCTACTGGTACGCGCGGGGGCTCGGCGCCCTGCTCGCGGTCGCGCTGATGGCGCGCGCGGCGCCGCGCTCCCCCCTCCACGGCGCGCGCCCCGACCCGGGGGCCCTGGGCTCGTTCGGCGACATGGGCCGGCACATGCTCGTCGGCTCGCTCGCGAACGCCGCCTGCTCGCGCTCGCAGCCCTTCGTGCTCGCGGCCGTCGCCACGACGGCCGGGATCAGCCTCTTCGGCGCGGCCAACACCCTGATCGGGCCGGCGCGCATGCTGTCGATGGCGTTGAGCGTCGTGCTGCGCCCGCGCCTCAGCCTGCACTTCCGGGCCGGGAACGACGACGCCGGCTGGCGGACGACGCTCAAGGGCCTGGGGCTCGCGAGCCTCGCGGGAGTGGGGCTGCTCGCGCTGTTCCTGGTCGCCGGCGAGTCGATCGCGCGGCTGGTCTTCGGGCCGTCGTTCGCCGGCCTCGAGCGCGTCCTTCCGTGGGCCGGGGCGTACGCGCTGACGGCCGCGGTGACCGGGGTCCTAGCGATCGTGATCCAGACGATGGACGGCGCGAAGAAGACCGCCCAGCTGCGCATCGCCGCCGGAGCGGTGTCGCTTGCGCTCACCTTCCCGGGCTGCTTCTTCTTCGGAGCGCCGGGGGCCTTCGGCTCGCTGTTCGCCTCCGAGCTGCTGTACGCCGCGTGTGCGGGGCACCACCTGCGGGGCCTGCGGCGGGCGCGCGCCGCGACCCCTACGACGCCCGACGAGAGCTCTCCGAGCCCTGCGCCTTCGAGTCCGGAGAGCCGCAAGCGGCCGGGTCAGCGGGCGGCGTAGCCGCGCCGGCGCGCTTCCCGTACTCGACGAACGAGCGCGCGGCCGTCGGCTGACGCAGCGCCACGAAGCCGCCCCACGCGAGGGCGCCCGAGCAGAGCGTGCGGTAGAGCCGCCCGGGACGCCCGAGCACGAAGGCCGGGGCGTGCGCGGCGATCCCGACCAGCATGCGCGCCGCGCGCGCGGCAAAGCGCGCCAGCTCCTTGGCCTTGCTGCTGCCGCGGCCCTGTAGCCGGTGGAAGGTGAGGCCGTTGCGGTAGTAGCGCTTGAGGAGCCAGCGCAGGTTGGCGCGCTCGGGCTCCACGTCCTCCCAAACACGCGCGGAGTCCGCCGAGACGTAGGACGCCCCGGCCTCCTCCATGCGCTTGAAGAGGTCGGTATCGGAGCTCCCCGAGCGACCGAAGCTGGGGTCGAAGCGGTAGCCCGCGCCGTAGAACCAGCGCCCCCGGACCAGCGTGTTGCTGGTGCGCGTGTCGCGCCAATCGAGGCGCGTGCCGTCCGGGCCGGTCTCCTTGTTGAACATCGCCTCGTCGTACAGCCACAGGGGCGCGCCGGCCGGCAGGCGGCCGTCCACGGGTCCGAACACGGCGTCGGCCCCCGAGTCGTCCAGCACGCGCAGATGGGCCCGGAGCCAGTCCTCGGGGACGACTTCGTCGTCGTCCACAAAGAGCACCAGGTCCGCGGGGCCGCGCTCGACCGCGCGGTTGCGGGTCAGCGCGATGTTCTGCTCGGGCTCGATGTCGTAGACCAGCTCGCCGCGGCCTTCGCCCTCCCAGCGGAGGCGCTCCACGACCTCGCGCGCCGAGCCCTTGGCGTCGTTGTCGACGATGCGCAGGTGGACGCGCGTTCCCTCGGGAATCACCGCCCGCTCGAGGCTGCCGAGCAGCCGGCTCAGCATCAGCGGACGGCGGTAGGTCGCGAGACAGATCGCCAGCTCACGCGGCACGGGAGCCTGCCTGCCGGCTCACCGGCTCTCTTCGGATTGCTCGACCTGCTCGTCCGCCCCTTCGCCCTTGGGAAGCGCGGGTTGCACGTGCTGCTCCTGCTCGTCCAGGCGCTCGTTCCAGCTGCGGATCAGCGACGAGATCGAGCGCACGGCGCCCATCAGGCCCTTGCCGCTGCCGCGGCGCCAGCTCTGCTCGATCTGCTCGAGGTACTGCTTCACGATCGCCATCGCGGTCGGGAGGTCCTCGGGCGCGGACTTGTCGCAGACACCGTCGCAGCCGGCGTTGATCAGATCCTTCAGGTCGAACGGCGTCAGCGTGCCGCTGAACGCGATGATCAGCACCTCCGGGTGGCTCGCCCGGATCTCCCGCGCGAGCTTCCCGGCGAGCAGCTCGCCGCCGAAGTCGTTGTCCACGAAGTAGAGGTCGAACTCGCCGCTGGAGTCGGGTTGCTCGCGGGTCTCGACGACGATCGCCGGAAACAGCTCTTTGAGCAGCCCCGCCATCAGCTGGCGCGACCACTCTTCGTCGTCGAGTACGAGCGCGCGAATCGTGTGGTCCATTGTTCGGTAGCTTTCGGTGCGCGTGTCAGGGGGACTCGTTCGGCCGATCTCATCGGCGAGAAACACCCCGCAGCCCGGTGGGGATTCCTCATCTTTCTGCTCGCGATCCCCCGAGAGAGACCCACGCCCCGGACCGGTCATGTCCACAGTTGGTCTCCGCCCTTCCCCGCCGCGTAGGAGGTGCAGCGCCCTGGTCGCTGCAACGGTCTGCGCCGTGCTGCTTCCCGCCTGCCGCTTCGGCGGCTATGCCGACGCGCCGCCCACAACTTCGCGTCCGCTGTGGGTCGACACCCTGCGCGAAGACGTCGCGCCGGTCGAGCACCTGCCGCCGAGCGGAACCGTCGAGCAGACCGGCTGGGACTGGGGCGGTACGTCGCTCGAGGACCTGCCGCGCGGCGCGCCGCGCGACCTGGCGAAGCGGCTGGCCGGACCGCCCGCGCCGCCGAAGAAGGGCTCGTCGTCCTCCAAGTCGGGCGGCGCCTCCGGCAGAGCCGACGCAACGGCAGGGGTCGGTATCACGCTCGCGGACCTGGCTCCGTTTCTGATGGCGCCCCAGGCGGAGCTCGAGGAGAAGGTGGCTCCGCCCGCTCCCCCTCCGCTCTCGCCGCTCGAGCGGCTCTACCGCGGGTCCTTCGGCCGCGACGCTTCGCGCGACGTGAAGCAGGTCGGTTACGACTACTTCGCGCAGCCCGTCGAGCTCGCGACCTCGGGTCCGGTGCCAGACGGCTACGCGCTCGGGCCGGGCGACGAGGTCATCCTGTCGCTCAGCGGCACGCTCAACGAGTACCACCGGCTCGACGTCGACGCCAACGGCGAGCTCGTCATCCCCGAGCTCGGCTCGGTGCACGTCGCGGGCATCGAGTTCGGCGCGCTGCACGACGTCCTCTCGGCGATGATCGCGCGGACGCGCCGCGGCTTCGAGCTGACGGTGAGCATGGGGACCGTGCGCACCATCCGCGTGCACGTCGTGGGCGAGGTGCGCTCGCCCGGCCTCGTGGACGTGTCTGCGCGCAGCACGCTGCTCGAGGCGTTGTCGGCCTGCGGCGGCCCCGCGAAGACCGGCTCCCTCCGGCGCATCGTCCACCGCGCCGGCGACGAGGAGCGGCAGCTCGACCTGTACGACTTCCTCCACGGCGGCGGCGACGTGGCGCAGGTCTTCATGTCCGACGGCGACACGATCGTGGTCCCGCCCATCGGCGCCACCATCGGCATCGCCGGCTATGCGCAGCGCCCGGGCATCTACGAGCTCCTCGGCCCGGCGACGCTGTCCGACGCGCTCGAACTGGCCGGGGGGTTGACGCCCTTCACCTTCACGCCCCAGGTGCAGATCGAACGCACCATTCAGGGCCGCGGGCGCGAGACGCTCGACGTGGAGCTCAACGAGGAGGGCCTCGCATCCGCCCTCTCGAACGGCGACCTGGTCCTGATCGGCGCGGTCGACTCGCGCCATCAGCCGCTGGTGCAGATCGAGGGCGAGGTCGTGCGGCCCGGCTCCTATCAGTTCCTTCCGGGCATGACCCTGCGCGACCTGGTGCAGACGGCCGACGGCCTGACGATCGAGGCGGACCTCTCGCAGGCCCTCGTGTCGCGCCAAGTGGGCACCAACGAGGCGATGCAGATCGCTCCGGAGCGCGCCGTCTATGAGTCCGCCCGCCGCGTCCTGGTCGTCGACCTGGCGCAGGCGCTCGCGGGGGTCGAGGAGGAGAACCCGGAGCTCATGCCCCTCGACCTCATCACCATCCGCTCGCGCTCCAAGGCCAGCGTGCGTCCGACGGTCCGCATCCTCGGACCCGTGCGGCAGCCGGGGACCTACGAGCTAACGCCGGGCCTGCGCATCTCCGACGTCATCGCGATCGCCGGGAACCTGCAGGCGGACGCCTTCTACGACGAGGCCGAGCTGATCCGCAACGTCCTGAACGCGAGCGGCGACGCCATGGAAGTGATGCGGTTCCGCATCGACCTGCGCCTGGCACTCGAGGGCGACCCGGAGCACAACGCGGTCCTGAGCAACGGCGATCAGATCGTCGTTCGCTCGCTGCGCAACTCGTGGGTGACGGTCACGGTCGACGGCGAGGTCAAGTTCCCCGGGACCTACGTCTTCGCTGGCGACGCCAAGATCGACGACCTCATCGCCGCCGCCGGCGGCGTCCTGCCCCACGCCGACCTGCGCGCCGCCTCGTTCCGGCGTCAATCGGTCCGCGAGATGCAGCTCGCGCGCTTCCGCCACCTGGCCGAGACGATGCGGCGACGCTTCGAGTACGAGCTGCAGCGCGGCGTGCAGCGCGGACGCCCCCAGGAGGGCCTCGCCGCGCGCCTCGCGCTGCAGCAGATCGAAGAGCTCAGCGCCCGCATGGCCCAAAGCGACGGCAACGGGCGCATCGTGCTGCCCTTCCTGCGCGTTGACTTCCCCGACAGCCCGCACAACCTGACGCTCGAAGACGGCGACCGCCTGTCGATCCCCAGGCACCAGGAGACCGTCGCCGTGCTGGGCAACGTGTTCAACCCCAGCACCTTCGTCGCCGAGCCGGGACTTACCGTCGAGGACGTCCTCGAGCGCTGCGGCGGCCTAACCGAATACGCGGACGACGAGCGCATCTACGTGATGCGCGCCGACGGACAGGTCGAAGCGCTACATCAGAAGACGCGACGCCTGCGGCTGCGCGCGTTGCTGCTCGGCGGCGACGTGGTCCTCGTTCCGCGCGCGCCGATCGAGCGCTCGTTCCTGGACCGCTTCAACGAGCTCATGGCCGCCGTCCGGCTGTCCGGCGAGAACGCGCTGCTCTTCAACAACCTCGGCAGCGAGCTCGCCTTCACCTGGGTCTCGAACTACGACCGCAACGACGGGATCACCTACGGCGAGGGAATCCTCGAGGAATAGACGTCATGGCGACAAGTCTGCGAGAGAAGTGCTGGCCGATCCTCGTCGAGCTCCTGGCTCCCGGTGCACGCTGGCAGTCCCTCTGCGCGCTGCTCGAGACGCTGCGCAAGCACTTCGAGCTCGACCTTGCCTGCCTGGTGCCCCACCCGGCCGACGAGGTCACCGGGGACTTCCAGGGCGCGCAGAGCGAGGGCTCCATCGACGCCTGGGAGGTGGCCGAGGCACTCGACGCGCTCGGCGCAGCGGTCCCTGCGCCGGGGGAGTCCGAGGTCGTCCGACGCGGGCCGGACCTCCCGGGAGAGCTGGTCGAGATCCTCGAACGGTCGGGGTCCGAGGCGCTCACGCTGACGCCGCTCGCGACGCACGACGGCATGCGCTTCGTGCTGGTGCTCGCGGGATCGGCCGAGCTCGCGCCCTCCCCGCAGGACTCCGAGGGTCTGTGTGACATCTGCACGGCGCTCGCGTCCGCGCTGGGCGCCGAGGCGCAGCAGCGCAACAAGCTGCTGAACTCGGTGCGCGCGCGCGAGGCCATGGAGGCAGCGCGCGCCGCCAACGACGCGAAGTCGGCCTTCCTGGCGCACATGAGCCACGAGATCCGCACGCCGATGACCGCGATCGTCGGCTTCGCGAAGCTGCTCACGCGGCCGGAGCTGGAGGACGGAAAGCGCATCGAGTGGGCCCAGACCGTGGCGCGCAACGCCGACTATCTGCAGGCGCTGGTCAGCGACATCCTCGACCTCTCCAAGATCGAGGCCGATCAGATGGAGATCGACGCGCAGCGCTGCTCCGTGCGCGAGCTCTTCCAGCAGGTACTCCAGCTCATGCGGCCCCGGGCCGAGGAGAAGGGCCTGGCCCTCGAGCTGGTCGAGATCGGCCAGGTACCCGGCTCGATCACGAGCGACTCGATCCGCCTGCGGCAGGTCGTGCTCAATCTGGTCTCGAACGCGATCAAGTTCACCGACCAGGGTCAGGTGCGCATCGAGCTCGCCCTCGAGGACGCCGCCTCGGAGCAGAGCAACTACCTGCGGGTCAGCGTGGTCGACTCCGGTATCGGCATCGCGCGCGACCACATCGGCAAGCTCTTCCAGCGCTTCCAGCAGGTGCACACCACGCGCAAGTCCGAGTTCGGCGGTACCGGTCTCGGGCTCGTGCTGGTGAAGCGCATCGTGGAGATGCTCGGCGGCGACGTGTTCGTCGAGTCGACGCCGGGCGTCGGCAGCCGCTTCAGCTTCCGCCTGCCGGTCACCGAGGCCGAGGCCGAGGCGCTGGCCGAGCCGGTCTCGCCCGAGGGCGAGGAGCTGGAGGCGGCGGACCTGCGCGTGCTCGACGGCATGTCCGTCCTCCTCGCCGACGACAACCCGACCAACATCCAGCTCATCGGGCTGCTCCTGCGCGAGTCCGGCGCGACCGTCGCCGAGGCGGGGAACGGCCTGGAGGTGATCAACACGATCCAGGCCGCCGCCGAGCCGCCGGACCTGGTGCTGCTCGACATGCAGATGCCCATCCTCGACGGGTACTCGACGGCCAAGCGCCTGCGCACGCTCGGCTTCGAGGCTCCGATCATCGCGCTGACCGCCTACGCCATGGCCGGAGACCAGGCCAAGTGCAGGAAGGCCGGGTGCGACGACTTCCTCACCAAGCCGATCGACCCGGACGTGTTCGCGCTCCTGGTCCGCAAGCGCTACGACGAGCACCGGGCCGCGCGGCCCGACGAAGGGCCGGCGAGGAGCGCCCCGCAGGCAGCGATGGCGCAGCCGGACGGCCCGCCCTCGATCTCGGACGCGGTCGCCGCGCAGGTCGCCGCAGCCCAGCGCCGGCTGGCGGCGCAGATGGCGCCCGGCTTCATCCGCACCTTCCCCGAGCTGACCGACCAGCTCGTTACCGCTCGGCGCGAGGCGGACCGCTCGACGCTCACGAGCAAGCTCCATCAGATCAAGGGCACCGCCGGCAGCTTCGGGCTCGCGGACATCTCCGCGTGCGCAGCGCGCGGCGAAGCACACCTGCGCAACGGCGGCGAGCTCGAAGAGCTCGACGAGCTCCTCGGGGAGCTCGCCGAATTGCTGCAGGCCACCTTCGCGCGCGCCGAAGCCGACGGCTCAGCCACAACAAGCTGAAGGCCAAGCTCCACCCGCGGGAAAGGTGTGGCCCGACTTCTCTCGGCCGTCAAGCAACGCGGTGCACGACTCGAAAAGGCTCGCTGTCCGGATCTTCAACCTCCTCAACGAACATGTCCAAGAAAGTCGCACTCATCACTGGCATCACGGGGCAGGACGGCAGCTATCTCGCCGAGTTCCTCCTCGAAAAGGGCTACGAAGTGCACGGCCTCATCCGCCGCTCTAGCTCCTTCAACACCCTGCGGCTTGAGCACATGTATAGCTCGCCGCAATCCGCCGGCTCGCTGCACCTGCACTTCGGTGACATGGGCGACGCCAACAGCCTGCGGCAGCTGCTCGACGACGTGCAGCCGCACGAGGTCTACAACCTGGCCGCCCAGTCCCACGTCCGCGTCAGCTTCGACATGCCGCAGTTCAGCGCGGACGTCACCGGCCTTGGCGCCCTGCGGATGCTCGAAGCGGTGCGCGAGTTCGAGGCGTATTCACGCCGTCGGGTGCGCTACTACCAGGCTTCGAGCTCGGAGCAGTACGGCAAGGTCCTCGAGACGCCCCAGAAGGAGACCACGCCCTTCTACCCCCGCTCACCCTACGCCTGCGCCAAGGCCTTTGCGCACTACGCGACGGTCAACTACCGCGAGTCGTACGACATGCACGCGTCGTGCGGCATCCTCTTCAACCACGAGTCCCCGCGCCGCGGCGAGACCTTCGTGACCCGCAAGATCACGCGCGCCGTCGGGCGCATCAAGGTCGGCCTGCAGGACAAGCTGTACCTCGGCAACATCGACGCGAAGCGCGACTGGGGCTTCGCCAAGGACTACGTCGAGGCGATGTGGCTCATGCTGCAGCAGGACGAGCCGGACGACTACGTCGTCGCCACGGGCGAGACCTACTCCGTGCGACAGTTCCTCGAGCTCGCCTTCGGGGCCGTCGACCTCGACTACAACGACTACGTCGAGCACGACGCGCGCTACTTCCGGCCGGCGGAGGTTGAGCTTCTGCTCGGCGACCCCTCCAAGGCGACCGACAAGCTCGGCTGGAAGCCGCGCACGTCCTTCCCGGACCTGGTCAGCATGATGGTCGAAGCAGACGTGCACCTGGCCGACGCCGAGAAGATCCTGGAGACCGCGGGGCAGTCCGCGCCCAACCTGGTCCGCCAGCTCTGCATGTCGTGATGCAGCCCATCGATTGGCAAAGCTCCCGCGTCGTCGTGACCGGCGGCGCGGGCTTCCTCGGCAGGGTCGTCTGCTCGAAGCTCGAGCAGCGCGGCGCCAAGGAGGTCCACGTCCCGCGCAGCAAGGACTTCGACCTGACCTCCGAGAGCGAGGTCGAGCGGATGTACCAGGAGCTGCGCCCCGACGTCGTGCTGCACCTCGCGGCCGAGGTCGGCGGCATCGGCGCGAACCGCAAGCACCCCGGGCGCTTCTTCTACGCCAACATGGCGATGGGCATGCACCTGATCGAGCACGCGCGCCGCCAGGGCCTGCGCAAGTTCGTGCAGGTCGGCACGGTATGCGCGTACCCCAAGCACGCCCCGGTGCCCTTCCGCGAGGAGGACATCTGGAACGGCTACCCCGAGGAGACCAACGCGCCCTACGGGGTCGCGAAGAAGGCGCTCTTCGTGATGCTCGACGCCTACCACGCCGAGTACGGCCTGCCGAGCAGCGTCGTGGTGCCCGTCAACCTCTACGGCCCGGGCGACAACTTCGACCTGGAGACGTCGCACGTGATCCCCGCGCTGATCCGCAAGTGCGTCGCCGCCGTCGACGCGGGCGCCGAGTCGATCGAATGCTGGGGAACCGGCGCAGCCTCGCGCGAGTTCCTCTACGTCGACGACGCGGCCGAGGGCATCCTCGCCGCCGCCGAGCACATGGACCAGCCGGTCCCGATCAACCTCGGCACCGGCTCCGAGATCCGCATCCGCGACCTGGTCGAGCAGATCGCCGAGCTGACCGGCTTCCGGGGCGAGATCCGCTGGAACGCGGACCAGCCTGACGGCCAGCCCCGCCGCTGCCTCGACACGAGCCGCGCCGCCGAGCGCCTCGGCTGGAAGGCGCAAGTCGGCTTCCGCGAAGGCCTAGAGCGGACCATCGACTGGTTTCGCTCCTCGGAATGGAACCAGGCGGCCTAGCGAGGCCGCCCTCCGGAACACCCCCACCGAACCTGACCCCCACCCCCACCAATAGTCATGAGAATCGCTGTCGTCGGAAGTGGATACGTCGGCCTGGTCGCCGGCACGTGCCTCGCCGAAAACGGGCACACGGTCACCTGCGTCGACCTCGACGAGGACAAGATCGAAGGCCTCAAGAACGGCATCATCCCGATCTATGAGCCCGGGCTCGAGGAGCTCATCCGCCGCAACGTCCAGCACGGGCGGCTCTCCTTCACGACCAAGTACGAAGAGGCCATTCCGGGCGTCGAAGCGGCCTTCATCGCCGTCGGCACGCCCCCCGGCGAGGACGGCAGCGCGGACCTCCAGTACGTGATCAAGGCCGCCCGCTCGATCGCCCAGAACATGACCGGCTACACCGTCATCGTCGACAAGTCGACGGTCCCGGTGGGCACCGGGCAGATGGTCCACGACGCCGTCGAGGAGTGCACGGACCACGAGTTCGATGTGGTGTCCAACCCCGAATTCCTGAAGGAGGGCGACGCCATCGCCGACTTCATGCGCCCGGACCGCATCGTCATCGGCACGAACAGCGAGCGCGCGTTCGAGGTCATGGACCAGATCTACCACCCGTTCCTACGGACCGGCAGCCCGATCCTGCACATGGAGCTCGAGTCCGCCGAGGTCACCAAGTACGCGTCCAACGCGATGCTGGCGACGCGCATCTCGTTCATGAACGAGGTCGCCAACCTCTGCATGCGGGTCGGCGCGAACGTCGACAACGTACGGCGCGGCATGGGAACCGACAAGCGGATCGGCTCGCGCTTCCTCTTCGCGGGCCTCGGCTACGGTGGCTCCTGCTTCCCCAAGGACGTCAAGGCGTTGATCCGCACGTCGGCCAAGCACGACTACGACTTCCGCACGCTGATGGCGGTCGAGGACGTGAACGAGCGGCAGAAGCGGCTCCTCTACGACATGGTCTCGAAGCACTACGACGGCCAGCTCGCCGGCAAGCGCTTCGCGATCTGGGGCCTCTCGTTCAAGCCGAACACGGACGACATGCGCGAGGCGCCGTCGGTCGTGGTGATCCGCGCGCTGCTCGACGCCGGCGCCAGCGTCTGCGCCTTCGACCCCGAGGCCATGGAAGAGTGCCGCAAGGGCCACCTGGGCGACTCGATCGACTACGCCGACTGCCCCACCAAGGCGCTCGAGGGAGCCGACGCCCTGATCCTGATCACCGAGTGGAACCAGTTCCAGGGTCCCGACTTCGACCAGATCAAGGACACGCTGACCGACAACGTGATCTTCGACGGGCGGAACGTCTACCGACGTGAGCACGTCGAGAGCCGCGGCCTCGCGTACCACTGCATCGGCCGTTGACCCGTAGGGGAGCCCCGTTCCCTTCCCTGCGGGGCTCCCCCTCCTCTCCCCATCAGCCCGATGACCGCGCCGCACGCGCCCGACCCGTTCCTCGCGATGGTCCTGGGTTTTGTCCAGGGCGTCACCGAGTTCCTGCCCGTATCCAGCAGCGGACACGTCGCCATCAGCGGCGTGCTCTTCGGCGCCTCGTCGACGCCGCTCTCGTTCATCGTGGCGCTGCACGCCGGCACGCTCATCGGTACGGTCCTGGCGCTGCGCAGCCACCTGACGCAGATCGCGGTCGATACCTGGCGCGGGTTGCGCGACGACCCGCGCGCGTTCCTGCGCACCGAGTCCGGACAGGAGGTCTGGGCGGTGACGGTCGCGACGATCCCGACCGGCTGCCTGGGGCTGCTCCTGGCCGACCGCATCGAGCTGCTGTCGCGCGACCTGACGATCGTCGGGCTGTGCCTGCTCGGATCGGCGGTGCTCGTGCTGTCGACGCGCCTCGGGGGCGGCGAGTCCAACACGCTGAACGCGCGCTCGGCGTTGCTCGTCGGTCTCGCGCAGTCGGCCGCGCTGCTCCCCGGCATCAGCCGCAGCGGGTCCACGATCGCCGCCGCGATGCGCTGCGGCGTGAACGGCCCGTCGGCCTTTCGCTTCAGCTTCCTGCTGTCCCTCCCGACCATCGCCGGCGCGGTGCTGCTCGAGCTGGGGAGCGCCGAGGGCCTGGCCCGCATGGGGCGCGCCGAGCTCCTCGGCGGGATTACCGCCATGGCGGTCGGGTACGGCTCCTACCGCCTGCTGGGCCGGCTCGTCGAGCGCGGGCGCTTCTGGGCCTTTGCCATCTACCTGGTCCCGGTCGGCTTCTGGACCGCCTTCTTCGCCGTCTGAGGTGCCCATGAACGCCCCCGCTCTCCCCGGGAAGACCCCCTCCACCCCGCGCCTGTTGGTCGACGTCGGCGGAACCGGCACCCGCTGCGCCCTCCAGCGGCGCGGGGGTCCCGCCTACGGCCTGGGCGTTTTCCGCAACGACGATCACCCCTCGCTGGCCAGGATCCTCGAACGCTACCTCGCCGACTGCGGCGAGCGCGCCGCAGTCGAGCGCGCGGCGCTCGCCGTCGCGGCGCCGGTCGAGGCCGGTTCGGGCGCGGTCTCGATGACCAACCGCAACTGGCGCTTCTCCTCGCACGACCTGGCCGCCGCGCTCGGCTTGAGCGAGGTCCGCATCGTCAACGACTTCACCGCGAACGCGCTCTCGATCCCCCACCTCGGCCCCGCCGACCGCTTCGAGATCGGCGACGCGAACGCCGAGCCGGCCGGCCCCTGCGCGATCCTCGGCCCCGGCACGGGGCTGGGCGTCTCGGGCCTATTGCCGGCCGCGGAGGGCGGCTGGGTGCCGATCGCGGGCGAGGGTGGGCACGTCACGCTCGCGCCGGCCAACCCGCAGGAGTCACGCCTGCTCGACGTCGTGCGCGACGAGTACGGACACGTCTCGGCCGAGCGACTGCTGTCCGGCGGCGGCCTCGCGGTGCTGTACCGCGCGCTCACCCACGTGCTCGACGTCGCCCGCCCCACGCCCGAGCCGCACGAGATCGCGCCGCTCGCCGCGCGCGGTGACGCCCTCGCGCAGGCGGCGCTGATGCACTTCTTCTCGATGCTCGGCACCGTCGCGGGGAACCTCGCGCTCACGCTGGGCGCGACCGGCGGCGTGTACCTCGCCGGCGGCATCCTGCCGAGGCTGCGCGAGGAGCTGGTCGTCTCGGGCTTCCGCGCCCGCTTCGAGCAGAAAGGCCGCTACCGCGAGTACCTGCAGCGCATCCCCACCTACCTGATTACGACCGAGTACCCCGCCCTTCTGGGGCTCGCCTCGACCCTCGACACGACCCCATCCCAAGAGCCATGCAAGAGCTGAAGCGCATCCTCGTGACCGGCGGCGCGGGCTTCCTCGGCAGCCACATCTGCGAGCGCCTGACCGACCAGGGCCACGACGTCATCTGCCTCGACAACCTCTACACGTCGCAGAAGAGCAACATCAGCCACCTGCTCGGCCGCGCGAACTTCGAGTTCGTGCGCCACGACGTCGCCGAACCGATCTCGCTCGAGGTCGACCAGATCTACAACATGGCGTGTCCGGCGTCGCCGGTGCACTACCAGTACAACCCGATCAAGACCGTCAAGGTCTCGGTGCTGGGCGCGATCAACCTGTTGGGGCTCGCCAAGCGCACCCGCGCGCGCATCCTGCAGGCGTCGACCTCCGAGGTCTACGGCGACCCGACGCCGGATTTCCACCCGCAGCCCGAGCACTACCGCGGCAACGTCAACCCGATCGGCGTGCGCGCCTGCTACGACGAGGGCAAGCGCGCCGCCGAGACGCTGTTCTTCGACTACCACCGCCAGAACCACGTCGACATCCGCGTCGTGCGGATCTTCAACACCTACGGGCCGCGGATGCACCCGTTCGACGGACGCGTCGTGACCAACTTCATCGTGCAGGCCCTGCGCGGCGAGGAGATCACGATCTATGGCGACGGCGGCCAGACGCGCAGCTTCTGCTACTGCGACGACCTGGTCGACGCGATCCTGGCGATGATGAACGTCGACGACCCGACGTGCACCGGGCCGATCAACATCGGCAACCCGACCGAGGTGACGATCCGCGAGCTGGCGGAGACGATCCTCGAGCTCACGGGGTCGACCAGCAAGCTCACGTTCCTGCCGCTCCCCCACGACGACCCGCTGCAGCGGCGGCCGAACATCGAGCTCGCCAAGGAGCGGCTCGACTGGGAGCCGAAGATCGCCCTGCGCGAGGGTCTCGAGCGCACGATCGAGTACTTCCGCGAGCAGAACCTGGCGACCTTCCGGCGCCCGACGGACCACACCGCGCACAAGTCCAGCACCGAGGAAGACGAGGCGCAGTACCGGCTCGGCGCCTAGGCGCCCGCGCTCGCCGGCGCCGGCGCCGGGCATTGCGCCCGCGCGTCGGCGGCCGCAAGCTGGGCGCATGGCCCTCTCGATCCGCGCCGAGCGCCCCGGCGACGCCGCCGCCATCCACGCGTTGACGAACGCGGCCTTCCTCGAAGCTCCGCACGCGGACGGCAACGAGGCGGACCTCGTCGACGCGCTGCGCGACGCCGGCGCGCTCGCGCTATCGCTCGTGGCGGAGGAGCGGGGCGAGCTGCTCGGGCACGTCGCGCTATCGCCGGTCGACGTCGCGGGAGCGGACGCGGCGGCGGACTGGTTCGGCCTCGGGCCGATCTCGGTGCGGCCGGCGCGCCAGCGCTCCGGGGTGGGCAGCGCGTTGATGCGCGCGGCGCTGGCCGAGCTGCGCGCGCGCGGCGCGGCCGGCTGCGTGCTGCTGGGCGACCCCGCCTACTACCGGCGCTTCGGCTTCGCCCCGGCCGCGCCGCTGGTACTGCCGGGCGTGCCGCCGGAGTACTTCCAGGCGCTGGCGAAAAGCAAGCGAGTTGTTGAATGCAGTGAAATGCATAGAAGCGTTGAATCAATTGAAAATACAACGGGAGTGGCGGCCGCTACAAAATTAGCTACAAACTCGGCTAAAGAATCTATAGAATCAGTCAGTATATTACCAAACATGAGATCAAGCTCCCGAAACGTTAGAGTTATAGTTAGAAATGGAGAAACTGCACCATCAGTAGATAAACGAGTCCAGGCCGTTTAAGTTGCTAGCAGTACTGGAAAGGTGTCCTCCACGATCTCTAAGCGAGCGAAAGAACATTTAAAAGAAAGCAATAGTCAAAAAAATTTGAAAGTGCGGCCGCACGATGTGAATCAATAATGAAATCTGTATCTGACGGCCGTCATGAAATTCGAGGAAGCAGTA
>JBCCGI010000066.1:0-45225 GCA_039029355.1 Planctomycetota bacterium
CGTGGGTCGCCTGGGCGGGAGCCGCCGGCGCCCCGGGCGCCGCCGCGGCGCCGGCCCACGCGCCGGCCGCCAGCGGCTCCGGCCTGGCGATGGTGCTGGCCTCGATGGCGATCCTGCTGACCGCAGCGGTCGCCGTGCTCCTGTTCGAGCGCATGGACGAGGCCGGACGCACCGCCTCGGCCGAGGCGGCGACGGTCCGCTCCGCGCTGGCCGAAGGCCTGGATGAGCTGCGCGACGAGCTCGGCGCCGGGCGCGAGGCGCGCGACGACGAAGAGCGCCGCGTCGCGCGCGAGCTCGCCGGTCTGCAGGCCCGCGAGGAGGAGCGGGGCAAGGCCCAGGCCGCCTCCGAGCAGCGCCTGTCCGAGGAGATCGCCGCGCTCGGCGAACGCCTCGCCGTCACCGCCGGGTTCACCGACGGGCTCGCCCAGCACGACCGCCAGATCGAGGAGCTGGCGGACACGATCACCGAGATCCGCGCCGACATCGGCGTCATCGCCGAGAAGGTCGTCGAGCTCGAGCAGCGCGGCGTCGCGGCCGCCGCGGCGGCGCCGGTCGTGCCGGTCGTCCCCATGGAGGAGCAGCCGGTGTGGATGACCTCGGTCCAGGAGCTCGCGAGCCCGAGCGCGGGCGAGCGCTGGGGCGCGGTGCAGGCGCTGGGCGACACCGGCGACGTCGGCGTGGTGCCGCACCTGCTGCCGATGCTCAAGGACAGCGACATCTTCGTCCGCATGGCGACCGCGCGCGTGCTGGGCGACCTGGCGGCGCCCGAGGGCGTGCCTGCGCTCATCGACGCGCTCGAGGACAGCGAGGCGACCGTGCGCGAGGCCGCCGTCGTGTCGCTGCGCTCGATCACGGGCAAGGACTTCAAGTTCGACCCGAACGCGAAGGACGGCGACCGCGCCAAGCGCGTCAAGGCGTGGTGCGACTGGTGGCGCCGCGAGGGCGAGGACGCGCTCGGCCGCGCCTAGCGTCCGGCCTCCCAGAGCTCCCACGACCGCGCGGTGGGGCGGACGCCGCCCTACCGGTAGCCGGATGCGCGGCGTGCGTTAGACTCGGGCGTCTTTCCCTGAGGGAGAGAGCCTCGCGTCCACGGCTCGGCTGCCCCCGAGCCCGGAACCTTGCCCTTTGAGGAGTCGCGGCCCGCGCGCCTGTGCGCGGAGGCGGCTCGGGAGCCTCTCTTCCTCCGTCCCCCTTCCGGAGATCCGAAGGAGCTCTCATGCACCGCAAGTCCTTCCTCAAGCTCGCAGCGCTCGCGCTCGGCTTCCTGCCCCTCGGCTGGCTCGCCTCGGCCGCGCCGGCCCCGGCCGCCGCGTCGTCCGTCGGCGGCAAGACGTTCGGCGAGTGGAACCTCCCCACGCCCGGCGTCAACGGCTTCGCCACCGGCGCGCTGCTCGACTTCAGCGGCAACACCGTCTTCAAGATGAAGGCGGAGCTGGTCGAGCTGCCCAGCCCGTTCCTCCAGCGCATCGGCACGATCGAGGGCGAGCTGGACGACGGCAACCCCTTCCCGTATCCGCGCTACACCGTGAGCGGCAAGTGGCAGTCGAACCTGTTCGGCCAGGGCAGCTTCGAAGCCACGATCGCCGAGCAGGTCTCGCCCCTCGGCCCGGTCGCGATCATCGGCAAGATGGCGGGCAAGTTCTCCGACCCGCCCTCGTTCCCCGACCAGGTCGGCAAGTACGAGGGCGAGTGGAAGGCCATCCTCTAGCGACGGCCCGCTGAGAAAACGCTTCGCGGGGCGGGATCGAGAAGTCCCGCCCCGCCTCAAGTCCCTTCTTTCCGCCCGTCGATCGTCTCGGGCTATGGAGTCCGATGGGAGGACTCCGTGAAGGGATAAGACATGACCGAACTGCTCCTCGTTGCGGAGTTCGTGGGTGGGCTGGGCCTGCTCCTTCTTGGACTCGGACTTCTGACCGACGGCCTCCGGCTGGCCGGCGGAAGCGTGCTCAAGGCCAACCTGCGCGCCTGGGCGAAGACGCGCTGGCGGGCCTTCGAGACCGGCTTTGCGATCGCGCTCCTGGTGCCCTCGTCGGCGCAGTCGATGCGCGCCGCGGCCGGATTCGTGAACAGCGGCCTGGTGCGCCTGGAGAACGCGCTCTGGCTGACGATCGGCATCAGCTTCGGCAGCGTCGTCACCGCCTGGCTCGTCCTGGCGGTCGGGCTCTGGAACGCGGCCCTTGGCGTGGGGCTGTTGCTGCTGGGCCTCGGCGCCGCGCTCCGCTTCGGCGGCAACCGCGGCCGCCGCGCGGCCCTCGGCATGGGCGTGTCCGGCGTCGGCCTCCTGCTGGTCGGCCTTTCCGTACTCTCGACCGGCTTTGCCGAGCTCGGCGAGGTCCGGCTCGACCAGCTCCCGTACGGCTTCTTCGGCGGGCTGGTGCTCTTCCTGCTGCTGGGCGCGCTGTTGTCGGCCTCGCTCCGTACCGCGAGCGTCGGCGTCGCGGCCGCGGTCGTCGCGACGGCGAACGGCTCGCTCGAGCTCGCCGCGGGCATGGCGCTCGTCGCGGGCGGCAGCTTCGGGCCGGCGGCCTGGGCGATGCTGGAGATGGCCCGCGGGACGGCCCGCGCGAAGCGCGTCGCGCTGATGCACGCGGGCTTCCACGCTCTGACGTCGACGCTCGGCATCCTGACGCTCTTCCTGACGCTGCCGCTGCACGACAAGCTGCCCGGACCGCTCGCGAGCGCGCCCTTCGCCCTCGCGACCTTCCATCTGCTCTTCAAGGTCGGGGGAGCGCTGCTCGTTCTGCCCTTCGCCGAGATGATCGTGCACCAGCTCAGCCTGCGCTTCCAGCGCGAGGAGCTGGACCAGCGCCGCGCGCCCAACCTCGACTCGAACCTGCTCACCATCCCCGACCTCGCCGTCGACGCCTTCCTCGACGAGCTCGGCGTGCTGAGCAACTCGGCGCGCGGCCTCGCGCACCTGGCGCTGAAGGAGCGCGTCATCTCGGACTTCCGGCTGCGGCAGGACGCCGAGATGCTCGAGCGGCGCGTGCGCGACCTGGACCACACCGCGGCGCGCCTGATCGCCGACGGCGTGACCTACGAGATCGCCACCGTGCTGGTCGAGCTGCCGCGCGCGACGCGCGGCGTGCGCCAGCTCCTGAACGAGGTCGCGCGCTTCCGCTTCTTCGCGAGCGCGACGCCCAAGGAGCTGGATCCGCGGCTGCGCACGCGCCTGCGCCAGCTCGAGCTCGCGGTGCTCCACCTGGTCGAGGGCGCCGACGCGCTCGATGAGTCGTTCACGGCCGAGCACTGCGCCCAGGAGGCCGAGACCACGACCCAGCACCTGCGCGACATGCGCTGCCGCCTGCACGAGGCGTGCTCGCAGCACGAGATCGCGCCCACGGTCGCCGACGCGCTCTGCTCGCGGCTCGACGCACTCGAGCGGATCGGCTACTTCGCCTCGGAGCAGGCCATCGGCCTGGCCCGGGTGCTCGCGCCGGTGGGGCAGGACGAGCCCTTCGCGCCCCCGGTCGAAGAGCCGGCCAAGCGCATCCTGCGCCGCGTGGCCTAGCGCTACCGCTTGCAAGGCTCGCCGGCCTCTCCGCACCGCGGGGAGCCGGCGAGCTTGCGTTTGGGGAGGGCGCTATTCGGCGGCCAGCGCGCGCAGCCCCAGCAGCAGCTCGCTGGCCACGAAGAGCCGCGGCTCCGGCTCGGCTGCGAGGAACGCCTCGGCGGCCGCCAGGAGGCGCGGCGCGAGCCGCGCGCGCGCCTCGTCGTGCTCGAGCGCCACCGCGAGCCGCGTCAGCACCGCCCACGTCTCCAGGCCCGGGCGCCGCTTCGACGCGACCTCGCCGGTGCGGCCGTAGTAGGAGTTGTCGAGCCGCGGCAGGCGCGCGAGGGCGAAGCCGAGCACGCCGAGCCCGACGTGGGGCTCGCCGCGCACGCCGTACAGCGCCGCGGTCGCCGCGTTGGAGAGCTGCACCACGTCGTTGGGGGAGAAGACGATGAGGTCGTTCTCCATCAGCGTCGACAGCTCGGGCTGCACCACCGCGTAGACCAGCCCCGACGGCGCGGGCGCGCCGGCGAGCAGCGCGTAGGAGCGCTCGGCGACCTCGGCTAGCTCCGCATCGCCGGTCGCGGCCGCCACCTCCGCCACGAGGTCGGGGGCGTAGTCGACCAGGAACGAGTTGGTCGCAAACGCGCGCGTGCCGAGGTTGAAGTAGTTGCGGATCAGCCACACGTCGGCGTCGGTCGCGGCGTGGCGCGCGTAGCCCGAGAGCACGAGCCACGCGAGCTCGGCGTCGGCCGGGCGGTCGAAGGCGACGGCGCCGCGCCACAGGCCTTCGGCGACGCGCAGGGCCTCGGTGGTGCCCGACGCGTCGGGCGGGACCTCGGCGCCCGAGCCGCGCCTCCACGCCACGAAGCCGCGCGTGTACGGATCGGAAGCGTCGTCGAGCACGAGCTCGCGCGCGCACCTGTCGCGGAGGGTGAGGTAGAGGCGCTCCTCGCCGGCCAGCGCCGACCACGCCAACAGCTGCCCGAGGTCGACCGCGTACACGAAGTCGTTCGGCCGCGCGAGCTCGCCCGACTCGACCCACGCGATGACGCGCTCGGCGAGCGCGCGCTCGAGCTCGCGCGCGCGCTCCGCCGGCGGCGGCTCGGTGCCGCAGGCGGCGACGAGCGCGAGCGCCGCGGCCCACAGCCAGCGGAGGAGCCCGCGCCGGGAGCTCGCCGGCTCCGCCGCCGGGCGGAGCGAGCGCGGAGGCCGGATCACGGGCTCCTAGACGCCGTTGAGCGCCGGCTGCGCGGCGTCGTCCTCGGCGGCGTCCGACTCGGGCCACGCGAAGGCCTCGACCGGCGGGCAGGCGCACTGCAGGTTGCGGTCGCCGAAGCCGTTGTCGATGCGCGAGACCGAGGGCCAGAACTTGAAGGCCCGGACCCACGGAGCGGGGAACGCGGCGGCCTCGCGGCCGTAGGCGTGCTCCCAGCGCTCGGCCGTGACCTCGTGTGCGGTGTGCGGCGCGTTCTTCAGCGGGTTGTCCTCGCGGTCGGCGTCGCCCTCCTCGATCGCGCGGATCTCGCCGCGGATGATCACCAGCGCCTCGATCAGCCGGTCGAGCTCGGCCTTGGTCTCCGACTCGGTCGGCTCGATCATCAGCGTGCCCGCGACCGGGAACGACATCGTCGGCGCGTGGAAGCCGAAGTCCATGAGCCGCTTCGCGACGTCCTCGCCGGTCACGCCGGCGGACTGCTCGAAGGGGCGCAGGTCGAGGATGAACTCGTGCGCGACCATCCCGTTCGCGCCGCGGTAGAGCACCGGGTAGTGGTCCTGCAGGCGGCGCGCCATGTAGTTGGCGCTCAGGATCGCGACCTCGGTCGCGTGCTTCAGACCCTCGGCGCCCATCAGCGCGATGTAGACCCACGAGATCGTGAGGATGCTGGGGCTGCCCCAGGGCGCGGCCGCAACGGCGCCGACGCCGTTCTCGCCGCCGGTGGCGACCACCGGGTGCCCGGGCAGGAAGGGCGCCAGGTGCTCGGCCACGCCGATCGGCCCCATGCCGGGCCCGCCGCCGCCGTGGGGGATGCAGAAGGTCTTGTGCAGGTTCAGGTGGCACACGTCGGCGCCGAAGTCGCCCGGCTTGCACAGCCCGACCTGGGCGTTCATGTTCGCGCCGTCCATGTAGACCTGCCCGCCGTGCGTGTGGACGATCTCGCAGATCTCGCGGATCGCCTCCTCGAACACGCCGTGGGTCGAGGGGTAGGTCACCATGATCGCCGCCAGGTTCTCGGCGTGCTGCTCGGCCTTCGCGCGCAGGTCGTCGACGTCGATGTTGCCCTGGTCGTCGCACGCGACCGCGACGACGCGCATGCCGGCGAGCACCGCGCTCGCCGGGTTGGTGCCGTGTGCCGACACCGGGATCAGGCATACGTCGCGCTGCTCGTCGCCGCGCGAGCGGTGCCAGGCGCGGATGACGAGCAGCCCCGCGTACTCGCCCTGGGAGCCGGCGTTGGGCTGGAGCGAGACCGCCGCGAAGCCGGTGATCTCGCACAGCGCCGCTTCCAGCCGGCCGAAGAGGTCGAAGTAGCCGCGCGTCTGGTCGCGCGGTGCGAACGGGTGCAGCGCGCCGAAGGCGGGCCACGTCACCGGCAGCATCTCCGACGTGGCGTTGAGCTTCATCGTGCACGAGCCCAGCGGGATCATCGAGGTCGTCAGCGACAGGTCGCGCGACTCGAGGCGCTTGATGTAGCGCAGCATCTCGTGCTCGGCGTGGTACGAGTGGAACACCGGGTGGGTGAGGAACTCGCTCGTCCGCGCATGGGGAGCCGGCAGCGCGACCTCGCCCTCGGCCGCCAGCTCGGCCAGGTCGTGCTCGCGCGCGGCTTCGCCGCCGAAGGAGACCAGCAGCGCCTCGATGTCCGCCGCCGTCGTCGTCTCGTCGAGCGCGACGCCGACCGCGTCGTCGCTCAGGTGGCGCAGGTTGATGCCGCGCGCACGCGCCTCGCCGAGCACTTCCTCGGCGCGCGGCGCGCCGAGCGCGACGCGCAGCGTGTCGAAGTAGGGCGTGTCCTGCACCTCGAGGCCGAGCCGCCGCAGGCCCGCCGCGAGCGTGCCGCTGAGCGCGCGGATGCGCTTCGCGATCGCGGTAAGCCCCTCGGGCCCGTGGTAGACCGCGTAGAAGCCCGCCATGATCGCGAGCAGCACCTGCGCCGTGCAGATGTTGCTCGTCGCCTTGTCGCGGCGGATGTGCTGCTCGCGCGTTTGCATCGCCATGCGCAGCGCCGGCCGGCCGTGCGCGTCGCGCGACACGCCGATCATGCGCCCGGGGATCTGGCGCTTGTGCTCGTCGCGCGTCGCGAGGAACGCGGCGTGCGGGCCGCCGAAGCCCATCGGCACGCCGAAGCGCTGGGCCGAGCCGACGGCCACGTCGCAACCGAACTCGCCCGGCGGGCGCAGCAGCGTCAGCGCCAGGAGGTCGGTTGCACACACCACCATCGCGCCGCCGTCGTGCGCGCGCTTGCAGAGCTCGGCGTAGTCCTCGACGCGGCCGTCGGTGGTGGGGTACTGGATCAGGCAGCCGAAGGTGTCGGCGTCGAAGTCGAAGGCCTCGGGCGCCGCGCTCTGCACCTCGATCCCAAGCGCCTCGGCGCGCGTCTGCACGACCGCCAGCGTCTGCGGGTGGCAGTCGCTGGCGACCAGGAAGCGGCCGCCGCCCTTCCTGCGCTTCACGCGCGCGCACAGCGTCATCGCCTCGGCCGCGGCCGTCGCCTCGTCCAGCAGGGACGCGCCGGCGAGCGGGAGGCCGGTCAGGTCCTCCACCATCGTCTGGAAGACGAGCAGCGCCTCGAGGCGCCCCTGGGAGATCTCCGCCTGGTAGGGCGTGTACTGCGTGTACCAGCCCGGATTCTCGAGCACGTTGCGCTGGATGACCGGCGGCGTGATCGTGCCGTGGTAGCCCATCCCGAGGAACGAGCGCAGGATCTGGTTCTGGTCCGCCATCCGCTGGAAGTCCGCCAGCAGCTCGTGCTCGCCGCGTGGTTCGCCCGCGGTGAACGGTTTGAGCGGGCCGTCGAGCCGGATCGAGGCCGGCACGGTGCGCTCGACCAGCTCGTCGAGCGAGGTCAGGCCGAGCGCGTCCAGCATCTCCTGCACGTCCGCGTCGTTCGGTCCGATGTGGCGGCGGGAGAAGGTGTCGGTGTGGCGGAGAGCTGCCGGGATGACGGCGGGGGAGTCGGTCACGTGGGCTCCTGATTCTTCGGGCTAGAACCAGGGATTGTAGAAGCCGCCCCGCCCCGATTGCGCGGGCTTTCGGCCGGATTCTGGGGCCCTTCGACCCCGCCCTAGTGGCACGACGCGCAGTCCCGGCGCCAGGCGAGCTGTTCGAAGGTCGCCTTCCGCAAGAGCGCTGCAAGCTCCTCCTGCGACAGGTTCGCGACGGGCGGCTCCGTGGATGCCGGCTTCGGCGCCCTTGGCGGCGCGGGGGCGGCGCGGACCTCCTGCGCGCCGACCTGCAGCTCGGTGCGGGTCTTCTCCTCACGCTGCACCTCGAATTCGAAGCGGCGCGCGGAGGGGAGCTCGCCCGCCTCGGCGAGGCGCTGCACGTCCTCGTGCTCTCCGTTGGGGAGCAGCTCAAGCTCATACGCACCGGCCGCGACGGCGAGGTCCGGCGGGAAGTGCTCGGACAACGCGAACACCTGCGTGCGCACGCCGCCGGCACGGCGCCACAGCGCGAAGCGCCAGCGCGCGAGCACGCCCTCGGCATCCGCCTCGCCGCGGAAGTGCGCGCGTCCCGGCGGAGCGATATCGACGACGCCCAGGTCGACCTCGTCGCCCGGCGCGAGGTGCACCGGGCCGAAGCTCACCGGCTCGCGGCGCGGGACCCGCACCTCGACGCCGTAGCGGCCGGCGGTGACCTTCTGGGAGGCGAAGAAGGTGCCCTCGTCCTGGGAGTCGAGCCACAGCCCGAGCCCGGCGTCGAGGTTCCACAGCCGCACCTCGGCGCCCTCGATCGGCTTGCCCTCGTGGTCGAGCACCTCGAGCCGCGCCTTGGCCAGCTTGGCCGCGGTGCCGTCCAGCTCGAACACCTCCTCTTTGCGGCCGCCGGGCCACACGCCGTGCACCACCTCGGCCGGCAGCGTCGCGCCGACGGGCCGGAAGGAGACCTCCAGCGGACGGTCGGGCGCGTTGGGAATCCGGAACACACCGTCGTCGCCGGACAGCGCGAAGTCCTCGTAGGGCGGGTCGACGCAGCGCACGTCCACCCTCCAGGAGCCGAGCGGGCTGCCGTCCCCGGAGTGGACCAGGCGGCCGACGAGCTCGGCCCCGCGGTCGAGCGAAGGGGTCCACACCTCCGCGTGTCCCGGCGCGGCCACGAAGGTCCGGAGGGCCACTCCGTGGTCGCCGCCGCCGGCCCGCGCGTGCCAGGTGCCCTCGTCGAGCTCCTCGAAGAGGAACGCGCCGTCCTCGCCCGTCACCGTGCGGATCTCCGAACCGCCCGGCTCGCGTCCGAGCACGACGAGCGCGGCGGTCACGGGCTCGCCCTCGGCGTCGGTCACCGTGCCGGCGAAGGTGGCGTGTGTGGCGGGCGGCAGCACCTCGTCGAGTCGGCCCGCGAGCAACGCCTGGGTGAACGCCCCGCCGTGGGCGGCTAGGTCGATCGTGCTCCTCCACTCCGGCTGGTGGAGCAGCTGCTGCAGCGCCAGGGGCGTGCTCTTGCCGGGACAGCCGCCGTCGAGCGAGTCCGAGCGGAAGGCGCCGAAGCCCTCCTCGTCGGGCTCGAAGCTCGGCGCCCGATTGAGCCAGGGGAGCGGCGCGGGGCCGAACGCGATCACGAAGTCGCCGTCGCTCTGCCCGTCGGCGAGGCGTACGAGGAGGGACGCCCTGGTGGGCTCCGAGGCCTGCGACTCGGTGACCTGGAGCGCGACCGAGCTCCGCCCGTCGCGCAGCGCGATCCGCCGCAGCCCCGACCAGGCGCCGCCGTCGCGCGCGGCGACGGCGAGCTCGAGGCCGGAGCGGTCGCCGCGCCACGAGAAGCGGAAGCGACCGCTCTCGTCGGCCTCGCCGAGGTGGTTGAGCCCCACCCCGATCGGTCCCGCGTAGAGCTGCGCGCCCGGGAGCGGCAGGTCGTAGTCGTCGAGCACGATGCCTTCGAGCTCGAACAGATACGGGTCTTCGGCCGCGGGCTCGGTCGCGTCGACGAGCTCCTGCTCGAAGGCGGCCGCGGCCTCGCGGCGCGTTTCGGGCTGGCGCGCGTCTGCGGCGAGCTCCTCGACCGGCACCTCCTTCAGCACCGCGTCGGGCCGCGCCGCCACGCGCTCCTCGACCGCGTCCGGCCGCGTCGGCTCCACGGCGCGGCCGCCGAGCCCCTGCCACGCGAACGTCCCCACCAGCACCGCCGCCGCCACCGCGGCGACACCCTTCACCTGCGCTCCCATCAACAACGCCCCTGCCCCCGCGGCCGCGGCCGCGGATCCCGATCCGTGCGGAGTCTCCACCGGCGCCGCCACTGGCGCCGGACCCGTGAGGAACGCCAGCGCGCGGCGGAGGGTCGTCCCGTCGCGGCGGGCGTCCTCCTCCAGGCGCGCGCGCAGCCGGTCGAGCCCGCGGGCGACGCGGCTCTTCACCGTCGCCACCGGCACGTCCAGCTGCTGCGCGATCGCGCGCGGCGGGAGACCGTCGAAGAAGCGCAGCAGGATGGCCGTTTGGTACGGCTCCTCCAGGGTGAGCACCGCGTCGGTCATCCGCCGCAGCGCCTGGCGCTTCTCCGCCGTGTCCGAGGTGCTCGGCAGGCGCGTGCCGCGCGCCGCCCGCTCCTCGCGCTCGCGCCGCCGGCCGTCCGCGCGCAGGCGCTTCAGCGCCAGGGTGCGGGCGACCGTTCCGAGCCAGCCGGGCAGTCGCTCGCGGCGCCCCGGCGGGCGCTCGAGCGCGACGACCCAGGTCTCCTGGACCACGTCCTCGGCCGCCGCCTCATCCCCGAGGATGCGCCGCGCCAGGGTCCGCAGGGACCCGGCGTGGGCGAGGAGCAGCTCGGAGGGAATCGGCACGGTCGGCGGTCGTTGGTCCATAGGCGGCTTTGGTCTCCACCCGGGTGAATCCCGCCGCCTCCGAAACGAATGCAGGAAAAGGTTGGGTCGATTCTCGCCCGCGAGGGCGGGGAGCGCGACCCGGGAGGGCTACGATCCGCCCATGCAGATCCTCCTCACCACCCTGCTGGCCCTGGCCGCCCCCCAGGACGAGGCCCCGCGCGCCGGCACCGCGGGGCTGGGCGATCGCTACTACCCGCTGCTTGGCAACGGCGGCTACGACGCGCTCCACTACGACGTCCACCTCGACGTCGACATGGAGGCCGACACGTTCGCGGCCGAGCTCGTGCTGACCGCCACGGCGACGCACGCGCTCTCCGCCTTCCACCTGGACTTCCTCGGCCCCGAGGTCGGCGTGGTGGAGGTCGACGCCCAGCCGGCGACCTTCGCGCGCGAAGAAGGCGAGCTGATCATCACGCCGCCGGCGCCGATCGCTGAAGGCGCGGAGTTCCGCGTGCGCGTGACCTACGCGGGCGAGCCGCAGGCGGTGAAGGACCCCGGCGTGCCCTTCGTGCCGGGCGGCATCGGCTGGATGCGGCGCAAGAGCGGCGTGTACGTCATGTCCGAGCCCTCGGGCACGCGCGGCTGGGTGCCGTGCAACGACTACCCGACCGACAAGGCAACGTGGTCGATCGCGATCACCGTCGACGAGCCCTGGGTCGCGGCGGCGAACGGGCTGCTGGTCGACGAGTCCGAGAAGGACGGCCGCACCACCTACGCCTTCCACGCGAGCGACCCGATGGCGAGCTACCTCGCCACCGTGTGCATCGGCGAGTTCGACGTCGAGGTGTCCGAGGGGCCGGGCGGGCTCCCGCTGCGGCACTACTTCTACAAGGAGAAGGACGAGAAGAAACGCGCCCGCGCGCGCAAGGCCTTCGCGGCGACCGGGGAGATGCTCGAGCACTTCAGCGAGCTGTTCGGACCCTACCCTTTCGAGTGCTACGGCGGCGTGCTCGCGCGCGACCAGCTCGGCGGCGCCCTAGAGACCCAGACCCTGCCGGTCTACTCGCGCGGCACGAGCGAGAGCACGGTGGCGCACGAGCTCGCGCACCAGTGGTTCGGCAACCACGTCAGCCCGGCCAACTGGGAGGAGCTGTGGCTCAACGAGGGCTTCGCCACCTACGCCGAGTGGCTGTGGCAGGAGCACAAGGGGGGCGCCGAGGCGCTCGCCAAGCGCACCAAGATGACCTACTCGATGCTGCACCGCGCCGAGGTCGGCCCGCCCGGCGACACCGGCCCGCAGATCTTCGGCATGTCGGTCTACATGCGCGGCGCCTGGGCGCTGCACGCGCTGCGACTAGAGATCGGCGACGAGGCCTTCTTCAAGACGCTGCGCGCGTGGAACGAGCGCTACGCCGACTCGGTGGGCACGACCCCGCAGCTCCGCGCGATCGCCGAGGAGATGAGCGGCGCCGAGCTCGAGGCCTTCTTCCAGGCCTGGATCTACGGCGAGGCGGTGCCCCAGGTCGAGCCCTTCGAGGAAGAGCGCCGCGCCCGCGACGCCGAGCGCGAGGCCGAGAAGGCGCGCAAGGCCGAGGAGCGCGGCGACGACTGACGCGCCGCGCGTATCGATGGACGCCAACCAGCCGCACGACGTCGTCGTCCTCGGCGGCGGCATCAGCGGCGCGAGCTTCGCGTTCCAAGCGGCCCGCGCCGGCCGGCGCGTGCTGGTGCTCGATGCCGACGAGCGCCCCGGCGGCTGCCTGCGCACCGAGCGCTCAGGCTCGGGCTTCTGGTTCGAGCTGGGCGCGCACACGCTCTACAACTCCTACGGCGCGACGCTGGAGCTGATCGAGGCGGCCGGCTCGCTCGACGTGCTGCAGGAGCGCGGCAAGCCCGTGCTGCGCTTCCTCGACGGGAACCGCGTGCGGAAGGGCAAGAACCTGGGCCTCCTCCTGCGCCTCTTCCGCCTCGGCGAGCTGCTGCGCTGCGTCCCGCGCTGGCGCAAGGCGAAGCCCGCTGGCCACTCGGTGCGCTCGCACTACTCGCGCCTCGTCGGCCCGACCAACTACGAGAACGTGCTGGGCCCGCTGCTGTCCGCCGTCCCGTCCCAGCGGGCCGACGACTTCCCCGCCGACATGCTCTTCAAGAAGCGCGAGCGGCGCGAGGACGTGATGCGCAGCTTCACGCTGAAGGGCGGCGTCGAGCGCCTGGTGGAGCTCGCCCTCGCCCACCCGGGCATCGAGGCGCGTTGCGGCTGCGCGGCCACGTCCGTCGAGCGTGCCGCCGATGGCTTCGCGGTCGTGCTCGCCGACGGCACCCGCATCGCTGCGCCGGTGCTCGCGGTGGCGACGCCGCCGCGCACCGCGGGCGAGCTTCTCGCCGGAGCCTTCCCACAGCTCGCGGCTGAGCTCGCGGGCCTGGCGCAGACCGAGATCGAGAGCCTGGGCCTCGCGCTCCGCGCCGAGCGCGTCGACGTCCCCTACGCGACCTTCCTGATCCCGCGCGGCGACCGCTTCCACTCGGTCGTCACGCGCGACGTCGTCGCGGATCCCGAGCGACGCGCCTTCACCTTCCACTTCCGCGCCGGCACCGGACGCGACGCGGCCGTCGCGCGGGCGTGCGAGGTGCTCGGCGTGGCGGCCGACGCGTTCGAGGCGGTTGCCTGGAAGCGCTCGGTGCTCCCGTCGCCGGTCCTCGGGCACGCGGAGGTCGTCGCGCGCGTCGACGCGGCGCTCGAAGGCGGCGCGCTCGCGCTCACCGGCAACTGGTTCGGCGGCCTGTCGATCGAGGACTGCGTACTGCGCTCGCGCGCCGAGTGGCAGCGGGTCGAAGCGCTCTAGCCCAGATCTTCACAAGCTCGCGGCAGGACTCGCCCAGGTTGCTTTATGGCCGCACTTTGCGAGCGCCGCCGTCCGCGACGACCCGCTCAGGGTCGCCTGCGGGGTCGGCACTCCCAAGGCTCGGACCACAAAGCAAACCGGACGAGTCTGACTCACGATCTTGTGAGGACTTCGGGCCGGTGCCCCGGCTTGCCCCGCGCAGTTGCCGCGGGCTATCCTCGGATTCGCGCCCCTCCGAAAGCCGGGCGCGGCCTTCCGGAGCCCGCTCTCGGATCCGCGGCTACCGACGACCGGCGTCTCGATCCAGCTCGACGCTGAGCTCGCCGCCGGGCGGCAGCCTCAAGACGCTGCGAGCCAGCGTCTCCCTCGGAGGCGCCTGATCCGCGGACGGCGGGAGGTGGCTCTCCAGGGAGGCGGTGTACTCGCCCGGACTGATTTCCAGGGGTGCGCTCGACCACAGCGCCGCGTCCTCGGCGCTGGGCGCGAAGCGGATGTGGCGGATCGTTTGCGGGGCGAGCTCACCGCCGAGGGGCTCTAGCGCTAGATCCAGGTGAGTCGCGGAGCCGGTTGGTGCCGCGTTGCGCAGGCTCAGCGTGAGCCGGCAGGAGGGGAAGTCGAGCGCTTCGCGCAGCAGGGCGCCCGGTTGGAGGTCCAGCAGCCGCTCGCCCTGCAGCCGGACGGGCCAGGCCCCGGTCTGGGGCAGGTGCAGCTGCACATCGCACAGCCCGCGCGCCGCCAGATGATCCTCGATCCTGCCCTTGGAATCGGTGGCTCCGCGCGCGCGGACGAAGGACAGGCCCGAGCCGGTGGGACGCACGAGCAGCTTCGCTCCGCGCCGGCAGGGCCGGCCGCTCAGGGTCACGGAGGCCTCGAGGCGGCAGGCGAGCCAGCCAGCCAGGGGCAGCACGACCCGGCGCTCTTCCCCGGGGAGCAGCCGCAGGTGGAACGACGGTGGGAAGGCCAGGTACGGCTCGTCCCGCGCGCCTACTTCCTCAACGTCCAGGTACAGGTCACCCGGAGGGAGGTCGGTGAGGTGGAATTCGCCGGACGCCGAGACCTCGACCGAGCGTTCAGGTGTGTCGACCTCAACCCGCAGCCGGCGCCCCCGCGGCGCTCCTCCCAGGTCGACGAACCCGCTCACGCTGGCGCCCTCGGGCACCCGCAGGTCGCCGAGGTCCTGGCCGTCGTTCGTCGGCTCGCCCTCGAAGAAGAACAGGGCGCCGATGCCCGCGTCGTTCTCGCAGGAGAGGTAGGTCGGTCCCTCCACGACCGCGTTGACCGCGAAGCGGCCCTCGGCATCCGTGCGCGTGGCCGCCAGGACGCCGGACCATGGCAGGTAGCGGTGCGTGGGAGGTGGTCCGTCCAGGCCCACGACCGGCTTGTGTCCGTAGACGGTGTAGCCGAGCTTGCTGGGTTGCAGGTCGGAGCCGGGGGCCTCGGCGAGGCTGCCGTCGCGCCACAAGAGGCGCGGCTTGTTGAGCCTGAACCTGGCTCCGTGCAGCCGCACCCGCGCTCCTCCCAGAGGCACCCCGCGCTCGAAGGCCCGGCCCCGAAGGCCCCCGGCTGGCTCCAGCTCGACGAACTGGTGCGGCGCGCGGCTGGAGGTATGCGCGACCCGGACCGCATGGCGGGCGTAGCCCGGAGCTTCGACCAGCAAGACGTCCTCCCCGTCGACGGCCTGGCTGCGCACGAGGCCGTCCGGGCGCTCCCGCGGCGCTCCCAGGGTCTCGTGGCGTAAGCTCGTAAGCCTGTCCTCGGCCGCGGCGACCCGCAGCTCGCAGGCGGCGCTGGTGACCGGCTCGCCACTGAGGGCGTCGATCAGCTGAAAGACGGTCGTCGCTTCCAGCGGACGCATCACGATCACCAGGCTGCTGTCCGCCGCGGAGAAGCCCCGCTCGAGCGACGGGCTGACCAGCTCACGGCCGCTCCCGTAGACCTGCAGGTCCACCGGGCCGCCCGTGCGCAGGGGTAGCTCGAAGCGGCCGTCCGGGCCGCTCTGCACCGTGCTGCGACCGGCGTCGTCCACTCCGATGACGTAGACGTCGGGCAAGGGCTGGCCGGCGGCGTCCTCGACGCGCCCGGTGAGCAGCTGGGCGCGGTGCAGCTCCAACTCCACGTCGCGCGTGCGCTCGCCCAGCGCGCAGGAAACCGAGACCGGCAGGCGCATCGCCTCGTACAGCCGGTGCTCCGCCTCAATCAGGTAGTCGCCGGGCGGAACACCGAGGAGCTGGAACGCGCCCAGGTCGTCGGTCTGGGCTTCGACGGGACCCGTGGGACCGCTGTAGCTGGCGACTCCGTCGCTCTGCCTTGGATCGGAGATGGAGAGCCAGACGGTGGCTCCCGCGACCGCGGCTCCCCGCTCGTCGCGCACCCGCCCCTCGATCCCGCTAGCAGGCGGCAGGCGCAGGGCCGCGAGCCGATCGGTGGAACCGCTGCGGGGCAGGGGATAGTCGGCGTTGTCGGAGTCGGAGAACTCCACCTCGCGCCGCTCGTAGTCGCCGGCCGCGACGATGCGTGCGCGCAGGAAGCTGGCGTCGGCGAGCTCCCGCAGCTCCTTCGGTGAGAGCCGCAGCTCAAAGCTGCCGTCGGCCTGGCTCAGGCTCCGCTTGCGCTCCCGTTCCCCCGCCAGCATCCGCACCGCGACCCCGGGGAAGGGCGCACCATCGACGTGCGTGACGGTGCCGCTGAGGACGTAGTCCTGGAGCGCTGTGAGGGCGGCGGGCGGGGTGCCCTGATCGATGGAGCGCCGCGCCGGTTCGGGCGCGAGCTCGGCGGGCTCCCGGGGCTGGGCCGCGGGGTTGGGCGCCTGCGCGAGGCTCGGCACCAAGGCCGCTTGGGGCTCGTTGGAACGGGACTGCCCGCCGCCCCCGACGAGCCGTGCGATGCCGCCGCGCCCGACGACGATCACGAGCAGGAGAGCTGCGGTCGCCGCGACGAGCTTGAGGTACTTGCTCAAGAGGAACGTGCTCCAAAGGCCGTGTGGGGCATGGGGAAGGGCAGGCCCCGGCAGGCTGGCCAGCGACAGGCAAGAGCTCCACGCCGCCCCGCCGCCGGCGGCCCCGAGGCGCTCACGCAGGAGTTGCAGACCGCGCTCGATGCGCCCGCTCGCCGTGCTCTTCGCACAGCCCTGGCGCGCGGCGATTTCGGTCACGCTCAAGCCCCCCGAGAAGCGCATCAGCAGCGGGTCCCGCAGCTCTTCTGGAAGCTCGAGCACGGCCGCCAGCAGCGTCCGCTGCGCCTCGCTGCGCAACACCAACTCGCCCGCCGAGGGCTCGGCATCGCGGCGCGCGCTACCCTCCTCGCGCCGCGCCCTCCGGCGCTCCGACCGGCGGCGATTCCAGGCGCTCGAACGCAGCCTCGACAGCAACCAGTCGCGCGGCGGCAGGCTGCCGCGTCCAAAGCGCCTCAGGCCGGCGAGCCAGGTCTCCTGGACCAGGTCCTCGGCGAGAGCCCGGTCGCCCACAAGTCGGCGCGCGAGCCCCTGGAGCCAGGCGAGCTCTTCAAGCAGCTCGCCGGACTCCAACCCGGCGGTCGCGGACTGCGGTTCAGGATGAGGCACTCATCAGGGATAGCTCCGCCGATGCGCAGGAGTTCGGAGGAGCCCGGAGAATCTGTCTCTCTCGGGCTCACCGGCGCCTCCTCGTTGACTAGCGGCTCTCGAACCCCGCCCCGTACTCGTTGCTCGGATCGCGGTACATCGAGTGCAGGTGCTGCAGCGGGTCTCCGCCGAGGTCCTGGCAGGCGTACTCGATGATTACCGACGGCCCCTGCAGGCGATAGGAGACGTCGCCCGGCTGCTTGCGCCCGCCGCTCCACGCGAAGTGCATGCGGTCGATCTCGCCCTTGAGCTCGAGCAGGCGTGCCGTGGCGTGCGGCTCGGGCAGGCCGGCGACGTAGTGTCGGAGGAGCCCGATCAGGCGCACGCGCTGCACCTCGTTGAGACGGCTGCAGGGGAGCCCCGCGGGCGCGGGCACCACGCCGTCCTGGCCCGGTCCGGCGGCGATGCGGCCGCGGCGGTCGCTGACGATCGCGTCCGCGCGCTGGCCGTCGTCGAGCGACTCGAGCAGCGCGAAGGCGGCCTCGACCTCGCCGCGCAGGGGCTCGATGGTCGCGTCGCCGCGCTCGTAGCGCGCGGGCTGGGTGCCGATGAACGAGGGCGACATCGACACCTGCTCGCCGTCGAAGGTCAGGTTCACCGCGATGTGGTGTCCGTCGAGCTGCAGCGCCCAGCGTCCGTCCGCGGACGGCGTGCCGAAGACCAGCAGCCAGTAGTTCTCGGCCCCGAAGCCCGGGCGCGGCTTGCCTTCGGGCAGCAGCAGGTCGTCGGCCAGCAGGATGTCGCGCACCTTGGCGTAGCCCGTGTCGCTGAGGCACGTGGCGAGCAGGTCGCAGGCCAGCTTCAGGTTGGCCTCGTCGAGGTCGCCCAGCCGCAGGCCGGCGTCGTCCATCCGCGGCGGGACGTTGGTCCACTTGCCGCGCTCGTCGCTCTCCAGCGGGTGGGCGCAGTCGTCGTGGTGGTCCTCGTCGAGCGCGTCGAGCAGCGCCTGAGCCGCGCCCGCCATCGCGGCGGGGGAGCGCTCCGACACCTCGGGCGCGTAGGCGGCCAGCACGCGGCTGACCTCCGAGGGATGGTCTTCGACGGGGGCGGCCGGCGCGACGAAGAGCGAGAGGCCCAGGGCGGAGAGGAAGAGTCCGGGGAGCGCGTGGTGTGCCATGGCGCTCCCCAGGGTAATGCCAACCGGCCCCGGGCTCGACCGTCCTACGGAAGCGAGACCTCGTCGGCCCCCACGTCCACGGTGGCGCCCTCCCGGCGCGGTCCGCCGTCGAGGTCGCGCGTGAGGAGCGGCGGCACGTAGCCCGGGTCCGCCGCGTCGATGCACGGCGAGCCCGGCAGGAGGTGCGGATCGCCGGGCCCCGCGAAGAGCGGGTCGAGGTCGAAGTTGCCCTCCTCCCAGAAGAGCTCGCTGGTGCCGGGCACGTCCACGCCGGCCTCGCCGCCCTGCACGTCGCTGTAGCGGACGTTCAGCGTGTCGTCGAAGGCCGCGATGGAGAGCTGCTGGCCGGTCGCCGAGCCCGTGGCGACGTTGCCCCACAGGATCGAGCGGTCGATCAGGCCCGAGGAGGCGACCGAGTGCATGCCGCCGCCGAGCACCGCCTGGTTGCCCTCGATGGTGCAGCCCGAGACCGTGATCGGGCCGAAGGCGTGGATCGCGCCGCCCTCCTGGCCGGCCTCGTTGCCGGAGAAGTAGCAGCTCTCCACGACCATCGGCGCGTCGGCTTCGAGCGCGCCGCCCTCGGCGGCGGCGACGTTGTCGAGGAACGTGCAGCCGCGGATCACCGCTCCGCCGGTGCCGAAGCTCGCGCCGAGCGCGCCGCCGTCCAGGCCCGCGGAGTTGCCGACGAACAGGCAGTCCTCGAGGATCGCGTCGTCGGGGTAATCGCCCGACGGGTAGGACAGATCGCTCTCAAAGTAGATCGCGCCGCCGTGCCACTTGGCGGTGTTGTTCTGGAACGTGCAGCCGCGGATCAACGAGCGCGAGTCCTCGGCCCAGATCGCGCCGCCGAAGTGGGCTCCCACGGAGCTCACCGTGTCGTTGTCGAGGAACACGCAGTTCTCGATGGTCGGATCGGACTCGTCGATGCGGATCGCGCCGCCGCCGCCCGAAGCGAGGCCGTTGCGGATCGTGAAGCCCGACACCCGCGAGCGATAGGTCTCGCCGCTCTCGAAGACGAAGGCGCGCCCGAAGTTCTGCGCGTCGATGATGCAGGCCGAGGGGCCCCCGGCGCTGCGGATCGTCAGCTCGCGGCCGCCGAAGTCGACGTCGCGGTTGCCGGCGCCGGTGTAGGTGCCGTCGGCGACCAGCACCACGGTGTAGGGCGCGGCGACGCTGGCGTCGACGGCCTCCTGCAGCGAGTCGAAGGGATGCTGCAGCGTTCCGTCCTCGGCCGGGTCGGAGATCAGCGGGTTGCCCGGTCCCGGGTCGCCGGGCGCGTCGTCGTCGACGTAGAGGCGCGTGGTCGTCTCGCACAGGTTCGGCTCGCCGTCGAGGTCGTCATCGAGCAGCTCGCCCTGCAGGATCTGCCACAGGTCGCCGGTGCCGTCGGTGTCGCAGTCGCCGGTGCTGGGATCGCGCAGGTCGGCGAGCACGGAGACGCTCGGCGCGCCGAGCGTGCCCACGCCGGCGGGGGTCAGCAGGTAGGTCTGCGTGTAGAGCTCCAGCCCCGTCAGCCCGGCGGGCAGCGCGGGCACCGGCACGTCGGTGTACGCCGGGCCCGTGCCCAGCGGGCCGACCGGCGGCAGATCGACGGCGCTCAGGAGGTTCGGCAGCAGCAATCCGAGCGGCGGGAA
Organism: Planctomycetota bacterium; assembly: GCA_039029355.1. GTDB lineage: Bacteria > Planctomycetota > UBA1135 > UBA1135 > JBCCGI01. The sequence continues at coordinate 19,654 of JBCCGI010000066.1, forward strand.
GTAGAGCGGCAGCGGCTGCGTCGAGAGGCCCACGAAGACCAGCGCGCCGAGCTCGCCCTCCTGCACGAAGCGCAGCAGCTCGCCCTCGACGCCGAGGGCGCGGACGTAGCCCGAGCCGAGCGTGCCGGGCACGTCGATCACGGTGCCGCTCACCACCTCGGTGGGGGGAGCGTCCGGGATGCCGCAGTCCACCTCGCTGCCGGGGGCGCCCCCGTTCAGCTCGGTATCGAGCACGTGCACCGTGGGCGCGCCCGCGTCGAGCCGGAGCGCCACGTCGCCCTCCGCGGGGCAGCAGTTGGTGAACGCGTAGCCGTCGCCGCCCTTGCCGCCGATCAGCGTGCATCCGGCGAGGAACGCGCGTCCCTCGTCGATCTCCATCGCCGGCCGGCCGGGCGTCGCCACCAGCGGCGGCGAGCAGTCGTCGCCGCGCGGGCCGACGAGGAAGGACTCGTAGAGCGAGACCTCGGAGTTGAGCGAGTAGACCCCACCGAAGAGCACGCAGCGCACCGCCGCGACGCCCGCGCTGTTGCGCACGCGCAGCGCGCGGCCCGCGGGCTGGATCGTGATCGAACCGGTCGACGACACGTCGCAGTCCTCGAACAGCACGAACCCGAGGTTGTCGTTCAGCGCGATCGTCGCCTCGGTGTCGAGGTCGTCGTCCTGCACGCGGCGCATCTCGATGCCGCGGATCACGACCACCTGACCGGGCTGCAGGTTCGAGACCTCGATCGCGGTGGAGGAGAAGACGTCGGGCAGCTCGACCGTGCCGAGCTCCTCGGCGAAGATCGTCAGCCCCTTGGCGACGACGTCGAAGCCGAAGTACGTGCCCGGCCGCACCAGGATCGCGTCGCCGTCGGAGGCGGCGTCGACCGCGTCCTGGATCTGGGCGAAGTCGGCGGCGTACGGGCCGTCGTCGACGACCCACAGGCGCTCCTGGGCGAGCGGGACCGAGGCGAAGAGGACGAGGGCGAGCGGGACCATGCGCATGGGACGAGCTCCGGTTCTCGGGGGAAGAGGGAACGCGCCCCTATCGTAGCCGTCGCCGACGAGAGCGGGTCAGCGCGGTCCCGCCGGCCGCGGCGCGGTGCGGATCGCGGTGATCTCCTCGGCCACGCGGCGCGCCTCGGCGAGCAGCCGTTGCGCCTCCTCGCCACCCAGCGCGGTCCACGCGCGATCGACGCGGCGCTCGGCGCGCGCCGTACCGGCGGCGTCGAGCACGACGCGCTCGTCCCCCCGGCGCCAGACGTCGCGCTCGCCCTGCACGACCACGCCGGGCGCGCCGCCGCCGCCGCGCAGCGCGTTCCACAGCACGTCGCCGCGCGACGAGAGCGGCGCCTCGGCCGGCGGGCGCAGGCCGAGCAGCAGCAGCAGCGTGCCCGGTACGTCGACCAGCGACAGGCGCGCGTCGCCGCGCCGACCGACGTTGAGCGCGCCCGGCAGCGCGACCCAGAGCGGTCCGCCGAGCGGGTCGATCGTGGTGGGGGGCGGCGCGTCCGGCCCCAGCCCGCGCGCCAGCAGGGCGAGCGCGACGGCGGTCTCCGGAGCGCGGTCGCTCGCCTCCAGGGCCGCGGTCAGCCGCGCGAGCGCGTCGCCGACCGAGACGCCGGAGTCGGGGCCGGCGTCCGCGAGGTGGACCCAGATGAGGACGCGCTCGCCGACGCTCTCCTCGAGCAGCGCGGCCGCCTCGTCGACGAGCGCGCTCCACGCCTCTGGCTCGGCCTCACGCACCGTCTCGAAGCCGCCGATCCCCGAGCGCGTGACGAAGGGCTCGGTCAGGAACGCCGCGGTGGTCGTGCCGGCCGCGCGCGCGGCTTCGGCGAGCGTCCACACGCCCTCCCCGAGCGCCAGCCCGTCGTTCATCACGCCGTGGCTGCGCGGGTAGCGCCCGGTCCACAGGCTCGCGGCGCTCGCCGCCCGCGACGCCGATGGAGCAAACACCGCCGCGACGCGGCTGGCGCGGCGGTCGAAGGCGGCGAGGTCCTCGTCGTCGAGCGACTGCGCCAGGCCCGGCCAGCCTCCGACCGTGACGACGACCAGGTGCGTCCAGGCCGGGGGCGTGGCGGCGGGCAGCTCGGTCGGCTCGCCGAAGAGCACGCGCGGCAGGTAGACCAGCGGCGCGACGACGACCAGCGCGAGGAGCGCCAGGCGTGCGGTCCGCTCGCGGCCGCCTGCGGCCTCGGACGTCACCTAGATCTTCCCCCGCATCGACATCCACCGCAGCTTGAGCACGGTGGTGTAGCCCTGCATCAGGATGCGCATGTTGAGCGTCGACTCGCCGCGCACGCGGTCGACGAAGTCGATCGGGATCTCGGCGATGCCGATGCCCTCGCGCGCGGTCTTGAACAAGAGCTCCTGCACGATCGCCGGCCCCTTCGAGAAGGTGTCCTCGACCCGGATCGCCCGCAGCGTCGACGCGCGCCAGCAGCGGAAGCCCGAGTTGCAGTCGCGCACCGGCAGGCCGAGCAGCACGCGGATGTAGGAATTCGCCAGCACCGTGACCCACTGGCGCAGGATGCCGCGGTCGGCGTCGCTCCCGCCGGCCACGCCGCGCGAGCCGAGGACCAGCCCGACCTCGCCGCCCTTCGCCGCCGGCTGCTCCAGGCGCCGCAGCATCTCGGGGATGAAGCTCGGCTGGTGCGAGAAGTCGGCGTCCATCTCGACTACGACGTCGGCGCCCATCTCGAGCGCGCGGACGAACCCGTCGCGTCCGGCCGCGCCGCGGCCGCGGTCCTCGGTTCGATGCAGAAGGTGGAGCCGCGGCTCGCTCTTGGCCGCCTCGGCGACCAGCTTCGACGTCCCGTCGGGTGAGTCGTCGTCGATCACCAGGACCTCGAAGTTCTCGCCCAGGGCGCAGAGCTCGCGGGCGAGCTCGACGATGTTCTCGGCCTCGTTGTAGGTCGGAACGGTGCAGATCACCCGCGGCGCCGACGGCGAGGGGGGCGAGGCGGGGGGGGCGGGGGAGCTCTCGGGAGGCCGATCTTCGGTCATGGGGGCGCGGGGCTCTGCCGCGAGAAGGTACTTCGACCGGCGCCCGCTTGATAGGGTTCCGGCCATGAAGCTCGGGACCCTAGCCTCGGGAGATCGCCTCGCCCTGGCGGCGGCACTCCTGCAGGCGATCCTCCTCGTCGCCGGCGCCTGGCGCGTGGGGCCGACCTTCGACGAGCACTTCTACGCCGCGAGCGGGGTGGCGTACCTGGAGGAGGGAGAGTTCGGCCTCAACCGCGAGCACCCGCCGCTGATCAAGTACCTGGTCGGGGCACCGCTGGTGCTGGCGGGGGCGGAGATGCCGGACAACGCGCTCCTGTCGCGCAACTTCCCGGTCGCCTTCTTCTACCAGCGGCACGGCGACGACCTGGACCGCAACCTGTTCCTGGCGCGGCTGCCGGTGTGCCTGCTGACGCTCGCCACCACGGCGCTGGTGTTCTTCGAGGCGCGCCGGCGCTTCGGGCCCGGCGCCGGGGCGGGGGCGGTGGTGCTCTTCGGGCTCAGCCCAAGCGTGCTGGCGCACGGCCGGCTGGTGTCGCTCGACGCGGGCGTGATGCCGTTTCTCTTCGCGGCGGTCCTGGCCTTCCTGGCGGCCCTCGAGCGGCCCTCGTGGGGGCGCACGCTGCTCGCGGCGGTGCTGTTTGGGCTGGCGCACCTGGCCAAGCTGACGGCGCTGATGCTGGGGCCGGCCTTCGTCGGGCTGGCGTGCTTCGCGGCGCTGCGCGGACGCAGCCTGCGGCCGCTGGCGACGCTCGTGCTCACGCTCTTCGGCGGCCTGGGCGTGTTCGCGGCGGGGTACGGCTTCGAGGCCAAGAGCATCAACGCCGCCTGGGGCTCGGACTTCTACGTGCGCGACATCCCGCCGCGCGCGGTCGCGCCGGATGAGCTCGCCGCGGCGCTCGCGGACGCCGGCGCCGACGCCGCGCAGTGCGCGCGCGTCGGCGACGCACCGAGCCTGGCGGCGGCGGTGCAGCTGCTGGTCGGCGGCCTCGCGAGCCCCGCGTCGGCGCCGCGCGCCGCGGCGGGGCTGCGGGCGCTCGAGGGCGGCCCGGGCGAGCTGAGGACGGGCGCCTTCGAGGCCGTGCTCTCGCTCCCGCCCGAGCGGCTCGCGGCCGACGAGCGCCACCGCACGCTGGCGGCGCTCGCGGGGCGCAGCGCGCCGGACGACGCTGGCTGGCGCCGGCTGTTCGAGGACACGCGCGGCGAGAGTTGGGACCGCACGATCTTCTACCACGGCTGGATGAAGACGCTCACGTCGGGGATCTTCGGCGACGCGCGTCCGATCCCGCTCCTGTCGTCGCTCAAGGGCCTCGACCAGACCCTCGCGCACGGCAAGATCGGGCACGGGAGCTACTTCCGCGGTCGCACGCTATTGCCCGGCCGCGACTTCGGGGAGGGCAATCCACACCCCGAGTACTACGCGGTGGTGATGGGCATCAAGAACCCGCTCGGAGCGTTGGCGCTCTTCGCCCTCGGGCTTGTGCTCGGCTTCGTGCCGCTGCGCAAGGCGGAGGGTGCGCCGGGCTGGACGCTGCTGTCGGCCTTGGCGCTGCTCGGCATGCCGCTGGCGCTCTTCTACGCCTTCTCGACCGGCAAGGCGCTCTTGGGCGTGCGCTACCTGTTGCCGCTCTATCCGTTCCTGGCCGTGCTCGCGGCGCGCGCGTTCGCGGCTCTACCCAAGGTCGCGTGGCCGCTCGCCCTCCTGGCGCTGGTCGAGTCGGCGTGGATCCACCCCGACGAGCTCATGTACTACAACCTGCTCGGCGGCGGCCCGCGCGGCGGCCCGCGCATCAGCGTGGTCGGCGACGACTGGGGCCAGGACGCGCGCGCGGTCGGGCGCTGGTACGCGCGTTACCGCGACGAGGTCGACGCTGCGGGTGGGCTTGTCTATCGTCCCTACACCATGGCCGACCCCGCCGCCTTCGGACTCGAGCACGCGCGCCCGCACGGCGGGCCCACCGAAGCTATCGTCGCGGTGCACGCCGTCGACTACTACCGCGAAGCGGAGGAGTTCGCGTGGCTGCGCGACTACGAGCCGTTCCTCAACATCGGGCACGCGGTGTACGTGTACGACACGCGCGGCGGCGCTCCGGGGCGCGACCCGCGCGCCGAGTGGGAGGCGTCGCGATGAGGCGTCTCGCACTCCTCTTCGCGCTGACGGCGCTGGGTGCGTGCGGCGGCGGCGGGACGGTCGAGGGCCCGCCCAACGTGCTGCTGATCACCGTCGACACGCTGCGCGCCGACCGGCTGGGCTGCTACGGCTGCGACCGCGACACCTCGCCCGAGCTGGACGGCTTCCGCGAGGAGGCGGTGCTGTTCGAGCGCTCCTACTCGCAGGCGCCCTTCACCGCGCCGTCGCACGCCTCGCTCTTCACCTCGCTGCACACCGAGGAGCACGGCGTGCTCGCCTGGGGTATGAAGCTGGCGCCTGAGGCCCGGACCTACGCCGAGCGCTTCGGCGCCAAGGGCTGGCGGACGGGCGCGTTCTACAACCACCCGTCGCTCTCGCTCAACGATCTGGAGCGCGGCTTCGACGAGGTGCAGAAGCGCTACTTCGAGCCGGCCGAGGACACGGTCGAGGGCTTTTTGAGCTTCGCCGAACAGGCGGGCGATACCGGCGAGCCGTTCGCCGCGTGGGTGCACCTGTGGGACGTGCACCGGCCCTACGCCTACCGCAACTGGAAGCTGGTGCAGAAGTACGTCCAGCGCGAGCCGTTCGCCTTCGAGGAGACGCGCTTCGGCAGCTACGAGGACGTCGAGGTCGGCCGCACCGAGCGCTACTACAACACCAAGCCCTCGCGCCGCGCCGAGCTGGGACTGCCCGACGAGGCCTGGGACTTCGTCGACGCGCGCTACGACTCGGGCGTGTGGTACGCCGACCGCGCGCTCGGCGCGCTCTTCGACGGGCTGCGCGACCTCGACCTGTTCGAGAACACCGTGATCGTGGTCACGTCGGACCACGGCGAGACGCTGCGCGAGCGCGACTCGGTCTGGTACACGCACGACCCGTTCCTCTTCGAGGAGACGCTGCGCGTGCCGCTGCTGCTGCGGCTCCCCGGCGGGGAGCACGGTGGCGCCTCGGTCGACTCGCTCGCGCGCGGGATCGACGTGCTGCCGACGCTCCTCCACGCCGCCGACCTACCGGTCACCGGCGCGCGCGGCCGCAGCCTGCTCGACGCGGTCGCCGGCACGCCGGAGGAGCCGGTCTACCTCTACGCCCAGACCCAGGCGCGTCACCCGAAGGAGGAGGGCGGCCCGGGCCCCGACGAGGACGGCTGGGTCGAGCGCCGCGAGGTCGTGTCGGACGGCGAGCGCAAGCTCTACATCGACCGCGGCACCGGGAAGCGCGCGCTGTTCGACCTGGCGCGCGACCCGGGCGAGAAGCGCGACGTGTCCGCCGACCCGGCCTACTCCGCCGACCTCGAGCGCCTCGACCTCGCGCTCGTCCGCTTCCGCGCGCTCCCGCGCCTGGGCACGCGGCGCGAGGACATGACGCCCGAGCAGATCAAGATGCTCGAGGATATGGGCTACCTCTAGCGGCCAAGAGCTCGCGCACGAACAGCGCCAGCGCCACCGCGAGGAACACGAGCAGCAGCGCCATCCGCACCGACGTGATGGTCCAGAACGACGCGAAGTCGCCCGACGCCTGCGCCGCGTACCACAGGTAGGGGAGCTGCACGTACATCACGACTTCGAGCGCAACCACCAGCGCCAGCAGCAGCCGCGAACGAGGCGCGAGCAGCAGGCCCAGCGCGGTGACCCAGATCACCCATTGGGGCGAGAAGAACTCCGAGAACACGATCGAGAACAGCGTCGCGGTTAGGCACCCAAGGAGCAGCGCGCGGTTGCTGCGCACCGGCAGGAGCGCCAGCAGGAAGCCGGGCGCCAGCTGCAGCAACTTGAAGACGCGCTCGAGCGAACCACGCGCCGAGGGCTCGAACCAGCCCCAGCTGTCGGGGTTGGTCAGGATCGCCAGGAACGAGGAGTGGTTCGGCTGGCGCACGTTGGCGTGCCAGTCGAAGACGAAGCGCACGGCGTCGACGCCGCCGCCGTGCCAGAAGAACGTCACGCCGAGCAGCGCCACGATGACCACGCCGGCCAGCGCGCCGGGGACGATCGCGCCCTGGATCAGCGCCGTGCGCCAGTCGGCCGGCTCGGCGCCCGGCTCGGGGGGGGCGCGCAGCAGGCGGACGTTCTGCGAGAGGAACAGCGGCAGCAGCACGATCGGCGACCACTTGGTCATGATCGCGACGCCGAGCACGAAGCCCGCTCCGCGGCGGCGTCCGGAGAGCTGCAGGTGCAGCGCCAGCGCCACCAGGCTCGTGACCACGAGGTCGAAGCGGTTGAAGCCGAAGTAGAGGCTGGCGGGCAGCAGCAGGAGCAGCGCCCACCCCGGTGCGTGGCCGAGCCGGCGCAGGTTGAGCGCCGCGAGCGTCAGCAGCACCAGGTACCAGCAGGCCATCGTGACGTGGTGCGCGCTGCCGTAGGCCTCGCGCGTGCTCAGGAGCTCCTCGTCGCGCCGCTGGCTCGCGGCGCGGGCGGCCTCTAGCGCCCCGCGCGCCGCCGCGCGATCGAGCTCTGCGAAGCGCGCCAGCCGCGTCGCCACCGCGCCGACGTCGGGCATCTTCGCCGGCGGCAGGGGGCACAGCTCGCGCGCCACCTCGGGCGGGACGCCGCCGCGCTCCAGCTCCGCCCACGCGGCCCGGATCGAGCCGTGCGGCTCTCCGCGCTCGACCCCGTGCTCGATGACGAGGTACGGCAGCCCCATCAGCCAGGTCGTGAGCTGCGGGTACTCCGAGAACTCGTCGAGATACGGCGTGCCGCCCGAGGCCAGCCAGCGCCCGCGCTGCTGGTAGGCGAGGCGGTCGTAGGTGTCCTCGAGCAGGAAGGGGTGCGCCCGCGACGCCGCCGGGTTGGGGCCGCCGCGGGGCTCGCCGAGGCCGACCTCGTGCGTCAGGAGCAGCGCGGCGAGAGCGGCGGCGACGACCGCCCCGGCGAGGAGGAGCGTGGATCTCAGGCTCATGCGAAGGCGCGGCGGATTCTCGTCGGGCGGGAAAGTACGATCAAGGGATGCGGCTCGTGCGACGGTCGGCTTGGTTTTGGGTGGGGTTTCTGCTCGTGCTCGTCGCGCGCGGGCTGGTGGCGGCGTCGCGGCTCGATGCGTTTCGCGGCGAGGAACTCTACCAGGGCAGCTTCGCCTGGGCGCTGCTCTCGGGCATGCCGCTGGACCCCGAGCACCTGCCGGTCATCGTCCACCTGCGCGGCTCGGTGGTCTTCGGAGCCCTCGCCGCGCCGCTCTTCGCGGCCGCCGGGCCGTCCTACGGCGCGCTGAAGGCGCTCGCGAGCCTCTGGTCGGCGGCGTCGGGGGGGATCCTGGCGTGGCTGCTCGGCCGACGCTTCGGAGCGCGCGGCGCGCTGCTCGGCGCCGGGCTCTTCTGCCTGCTGCCGCCGGCCTACCTCATGGTGGACGCCTCGGCCTTCGGCAGCCACCTCGACGCGGTGCTGCCGATCCTGGCCTCGCTGGCGCTCCTTCTGGCCCGCGAGGGGCCGCTGGGCTGGCGACGCGCGCTGGCCCTGGGCGGGCTCCTCGGCTTCGGCGCGTTCTTCTCGCTGCAGTTCGCGGTCGCGCTGCCGGCGCTGCTCCTCGCCTGGCTGGCGGTCGACCGGCGCTTCTTCCTGCGGCCGGTGAGCCTCCTGACGCTCGCCGGCGCGGCGCTCCCGGCGGCCGCGATTCCGCTCGTCAGCACCTCGACGACGCTGGTCACCAAGCCGATGAGCGCGCACTTCATGCCCGAAGGCGTCGGCGGCTTCGCCGACAAGCTGCAGGCCGCGCTGGGCGGCGACCTGGTGCGGGCGCTGCTCTTCGAGGTCGCGGGCGGGGTGCTGGCGGGGTGGGTCTACGCGCTCGCGGTGGTGGTCGCGCTCGTGCTGCTCGCGCCGCGCTTGCGCGAGCTGGATCCGCTGGCGGTCTTCGCGCTTGCCCATCCGCTCCTGGTGGCGGGGGCGTTCGTCGCGTCGGACTTTGAGCTCAACTTCGTGGTGCTGTCGAACGGGATGGGGAGCCGCTACCTCATGCCGATGATGCCGGCCCTGGTGGTCGCGCTGGTGCTCGGCGTCGAACGCCTCGCCGCCGGTCCGCGCATCGGCGCGGTCGCGCTGGCCGCGGCGCCGCTGGTCGCCGGAGCGCTCGGCTTCTACGGGCTGCTCGACTCCGGCCCGCTCTTCGACCTGCCGCCGCGCAAGGGCACCAACTACCCGTTCTTCGCGGTGCACTTCCAGCACGCGGGCGGGGGGATGCGCGCGCAGCTCGACTGGGCCGACCGCGTGGACCCGGACTGGGCCGCGTACCGTCCGTTGGCCTACGGCTTCGTCCACCCGCCCGAGGACACGCTGCCCGCCCCCGGCACACCGCCGCCGCCGGCCGCGCTGATGAAGGTGCGCGAGCTCCCGTCCGAGGTGCAGCCCTTCGTGCTGGCGAGCCTCGGCGCGCGCGCCGCGACGACGGTCGAGCGCCGCGCCGTGGTCGACGCGATGGAGGCCCTGCCCCGCGACCAGCCCGAGGCGGCCTGGTTCCTGCGCGGCATGGGGCGCGGGCTGATGTCGCTCGGCATGGCCGAGGCCGTCGCCGCCGGCGAGGGCGTGCCCAAGGTGTACCGCGCTCTGACCTCGCTGCCCGAGCGCGGCCGCGACGAGCTCGCGCTCGGCGCGGGCTTTCACCTTGGCCACCTCTTCACGCCGTACAACGAGAACTTCCGCGCGGTCGTCGAGCGGATGGACGCGCTGCCGCCCGACGTGCGCCGCCCGTTCGCCTTCGGCCTGGGGCTCGGCTGGCGCCTGCGCTTCCGCGAGGAGACCTACGAGCCGCCGACGCCGGGCGCGGCGAAGATCGAGCAGCTGCTGGCGGGCGAGGACCGCGCGGCGTTCCGCGCGGCCCTGGTGGCACCGGGCGACGCCTGGCGCTAGGAGCCAGTCCGGGTTTCGCAGTCCGCGATGCAGCGATCCTTGAGCCCAGCTCTGCGTCGCCCCGAGGCCCCCAAGGGTATCCAACCCTGGGGGGCTCGACGCTCCTTGATCTGAGCTCGATGCTCTCTACCTCGCGAACCGCGAATACCCGGACTGGCTCCTAGGCCCCGATCAGGAACGACAGCCCGCCCGTCAGCCGGAAGGGCTCACCCGGCGCGACGCCGGCGAGGTCCGCGAAGAGCGCCTGGGAGTACAGCGTGCTGCCCTGCAGCGTCGGGTCCGGCGGAATCACCAGGTGGAACTCCACCGGCGTTGCGCCGCCCCAGGTCGAGCCGCCGCCGAAGATCACCGCGGGGTTGGGCGGCGCGATGCCGAGCAGGAGCTCGCCCAGCCCCGGCAGCTCCTGCCCGCACGGCGGCCAGCCGTCCGCCGGCTGGAACGAGAAGGGCAGGAAGACGGTGACCCCCGGCGCCTGCCCGTCGTCCACCTCGAGGTCGAGCACGCCGCCCAGCACCGGCTCGCCGCCCGCGTGTTGCAGCGTGCCCGCGTTGACGGTGCACGACGGCATGGTCTGCACCAGCCCGCCGTCGAAGGGGGTGACGCACCCGGTGTACTCGGCGTAGAAGCGCATCTGCGAGACCGAGAGCGGGTGGAAGAACGTCGTGTGGTTGACGTAGCCGCCGTCGCACAGGTGGCAGTAGCTCATCAGCGTGCCCTCGCCGCTGCACACCTGCTCGGTCTGGCAGTAGCCCCAGTACTCGCTCGGCGGGCAGGCGTCGACCGGCTCGGGGCACCAGTCGTGCGTGTGCGGCGCGCTGAAGTTGTGCCCGATCTCGTGGGTGAACACGATGAAGTCCCAGTTGAGCGTGCTGACCTCGACCGGGAACGGCGTGCCGCCGTGGATGTTGCCGCTGACGGCGAAGGCGAAGAACGGGTCGCAGAGGGAGCCGACCCAGGCGACGCCGCAGCCGAGGCTGGCGCCGCTCACGAAGTGGTAGAGGTCCGCGGCGACCGGCGCGGCGCCGCCGTAGCCCCAGATGCCCTGGAACTCGTAGAGCACGTCGAAGCAGCCGCCGGCGTCGGGCGTCAGCCAGGGGTCGTCGGCGGTGGTGTAGAAGCCGACGTACGGCGCGGTGAGGACGACTCCGATCTGCTGGGCATAGCGGTCGCTGGCCGCCCCGAGCAGCGCGGCGAGGTACGCCTCGGCCGCGTCGAGGTCGTCGAACAGGTCGAAGTACTGGTAGTCGGTCTCGATCGCGATCTCGCACTCCAGCAGCGCGAGCGACCCCGCGTGCAGCTCGCCGCGGCCCCCGGCGGAGAGCGACGCGGCGGCGGGCGCCGGCCAGGCCGGGAGCTCGTCGTTGCCGCAGACCGCGGACGGCGCGGCGCCGGCGGAGCGCAGCTCGCGCTCGGTGCGCCAGCGCGAGCGCGAGGCGCCCCAGTCGCCGCCGGGGCCCGGCTCGGCCATCAGGTGGTAGAGCTCGTCTCCGCGCCGCAACCAGCCGCGTGAGCCGTGGCGCGAGAAGGCGAAGTAGCCGCTCTCGCCGCTATCCTCCCCGGCGCCCAGCACCGACGCGCGCCAGAGGCTCGACCCGTCACCAAGACGGCGCTCGGTTCGCACGCCGTCCACGTAGACGTCGGTCGCACGGAAGGGGTCGAGGACGGCGCGCAGCTCGAGATGCACCTCGCCGCCGCCGGGTAGGGAAATCGGCCCCACGAGGGCCGTATCGCTCCGCGCGAGCGTGTCGAGCGCACCGGAGCGTAGAGTCAGAGTCGACGCGTCGCCGGCTGAGGGCGACAAGGGGAAAGGGAGCGACTGCGCGTGGGCGGACAGGACGGCCGCGCACGCGAGGACGATCGAAGCACCCATGGGGATCCTCCTGCTTCAAACGTGGGGAACTCACTCCTCGCTGGTTCCCGTATGCGACCACCGGGGGGCGGTCACGCTCCCCGGTACGCTTTCCGTGCCGCGGACCCTATTGGCACTCGTCCGGCACGCCGTCCTCGTCCGCGTCGGCGCTCGTCCCGAACACGAGATCGAAGAGGTCGTGCACGCCGTTGGCGTTGCAGTCGGTCTCGCACTCGTCGGGGCGGCCGTTGTCGTTGAGATCGAGCGAGGTGCCGGCCGCGATCTCGAGCGCGTCGGACACGCCGTTGAAGTTGCAGTCGTCGGCGAAGTAGAGCCCCACGGTCTCGGTCGTCGCCAGCCCCAGGGGGTCGCTGACGGTCAGCTCGATCGTCCAGTACAGCACGTCGCCGGGATCGCTCCCGTGCCCGACGAAGGTGCCTGAGGTCGAGCAGCTCGTGTCGGGGGGCTCGGGGTGGAAGTGGTTGTCGTGGACCAGCGTCGTCTGCCACACGCACGAGAGCTCCGAGGTCGCGTGCTCGGCGTCGCTTGACACCGCCTCGTAGGGGAGCGTGACGATGTCGCTCACGTCGACCGCGGAGCCGTGCACCGGGCTCAGGACCTGCACCGCGGGCGGGGAGTTGTTGACCGACACCGTCACCGACGCGCAGTCGACGTTGCCGAAGTCGTCGGTGACGAGCAGCGTCGCCGTGTAGTTGCGCGGCACCGCCACCGACCCGGTGGCCAGCGCGCGCAGCTCGGCCGAGCCCACGAACTCGAACGTTCCGCCGGGCGCGCCGATCACGCGCACGCCGTCGCCGACGACGGGGTCGAAGCGGATCTCGTAGGTCTCGAAGCTCGGGCCGCCGGCGAAGGACGTGGGGTAGGGCGGCGCGAAGGCGAGCCCCGTGACCGGCGTCCACACGCCCGTGCCCGCGCCTCTGACCTGCACGTCGATGGTCTCAAACCAGCCGCCCTCCTGCCCGGGGTAGCGGAAGCCCTCCTGGAACACCAGCCCGCGCAGCTCGCGCGCTCCGGACAGCTCGTAGCCCAGCCAGTCGAGCGGGCCTTTGTCGGGCTTCGCCGTCAGCGGGTCGACGTGCGTCGTGTCGAACTGCAGGTAGGAGACGACCGAGGCCAGCGGCGGGTAGAAGCCGTCGCGCAGCAGCTCGGCGTCGGGGTTGCCGAAGCCCATCGGCGCCGGCGGGTCGAGCTCGAACAGCCGCGCGATGAGCTCGGATGACGGCGACACGTCCTGGGTGGGGAAGGCGTGGCTGAGGGCGGCCTGGGAGGACGAAGGGGTGCCGTCGCTGAAGGTCCACTCGAAGCTCAGCGCGCGGCCCTCGGGGTCGGTCGAGCCGCCCGCGTCGAGCTGAACGGTGAGCGGCGCCGGGCCGTAGAGCGGCGAGGCGGAGATCACCGCCTCGGGCGGGAGGTTGTCGGTGGAGTACGAGATGCGCCGCACCGAGAAGTCCCCCGGCGCGTAGACGTCGACGTAGTAGAGGTCGCCGGTCAGCGGGTGCACGGTGAGGTCGACCACCGCTCCCACGGTCGGCGCGAAGTTGCGCACCTCCAGGAGGTTGTCGGCGGCGTCGAAGATCAGGTTCTTGATCCACTGCTCGCCGTGGTCGGCGTGGAAGTAGGTGCCGTGGTACTGCGCCGGGTAGCTGCCGCCGGTGTACCACGCTCCGCCGATCGAGCAGTTGCCGGGGAAGGGCTCGCCCGCCACCGGCGACGCGGGGCTCCCGAGCGGCTCGGTCGCGGCGTCGCCCTGGGCGTCGAAGGTCGGCACGAGCGCCAGGTCGGCGAAGTGCTTCCACGCCAGCGCCGGCCGCGCGTGCACGAAGGTCGGCACCGGGTCCTGCACCTGGATCTTCGGCAGGCAGGGGTTGGGCCAGCTGGCGGGGTGGAGCGAGTCCTCGACGACCAGGTCCTGGAAGTAGAAGAACGGCTGCTGGCACTCGAGCAGGCCGAAGAGCGGGTTCGGCGCGTCGAGGTTCGCGACCGGCGCCGCCAGGGTGTCGAGCTCGGGCGCGAGCCCCTGCCACAGCGGCCAGCCGAAGTTCTCGCCGCCGCGGCAGACGTTGAGCTCCTCCCAGACGAACCCGCCGACGTCACCGATGAACAGCGTGCCGAGGCCGGCGCTGCCCGGCCGCAGCGTCATCCGGAACGGGTTGCGCAGGCCGAGCGCCCACACCCTCGACGGCGTCGCCATCGGCAGGGCCGGGTTGAACCACGGGTTGCCCGGCAGCCCCGCGCCCGTCGCGGGGTCGAGGCGCAGCACCTTGCCCGACAGCGAGTCGAGCAGCTGCGCGCGGTGGTTCGCGATCTCCTCCTTGGGCGCGAGGATCCCGTCGGCGACGCACGAGCTGCTCCCGTAGCCGTTGTTGTTCCCCTCGCCGGTCGAGACGGCCAGGCTGCCGTCCTCGAAGAAGAGCAGCGTGCCGCAGCCGTGGATGCCGCAGATCGGCAGGCCGTCGGACGCGGTCTCGCCCAGCAGCACCTTGCGCGACTCCGGATCGACCGTCAGGAAGCCGTCGGCCGCGTTGGCGGTGTAGCGCACCAGCCGGCCGATCGTGTTCTCCCAGAACTGGTCCTCGGCCGGGTCGTACAGCGGCGTCCCCGCGTACAGCAGGTGGTGCTTGTCGACGCAGTAGAAGAGGTAGAGGTAGCCGTTGTTCAGGAAGTCGGGGTCGAGCGCGAAGCCCTTGAGCCCGTGGGACTCCCAGTTGCCGACCTCCTCGGACAGGTCGATCAGCGGCCACGGCAGCTTGTAGCCGTCCTGCACGATCCAGACGCGCCCGCCCTTGTCCCAGACGTACATCCGCCCGCCTGCGTCGAAGACCAGGCCGACCGGCTGCTCCCAGTCGGACGAGACCGCGACGTCGGTGAAGCCCGGCGGCAGCTCGGCGAGGCTGCCGCCGTTGCCGCATGGCTCGGGCAGCGAGCGCCCCGCGGGCCCGGGTAGGGTCCGCGGGTCCTTGGTCGGCGAGAGCTGGGCGAGGAGCGGGGAGGCGAGGAGGAGGAGAGCCGTCGAGCGGGCGAAGGGAACGAGCATGGCGGGGCGGTCGATGGGGCGGAGGCCTCCACCGCCATGCGGTGCGCCCGCAGGGGCGCGTCCGGCCCTAGCTGCCGCCCTCGACGCGGGTCTTGAGCTTCGCGAGCCCGTCGTCGAACGCGACCTCGAGCGCCGGCATCAACGCCATGGCGAGCAGGCCTCCCATGAACATGTCCATGTCGCCTTCGGTATACCAGGTCACCTTGGTGCCGGATCCCTCGGGCGCGTAACTGAAATTCCCGGTCGCCGTGGAGTCGAAGTCAAGGAACTCCAGGTCGTACGTGAATCCGGACGCAGGATCCGCTGACGTGATCGTCATGCGCCCGTGGCCGTGGGTGTCGCCCTGCCACTCCATCGACATGCCGGTGCCGGGCTCGCCGGTGTAGTCCCACTCGCAGGTGGGGTCGGCCTCGCGGTTCCACGCGGACCAGTCCTCCCAGGTGCGGAGGTCGATCAGCTGGGTGTGAACCTCCGCCGGCGGGGCGTTGATCACGACGGTGCGCTCGAGCGACCATTCGGTCGGCAGCACGAACCCGAGCACCACCAGGCCGACGACGAGCAACAGCACGAGCACGCCGCAGCCGATGAGGAACTTCTTCATTCTTGTCTGAGCCTTTCTTCGCTCTCCGGGTCGAGGGGGAAGGGAGTACACGGTTCCGTGCGTCGGATCTTCGCCCGGCCCCTCATTATTTTTCGCCGCGGCATCCTAGCGACATGGATCACCTCAAGCTCGACGAAGCGCGTACCTTCCTGTTCGGCCTGCAGGACGGCATCACGGAGGCCCTCGCGGCCGAGGAGCCGGCGGCGCGCTTCCAGGCGGCCGAGCTCGAAGGCCAGCGCGGGGGTGCGGCGCGCCCGCGGGTGCTGGAGGGCGGCGACGTCCTGGAGCGGGCCGCCGTGAACCTGACCCACACGGTCGGTATCGACCTGCCGCCGGCCGCCACCGCGCGCCGCCCGGAGCTCGCCGGGCGCGCCTACGAGGCGGTGTCGGTCAGCCTGATCGTGCACCCGCGCAATCCCTATGCGCCGACCAGCCACGCCAACTTCCGGCTGTTCTCCGCCACCGCCGAGGGCGTAGAGCCGGTTTGGTGGTTCGGCGGCGGCTTCGACCTGACGCCGTACTACGGCTTCGAGGAGGACGCCGTCCACTGGCACCGCACGGCCCGCGAGGCCTGCGCGCCCTTCGGCGACGACGTCTACCCGCGCTTCAAGAGCTGGTGCGACGAGTACTTCTTCCTGAAGCACCGCGGCGAGGCGCGCGGGGTTGGGGGGCTGTTCTTCGACGACCTGAACCAGGGCGGTTTCGAGCGCTGCTATGGCCTCTGGCGCAGCATCGCCGAGCACTACCTGCCGGCCTACCTGCCGATCCTCGCGCGCCGCAAGGACGCGCCCTACGGCGAGCGCGAGCGCGAGCACCAGAAGGTGCGGCGGGGCAGGTACGTCGAGTTCAACCTGGTCTACGACCGCGGCACGCTGTTCGGGCTGCAGTCGGGCGGGCGTATCGAGTCGATCCTCGCCTCGATGCCGCCCGAGGTCAGCTGGCGCTACGACCGCCGGCCTGAAGCGGGCTCGCCCGAGGCCGAGCTGGTCGAGGGCTTCCTGCGGCCGCGGGACTGGCTCGGCGAGGGGGTGACGCCGTGAGGCTCCTCGTCGTCCTGGCGCTCGCGGCGCTCGCGCTGCTCGCGGGCGGCTGCGCGTCGTCCGGCGGCCGCGGCGACGCGTTCGCCGAGAGCATCGCCGCGTGGGCCGCGCTCGATCGCGCCGAGGTTCTGGAGCGGCTGCCTCAACACCTCGCCGACGCGCGCGAGAAGATCCGCCTCCGCCAGGAGGGCAGCGGACCCGGCAACTACGATCCGCACGATCCCAAGGCCGTCGCGGCGCGGCTGGCGAAGATGTTCCAGGTCGACCAGCTGATGCGGCGCGAGATCGCCGGCCCGATGAACGCCCTCGCCGGGTGGGGTACGGACGAGCCCGCGGCCGAGGCGCTCTTGAGCTTCGGCCGCGAGATCGACTCGGCCCACACCGCCGAGCTGAAGCAGCTGCTGCAGCTGCACCACTGGTTCACGATCTCGGAGTTCGGCCCCGCCGCCGACCAGAACGCCTGGCTGCTGGCGCAGCACGCCGACCTGGACGTGGACTTCCAGCGCGAGGTGCTGGCGCGGCTCACCGAGCTGTGGCCGGTCGGCGAGACCTCGCCGCGGAACTTCGCCTACCTCTACGACCGCGTGGCGCGGGCGGAGGGCCGCCCCCAGCGCTACGGCACCCAGGGCGCCTGCGCGGGGCCGGGGCGCTGGGAGCCCCACCCGCTGGAGGACCCCGAGCGCGTGGATGAGCTACGCGCCGCCATGGGCCTGGAGCCGCTCGAAGCGTACGTCGCGTTCGCCTCGAAGATGTGCCCCTGATCGGGTACCTTGCCCGGCCGCCATGAGCCTAGAAGCACGCAAGATCACCGTCGTTGGCGCCGGCTACGTCGGCATGACCTGCGCCGCCAAGTGCGCCGAGAAGAACCTCGCCACCGAGGTCTGCCTGATCGACATCCGCGAGGGTTGGCCCCAGGGCATCGCGCTGGACCTCAACCAGGCGGCGGCCGTCGAGGGCTACACCACCCGTGTCGTCGGGACCAACGAGCCCGCCGACACGCGCGACTCCGACGTCGTCATCATGACCGCCGGGTCGCCGCGCAAGCCGGGGATGAGCCGCTCGGACCTGCTCGAGATCAACGGCAAGGTCATCTCGTCGGTGGCCGAGTACGTGCGCAACGGCTCGCCCGAGGCCGTCGTCATCGTCGTCACCAACCCGCTCGACACCATGGTGCACCTGATGCGCGCGCAGCTCGGCTTCCCGGGCCGGCGCGTGGTGGGGATGGCGGGCGTGCTCGACTCGGCGCGCTTCTCGTGGTTCCTGGCCGAGGCCAGCGGCACGTCGGTCAAGGACGTCGACGCGATGGTGCTCGGTGCCCACGGCGACTCGATGGTGCCGCTGCCGAAGGCCTGCACGATCAACGGCGTGTCCGCGCCGGACCTGATCGACGGCGCGACGATGGACGCGCTCGCCGACCGCACCCGCAAGGGCGGCGGTGAGATCGTCAAGCTGCTGAAGTCCGGCAGCGCTTTCTACGCCCCGGCCGCCGGCGCCGTGGCGATGGCGGGCTCGATCCTGAACGACGAGCGCCGCCTGCTGCCGAGCGCGTGCTTCCTCAACGGCCAGTACGGCTTCGAGGGCATCTACATGGGGGTACCGGCGATCCTCGGCGCGCGCGGCGTCGAGGACATCGTCGAGATCCCGCTCGACACCGAGTCGCGTATCCAGATGCAGAGCACCGCCGGCGCGATTCAGAACGACCTGCAGGAGCTCCGCAACCTGGGGCTGCTCTAGCTACCCGAAGACCGAAGACCGACTGCGAGAAGGACGCCAGATGGGCACCCGCACCGAAACCGATTCCATGGGGCCGATCGAGGTCTCCGACGACGTCCTTTGGGGCGCGCAGACGCAGCGCTCGCTCCAGAACTTCAAGATCGGGGGGCACACGTTCCCGCGCGAGATGATCCGCGCCCTCGGCGTGGTCAAGAAGAGCGCCGCGCGCGCGAACGCCGAGCTGGGCGAGCTCGACGCGCTCAGCCCCGAGGCGCGCGACGCGCTGCTCACCGCCGCCGGCGAGGTCATCGAAGGCCGCTGGGACGAGCACTTCCCGCTGGTCGTCTGGCAGACCGGCTCGGGGACCCAGACCAACATGAACACCAACGAGGTGATCTCGAACCGCGCCATCCAGCTCCTGGATGGCGAGCTCGGCTCGAAGGAACCCGTGCACCCCAACGACCACGTCAACCGCTCGCAGTCGTCGAACGACGTGTTCCCGACCGCGATGCACGTCGCCGCGGCCGAGGCGACGCTCGGCCGGCTGCTGCCGGCGGTCGAGGCGCTCGAGGCGTCGCTCGACGGCAAGGGCAAGGCCTGGGGCGACGTGGTCAAGATCGGCCGCACGCACCTGCAGGACGCCACGCCGGTCACGGTGGGGCAGGAGTTCTCGGGCTACGTGCGGCAGCTCGCCGACGCCCGGCGCGGCATCACCGCCGCGCTCGAGCACGTCTACGAGCTGGCCCTCGGCGGCACCGCCGTCGGCACCGGCCTCAACACGCACCCGCGCTACGCCGCGCTCTCGGCCCAGAATATCGCCGAAGAGACCGGGCTGCCCTTCGTCAGCGCGCCGAACAAGTTCGCCGTGATGGCGGGGCACGACGCGCTCGTGCTGCTCCACGGCGCCTACCTCACGCTGGCCTGCGCGCTGATGAAGATCGCGAACGACGTGCGCTGGCTCGGCTCCGGGCCGCGCTGCGGCTTCGGCGAGCTGCGGCTGCCCGCGAACGAGCCCGGCAGCTCGATCATGCCCGGCAAGGTGAACCCCACCCAGTGCGAGGCCATGACGATGGTCTGCACGCAGATCTACGGCAACGACGCGGCGGTCGCCTTCGCCGGCTCGCAGGGCAACTTCGAGCTCAACGTCTTCAAGCCG
The DNA here is from genome assembly GCA_039029355.1 of Planctomycetota bacterium. Lineage (GTDB taxonomy): Bacteria > Planctomycetota > UBA1135 > UBA1135 > JBCCGI01. The sequence continues at coordinate 39,016 of JBCCGI010000066.1, forward strand.
GTGATGATCCACAACGTGCTGCAGTCGAGCCGCCTCCTGGCCGACGCGTGCGACAGCTTCCGCGAGAAGTGCATCGACGGGCTCGAGCTCGACGCCGAGCGCGTCGACGAGCTGATGCACAAGTCGCTGATGCTGGTGACGGCGCTCAACCGCCACATCGGCTACGACAGCGCCGCCAAGGTGGCGAAGAAGGCCTACGTCGAGGGCAAGACGCTGCGCGAGACGATCGTCGAGTTGGGGCTGATGACCGGCGAGGAGTTCGACGCCGCCGTCGTGCCCGGCGACATGGTCGGCCCGCGGGAGGCCTAGGCCTCAGCTCGCTGCATCGCGGACCGCGAGTGCTTCGGGCCGGCTCCTAGCCCTCCTCGAAGATCAGGTACGTGAAGAGCCCCTTGGCCAGGGCCTTGCCGCCCTGGCTGAGCTCGACGTCGCACAGCGCCACGCGCCGTCCGCGCTGGACCACGCGCGCGTGGGCTTCGATGTCGGCGCCGCCGATCTGCACCGGGCGCAGGAAGTTCAGCTTGAACTCGACGCTGGTCATCGACTTGCCGTCGGGGAGCCCCGGCAGGAGTGCGTAAACGGCGGAGCTGTCGGCGAGCGTCGTCAGGACGCCGCCGTGCACGCGCCCGCCCTCCTGGACGAATTCGCCGCGGGGCGCAAGCGCCAGGCGTGCCTCGTCACAACCGGTTTCGACCAGCCGTAGGCCCAGGAGCCGGTTGACCGGCGCCCCGTCGAACAGACCTTGCAGCTCCTTTTCGTTGCTCGTGTCGTCTCGCATCGGGGCCTCATCCTAGGATGCGCGCTCCGTTCCCCAAAACCGCCGGCCCCCCGACCACGCTCCCGCCATGACTTCGAACCGCCTCCATCTCCTGGCCCTCCCGGGCTTCGCCGCGCTCTTCGGAGCCGGCCTCCTGACCGCGACGAGCCAGGATGCGGCGGCCGTCGACGGGACGCCGCTCGCGGGCTCGGTCTCGTATCTGGTCGCCCCGCGCGGCGGCAACATGTCGGTGCAGACCGGCCCCCAGGGCGTGCTGTTGGTCGACGACAACTTCGCCGACACCGCGTCGGGGATCGAGGCCGCGATCGAGGAGCTCGGTGGCGGCCAGCTCGCCTACGTGCTCAACACCCACTGGCACGGCGACCACAGCGGCGGCAACGCGCACTTCGCGACCAAGGCGACGCTGCTATCGCACACCAACGTGCGGCGCCGGCTGTCCGGCGACTCGACCATCGGCGGCCGCGTGGGGCGCTCCCCGGGCGAGGAGGCGCTGCCGATGCTCACCTACGACGGCGAGATGCGGCTGCACTTCAACGGCGAGGAGATCCGTGTGCTGCACCCCGGCCCGGCCCACACCGATGGCGACAGCATCGTGTGGTTCACCGGCTCGAACGTCGTGCACATGGGCGACGTGTTCTTCAACTCCGGCTATCCCTTCATCGACCTCGACTCGGGCGGCGACGTCGAGGGCATCATCGAGGCCTGCCGCATGGTGCTCGACCTCGTGCCCGAGGACGCGCGCGTCGTTCCCGGCCACGGCGACGCGACCGACTACGCCGGGCTGGAGGCCTACGCCGACATGGTCGAGGACAGCCTGGCCGCGGTGCGTCGCGGCCTCGCGGAGGGCAAGACGGGGCCCGAGCTGGTCGAGGCCGGCATCCTCGATCAATTCCAGGAGCGCTGGGACGGCGGCTTCATCAACCAGGAAGCCTGGATCAGGAGCCTCGTGCAGTACGCCTCGCGCTAGCCCGAACGCCCGGAATAGAAGCGCGGCCCGCGCTCCTTCGGGAGCGCGGGCCGCGTTGTTTCGATGCTCGCCTCGGCGCGAGCCTACAGGCCCCAGCGGACGCCGACCTCGAAGATGTTCTGGTCGAGCTCGAGGTCGAACTGCTGGCCGAGGAACGTGTCGGCGACCTCGATCTCCTCGCTCATCGTGCGCCGGTACTGGAAGAACCAGGCCGTGTCGCCGCCCATGTCGTAGCGGACGCCGAGCTTGCCGGCGAAGAAGAGCGCGCTCTCGTCCTCGAGGCCGAAGTCGCTCCCGGCGTCGCTCTTGCTGTCGAGGTCCAGCGACGTGGCCATGCCGGCGCCCAGCCCGCCGTAGAACGAGATCTCTTCGCTATAGGGCCACGACACCACGCCGCCGACGTGGAAGCCGCCGTTCGACAGCTGTTCGGGCGTGGCCGAGCCCGGGCCGAGCAGGTCGCTGTCGAAGTTCTGCTCGTTGAAGTACGCACCGACCTCGAGGCTGAAGTCGAGCCCGGCTTCGAAGGGGTCGTGCCACTCGTGCCCGAGCACCAGGTCGACCGCGTAGCCGGTGTCGAACTTCACGTCGCCCACGACCCCGTCGGCGTTGTCGGTGCTGACCAGCCCGGCCCCGAACTCGAAGTAGTAGCCGCCCTCGTCGTCGTGGGCCGCCGCCGGGGCGGCGAGAAGGGCGAGAGCGGGGAGCGCGCGGACGAGGGGGGACTTCATCGTGGGGGACTTCCTTTCGCGGGGCGGCCGTGCCGCGGGAGCGGCGGAGCCTCGTCGGGGGCACGGGAGCGGGCCCGGTGCGGATGAGGGCGAGGATTGTAGAGGAGCGACCGGGGCGGGCAAGCACGGGCCCCGGCCCCTGCGGCCAGGCGCTCTACATCCCTAAGCCTCGGCGGTTTCCTAGCTTCCCGCTGGCGCCGGGCCATGGGGCTCCCTAGACTTCTCGGCCCGATCGGGCGACCGGCCCGACCGGTTCGGCGCTCCGGCGCCCTGGCCAGGCTCTCAATATGAAGCTGAAGATCCGCAACAGCCGCACCAAGAAGCTCAAGAAGGGTGGCTTCCGGTCTCGCCAGAAGACCCGTGGTGGCCGCAAGGTCAACAAGCGTCACCGCTCGCGCCACGGCAGCTTCTAGCCGGCCCTGAGTCTCCCTTCCGCGACGACCCCGGGACCGCTGGTCCGCGGGTCCTAGCCGCATGGCGAAACCCGCTCCGACGCCTCCTGGGGCCTCCGCCCCGTTTCTGCCCCGCACGCGCGCCGAGATGGCCAAGCGCGGCTGGGACGAGCTCGACGTCCTGATCGTCACCGGCGACGGCTACGTCGACCACCCCTCCTTCGGCGCCGCCGCCGTGGGCCGGCTGCTCGAGGCCGAGGGCTATCGGGTCGGCATCCTCGACTGCCCCGAGCTGGAGCCCGACGGCGCCGGCTGGAAGCGCCTGCCCGCGCCGCGCCTCTTCTGCGGCGTCACCGCCGGCACCATCGACTCGATGGTGACGAACTTCACCGCGTCGAAGCGCCGGCGCAAGGTGGACGTCTACCGCCCCGGCGGCGCGCCCGGCCGCCCCAACCGGGCGACCATCGCCTACACGGCCCAGGCGCGGCACCACTTCCCCGGGGTGCCGGTGATCGTCGGCGGCCTCGAGGCGGGCCCGCGCCGGCTCGCCTACTACGACTACTGGCAGGACGCGATGCGTCGCTCGATCCTGGTCGACGCGAAGGCGGACCTCCTGGTTTGGGGGATGGGCGAGCGCCAGACCCTGGAGCTCGCGCGCCGCATCGACGCCGGCGAGGAGCTCGGCGGCCTGGCCGGCACCTGCGAGCTCGTGCGCCCTGAAGACGTGCCCGAGGACGCGCGCCACCTGCCGTCCTTCGAGGACATGCAGGCCGAACCGGGCCTGCTCGGCGACCTCTTCTGCGCCGTGCGCGAGGAGAACCACCCCGGCGCCCGCATCCTGGCCCAGCGCCACGGCGCGCGCGTCGTGCTGCAGCATCCGCCGCTGCCGCCCGCGCCGCAGGACGAGGTCGACCGCTGGTACGAGCTGCCCTTCCGCCTCGCCTGGCACCCCGACCACGACGCGGCCGGCGGCATCCCGGCCTTGGAGCCCGTGCGCTGGAGCGTCAACACCCACCGCGGGTGCATGGCCGACTGCACCTTCTGCTCGATCACGTTCCACCAGGGACGCTCGATCCAAAGCCGCTCCGAGGAGTCGGTCCAGCGCGAGCTCGAGAAGCTCACCGCGCACCCCGACTTCAAGGGCACGATCACCGACGTCGGCGGGCCGACGGCGAACATGTGGGGCCTCGGGTGCAAGCTCCTGGAGAAGGGCGACCCGTGCCTCGGCCGCGACTGCCTCACGCCCGATGTCTGCCCCGCGCTGCGCATCGACAAGACCTCCGAGGGCTACCGTCGGCTGCTCGCGCTCGTGCGCAACCAGCCGGGCGTCAAGCACGCCTTCGTCAGCTCAGGCATCCGCTACGACATGCTGTTCGGCAAGGACGGCGAGCTTTTGCCGCTACACCACGACCTGGTGCGCCACCACGTGCCGGGCCGCATGAAGCTGGCGCCCGAGCACGCCTCGCCCGACACCCTGCGCGCGATGAACAAGCCGGGCTTCGAGGTCTACGAGCGCTACGAGGAGGCCTACAAGGAGGAGTGCGCCGAGCTGGGCAAGGACCAGCACCTGGTGAACTACTTCATCGTGGGGCACCCGGGCACGACGCTCGACGACGCCGTGAAGCTCTTCGAGACGCTGCTCGAGCGCAACTACTCGCCCGAGCAGGTGCAGGAGTTCCTGCCCCTGCCGATGACCCGCGCCTGCGTGCAGTACGTCACCGGGTGCGACCCGATCACGGGCGAGGAGCACTACGTGCCGCGCGGCGGGCGCGAGCGTCGGCTGCAGAAGGCGCTCGTGCGCTGGAAGGCGCCCGAGTCGCGGCCGCTGGTCGAAGAGGCGCTGCGCGCGGCGGGGCGCACCGATCTTCTGCCGCGCTTCCGGCGCCAGGCGGGTCGCCCGAAGAAGCGCGCGCGGGCAGGACTCGATCTCGATACCTGCGGCTGATGAAGCGCGTCCTCGTCGCGCTCCTCGCCACGGTGGTGGCCCTTGCGCTCGGCGAAGGGGGCGCGCGCACCTGGCTCGCGACACGCGGCGAGTCGTGGTCGGCGGAGGGGGCTGAGAGGCGCGCGAACGAGCTGTTGGCCGAGGCCACCGGCGTGATCGCGACCGAGCTGGAGGAGGGCTTCGAGGCGCGGCCGCAGCGCGCGACGGCGCGCTTTCAGATCCACCCGTACTACGGCTACGAGACCGAGATGGGCCTCGCCAGCCAGGAGCGCATCGTCGACTACTTCGCCGGCGGCATGGCGGAGGACGAGCTGTCGGTGCTCGTCCTCGGCGGCTCGGTCGCGGCGCATTTCTACGGGCCCAAAGAGGGCGTGCGCGAGCTCTTCGAGGAACGGCTTGCCGCCGACCCGCGCGCCGGCGGGCGTCGCGTGCGCTTGTTCGGGCACGCCCGCCCGGGCTTCAAGCAGCCCCAGCAGCTGCACGTGCTCGCCGAGCTGTTGCGGCAGGGCTGCACGCCGGACGTGGTCGTCAACCTCGACGGCTACAACGAGCTCGAGTTCGCGGTGGTGAACGAGACCAACGCGCTGCCGGCGGACTGGCCGGCGGTGGGCCACTGGGCGCACCTGGCGTCGGGCGGGCTCGCGCCCGAGGCGCTCGAACGGCTGGTCGAAGTCCGCGAGCTGCAGCGGCGCGCCGAAGGGATCGCGGCGCGGGTCGCGTCGTGGCGCCGCTGGAGCGCGGTGCTCGGGCGCCATGAGCTGAAGCGCCTCGAAGCGGCATGCTCGGACGTGCACGCCGCGTCGTCCACGTACACCGAGCTGCGCCTCGCCGCGACGAAGAAGGTGAAGGTGGACCGCCAGCCCGAGGTCGACCGCGCGGTCGACGGCTGGCGGCGCGCGTCGCTCGTGATGCACGCGCTATGCGAGGCGAGCGGCGCGGTGTACGTCCACGCGCTGCAGCCGACGCTGCACGACCGCGGGTCGAAGCCCGTGGCGCCCGCGGAGGAGGAACGCGGGATCCGCGGCGGCTGGAAGGAGGACATCGTGTACGGGTACCCGCTGCTGCGCGCGGCGGGCGAGCGGCTGGCCGCGGACGGCGTGCGCTTCGTCGACCTGTCGGGAGCGTTCGCGGAGGTCGAGGAGGCGCTCTACTACGACCCGTGCCACTTCCGGCGGCCGGGGAACGTGATCCTGGCGGAGCGGTTGGCCGACGCGGTGTTGGCGGGGTTGTAGCGCCGGGCTTTTCGGGGGCCCTGGAGGCGCGCTCGGGTGGGGGGACGGTCGCGGCGGGGCGGACGAGGGGGTATGTGTAAGAACCCGCGAGAACACAAGCCAAGAGCGGCTCATATTTTCCAGCGGTGAGAGGGGGCGATAAAGAGAACAACGCAAACGGCAAAGAAC
>JBCCGI010000067.1:0-45106 GCA_039029355.1 Planctomycetota bacterium
CCCCGCGCCCCCGTTCTAGTCGACCACGAAGTCGCCGACGTGGGTCGTCGTGCCCGCGACGGCGCGGAAGGACCCCAGCTCGCCCACGATCCGGACGCCGGACAGGAGCCGCAGCTCATACGTCCGCGGCGGAAGCGGCCCCACCCGGAACGTCCCAGAGGCGGGATCCAGCTGGATCCAGCTCGGGGCGACGCCACCCTGGAAGAAGAGCTGCAGTGACTCCTCGGTCGCGGCGCTCCCGTCGGCCTTGCGCACGCTCCCCTTGAGGAAGGCCGAGGGCAGGAGCCGCGCGGGGATCACGAGCACCCCGTCGCCGCGGGAGCCGAAGGCGCGCTCGACGTGCGAGGCGGCCTTGCCCCCGGGGGCGGTGATGTTGAGCGTGATCTGCACGTCGGCGCCCGGCGCGTTGCGCAGGCGGAAGCGGCCCTCCTCGTCGGTGTGCACGCCCGTATACCAGGGCTTGCCGCCGGGCTCGGAGCCGTAGGCGTAGACGTACCAGCGCTGGAGCGGCGCCCCGCCGTCGTCGATCAGCTGCCCGTCCAGCGTGCGGCCTTCGGCCAGCACAGGGCTCCAGCGCGTGACGGCGTCGGCCTCCAGCGCCAGCGTCGTCTCGGCCTGGAGCGACTTCTGGCTGCTGGCCTTCAAGCTGGCGGAGCCCGTCGGCAGCCCGCGCAGCACGTAGCTGCCGTCGGGGCCGCTCATCGTGCTCGCGCTCGCGAAGCGCCACGTCGGCCCCCACGAGACGCTGCCGCGGAACACCGGCCGGCCGCCCGGATCGACGACGCGACCGGCGACCTCACCGTCGGGGGCGAGCTCGAGCCGGACGTCGACGACCTCGCCGTCGTTCACGATGGCGTCGAGCTCCGTAGGCTGATAGGCGCGGCCGCGCGCCTGCACGGAGATGCTGCCCGTCCGCAGCGAGTCGACCACAAAGCGGCCATCCGTGTCGCAGACGACGAGCTCGCCCGGCGTCTTGCCGAGCGCCTCGATGCGCTCGGGCCCGACGAAGACGTGCGCCCCGGCAACAGGCTTGCCGGCCGCGTCCACCACCGTGCCGCGCAGCGTCGCGGAGTTCGCACGCACCACCACGTGCACCGGCTCGTCGCTGACCTCGGAGGTGCGCACCCGCACGGGCTCGGACGGCTCGAAGCCCGAGGCGCGCGCGGCGAAGCGCGCGTCCTGGGGGACGTCGATCAGCACGAAGCGCCCGTCGGCGCCGCTCTGCGTGACGTCGCCGCCCTCCTCGTTGGCCAGGTTGGTCCAGAGCGACACACGCGCGCCCTCAACCGGCATGCCCTGGGTGTCGACGACGCGACCTTCGACCCGCGCTCCTTCGAAGCGAATCGGTGCGCGGTACACCGTGCGCGCGTCCATATGGTCCACGAAGATCACCCGCTGGCCCACCTTCACATGGACGTAGCCGGGCCAGAGCCCCTCGACCCGCGCGATCCCGCGCTGGTCGGTCGGGGTGCGCCGCACCGAGAGGCCGACATTCGGGCTCGCGTACTCGTGCGTCTCGACCGTCACGCCGGCCGCGGGCGAGCCGTCGGACCAGGTGGCGGTCACTTCGAGGGTCGCGAGCTCGGCGGGCGCGCCGGGCCAGGGCTGCGCGGACTCCTGCGGGGCGCCCGGCTCGAGCGCGACCCCCGCGTGCAGCAGAACCGGTGCGAGCAGCGCCACAAACGCCGCCACGAAGGCGCGCCCGGCCAGGCCGACCGAGGTCGCCCCGCCGCCCCGTAGCCGCAGCAGGCGCGCGACGCGGCCGTGCAGCTCGCTTCCGCCGAGCGAAGCGCCGGCGAGGCGCGCACGGCCGGGCAGGGCCCGCTCGGCGACGGCCACGAGGACCTCGGCGAAGCCTCGCGCGGGAAGCGCCGTGAGCGCGTGGTTGTCGCACAGCTCTTCGCGAGCGGCGGACAGGCGTTGATTCAGTCGTCGGACCATCGGGTTCCACCAGTGCAGGGCGCCTGTGACGGATTGGATGAGCTGCACCCAGCCGTCGCGGTTCTTCACGTGCGCGAGCTCGTGCAGCAGCACGGCCTTGAGCTCGTCGCGCTCCAACTGCTCGACCACCCACGGCGGGAGGACGATGCGCGGACGACGGACGCCGATCGACAGGGGGACCGGAGCGGCCGCTGAGATGTGGACGGGAGGGGCGTGCGCGAGGTCGAGCTCACCGGCTGCCTCGCACGCCAGCTCGCGCAAGTCGCCGCTCGAAGCGCGCCCGAGGGCCAGCGCCCAGCGCGCGGCGCGGCGGTGGCGCGCGACGGCGAAGGCGAGAGCGACGAGCGCACCGACCGCCCACGCGCCGAGAAGCACCAGGCCAAGCCCCGGCGCGCCGCGATGCGCGGACAGCTCCGCCCGCGAGGCCACACTCGCCTGCCCGGGGGCGGGACGCGGCTCGGACGACTCCGCAGGCGCACTCGCCTGCGGTGCCGCGCCGACCGGCGTCGGGGGGAGCGCGAGCGCCGGAGCCCAGGTCACCGAATCTCCCGCCGCCTGGCGCGCGCCGGGCACTGCGAGCGAGGCCGCGGGGGCCACGAGAAGCGGCGCCGCGACCGACACCGCGACCAGCAGCATGGACGCGAGCAGCACGGCGCTGCGCAGCGGCGTTGACCGCCCCCGCAGCACGCGCGCCACCCCGAGCCCCGCGGCGCTCGCCACCGTCGCGGCGAGCGCGACGCACAGGGCGGCCTCGAGCAGGCCAAGCACCACGTTCGCGCTCATCGCTCGCCTCCCCTGCGCCTGCGCGCCTTCGACCCGCGTGCGGAGCCTTCGCCGTCCTCCTCCAAGGCCCGATCGACGAGGTCCCGCAGCTCGCGCAGCTCGTCCTCGTCGTAGGCCCCCGTGCCGAGCAGGCTGCGCACCGCCTGCAGCCGGCGATCGCCGAAGAAGTCGTTCAGGAAGCCCCTGGCGAGCCGCCGTTCCGCCTCCGCGCGCGAGACACCGGCGAGGTAGCGCTGCACCCCCTCCCCGTCCTGCCGGCGCAGCCAACCGCGCTTCTCCAGTCGGTCGACCAGGTTCAGCACGGTGGTCCGCGCCACGCTGCGGCGCGTGGAGATCACCTGCCAGATCTCTCCGATCGTCGCGCCGCCGCGACCCTGCTCCCAGATGATGGAGAGGATCTCGAACTGCGCGGCGGTGAGCTGTCCTTCGGGTTTCGGCATCGCGTAGCGCCCTCCTCGGCGCCGGCGTCGTGACGACACGTGTCGTCATCCGGTTGTAGACGTGACGACAGATGTCGTCAACCGGAAAACCGCCGGCTTTCTTCGCGCGCCGCGCGAAGCCGGAGGGCGCCGCCGCTAGCCGTCCGCCGGCAGGTACACCCAGAGCTCCGGACGCCCGGCGTTGCAGTGCACCGCGCGCGGGAGCAGCGAGAGCCCGGCGTGAGAGAGGAAGAGCGAGGTGCGAGCCAGGTGCCAGGCCCCCGGGCCGCCGGCCCGCGGCGCCGCCAGGGCGCGCAGGCGGCTGGCGACCGAGGGGACCGGGTGGAAGACGCTCTCGACGCCGGGCGAACGCTCGGGCTCGTCGTCCTGCAGACCGTCGAGCGTGCGCACGGCCAGCTCCAGCCGTTCGCGCGCGAGCCCGTCGTCGTCGTGGAGCACCAGCGCGTCGGCCGCCAGCGTCGCGCGGCGGCTGAGGGTCGGCAGCAGCAGCAGGCCGAGGAAGGTCCACAGCGTGAACCCGAGCGAGGTCGCGACCAGCTCGGAGACGGCGGTCACGCCCGCCCCGGGCAGCAGGCTCGCGAGCAGGAAGCCGGTCGCGTTGAACAGCACCGCGAGCGTCAGCGAGCGCTTCCACGCGCCCGACCGCAGGATCCGCCTGCGACGCTCGACCAGCAGCGCGAGCGTGCGCGGGCCGAGCGCGCGCAGCCAGTGCTTCGGGACGACCGGCACGGGGCGCAGCCCGGTGAAGCCGCCGGAGAAGCCGGGATCGTCTCCTTCGAGCACGACCACCGAGTCCGGCTCGATGCCGCCCACGCGCAGCGCGTCCGCGCCTGCACGCCGCAGGCCGCCGACCAGCCGCGCGAGCGGTTCCTGCAGCGTGACGAGGGCCAACGAGCAAGCGACCAGGACCGCCAGCGCCGCTCCACGCCCGCCGGCACGGCCCGCGAGCAGGAGCAGCGCCCCCGCCGTCGCCGAGATCACCGCCAGCGCGATCACACCGCGCGCCCAGCGCGCCGCAAACCGCCCCGCGTCGGGAGCCGGCCGCCCGAAGCGGCGTGGCAGCACCAGGCCGCCTAGTACGTCGAACGGGAGAGCGAGCGCGGCGGCAGCGACGAGGACGCCGAAGAGGAGCGCCGCGTCCACGGCGAGCGACCCGCCCCGTCCGCCCAGCAACCGGGAGGGCGCGTCGAGCGTGAGAAGCGCCGACGCCAGAACCACAAAAGTGCCCACCCCCGAGATCCCGAGCCAAAGCCGAGCGCGCGCGTAGCTGAAGGTCCGCATACCTTCGGATTCGCGGCGCGCTGCGGGGCGGATTCCTCGCGCCCCCGCAATCGCGGCCCAGGTCAGCCCAGCCGCGCGGCCGCGGCGAGCCCGCTGAGGTACGCCCCTTCGACGCGTCCGCCGACGTAGCCGTCGCCCGCCAGCGCCAAGCCGGCGGCCTCGTCGAACAGGCAGCCCTCCTCCAGGCCCGGATCCGGAAGCGCGTAGCGCCAGCGGTGGGCGGCGCGGTACGCAGGCTCGGGAACGCCCACGCCGGTTAGGCGAGAGAGCTCGGCGACGAGGGCCGCGGCAACCTCTTCGGCACCGTCGGCCAGGTGCTCCTCGGTCCAGTGCGGTGCGCCGTGCAGCACCCAGGCCTCGCCCGGCGGGCGGCCGGGCTTGCTGCTGTTGCGCGCGATCCATGAGAGCGAAGAGCGCTCGCAGAAGGCGCCATCGAACGGGACGGCAAGGGGCTCCGAGAGCCCCAGCATCACCGCCCAGCAGGGGCGCAGCACGATCTCTGCCGCGCGCGCGGAGAGCGACGAGCGGTCGCCGATCAGCGCCGCCGCCTGGGCCGGCGGCGCGGTGACGAGCAGGCGATCGAGCTCGCCGGCCTCGGCCCCGTTCTCGAACGTCAGCACCCAACGCCCGGCGCGTCGCTGTGCCGCCGCGACGCGCTGGCCAGTGCGCACGTCGAGCCCGCGCGCCAGGCGCCGAGCGAGCGCGCTCATGCGCGGCGTGCCCACGAAGCGTTCGGTCGGCCCGAGCACCGCGCGCGGCTCGCTGTCGCCGAGCGTGACCAGCCGCCCCTCCCAGCGCGCGACGACGCCCTCCGCACACAGCTCGTCGACGCGCCGGCGGAAGACCGGATCGCGCGCGGTGAAGTACTGCGCCCCGTGGTCGAAGACGAAGGGCTCGGCGCGCCGCGACGAGATCCGCCCCCCGGGGCCGCGGCCCTTGTCGAACACGACGACCTCGTGCCCGCGCTCGACCAGCGCTCCGGCCGCCGCAAGCCCGGCGACGCCGGCGCCGATCACGCCGACCCGCATCCTCCCGTCGCCGCTCATAGCGCCGCGGCCGCCTCCACGTCGGCCGGCGTGAGCGGGTGGCCCTCCGCCAGGCGCTCCGACGCGCAGCGGAAGACCCGCGCGTCCGCATCGCGGCGCTCGGGAGCACGCTTGCGCAGCGAGGCGTAGGGCATGCGGAGCCGCGGGTTGCCGCCCAGCTGCTCGCGGTGGCGCTCGAGGAAGGCCCAGTAGAGCGGCGTCACCGGGCAGGTCTTCTTCGGGTCGAAGGCGCAGCTCGCGCAGTAGTCGCTCATGCGATTCAGGTAGGCGGCGCCGCTGACGTAGGGCTTGGTGGTCAAAAGGTCGCCTACGCCGAAGGTCCCCATCGCGAGCACGTTGGGCTCGACGACCCAGTCGTAGGCGTCGGTGTAGGCCACCCAGAACCAGTCGGTGAGCTCGCGCGGCGAAACGTCGAGCAGCGTCGCCAGGTTGGACAGGACCATCAGCCTGGTGATGTGGTGCGAGTACGCCTCATCCCACACGCCGTGGATGACCTCGTCGAGGCACGCGAGGCCCGAGTCTCTGCCCCAGAACGCCGGCGGCAGCGCGTTCGCCGCGCCTAGGAACGACGGCGGAGAGCCGACCTCCCCCAGCTCGGGCGGCAGCCGGCGAAAACCATCGGTCTCCCCGTGCACGTGGCGCATGAACTCGCGCCAGCCGAGGACCTGGCGCACGAAGCCCTCCTTGCAGCGAAGCTCGATGTCGAGCGCGCAGGCGTCCTCGACCAACGTGCGCGGCAACAGCCGATGCAGATGCACCAGCGCGGAGACGCGCGTGTGAAACAGCGTGCGCGAGCGCGTGCTCATCGCGTCTTCGTACGGGCCGAACAGCGGCATGCAGTGGCGCTTGGCCCAGCTCCAGAGCGAGGTCGCCTGGCGCGCGGTCGCCGGGAGCGAGGCCAGGTCGATCTCGCCCGGATGTTCGGCGAAGCGATGCGAGACGAGCTCCGCGACCTCGGTCGTTACTTCGTCGGCGCGGAAGGTCGGCGGTGGCGTCGGCGGAGGATCGCCGTGCCAGGGCTCGCGGTTGTCGGCATCGAAGCTGAGCTTGCCGCCGAGCGGCTTGCCCTCGGCGTCCATCAGCCACCCATCCTCGCGGCGCACGTGCCGATAGAAGGCCTCCATGCGCCAGGGGGTCTTGCCCCGCTGGCTGACGCGAAACTGCTCGGTCGTCGTCAGCCAGCCCTCGTGCGGGACGAGCTCGACCAGCCCCTCGCGCACCAGCGGAGCCAGGTCGACCCGCAGCTCGCGCTCGGCTGGGCGCTGGCAGCGCAGGACGCCCTTGTCGGCCGCGACCTCGCGCAACGCGTCGCCGTAGGAACCGCGCGCAACGCGGTGCTCGACCGCGACCCCGCGCGCCGCCTGCTCGAGCGCGAAGTGACGCAGGTTCGCCAACACGAGCGCGAGCTTCTGCCGATGGTAGGGCCGGCGGGCAGCCTTCCAGGGGCTCTCGATCAGAACGATTCCAAGCTCGGCCGGATCCTCGCGCGACAGCGGGCCGATCGCCGCGCTGAGCTGGTCGTACGGCACGAAGAGCCAGCGGCGCCCGGACGAGTCGCAGCCGCGCGCCGCGAGCTCGCGACGAAAGGCCGAGGAGGAGTGGACAGCCATTGGCAATCGCCGGGGCGTCGTCGACGGCGATCCGTCAGCTGGTGGAGATCGCGAGCAGCCGCTCGGCCTCGAGCACCGCGCCTCTCGCATCCTGCGCGGAGCCATCGGCTCCGACGGCCTGGGCGAGCTCGGGGAGCTGTGAGAACGGCCTGCCGCCGACCAGCACCGGCAGGTCGGGGTAGGCGGCCCGGAGGGCCTCAACCTGCTGCGCCGTGGCGCGCAGGTTCAGCCCGGCCCCCGCCGAGAGGGCCACGAGGTCGACCTTGAAGTGCTTCACCGCCGCGACGAGGTCCTCGGACGGCGCGTTGGCGCCCACGAAGAGCGAGCGCCACCCGGCCATCTCAAAGTGGTCGGCGACGGTGCGGGCGCCGATGTCGTGCAGGTTGCCGCTGACCGAGGCGACCAGCGCGGTGCGCCCGTTCGGCTCGGCGCGCGGCATGCGCGAGCGCAGCAGAATCAGCGCCTCTTCGACGATGCGCGAGCCGAGATGCTCCTCGACGACGTGCACGTCGCCCTTCTGCCACAGGCGCCCCATCTCGGCCTGCGCGCGGGTCAACACCCAGCGGTGCAGGTCAGGGATGCTGACGCCTCCGTCGGCGGCGTCGAGCAGCAGGCGCTCGGCGTCATCGCGTCGGCCCTCGAGCACGGCCACGAGGAACGCCCGCGCCAACTCGACGTGCGGATCGCCGTCGACGAGCAGCGTAGCAAGCTCGGGCAGCTCGCCGTTCAGCCCCTGAGCCGCCTCGTCGAGATAGGCGCCGGCCATCGCGGCCGCTTCGGCGGGCAGGCTGTCGCGCAGCTCCTCGCGCAGCGCCCGGAGCGAGCGCACCAGCAGGTCAAGCGGCACCCCACGCGCGGCGTAGGTCGCGGCGAGCCACTCGAAGTCCAGCCGCAGCATGCTCGGGCTCCCGGCGGCCAAGGCCTCCGCGAGGCTCTCGATCCGCGACTTCACGTCGGCGACCGCGTCGCCAAAGCTCCAGCCCTCGATCCCGGAGGCCTCCGGCTCGCCGAGCCGCGCGACGGCGCTCGAGGCGAGGGCCTTGGCGGAGGAGTCCAGCAGGGCGGCCACGAACTGACCTTGCGCGTCCATCGGCGGAGAATCAGGTTCCTTGATCGAGGATCGACTTAGCCTCTTCCCGCAGGCGCACGCGCGTCTCGGCGGGAAGCGGATCCAGCGGCCTTGAGAGGAAGGCGAGGTGAAGCGCCGCCACGGCGTGCTCGTAGGCCTCCGCCTCCTCGTTCTCGTCGACAGAGAGCTCGGGTCCGAAGCCGAGCACGTGGTCGACGAGTCGGTCGTCCGCGTTTTGGTCGCGGTGGTCAGGCCGGTGCGGAGTCATGCGCCCGCCTCCCCAAGTTGGTTGAGCGTGCGGGCCTCGAGCAGCTCGCGCACGCGCCGCAGGCCGCGCCGTGCGTGGCTCTTGACTGTTCCCAAAGGAAGGCTCGTAGCGCGCGCGATCTCCGCGTGCGTGAGCCCGTCCACGACGGCGAGCTTCAGAACCCGGCGCTGATCCGGTTTGAGCTGTTCGATCGCGCGCACGGCCACCCGGGCTTCGTCCGCGACCTCGACGGGGTTCGGGCCGTCCATCGGCTCCGGCAGCGTCTCCTCGATCTCCTCGTGGCGCGGCTGGCGACCGACACGGCGCCGGTGGTCGATCAGTCGCCGGCGCGCGATGGTCGTGATGAAGGTCGCCTCGGAGGCGCGCTCGGGGACGTAGCGCGGCGCGCTGCGCCAAACGTCGATGAAGATCTCCTGCACGACCTCTTCGGCAGTACTCGCGTTCATCTGGCGGCGCACGATCGACCACACGAGGGACCCGAAGCGGTCGAGCACTTCCTGCACCGCGGCGGCGTCGCCGCTCGCGACGCGTTGCAGCAACGAGGGGGTCTGGGACACTGGGAGGTTCACGTTCATCGGCCAAGGCGTGGAAGCGCCAGTGTCTCACTTCGTCGGGGGTGCGTCCAATCTCAAGGGCACAGCTGGCGAATGAGAGCACTAGTGATTTCCTCCACAATTTGGCGCTCGTTCTGGAATCCGGCCCGGCCCAGCGTGCGAACCGTGAAGTTGTGCCTGAAGGCCCTGAGGTCCGACGCCTTGCCGACCGCCTCGCCGGAGCCTTGGCGGGGCGCCGGGCCGAGCGTGTGCGCTTCGGTCTGCCTCGTCTGCTGCATCACGAAGACGAGCTGTCGGGCGCCCGGATTGAGTCGGTTGAATCGCGCGGGAAGGCGCTCCTGACCCGCTTCGAGGGCGACCGGATCCTGTACTCCCACAACCAGCTCTACGGCCGCTGGTACGTCTGCCCGCCCGACCGGCCGCCGAAGACCCGCCGCAGCCTGCGCGTGGCGATCGAGACGGCCGACCGCTGGGCGCTGCTGTACAGCGCGTCGGAGATCGAGCTGCTGAGCTCCGAGGAGCTGCCGTCGCACCCGTTCCTCTCGGGCCTCGGCCCGGACCTGCTCGACCCGAAGACGACGCCGGCCAAGATCCGGACGCGCTCGCGCGGCCCGCGCTTCGCGCGCCGTGCTCTGGGGGGCCTGCTGCTTGAGCAGGGCTTTCTGGCGGGCGTCGGCAACTACCTGCGCAGCGAGATCCTCTTCTTCGCGGGCCTCGGGCCGGATGCCCGCCCCGACGACCTCGCCGACGAAGAGCTACAACGCTTCTCCCGCGCCGCCCGGCAGATCACCCTGCGCTCTTACCGAACCGGCGGCGTGACCGAAACCGCCGTGCACGCCCGCGCCGCAAAGGCGGCCGGTGCGCCGCGCCGGGTCTGGCGCCACGCGGTCTTCGGGCGAGCCGGCTCGGCCTGCCGTCGCTGCGCGTCGAAGATCCGTCGCCTCGATGTCGGCGGCAGGCGTCTCCATCTCTGCCCCACCTGTCAGCCTCCGCGCGGGCGTACGCGCCGCGCAAGGACCAAATGACCTCCAACTACCTCCTCCTGGGTGCTTCGGGCGGCATCGGCTCCGCCCTCGCGCGACAGCTCGCCGCCGGCGGGAACCGACTCACCCTCGCGGCCCGCGGGCACGAGCGGCTCTCCGCGCTCGCCGCGGAAGTCGGCGGCACGGCCCATCCGCTTGACGCGACCTCGCTCGACGAAGTCGAACAGGCGGCCGAGCGGGTCGTCGCCGAGCACGGCCGCCTCGACGGGGTCGTGAACTGCGTGGGTTCGATCCTGCTGAAGCCCGCACACCGCACGTCCGCCGAGGAGTGGCGCACCACGCTGGCCGCCAACCTCGACACGTCGTTCGCCGCCGTGCGGGCGGGCGCCTCCGCGATGATGAAGACCGGGGGCTCGATCGTGCTGCTGTCGTCGGCGGCGGCGCAGCTCGGCCTCCCCAACCACGAGGCCATCGCCGCGGCCAAGGCAGGGGTCGTGGGGCTGGCGCGATCCGCCGCCGCGTCGTACGCACGGCGCGGCGTGCGCGTCAACGTGGTCTCCCCCGGGCTGGTCCGCACGCCGCTCTCGGCGCCGTGGACCGAGAGCCCCGCCAACGAAAAGGCCTCGCTTGCGATGCACGCGCTGGGCCGGTTGGGAGAGCCCGAGGACGTCGCGCGCGCGATCGCGTGGCTGCTCGCGTCCGAGCAGTCGTGGGTCACGGGGCAGGTGTTGGGCGTCGACGGCGGGCTGGGCTCGGTGCGCGCCGGCTAGCGCCGCCGGAAGGCTGAAGAGCTCGGCAGCGCGCCTCGGACCGCTCCGGCGCCCGCACCTCCCCGGTCGGACCGCCTTGCTGAGTGAGCGACGATCTCTGCGGTGCGCCGGCGGAAGGCGGGCCGAGACGGGCCGCCGAGCTCGGGTTCCGAATTAGATGCAGGTCTGGCAGGCGTTCCAGGCCGTCTCCCAGACCTGGACGTCGTTGTTGTCGAGGTCGCAATCGCCGTCGACGTTGGCGCGCGTGTCGCCGGCGAGGTAGGCCTGCAGGTACGCGTTGACGTCGTCGCAGTCGACGTCGCCGTCCACGTCAAAGTCGGCGATCGTCGCGTTGCCTGCCGGGTAGTAGTACTGGTACATCAGCACGATGTCGCCGACGTCCGTGAAGCAGTTGTTGTTGAGGTCGGCGTCGAGCGAGCCGGCGTTCCACGCGGCGTTGAAGTTGACCAGGTCGACGACCTGGACCGAACCGTCGCCGTCGAGGTCGCCGAGCACGGGACCCGGGCAGCCCGATTGGGGAGCGGCGGCGTCGGCGGTGGGAGCGGAGGTCGAGAAGGCAAGGAGCAGCGCGGAGACGCCGGCAAGGGAGCAGGTGAGGGCTTTCATGGGTGTCTTGTCGAGTGGGTGTGCGCCGTGACTCGGCGCGGGGTCGAATCGGGCCCGTATGTGTCCTCGCTCCTCGTTGAGATCCCTCGATCGAAGAATTCTTTTTGGTCATCCGAGCGCCTTGACGATGCTCGCGTTCGCGCGAACGATTGAACCGATCGGCCGTGAAGCACCCCTCCTCCGGAACAGGCCGCGCGGCGGCGCACGAAGACCTCGAGCTCGTGCGTCGCGCGCTAGGCGGCGACCGCACCGCACGGCATGCGTTCGTTCAACGCATGCGCTGCGTGCCGCGCGTGTTGATCGCGAAGAACGCACGCAGCGGCGCCGAGCTGCAGGACGCGGACCTCGCGGACCTCGCGCAGGAAGCGTTCGCCTTGATCTGGCAACGGGCGTCGGAATTCCGCGGCGAGGCCTCGCTCGAGACGTGGGCCACGTCGTTCACGCTGCACCTCTACGCCAACGCGGTGCGCCGCGCGGCGCGCAAGCGCACGGCGGAAGCGGGAGAGCCCGAGACGAACGATCACGCGGCGGAAGAGCAGGAGTCCCGCTCGGTGCTGCGCGACGCCCTGGCGACGCTCGACCCGCGCCAGGCGGCGATCGTCCGGCTGAGGCAACTCGAGGGGCTCGGCTTTGACGAGATCGCGCACCGGCTCGACCTGCCGGTCGGAACGGCCAAGAGCCGCTACTCGCGTGCCCTCGCGGCGCTGCGACGCATGCTCGAGCCGAAGAAGCTGCGAGGAGCGATTTGATGGCGCATGACGACGCCCACGAACGGACCCTCGACCGCGTGCTCGTCGGCGACCTCGACGCGGACGCGCCCGAGGTCGCGACGTTGCGCGAAGGCTGCTCCGCGTGCCGCGAGCGCCTCGCCGGCGACGCGGCGCTGGAGCGCGCCCTCGCCGCCCACGAGGACGAGGTGGCCGAGCTGGTCGCCGCCGCGACCCGGGGCCCGGTCGACGGCGAGGACGAGGCGCTGGCGGGTTTTGAGGCCGCGCTTGCACCCGCCCCCGCGCCTCGCTTCCGGCTGCTGGCAGCCCTCGGCGCGGCGGCCGCGGCGGCGGTGCTCGCGCTGCTGCTCTTCCGAGGCGACGACGGGAGCTCGGAGCCCAACCGCGGTCCCAAGCTCGCGCCCGGGACGGTCGAGTGCGTCGCGCCGCGCGGCGACGCGGACGGCGGCGACGTCGAGTTCCGCTGGCGCGCCGAGGTGCCCGCGAGCGCGCGCTTCACGCTGCGCGTCTTCGACGCCGACGAGGCGGTGCTCTTCGAGGTCGAGGAGCTGCGCGATCCGGCCTACACCCCCACCGCGGCGGAGCGCGCGCTGCTCGCCGGCGAGGTGCGCTGGGAGGTGCTCGCGCTTGACCCGACCGACGTCGCGCTCGGCGCCGGCGACGCCCTGGTGAGGTTCCCGTGAGCGGCGCGCGCACGCTCGCGGCGGCGCTCGCGACGCTCGCGGTCGTCGGCTGCGGAGGCGACGATCCGCCGACGGCCACCGCCACGCCGCCCCCCGTGCTGATCGAGCGCGCCGCCGCCGATGCGCTCGCACCCGACGAAGCCAAGCGCCTGTACGGCGAGATCACGGCGCTGCTCGGCGAGGCGCAGGAGCTGCGGCCGGAGGGCCTGGACGACGCCGCGGTGTGGCAAACCGCCGAGCGCATCGCGCGCACCGGAGGGCTGGTCGACCACGAGGCCAACGCCATCTGGCAGCGCGCGCTCGTGCACCTCGAGCGCGGCGACCTCGACGCCTCGCGCGCGGCCCTCGACGACGGCTGCGAGCGGCTGGGCGATCGCTCCGAGCGCATCGGACCGTGGCTCTTCCTGGAGCGCGCCGCGCTCGCCCGCCGCGAGTTCGACTTCGCGCGCGCCGTCGAGCTGCTCGACGAGGCGCGCCTGCGCGCGCGGTCCGACGACGGCGCCTTCCGCGCGACGGTCGAGGGCGAGCTCGGCCGCATCTACCAGAAGCTGGGCCTGCTGGAGCGCGCCGCGCTGCACTTCGAGCGCGAGCGAGCGGCGGCCTTCGGGCTGGAGGAGCAGGCCGTGCGGCAGGCCGTCGCGCTGCACGAGATCCGGCACGCCGAGGCGAGCTACCGCTCGACCGAAGTGGTGCGGCTGGCCGACGAGCTGCTCGCCGGCGACCTCGGCTTCAGCGCGCGCAGCCGCGCCGAGCTGCGGCTCATGCGCGCCAAGGCCGAGCTGCTGCGTACGCTCGAAGGCGAGGGCAACTCGGACAGGGCGCGCGACGGCCTGGCCGACGCGCTCGACGATCCCGACCTCCGCCGGCCGCTGCGGCTGGTGCCGCGCGCCATCCTCGGCGCGTTCCACGCGCGCGTCGGCGACTTCGAGGCGGCCGAGTCGGCGCTCGCCGCCGCGGCCGAGCTCCACCGCGAGCTGGCCGAGGTGCGCGACGTCGAGCACG
Source organism: Planctomycetota bacterium (assembly GCA_039029355.1). GTDB lineage: Bacteria > Planctomycetota > UBA1135 > UBA1135 > JBCCGI01. Next base: position 13,765 of record JBCCGI010000067.1, read on the forward strand.
CGGCGCAGGACGGCGCGACGCTGCACGCCATGTGGGCGCGCGTCACGACGCTGCGGCTGGCCGCCGGCCACCTCGACCTCGCACGGCCCGCCGACCGCGCGCTTGTCGGGGAGCGCCACGCGCGACTCGAGCAGAGCTTCGACGCGTTCGTCGCGCTGTGGTCGGCAGCGCCCCCGCTCCCGGGCGGCGTCGGCTTCCTGCAGTACGGGACCCGTGCCAGCGTCGTCGGCGAGCTCGCGGCGCTGGACGTCGCGGCCGCGTCGACGCCCGAGGCGGGTGCGGAGCGCGCCCTCGGGCGCGTGCTGCGGGCGCAGACCGTCGGTTCGCTTGGGCGCGCGCTCGGCGCCACCGCGCCGACGCTCGCCGAGATCCGCGCCGAGCTGCTCGCGCCGCGGCGCGGGCTGCTGGTCTACCTCTTCGCTCACGAGGCCGGCCACGTGCTGGCGGTCGGCCGGGACTCGATCGTGCACGCGCCGCTGCCCACCGCGCCGGAGCTCTTCCGGCTGCGGCGCCGGCTGCTGGCGGAGGTGGCTCTGACCCCCGCAGCGGAGCCCGGGACGAAGGCCTACGAACGCGCCGTCGAGCGCGCCGAGCGCGCGGCGACCGAGCTCGCGAACGCGCTGCTGCCCGACGCGGCGCGGCGCGCGCTCGCGGGCTGGGACGAGGTGCTGGTGGCCGGCGTCGACGACCTGGGCCCGTTTCCCTTCGCGGCTCTGCCCGACGCCGACGGGCGCCCGCTGGGCGCGCGCAAGGCGGTCACGCACCTACCGTCGGTGCCGGTGGCGGTCGCGCTGGCGCGGCGGCCGCACGACGCGGACACACACGAGGTCGACCTCGTCCTGCTCGCCGACACCGAGCCCAGCGACGCGGTACGCGAGCGCTTTCCGGCCCTCGCGCCGGTGGTCCTGGCAGAGGACGAGCTCGCCGCGCTCGCGGAGCCGTTCGGGACGGTCGAGCGCTACCTAGGCCCAGAAGCAACGCGCGCGGTGCTGCGTTCCGAGCTGCTCGATCGCGCGGAGGTGCTGCACGTCTTCACCCACGGCATCTACGCACCCGAGGAGGTCGAGCCCGCCGGGCTCGTGCTGTCGGCCGACACGCCCGACGACGAGGGCATCCTAACGTGCGCGGACGCGCGCCGGCTGGCCGCTCCGCCGATCGTGCTGCTGTCCGCGTGCGGCGCGGGGCGCACGTCGGTGCGCCGCGGCGAAGACGGCGTGGGCACCTTCGCCGGCGCGTTCCTCTCCGCCGGGGCGCGCGCCGTCGTGCTCTCCCCGACCGACCTCGACGCCGGAGCTACCGCGGCGCTCACCGCGCTCGTGTCGCGCGAGCTGGCCGCGGGCGCACGGCCGGCGGAGGCGCTACGCCGCGCCTGCGCCGAGCTGCACCAGCGGCCCGAGTACCGTCACCCGAGCTTCTACGCGCCGCTGCGCGTCGTGGGTCTCGGGTTCTAGCGCTACTTCAGCGGACGCGCGCTGCCGCTGCCGGAAACCGCGACGTAGATCTCGGGGTCGCCTGCGTAGAGCAGGCTGCCGCTGCCGCTAATCGAGGCCTCCAGATACGTGTCGACGTGGACGCGCGCCGTGCCGCTGCCGGAGATGTCGACGTGGCCGCGGTCGGCCTGCAGCTCGACGAGATCCAGCCCCCCGCTGCCGCTGATCGAGGCGTCGAGGTCTCCGGTGCGGCCGTTGGCGGAGAGCTGCCCCGAGCCGGAGATCGTGGCGTCGAACGACTCCGAGCTGATGCCGTGCACCGACAGCCCGCCGGAGCCCGAAAGCGTCGCCTGGCTCAGCGACGGAGTGGTGGCCACGACCACCAGCCCGGCGCGGAAGCGCGGGTTGCCCTCGACGTCGACCACCAGCACGCCGCGCTTCACGTAGGTCTCGACGTGGTGCAGCAGGTCGTCGTCGCAGCGCACCGTCACGCCCGGCGCGGACCCGACCTCGACACGCAGGTCGCCCGAGCAGGCCAGGCGGACGCCGGCGAAGTCGTCGACCTGGCGGTGCTCTTCGGCCTCGACCCCCGAGCCGGTCGGCCCGCGGGAGTACGAGAAGGCGTTCCCCATCGACCAGTCGTCGTCGCCCACGACGACGATGCACGAGCTGAGGACGAGGGCGGCGAGGGGCAGGGCGACGGTCAGGGCGCGCATGGCGGTCTCCTAGGCGGGAATGGCGGCCCGGCCCCTGGGGCGCGGGCGGCGTGCGGGTGGGGGCCGGCGGTACGCACCTGGGCGCCCACCGTTTCGCGCCGCGGGCGCATTTTTGCCCGAGCGCCCCGCCGCGCGGGCCCCAGGGGCCCCCTCCCGGCCCTCAGCGCACCACGCGGAGCGTCACCGGGACGGTCAGCCGGCGCTCGTCGCGGACGACCTCGACCTGGACCACGTCGCCGATCTCGCGCTCGGCGAGAATGCGGAAGACGTCGCGCTCGCTGGTCACCGGGCTGCCGTCGATGCCGACGATCAGGTCGTACTCGACGCCCAGCCGCGTCTCGCGCAGATCGCGCAGGCCGGCCTCGTCCGCGCCGCTACCGGGCACGACCTCCGAGACGACCGCGCCGCGCAGGCCGGCGCGGCGCGCGAGCCCGTCGGGGACCATCCGGATGCCGAGCATCGGGCGCTCCGGCTGGCCGGTCGCGATGATCTGCGGAACGACGCGGTTGACGGTGTCGACCGGCACCGCGAAGCCGATGCCGGCGCTCGAGCCGCTGGTGCTGAAGATCGCGGTGTTGATGCCGATCAGGCGTCCCGCGCTGTCGAGCAGCGGCCCGCCGGAGTTGCCGGGGTTGATCGCCGCGTCGGTCTGCAGCACGCCGCGGATGCGGTTGCCGACCAGCGACGTCATCGTGCGGTCGAGGCCGCTGAGGATCCCCGTGGTCAGCGTCTGATCCAGCCCGAACGGGCTGCCGATCGCGAAGACGCGCTGCCCGACCTTCAGGCCGTCGGACTCCCCCACGACCACGGGGCGCAGGTCGCGGGCGCCGGGATCGATCTTGAGCACGGCGACGTCGTTAGTCGGATCGGCGCCGACGAAGCTCGCCTCGACCGTGCTGCCGTCGGCGAGCATCACCGACCAGCCCGAGGCCTCGCGCACGACGTGGTAGTTCGTCACCAGGTAGCCGTCTGAGTCCCAGACGAAGCCCGAGCCCTGGCCCTGCGGCACGTCGAGCACGTCGTAGCTGAAGGCCGAGCTCTGCACGCGCTGCTCCTTCACCGTCGTGATGTGGACGACGCTTGGCGCGTTGGCCTCGAAGATCTCGACGTTGGTTCGCTCGCCCGCGGCGAGGTCGCCCCGCGGGGTGACCGCGCGCGGGGCGGCGGTGGTCTTGTAGAGGAGCTGCTGGGGCGCCTGGAGGGCGAAGCCGAACGAGGCGCCAACGCCCAGCAGCAGCGCCCATCCGAGGGCGGTCAGGCCGAAGCTGGAGTTGGAACGCATGGGATGTCTTGGCTGGGTTGGTTCGAACGGAACGGTACGTCTTACGGCCCGCCGGCGTTGGCGTGACGCCGGGCAAGCCGCTCCGAAGGCAGCGTTCGCGCGTCTCCGCGCATCGGACTCAGGCTTTCGCCATCGACAGGCGCTACGTGCAGAAAGCACGCGGAAGCCGCGCCGCATCGCGCACCGAACGCGGACAATGGCGTCGCCGATGAGAGTCTCCACGCGCCTCGCATTTTTGTTTTTGCTCGCCGCACCCGTGTCCGCCACCGCACAGGAAGCGGACGCCGAGTTCCGCGACCCCGCGCCTCCCAAGCTGGAGCCGTTGGCGGAGGTCGAGCCTCCCAAGCCGACCGCGCACCCGGACGTCACCTTCCACCGCGCCCCGGCCCCGCTGGACCCGAAGGCCGTCGCGGGCGACTGGCCCGGCTTCCCCGGCGCCGCGCGGCGCCCGGTCTCGGCGGAGACGCTTCTGCGCCGCGACTGGGGCGAGAGCGGCCCGGCGCTCGTCTGGGAGCTGGCGGCCGGCGAGGGTTATGCCTCACCGGCCGTACACGGCGGGCGGCTGTTCTATTTTCACCGCGTCGGAGACGAGGAGGTGCTCGAGTGCCTGCACGCCGAGACCGGTGAGCGCTTTTGGAGCTTCGGCTCGCCGACCGACTACCGCGACACATACGGCTACGGCAACGGCCCCCGCTGCACGCCGGTCGTCGACGGCGACCGCATCTACTCCTACGGCGCGCAGGGCAAGCTGCACTGCCTGAAGGCCGAGACCGGCCAGCTGGTGTGGAAGCGCGACCTGTCGGCCGAGTTCGGGGTAGAGCAGGACTTCTTCGGTGTCGTGTCGACGCCCGTGATCTTCGAGGATCACCTGATCATCCACCTGGGAGCGCCGAAGGGACCGTGTGTGCTGTCGCTCGACAAGCACACCGGCCGCGTTCGCTGGGCGTCGAGCGGCGAGTGGACCGCGGGGTACTCGACGCCGCTCCTCGGACAGGTGCACGGCGAGGACAAGTGCTTCGTCTTCGCCGGCGGCAAGAGCCGGCCGCCAAGCGGCGGGTTGATCTGCCTCGACCCGCGCGACGGCTCGGTCGACTTCACCTTCCCTTGGCGCAGCCGCAGCTACGAGTCGGTCAACGCCTCGATGCCCCTGCTGATCGGCGAGCGGGTCTTCGTCTCCGCCAGCTACGACACCGGCGGCGCGCTGCTGGACCTGAAGCCCGCGGGCGGCTTCGAGGTGGCGTGGACCTCGAAGGCACTCGGAACGCACTTCAACACCGCGATCCACCGGGACGGCTACCTCTACGGCTTCGACGGCCGCAACGAGCCGGACGCGTCGCTCGTCTGCCAGGAGCTGGCGACCGGCGAGGAGGTGTGGCGCACGGTGCTCGAATGGGAGGATACGTACGAGCGCTACGGCTCGGTCAAGGCTCGGCCGGCGGGCGTGTACCGCGGCACGCTGCTCGCCGTCGACGGCGACTACCTGTGCCTCGGAGAGCGCGGGCACCTGCTGTGGCTCGACCTCTCGCCAGAGGGCTGCCGCGAGGTCGCGCGCACGTGGCTCTTCGGCGCGTACGAGAGCTGGACGCCGCTCGCCATCAGCCGCGGGCTGCTGTACGTGTGCCAGAACACGCGCGACTTCGTTTCGGGCGCGGGGCCGCGCCTCCTCTGCTACGACCTGCGGCGATCGGAGTAGGAGGCTGCGAGCCCCCGCTCCGGTGGGCGCGACCTAGGATGGAGGCTCGCTTCCCGCCTTCCACGAGGACCGCCATGACCCCGTCCCCCGCCGCCCGAACCCGTCGAACCGCCGCCGCCGCGATCCTCTGCACCGGAGCCCTGTGCGCGCAAGCTCCGCCGGGCTTCGAGGCCGTCGAGGTGCTGACGCCGGACGGGAGCGGCACGCACGCCGCGGACGGCGTCAACCGCGTGGCGCTCGACGCGTTCGGCAACGCGTACGTGTCGTGCTCGATCAGCAACAACGTGTTCCGGGTCCCGGCCATCGGCCCGGTGTCGCGCATCATCGGGCCGGAGGGAGACGGGCTGGGCAACACGCTCAACGGAGCGACCGGCATCGCCGTCGATCCCGCGGGCGTCGCCTACGTCGCCGGCTTCGTCTCGGACAACGTCTTCCGCATCACGCCCGCGGGAGCCATCACGCAAGTGGCCGACGCGAGCGGTGACGGGGCCGGAAACGCGCTCGACATCCCCATCGGCCTGGCGCTGGACGACGCGGGGAACGTCTTTGTCGGGTGCGCCGGGAGCGACAACGCGTTCCGCATCTCGCCGTCGGGCACCGTGACGCAGATCCTGGGGCCGGACGGCGATGGCGCACACGCCCTCGACAACGCGCGCGGCGTGGCGGTCGACGGGCAGGGCAACGCCTACGTCGTCGGCTTCCTGAGCAACAACGTGTTCCGCGTGACGCCCGGCGGGCAGGTGGCGCAGATCCTCGACGGCTCGGGCGACGGGCTCGGCAACGTGCTGGAGCGCCCGATGGCGGTCGCGGTGCAGAGCGACGGCACCGCCTACGTGTCGGGGCGCGACAGCGACAACCTGTTCCGCGTCGGGATCGGCGGCGAGGGCGAGGAGATCCTCGACCTCTCGGGCGACGGTACCCACGCCTTCCGCGGGCCGGACGAGCACTCCATCGCCGTCACCGAGAACGGCATCTGCTTCGTGTCCGGCGCCCAGAGCGACAACGTGTTCCAGGTGACGCACGAGCTGACGACCCAGGTGCTCGACGCCTCCGGCGACGGCGTCAGCGGCTTCGAGGCGGGGCATGGAGTCGCGCTCGACTGCGACGGTCGGGTGTTCGTCGCGGCGGCGGCGAGCGACAACGTCTTCCGCATCCAGGCCGAGACGCTCGCCGAGCCGTACGGCTGCGGCGTCAACCCGGGGGGCAGCCTCACGGTGCTCGGCGGTACGCTGGCGACGGGCGACGCGATCACGCTCGGCCTCGACAACCCGCTCGGCACGCAGGGGCCCGGCTCGCTGCCGTTCCTGGCGCTGGTGAAGCAGCCCGACCCCGCTTACCCGTGCGGCACGCCGCTGCCCGGGCTGGGCATGGGGCCGGGGAGCGCGACGGGCGAGCTGCTGCTCGGCCTCGCGCCGCCGCCCTTCCTAACGCTGGGCGGCCCGGCGTGGGCCGGGCCGCTTCAGCCGGCGCCGATTCCGATCGCGGTGCCCGACGACTGCCTGCTGATCGGGGTGGCGGTCTTCGCGCAGGGAGCGCTGCTCGATCCCGCGCCCGGCGCGACGCATCCGCTCGCGCTGACCGAGGGGATCGAGCTGCGGATCGGGCCCTAGTACCTAGAAGAGCTCCGCCGCGCCCGCCTCGAAGGGGGCGAGCCGCGGGGTGCCGAGGATGTCGCGGTCGGCCGAGTAGTTGACCGACCCCGAGCCGGCCAGCACGCCACCGGGCTTCGGGAAGAAGAGCAGGTTCTCGGCCTTCCAGGAGCCGCCGACGAAGTCGTTCAGGCCGGTACCGGGCTGATAGCCCGAGCTGAGCCCCTGCACCGCCCCGAAGGCGACGTTGCCCGCCACCGCGACGCCGGTCGAGCCGTTCTCGAACCGGATCGCGTGCTCGAACTTGCTGTAGCAGGCGTTGTTCGCGAACACCATGCCGGGGCGGCCGCTCCAGCTCTTCAGACGCGCGGCCTCGGAGTAGCCGACGAAGGTGTTGTGCGTGACCTCGAGGTTCACGCTGAGGTCCTGATGGTCCCAGCTGAGGAAGGCGCCGTTGTCGCCGGCTACCGCGAGGTTGTTGCGCACGATCGCCTCGCCCTGGACCTGGAGCGCCACGTCGCCGCTGTTCCAGATCACGTTGCGGGCGAGCACGTTGCGGTCCTTGCCGCCGGTGCCGTAGGCGATCAGCCCCGGATAGGGCGTGTCGTGGATGACGTTGTCCATCACCCAGTTGCCCCACGAGCCCTGCTTGATCTCGATGCCGTCGCCCTGGGTGCCCGAGGTGTGGTGCACCCAGTTGCGCGCGATAACCATGTCGTGCGCCACCGGGTTGCCGAAGTTGCCGCCAACGTAGATGCCCTCGCCGGCGCTGGGGCCCGCCGGGCTGCCGCCGGTGCCGGTGATCTCGTTGCCGATCAGGTGGATGTGCGACACATCGTGCGACTTGACCGCGATGCCGGTGCCGGTGATGCCGTGGATGCGGCAGTTGTCGACGACCATGTGGTTGACGTCGTGGAGGCGAACGCCGATGTCACCCCCGGTCAGTTCGAAGCCGCTGAGCACCAGGTAGGCCGCGGAGCCGCCGGTGCCGAAGTTGATCGTGTTCTGACCGTTGTTTGGCCGCGTGATGACCGGCCGCTTGCCGGGAGCGCCGACGATGCGGATCGGGGCAGCGGCGGTCGCCACCTTGCTGATGTCGAGCAGCGAGTCGACGCTGTACGTCCCCGGCCCCACCAGCAGGAAGTCGCCCGGCACCAGGTCCTGGATCGCGCTCTTGAGGCGCTGCCCGTTGGCCGTCTCGCTCAGCCCGGCGTCGTAGGTGAGGGTGGTGATCTCGTCGGGCGCCTTGACCGACCAGGAGGGGTACAGCGGCGGCTCGGTGTCCTCGTCGAAGGCGTGGACCGAGCCGGCCGCAAACGCGAGCACGGCTGAGGCGAGAAGACCGGAACGATGGAGGCGAGTCAGGAGGTGCATGGCGGCGTCCTCGGCGCAGCGATGCGCCTATTTCGAAGCGGAGATCGGGGTTGCGAGGCGCTGAGGCGGGCTTTCATGGCCGCCCGCCGGCGCACACCCTGAGCAACGGGAAGCGCCTCTCGACCCTGAAAGGGAAATGAGGAATCCCTTAGCGAAATCCGCCCGCTAGAAGCTCGGGTCGCGCCACACCTCGTCGCCGTCCAGCAGCGTCAGCAGCACCTGGGTGGCGCCGATCTGCGCCAACGGGATGCTCGCGATGCTGCGGTCGAGCACGATGAGGTCGGCCGGCCTGCCGACCTCGATCGTCCCGACGCGGTCCTCCTGGCGCATCAGGTACGCCGCGTCGATCGTGTAGGCGCGGATGGCGTCGTCGACGCTGGAGAGGCTCTCCCCGCCTCCCCGGGCGCCGGCAGTGGTGGTGAGCAACGCGAGGCCATCGAGCACCGGCGGCAGGAGGGAAAGGCGAAGCGGTGCGGCCATCCGCGATGGCCTACGCCGATCGGCGCGATCTGTCAGCGGGGGTCTACCGAGAGCTCGGTTCCCGCCGCCGCGAGCACGCGCACCATGCGCAGGAAGCCCTCCGCCATCCGCGCCATGTCGTCGTAGTTGAGGTTGTCCGCCACGTCGGTCGGCTTGTGCGAGTGCGGATCCCGCGCCTCGCGCGTGTCGGTCAGCAGCAGCGCCGGGAATCCCTGGCGCAGGAAGGACCCGTGGTCCGACGCCGCGGTCGACACGATCCCGACCGACGGAAAGCGGCACTCCGACTGGTAGATCGAAACCACGCGGTCGAGCAGCGGCTCGTGGTCCTCATCCGACGCGAAGGCGATGAAGTTCCCCACTTCGGGCAGCCCGTAGAAGAAGTACGGCTGCCCCTGGCTGTCCGCCTCGGAGGTGTAGTAGCCGACCGAGTCGACCGAGACCATCAGCACGATGTCGTCGCCGCGCGCGGCGCAGCGCTCCGCATAGACGCGGCTGCCCATCAGGATGCCGCCGGTGAACGGCGGCTCTTCGTTCACGAAGAACGCGAGCCGCACGGTGCGCGGCGCGGGATCGTCGCGCAGCCGCCGGGCGAGCGCGAACAGCAGCGCCACGCCCGAGGCGTTGTCGTTCGCGCCCGGCGAGCGCGGCACGGTGTCGTAGTGGGCGCCGAGCAGCAGGATCTCGTCGGGGCTCTCGGTGCCGGGGAAGGTCACGAGCACGTTGGCCGTCATCACGCCGTTCACCAGGACCTCGTCGCGCTCGGGCTCCATTCCTTCGGCCCGCAGGCGCGCGAGCAGCCAGCGCTCGGCGTCGAGCAGCTTGGGCAGCGACCCAGCGGCGCTGCGCGGGCCGACCTCGCGCGAGAACGCCTGGACGTCGGCGCGCAGCTCCTCCCAGAGGCCGAGCTGCGCCGGGGTCAGCGGACCGCGATCGCTCTGGTACAGGACGCCCGGCGAGCGGTGAGAGCAGCCCCCCAAAACCAGGAGGCCGAGGAGCGCGGCCAGGGCGAGCCGCAAGCGGAGGGGGATCGTGCGGGCCATCACCCATCCAAGGCTAGCGCGCCGAAGGCGCGATCCAAGCCGCGGCCGGCCCCCACGCCGCGATTCCAGTTTCGGCCGGCGCCGGCCGAAGAGACCGCTGGAGGTGCCCCGCTTGAAGCTCCAAACCGCGCTGATCCCCGCTCTTCTCGCCCTCCTGCTCGGCTGTGCCTCGGGCCCGCCGACCGAGGAGGAGCTCGCCGATGCCGACTACGGCCTGCGTCCTGACCCGGGCTGGGCGGTCGCGACCGCGAAGAGCTGGATCGCTCCGCGCCTGCGCAACTCCGAGGGCGCGCGCTTCGGCTCCGGAGAGCTGGAGAAGGGCTGGTTCAAGGCGATCCGGAGCGACGAGAACCGCTTCGGCTGGCGACTGCCGACCGTCGTGAACGTCAAGAACGCCATCGGCGGCTACACCGGCGACAACCCGTGGGTCTTCTACTTCCGCGGGAACCGCCTCGTCGGCGTTGGTGAGCCGAGGACGCGCGTCGGCAGCTTCGGAGCGAGCTCGCATTTGCTCTACCAGGAGCTCCCCGGCGCCGACGGCTCGCTCGACGACGCGCCGCCGCAGTAGGGCCCGAGCTTTCCGGGCGGATACGCAGCGGTCTGGGCTGCGGCTATCCTGAGGTCCTCTCCGGATCCCGACCTTGGATCCGGCCGTTGGACCTCACCGAACGATCCGCCATGAAGGAAAGCCTACGTCGTCGAGCCGCTCATCTCAGCGTGCTTGCGCTCACGCCACTCTGCGCGTGCAGCTCGGGCGCCGAGAACCCCGACCGAGCTCCCGCCCTGCTCACCTCGGACCAGAAGGAGGCGCTCGCCGCCTTCGATGTCGTCTACGAAGTCCTGCAGCATCCACGCTGCGTCAACTGCCACCCGGCGGGCGACCGCCCGCTGCAGTTCGCAGATGGCCGCCTGCACGCGATGAACGTGCAGCGTGGCAGCGATGACCGCGGGCGGCCCGGCATGCGCTGCGCGACATGCCACGGGAGCGCCAACCCCGAGCTCCCCCACCTGCCTCCCGGCGTCTCGACCGGCTGGCGTCTCGCGCCGAGCGAGATGGTCTTCGAGGGCCTCTCGAAGGCCGAGCTGGCGGGAATGCTGCTCGACCCCAAGCGGTCGCACATGACGCCGGACGAGCTGATCGAGCACGTCGCGCACGATCCGCTCGTGCAGTGGGGCTGGGATCCCGGCCCCGGGCGCGAGCCCGTTCCCGTGCCGCACGAGCGCTTCGTGGCGGCCTTCGAATCCTGGGTCGAGGGCGGGGCTCCGGTGCCCCAAGGCAAGAGGTAGGCGAAGCGATGATCTCACTGTCCATCAACGGCACGCGGCGCGAGGTCGACGTCGACCCGCGCATGCCGCTCCTTTGGGTGCTGCGCGACGTCCTCGGGCTGACCGGGACGAAGTACGGCTGCGGGATGGCCCAGTGCGGGGCCTGCACGGTCCACCTCGACGGAGAGCCGCTGCGCTCCTGCGTGACGCCGGTCAGCTCGGTCGCGGGCAAATCGGTGACGACCATCGAGGGGCTGTCCTCCGACGGCGACCATCCGGTACAGACCGCTTGGAAGGAGCTGGCGGTGCCCCAGTGCGGCTACTGCCAGGTCGGCCAGATGATGACCGCCGCGGCGCTGATCGCGGAGGTCCCCGACCCGACCGACGACGACATCGACGCGGGGATGGCAGGCAACATCTGCCGCTGCGGCACCTATCCGCGCATCCGGGCGGCGATCAAGCAGGCCGCGAAGGAGGTGAGCCGGTGAGCTCGACCCAAAGCAGCCTTCCTCCCGGCATGCGGCGCGCTCCGCGCTCCGCCACCGTCTCGCGGCGCGCCTTCCTCGGCGGGCTCGGGGCCGGCAGCCTGCTGCTGGCCGCGCGCGTCGGGTCGGCCCAGCCGCTCGCCCGGATCGCGGCCGGCTCGGCCGAGAGCGAGCTCCGGTTCGAGCCCAACCTGTTCGTTGCGCTCACGCCCGACGGCGTCGTGCGTGTGCTGGCGCACCGCTCGGAGATGGGGACGGGCATCCGCACCGCCCTGCCGATGGTCGTCGCCGACGAGCTCGGCGCCGACTGGGACCGCGTGCGCATCGATCAGGCGATCGGCGACGCGCGGCTCGGTTCGCAGAACACCGACGGCTCGCGCAGCATCCGCGACTTCTACGACCGCATGCGCGTCGCGGGCGCGACCGCGCGCACGATGCTCGAGCGCGCCGCGGCCGAGCGCTGGGGCGTCGACCCCGCCGTGTGCCGCGCCGAGAACCACGCGATCGTGCACTCCGAGAGCGGCCGCCGGCTCGACTTCGGCGAGCTGGTCGAGGCAGCCGCGCAGCAGGAGGTTCCGGCCGAGGAGACGCTGCGCTTCCGACCGGCATCGGAGTGGCGCTACGTCGGCCGCGACCTACCGCTGACCGACCTCGACGGCCTGGTGGACGGCAGCGCCAAGTTCGGAATCGATGTACGCCTCGACGGCCAGCTCTTCGCGGCGGTCGAGCGCCCGCCGGTGTACGGCGGCCGCCTCCGCAGCTACGACGCCGACGCGGCGAAGGCGCAGCCGGGAGTGGTCGACGTGGTCGAGCTCCCACCCTTCCAGGCGCCGCACGGCTTCCAGGCGATCGGAGGCGTGGCGGTGCTCGCGAACAGCACCTGGGCCGCGCTCAACGCGCGCCGGTCCCTGCGCGTGGAGTGGGAAGACGGTGAGCACGCCTCCTACGACACCGAGGACTTCGAGCGGCAGCTCGTCGACACCGCGCGCCGCTCCGGCACGCCGTGGCGGACCGTCGGCGACGCCGAGGGTGCGCTGGCGGGCGCGGACGCGGGCTCGGTCGTCGAAGCCGACTACTTCGTGCCCCACCTGGCCCACGCGTCGATGGAGCCGCCGTGCGCGCTCGCCGACGTGCGCGTCGACGACGCGGGGCAGATCACCAAGCTCGAGGTCTGGGCTCCGACCCAGAACCCGCAGGCCGCCCAGGAGCAGCTCGCCGCCACCTTCGGCGTCGAGCCGACCGAAGCGGTCGTGAACGTGACGCTGCTCGGCGGCGGCTTCGGGCGCAAGTCGAAGCCGGACTTCATCGTCGAGGCCGCACTGCTCTCGCGCGAGGCGGGGCGCCCGGTACACGTGACGTGGACGCGCGAGGACGACCTGCGCCACGACTACTACCACGCGCTCGCCGCCGTGCACCTCACGGCCGCCGTCGACGACCGCGGGCGCCCGACGGCGTGGCTGCAGCGCGCCGCCTTCCCGACCATCTTCTCGACCTTCGTCCCCGGCGCCAACGCGGCGGCGAACTTCGAGGCGGGGATGGGCCTCTCCGACCTGCCCTACGACGTGCCGAACCTGACCGTCGAGACCGGCACCGCCGACGCGCACGTGCGCATCGGCTGGCTGCGCTCGGTCGCGCACATCCAGCACGCGTTCGCGACCTCGTCGTTCCCCGATGAGCTCGCGCACCGGGCGGGGCGCGATCCGTTGGAGTACCTGCTGGAGCTGCTCGGCGCGCCGCGGATGCTCGACCTCGAAGGGGTCGACTATCCCAACGGCGACGCGCCGCTGGAGCGCTACCCGGTCGACGTCGGCCGCCTGCGGCACGTGACCGAGCGTGCGGCCGAGCTGGCCGGTTGGGGCCGCGAGCTCCCGCGCGGACGCGCGCGGGGAATCGCGTGCCACCGCAGCTTCCTCAGCTACTGCGCCAACGTGGTCGAGGTCGAGGTGACGCCGGAGGGCGAGCTACGCATCCCGCACGTGACCGTCGTCATCGACGCCGGCACGGTGGTGCACCCCGACCGCGTGCGGGCGCAGATGGAGGGCGCGGCGGCCTTCGGCGCCTCGCTCGCGCTCTACGGCGAGGTGACGGCGCGCGGCGGTCGCATCCAGCAGTCGAACTTCCACGACTACCGCGTGACGCGCATGTACGACGCTCCGCGCGCCGTGCAGGTCGAGATCGTGGCCAGCGAAGCCCCGCCCGCCGGCGTCGGCGAGGTGGGCGTGCCGCCCTTCGCCCCGGCGCTGACCAACGCGATCTTCGCCGCCACCGGCCTGAGGATCCGGCGGCTGCCGATCGCGCGGCACGACCTGAGCTGGAGCTAGCCCGAAACCCTCACAAGCGGGCGCGGCGCGACCGGAAGGCCGCCGCGTCCGCGAGCTCGTTCGGGCAGCGCCTCACCCCGAGCTACCGGGGCAGAGATCGCCTAGGAGGACAGAGCGAGGAGCACCAAGAAGGCGCAGAGACCGAGCAGAGTCAGCAGCTCGGCGCCCCCGGCACGCTGTTCTTCGCTACTTCCGTCCATCGTGGGTACGTCCTTTCTCGCCACCCTCGGCGCGCGCCGTCGCCGCCCCGGAGGCGGCCGACGTCGACGACGAGGAGCTGCCCGCCGCGACCTCCTCGGTCGTCGGCGGCATAAAGGGTCGGGCCAGAATCGAGCCCTCGTAGGTCACGACCCCCGCCTTCGTCGGCGCGGGCCACTTCTTGTAGGCAAGCGTGTACTCCGCTCCGCGATGCCTCACGATCAGCACGTTGGCGTCGTGGCGCGTCCAGCCGATGTCGGCCAGGACGAAGGCCTCGCCCGAGGACGGGCTGGAGGCGGGCAGAGCGCCGGTCAAGACGGCGGCCAGAGCTGCGAGCTCGAGCGTACGCAGGGCGGCGGAACGCCGGCCCAGGAACTTCCGGATCATCGTTGGGTTGGGGCCTCGCGGGAGCGGGCGAGGCGACGGGCTTCAAGGTGCTGGTCAGGGAAGGCTGCGGGCCCCTGAGTGCTGAGTGCTGGCTAAGCTCAAATAGGATGACCCGACAAGTACGTCACGCCAGGAAAACTAAATATCAATGACTTCAGCACCTCTGTCGTTGGCGTTATCGAAATCGCTTTCGCTCCTTATCCCGTGGAGGATGTGAAGAATGCGGAAAGAACGGCGCCCAGCCCGCCGGGCGCCCCCGGGCGGATTCCCGTCCGGGCTCAAGCTGCCGGGTCCCCCCCGCCGAAGGAAGCCGGTCGGCCCCCACGGGACCCTCGACGGGAGAAACGAGCGAGCATGGAGCTGATCCAAGACCTCTGGGCGCAGGCCATGGAGCACGAGCACGGCAAGACCGTGCTGATCGCGGGGGCGGGTTCCCTGCTGCTCTGCGTGCTGGCGCTGTGCCGTATCTACGCCAAGGTCGGGCACCACCCGGCGATGGGCCTGCTGCTGCTGGTGCCGGGCGTTAACGCTCTGATGCTGATGACCCTGGCCTTCGGCCGCTGGCCGATCGAGCGCGAGCTACGCGAGCTGCGGAGCGTGCGCAACGCGGTGCACAAGGCGGACCAAAAGGCGCTCCGCCGCGCCGCCTAGGCCGGGCCCCGATCCGGGGAAACCAGCACTTCAAACGCCGCTCCAGGTCCGGAGGCGGCGTCCAGGCCCCTCCGCCTGCCTCGCCCGCTACACTGGTTGGGCTTCCCGCGTCGCGGCAGCGACGCGTTCTATCTGGCAGGAGACGAAACCGGGGAGAGGCAGATGTCGCTACTGGCCTGGATGCTATCGATGCCCCTCGTACTCGCGCCCGCGGGCGGCGACGAGGGCACCTATTCCGCCGCCAAAGCCGAGGCGGTCACCGAGCTGTTCGCACGGCTGGAGGAGCACGTCGCCTGGTGCGGCAAGTCCAAGCTCTTCGCCGAGCGCGACCGCGCGTACCGCGCCATGCTGGCGCTCGATCCGGCGTGCATCGACGCGCATAAGGGGCTCGGACACCGCAAGGGCAAGAGCGGCGATTGGGAGCCCCACGACAAGCGCAAGCCGCCCAAGAACCGCAACCCGCGGCTCCTCCCGGAGGCGGCCGAGCGGTGGGGAGGGCTGGTCGCGCCCTACCGCGACCGCGTGCTGACGCTGCTCGACGAGCACGACGTCTCGCACAAGGCGCGCGGCGCCGAGCACGACGCGCTGCTGGCGCTCGACCCCGAGGACGCGACGATCCGCGCGCTGTTCGGCGAGGCGCGGCTCGAGGACCGCTGGGTGTTGCAGGAGACGCTCTCGGGCAAGAAGCGGCGCCCCGAGCTGAACGGGCTGGTGCGTGCCGCCCGCGAGCGGGTGCCCGCGCCCAAGCGCATCGAGCCCGACGCCCACGAGGCCGGGCTCGGCGTCGAGTGGAAGGCCGCCCTGTCCGTGCCGGCCGCGCGCGTGCTCACGACCGGCGACGAAGACGAAGCGCTGGCGGCGGCCCAGGCCGTGCACGTGGCGGGCGCGCTGTTCGAGCGCGTCTTCGGCGAGCCGGCGAAGTACCCGCGGGACTACCGCTTGCTGCTCCTGGCGGCGCCCCAGGAGAAGGACGCGCTGCTGGACGCTCACCCGGACGTCGACCCGCGCGACCGCGCCTTCCTCGGCAAGGTGCTCGGCGCGGGCGTGCCCGCGACGGGCGACTTCTACCACGCGGCCGACGCCCCCGCGAAGCGCCGCGACGGCGCGGTCCGGATGCTGCTCGGGATGTTCCTGCTCGAGGCCTACGGCATCAGCACCAAGCACGGCTGGGCACACGAGGGCTTCGGGCTGTACCTGACCCGCAGCATCGTCGGCACGCGCATGAACTGGTTCGCGATGCCGTCGCGCTACGTCAGCCAGCAGAAGGACGCGGCCTTCCGCGCCAAGCTCTACCACAGCGACACGAACTGGATGAACGAGGCGCACCTGATGCTGCAGCGCGAGCAGCGGCCGACCGTCAAGTCGCTGCTCGGCAAGGACGTCAACACGCTGGGCACCGAGGAGCTCCTGCTCTCGTACGTGACCGCCGCTTACCTGATCGAGGGCCGGCCCGAGGCCGTGCCCGACCTGCTCCGCCGCATCGGTGCCGGAGAGAACCCCGCGGCGGCCATCGAGGCCGCGCTGGGGATGAACGTCCTGGCGCTCGACGAGCGCATCCGTCGCTGGCTCTCGGAGCGGAGGTAGCGATGGGCCCGATCGCCGCACTGCTCTGCGCCGCCGCGCTGCTCGGCGCCGGTGACCCCGCGGGCGCCGCCACCGGCGACCCCGCCGCGCCCAAGGTCCGTTGGCGCAGCAAGGACCACCCGCTCGACCGCCTGCCCGACGAGATGCCGGCCGCGGCGCAGGCCGCCATCCTGACCTGGTCGTCGTGGGCCGAGGAGGGCGGCTACCGCCTGGACCTCGAGCACGGGGGGAGCGTGCTGCTCGTCACGCCAAAGAAGGGCGGCCGATGGCGGTCGCAGATGCGGCTGATCGACCGCACGGTGAAGACCTTCGAGGACGCGCTGCCGCTGCCCGAGCGCGACCCCGCCGACGAGCTCCCGCCGCCCTCCGACGACGGCGGCGGGCTGCCGGAAGACCCGAGCGACGGCCCGCTGCCCGAGGACCCCGAGGGCGACGGGCCGGTCGAGCCCGGCGACCTCGGCACGACCAGCTGGAGCTGGACGAAGGTCTGGGGCACCGAGGGCGTGCCGCTCGACACCGAGACGATCGTGCTCTTCGTCGTGCGCGACGAGCGCGACTACAAGGGCTTGCTCGAGGTGCTCGTCGACTGGCACTCCTACCTGACCCCGTGGGCCGAGGAGGCCGGCGGCTACACCGGCTTCACCCTCGAGCGCCCGCTGGCGGGCGCCTACATCGAGTCCGCGTCGGGGATGGAGGAGTGGAATCCCGACAACGAGGTGGTGAACCGTACCGCGCACCTGCTGCTGGTGCGGCGCTTCGGCCAGCTGCCCTTCTGGCTCTCCCAGGGCTGGTCGTGGTACGTGGAGATGAAGCTCCTCAAGGCGATCTACTGCTTCCCGTACCGCAACGAGTTCGTGTGGGCCACCGAGCACACCGACTGGGACAAAGAGCTCGCCAAGACCTTCGGCCCGCGCCGCGGTGAACCGCTGCGCATCGGCGAGGTGGCGGACTGGCGGCGCGGCGCGTACGACGCGGCCTTCGCCCGGCCCGCCTGGGGCGTGGTCGAGTTCCTGCGACGCCACCACCCCGGGGCCCTGGTGCGCATCGCCGAGGACCTGCGACTGCATCGCGCGGTGAACAACCGCCTCGACACCGGCCGCGGGAACTGGGAGCGCGAGCTCGACTACGACGTGCCCCCCGAGGCGCAGGCCGAGATCCTCGAGCGCCACGCCGGGCCGGACTTCCTGCTGGAGGTCGCCGAGTTCTTCCGGCTCGGTTCGCGCTACCGGGGCGGATCGCGCTAGGAGTCCGAGCCGCGGCGCCGCTTGCTGCGACGCCGGCGGCGCAGCTCGATCCGGCCGGCTTCGAGGTCGTCCTCGAAGGCATCGCAGGTCGCCAGGATCTCCTCGCCGAACAGCTCGCGCTGCCAGTCCTGGAGGCCCTCCACCTCTTCGAGGTCGGCGGCGGAGCCCGGGCGCGCGGCCGCCAGGCGCAGGAGCACGTGGCGGTTGAGGATCAGCGAGGCGTCGTAGCCCTCCGCCTGGGCGCGGGTCTTGCGCCACGTCTTGAGGCGCTCGTGGAGCTCGTAGCTCTCCTCGGAGAGCTCGCCCGTCCCGTCCCGCGAGGGGAGCTGGGGGACGCGCTTCATCGGCCCCATCTCCTTCGCACGCTCGATGGCCCCCAGCAGGTCGGATCCGATGCGGCGCGCGACGCGGGGCGACAGCTCTTCGACGCGCCCCAGCTGGCGCTGGGAGCTCGGCTGGCTCTTCGCGAGCGCGATGAGCACGTGGTTCCCCAGCACCTTGAACGGCGGCAGGTCGCGCTCGCGCGCGAGGCCGTCGCGGAGGATGTGCAGCTCGCGCAGCACCTGCATATGCATGGGGCTGAGGGTGCGTGCGCCCTTGATGCGCAGGAATTCGTCGGGCTCGAAGACGCGCTCCTGGGGCGCGAGCGCCTCCAGACGCCGACACTCGCCGTCGACGATGATCGTGCGGCCGCGCTCGTCCAGCTCCTCGCGCATCTCGTGCATGAGCGGGATGAGGTAGTGCGTGTCCAGCCGCGCGTAGGCGATCTGCTTGGCGGAGAGCGGCCGGGTCGACCAGTTCGAGCGCTGCAGCGACTTGTCGAGCTCGACGCCAAAGCGGTCGCCGATGACCGCGGCCAGGCCCGGCGTCGCCATGCCCAGCGCCGCCGCGGCGACGCGGGTGTCGAACAGGTTGCGGAACTCGAAGCCGTAGTCGCGCTTCAGGATGAGGATGTCGTACTCGCCGTCGTGGAAGACCTTGACGCGATCTTCATCCGCGAGCATGTCGCCGATGCCGTCGAGCGGGACGTCGCTGAGCGGGTCCACGAGGTAGTCGCGGTCCTCGACCGTGACCTGGATCAGGCAGACGCGCTCGCGGTAGTGGAAGAACGAGTCCGCCTCGGTGTCGACCGCGATCTCGGCCTGGGAGCCGAGGTCCGCGAGCAGCCGGTCCATTCCCTCCGAGTCGTCGACCAGGATCGGCGGGGGTAGGTCTTGGGGCTTCCGGTGGGCGGACACGGACGGAATTCTCTTCCCTGAGGGGCTCCGAGGGGGTCGCGGCGGGCTGCGGGGTCGCGGGGCGGGGGATGAAGGCTATCCAACCGCCCTCCCGCGGCAAGCACCGGCGGCCGGGAACCGAGCCCGGGTCTACTGGTTCGCATTTGCGCCGGCCCGGAGCGTAGGAGATCCTTTAGGATTCAGGGCCCGGAACGGGTTCTCTGGCCGCCCTGTCCCCCCCATAGCCTGCGGCCACCGGCGCTCCCCCCCACCGAATGAACATCCAGCTCGTCAATCCGCCGGTCTACCTCAACGTCCACGCCATGACGGCGCTCCGGCCGAGCATGCCGCTCGGGCTGGCGTACATCGCGGCAAGTCTGCGCCGCGAGGGCCACGAGCTGTCGGTCATCGACGCGGTCGCCGAGGCACCGGAGCAGGTCACGAGCGAGGGTCGCATCCACCGGCTCGGGCTCACCCCCGACGAGATCATCGCGCGCCTCGACCCCGACGCGGACGCCTTTGCGGTCACCAACATGTGGTCGTTCTCGTGGCCGCTGGTGCGCGAGATCCTGCAGAAGATCAAGGAAGCCCGGCCCGACGCGGACCTCGTGTGCGGCGGCGAGCACTTCACCGGGCTGCCGGAGTTCTCGCTGAAGCAGGCGCCGATCGACTACATCGTCGTCGGCGAGGGCGACGAGGCGGCGGTCGAGCTCTTCGCGGCGCTCGAGGACGGCACCCCGGTCGACGATGTCGCGGGGCTGGTCTTCCAGCGCGACGGCGAGATCGTGCGCACGGGCAAGCGCGCCCGCACGACGGCCATCGACGAGCTGCCCTGGCCGGCGTGGGACCTGTTCGACATCGACACGTACAACAAGTACGACCTGGTCACCGGCCTGCACGCCGGCATGACGGTCCCGATCCTGGCCACCCGAGGCTGTCCGTACTCCTGCACGTACTGCTCGTCGCCCAACATGTGGACGACCAAGTACGTGACGCGCGAGCCGGTCGACGTCGCGGACGAGATCGAGTTCTACTACCGCCACCGCGGCGCACGGAACTTCCCGTTCCAGGACCTGACCGCGATCGTCAAGCGCAACTGGATCATCGAGTTCTGCACCGAGCTGCTGGACCGCGGGCTCACCGGCATCACGTGGCAGTTCCCCAGCGGGACGCGCTGCGAGGTGATCGACGACGAGGTCGCCTCGCTCCTCCTGCGCAGCGGTGGCCGCGCGCTCGCTTTCGCGCCCGAGTCGGGCTCCGAGCGCACGCGCAAGCTGATCAAGAAGCGGATGAAGACCGAGAGCCTCTACGACGCGGTCGAGGCCTCGGTGCGCAACAAGCTGAACATCACGGCCTTCCTCGTGATCGGCTTTCCGCACGACGAGCCCGGCGACCTGCGTGCGACCCGCAGCCTGGTCCGCAAGCTCGCGATCATGGGCATCGACGACATCGCGATCGGCTTCTTCTTCCCGATCCCGAACACCGAGCTCTACTACCAGCTCCGCGAGCGCGGCGACGTGCAGCTCGACGACGAGTTCCTCCTGACGCCGATCTTCGCAAACGACGAGAAGCTGATGGCGGAGAACAACTACTGCGACCACATGTCGGCGCGTCAGCTGACGTTCTGGAAGTACCGGCTGCTGATCAACTTCTACGGCCTGTCCTTCGCCACGCGCCCGTGGCGGATCGGCACGATCCTGCTCAACACGCTGCGCGGGCGCGAGACGCGCAAGCTGGAGACCTTCCTGGTCGAGCTGAAGCGTAAGAGCCTCGTCTGGGTCAAGGGCCGGCGCGCGGCCGAGGCCGCCAGCTAGGCCGCGCGGGCCGGCGACGATCGGGTCGAATCGAGGCGAAACCCGAGCCGGGGCGGTGCCTAGTGCGTTGCCCCCCCGGAGGATTCGCCGACATGAAAGCAGCCCTGCGCGTCGTCTCTCTGCTCGCCCTGTCCGCCATCGCGTCGTCCCAGGCCACGGTTTGGGTCGTCGACGACGACGCGGGACCGGGCGTCCACTTCACCAACGTCAAGGACGCGCTCGCCGGGAGCGGCGACGGCGACGTCCTGCTCTTCAAGGCCGGCAACTATTCGGGCTCGTTCCTGCCGCCCACCTTCTGGACCGAGACGATCGCGGGACGCTCGCTGTCGCTGGTCGCCGAGGACGATGCGGAGGTCGTGTTCGACTTCCTGACCCTCGACGTGCGCAACCTCGGGGCGGACGACGTGGTGCTCGTACGCGGGATCGAGTTCCGCACCGCGACGCTGTTCGCCCTCGACAACCTCGGCACTCTGTGGGTCGAGGACTGCGAGTTCCCGCCCTTTCCGACCCCGAAGCCGGGGCCTATTCGCACTCTGCAGTTGACCAGCAGCGCCAACGTCGCGTTCGTCGGCGTTGACGTGCAGGGGACGTGGACGGCGTCGGGACTGTCGACCCTGAAGGGCGACGCGCTGGTCGTGACCGACACCACGCTGGCGATCTTGGATTCGTCGGTGTCCGGCGGCGACGGCCCCCTCGGGCGCGACGGTGGCAACGGCATAACGCTGGACGGCGGCACGGCCTACCTCGCGGGCTCAACCGTCCGCGGCGGCGACGGCGGCGAGCTGTTCCAGGGCAACTGCGGGAACGGCGGGCACGGCATCCTGCTCGAGGCCGGAGCACCGCTCCTGCGAACGCTCGACTCCGCGCTCGCCGGAGGAGACGTCGACGCGACGTGCGCCGGCGTTGCGCAGCCGGGTAGCGCCGTACTGCTGCCTTCGGGAGCGCATCAGGTGCTCGCAGGCACGGCGCGCTCGTTGACCGCCGACAGTCCGGTGCGCGAGTCGCAGACGCTCGGCGTCCACGTGGCCGGCGCGGCCGGCGATCAGGTGTTCGCGCTCGTGACCGGCAGCCCTGGCGCGCTCTACCTCGATCCGTTCCAGGGCGTGCTGCTCGTCGGCACGACCTCGCCGCTCGTCCTTCCGCTCGGAGCGCTGCCGGGAACGGGGCAGGTTGACCTGAGCGTTTCGCTCGGACCGCTGCCCGCGGGTCTGCAGGCCTCGGAGCTGGTGCTGCAGCTCTTCGCGGTGAGCACTGCGCTCGAGCTGCGGCTCGGCGGCGCGTCGCTGCTTACGATCCTCGACGCGTCGCTGTAGTTAGCGGACCTGCACGCGCCTGCGCGGCGGTGAGGTTCCCTACGCGGGAGGCTCATCGTTCGGCACGCCTGCGCCCACAGGCCGAACGGTCCCGGGGATTCGAACGGCGATCGTGATCAGCGCGCGAGTTCTCTGTCGGACCCCGAGAGCGCTCGGCCCGCCTCCGGAGCTTCGGCAACCTGCCCCGCCCGGCGGCTCGGCCTACGGGACCCAGCTGGGACGCTCCCGATCGGCGCGTGCGGCGCGACGGCGGACTCGCTCGATCCGACGCTGCTGACCATGCTGACGGCGAACGCGGCGGGCGAGGTGGACCTCGATCTGCCAATCCCCGTTTCGCCGGCCGGCGTGCGCGTCTTCGCGCAGACGCTCGACCTCGCAGCCTGTGAGATGTCGGCGGTGTCGACGCTCGTGTTCTAGCACGGCGCGAGCGGTGTGGAGAGAGCGGCGATCAGCACGGCCGCCTGAGCGCGAAGGGAGAGACGGATTTCGCAAGTTCGATCGGCTGGGCCCGACCAGCCCGACACGAACAGGCGTCATTCGTCCCCACTTCAGCCTCAACCTCTCTCTTTCGCAGCCATGCAGCATCAACCGATGCGGCCGCTCCCGGCGGCCGCTGCTCTCCTCTTCTCTCTCTCCGCCCCGCTGGCCGCGCAGACCACGCGCACGGTCTCCCAGACGCCCGCGGACAACCCGGACTTCTCCAGCATCAACGCGGCCATCGCGGTCTCGTCGAGCGGCGACACGATCCAGGTCATCGACAACTCGGCCGTCCTCTACAGCGAGGCGGTGGACTACCTCGGGCTCGACCTCGTCATTGAGGCGACCAACGCGCGCGTCGTCATCACCGCGCCGGTGGCCGCGGCGACGCCGTCGGTCACGTTCAGCGGCGGCGAGACGCGCAGCGCAGTCCTGCAGGGCTTCAGCGTCTCCAACAACGCCGCGGGCGGGATCTTCTGCGACAGCGCCAGCCCCAGAATCGTCGACTGCTTCGTGGAGAACAACGGCTCCTTCACGCCTCCGATCGTCGGCATGCCGGCCGTCGGCGGTATCTTCGCGACCGACTCCTCTCCCTCGATCGAGGACTGCCTGGTTCAGGCCAACATCAGCAGCGGCGCCGGCGCGGGCATCCGCGTGGAGGGAACGGACGGGCCGAGCCTGGTGATCTCGATCTGCGACGTGCTCGGGAACAGCGCCCTGGGCCTCGGTGGCGGCATCTCGATCCTGGACCACCCGGCGGGCACCGTCAGCGATAGCAGGATCGACGACAACACCTCCGTTGCCGGAGGCGGTGGGATCGCCATCCTCGGCGCGGCTACCGTCGCGATGCGCGTGCTCGACTGCAACATCGAGGACAACGCCACGACTTCCCCGCTGGGAACCGACGGCGGCGGTGCGCTGGTCGTGGCCGCGTCGGCCGCCTTTGTCGGCGGGCTCGTCTGGGACAACGACGCCACCGGACTGGGCGGCGGCATCGCGATCTCGGGCTCGCAGCTGACGACGCTGACCGACGTGCCGATTCTTGAGGGGACGGCGACCAGCGGCGGCAACCTGGCCGTGTTCGCCGGGGCAACGCCGACGATCGTGGGCGGCGCGTTGGCCGACGGCAACGCGACCGCGCTCGGGGCGGGCATGTATGTGCTCGATTCGTCGCCACGCGTGCTGGGTACGCTGATCCGCACCAACGGCGAGCTCGGCGCGGTACCGGTGACGGGCGGCGGCGTGGCGGTCGAAGGCGACTCGGCGCCGTTTTTCGACAGCTGCGAGATCCGCAACAACTTCGCGACCTTCCAGGGCGCCGGCGCCTACGTCAACGCGGTGGGCGCGGCCTCGCCGACGGTCTTCCTGCGCTGCCTCTTCGAGGACAACGGCGAGGATGGCGCCCTGCGCACCACCGAGGGCGGCGGCCTGGCCGCGGTCGACTCGGCCGTCGACCTGCGCCTGAACGAGCTCTACGCCAACTTCGCCGACGTCCGCGCGGCGGGCGTACTCTGCCTCGGCTCCACCGCCGGCACGCGCATCGACAACAACGTGATCGGCGGCAACACGGTCACTCCGAGCGCGCTCCTCGAGGGCTCGGGCCTGCACCACACGGGCGCCACGCCGTCGATGACGTCGAACACCATCGCCTACAACACCGGCACGGGCGCGGGAATCTCCTTCGACGTCCCGAACACCGGGCTCCTGATCTACAACCTGATCGCCTGGGGCAACAGCGGCGACCAGATCCGCGCCACCGGCAGCCTGCCGCTGGTGCGCTGGTCGTCGGTCCAGAACATCAACGTCACCTGGCAGGCCGGACCGGGGATCCAGGTGGGCGTCGACCCGCAGCTGGTCAACCCGGCGGGCCTGGACTTCCACATCCAGCCGACGTCGCCGTGCCGCAACGTCGGGCTGCCGGGCGCGCCCGGGGTCACGGGCACGGACTTCGATCTCGAGCCGCGCATCGATCCGACGACGAACCGGATCGACATCGGGGCCGACGAGGTTCAGTAGGAGGCCGCAAGTCGAACGGCCCGACGCGCACCGCGAACCGCGCGTCGGGCCTGTTGGCAATCGCGGGCTCTAGCGCCGCCCCGCCTCCAGCAGGAGCAGGAACCTCCTGTGCGCTCCTTGCAGCTCTTTCGCGGAACCGAGCGCTCCTCGCATCGCTTCCAACTCGGCCTGGAGCGACTCCCCCACCACGCCGACGGTCGCCGCGTACACGTCGAAGAGGCCCTCGACCAGCCCCGGGTAGTCGTCCGCGGTGACCTTCCCCGCCGAGAACGCCAGCACGAACTCGCGCGAGCGCTCGACGAGCTCGGCCGAGCCCGGGAGGTTGCAGAGCCGTGGGTGCGTGGCGTAGAGCTCGGCCTGCCAGTCGACCGTCTGGCGCACGTCGGCCAGGTCGCCGCGCAGCTTGTCAAGCCGCGTGAGCGCGGAGTCCAGGCGCTGGGCGAGGTCGGACGTGCCGGGGAGCACGAGCTCGGGATCGCCAGCCTCCGCCGCCTTGCTCAGGCGGTCGGCGGCGCCGGAGAGGCCGAAGAGGTCGGCGAAGCCCGGGCGCTTCAGCAGCGCGTCCAAGCCGCGCTGGCGGTCCGAGCCGTCGCGCAGCAGCTCGACCAGCGCCTTTGGCGACACCTCGCCACGGCCGGCCAGCTCGAGCGCCCGCTTGCCCTCCCGCGCGGCGCTCTCGTCGCCCTCCAGCGCACCGAGCCGCAGGAACGCCTCGGCGTAGAGCCGGAGCGCCTCGGGCGCGGCGCCCGCGACGGTGGTCGGCTCGACCGCGATCGTAAAGCCGTTCACGGCGAGGCCATCGACGAGCTCCTGGAAGGACACCGAGTAGAGCGCTCCGCCCTGCCCGGACGTCGCGGGGACGGCCAACGCAACCCAGCGGTTCTCGCCGGGCCGCATGCCGGGCAGCGTGAGGAGGTCGCCCTCCATGCGCCCCGCCCCGCCGACGACGCCCGTCACCGGCTGCTTGAAGAGCCCGACGAAGCGCTCGTCGGGGATCACGCGCAACGTCACGTCGCGCGTCGCGAGCGCCGCGTTGTGGACCAACGCGTGGTACGCGATGCTCGATCCCCGGCCGCTGGTCTTGTGGACGCCCATGTTCCGCTGGGCGATGTTGTTGTCGTTCAGGACGATCAGATCCGTCCGCGTGTTGGAGCCCGCGGGCGGCCAGCCGGGAGCACGCCCGACGAGGCTCGGCCCCGAGAGCGGGTCGTTCGGCGTCGTGATCTCGACCGCGAGGCAGGTATGCGACGAGGTCGTCGCGTTCAGCGTCCACTCGACGCCGGCGGTCATCGTCTGCACCGTGTCGGCGGCCGCGAAGGTCAAGGTATCCGTGGGCGTCGCGGACACGTCGACGTAGTTGCTGCCGGTCCCGAACTCCGACTTGAGGAAGCGCAGCGTCACGGTCTCGGCCGAGCCAGAGCCCTTGCGGTGCACGCGGGCAAAGGCGTAGTTGTCCCCCAGAACCGCGACCTGCGGATCTTCGCTCTGCGGGCGGTCGTTGGCGCTGAAGGGCGCCGGCGCGTCCGTGCGCCGGTTCCAGACGTCGCTCGTCGTGAAGAAGATCGGATCGGTCGAAGGCTCGAGCCCCGCGTCGTTGTCCGTCGCCGAGTCGGTCCAATCGCGTACGTAGAAGTCCTGGTCGTCGGGGATCTCCTGTACGTGGAAGAAGAACGGGTCGATCGACACCGCGACCGTGCCCGTGTTGGCCAGGTTGCGGAGCGTGTTCGCCGTCCAGTCGACGTTGCGCTGGTACGTAACGCCGTTCGGGAAGTTCGCCGGGTCGGGCGTGTTGTTGGCCGAGAACACGCCGTAGAAGTCCTTGCCCACGGCGGCGAGCCCCATGTAGTCGCCCAGGTACGGGAAGAAGGCCCTCACCGGCGTCGCCGCCGGCGTCGTGGCGAGCGTCGTGTCGTCCCAGGTCGCGCCGCCGTCGTCCGACGTGCGCAGGTGCGTCTCCCAGCGCTGGGCCGCGCCGGCACCCGTGAGCACCTGGTAGGCGAAGCCCACCTTCCCGCGCACGGTGACGGCGACGGTCGGGTTGAGCGCGCTCGCCACCGAGAGCAGGCTCCCCGACCAGTTGTTCCCGCCGTCGGTCGAGCGCCGGATCTGCACCCGCGAGTCCGTACCGCTCGGGCTGTCGTAGTACGCCAGGTAGACGGTCTGCGAGTCGGTCGGGTCGACCGCGATCGACAGCCGCTCGCCGACCCGCTCCTGCCCCAGCCCGGGGAGGAGCCAGGCGACCGAAATGCCCTGCGCGACGAAGCGGCCGGCGAGCCCGTCGCTCGGGTCGGTGAGGTCGGAGAACGGCGTCGCCGACTTGCCCCAGTCGTCGTCGCGGGCCACCACGATGTCGACCGTGTCCAGGGTCGCGGTGAAGGTCTGGTAGCGGGCGAAGGCCGCGTACACGGTGCCGTCGTGGTGGATCGCCGGCCGGATGGGCGGCGCGTCCTGCATGAACGGCGGGCGCAGCTCGATCACGCTCGCGGCGAAGCCCCCCGGTGCCGGCGCCGTCGCGGCGTCGAAGGACTGGTCGACCGTCGCGCTCAGCGCCGTCGCGAGGTCGTTGTTGCCGACGTACACCAGATCGTCGTCCCGCTCGCCGCCGCCCAAGCCGGTGAGCATGCGCGCGAAGGGCTGGTCGACGTTGTTGCGGCTCACGAGCGTCGTCATCGCCGCCGCGCCCGTGTAGTTCGCGGTGCGCAGGATGTCCATCAGGAGCGACGAACCGCCGCGCAGAATGCCGGCGTAAAGGACCCCGTTGCGCCCCAGGGCAACGGTGATGTCGCCCGTCATCCCGTTGCCGCTGGGCACGATGCTGTTCAGCAGCCAGGTGTTGCCGCGGTCCGACGAGATGTAGATCGGAGCGGTGCCGAGCGCCCCGGTCGGGTTCGGCGTAAAGGCGCTCGCCACGACGTTGTTCGGGTCGTTCGGATCGACCGTGATGTCGGGCTCGCTGTCTTGGTTCGTCTCGTTGCTCTGCGCTCCCGGGACCATGTTCACGACGCGCACCGTCTGCGCGGCCAGGGGGCCGGCACCGGCGACGAGGAACACCGCGAGCAGACTCGGATTCAGACTTCGCATCGTGGATTCTCCCTCGCTCACTTGCCTTCGAGCAGCCCCTGAATCTCGCTCAGCCGCTCGATGGGCTGGACGTCCTCGGGTTCGATCACAACCAGCTCGGCCACGCCGAGATCGTCCCGGCGATGGAGCAGGAAGACGCCCTCGAGTCCCGGCGCCGGCCGCGGCGCGCGGAACCAGTGCACGTCACGGCTCGCGGGGTAGAGGAACACCAGCTCCCCGTCCCGCGGATCGCCCTTGAGCACCGCCCGCGCGTCCAGGGTCACGCGCGTCCACCGGGGGTCGTGCTCGGTGCGGCGCGGGGCCTGGCCCTCCTGGCTGTCGACCCGCAGGATGCTCCCCTGCGCCACGAGCGCAGCGGCGTCCAGCCGGGCGCGAAGGCCCTCGGTCGCCTTCAGGTCGGCGATCTGCCCCAGCCCCTCCGGCGCGCCGCCGGGGGGGACGCCGGTCTCGACCACGGCGATGCCGTCGCCGAACAGCCAGCCGCGGGTGTAGAACACCGCGCGCTCACCGACCTCGACGTCGTGGCCCTCGGCGAGCAGCACCGTGATCTCGCGCCCGGTGTAGTCAGCGAAGCCGTCGGGGGCATAGAGCACCCGATCGACGCGCACCACCACGGTGCGGCTGGTGTCCTCCACCTGCTCGAGCGTCGCCGCCCCGAGACGGCGGACCTCACCTTCGACGATGAAGTCCGAAGCCGAAACGAGCGTCTGGAAGTCCGCGCGGGGCGTCTTGCACCCCGCCCAGGCGAGCGCGGCGATCAGGCCGCACCCAAGAAGAGCTAGTCTCATGTTGTCCTCCCTGGCCGCCGACCGAACGCCGAAGGCCTCCAAGGAGTCCACGGCGAAGGCAACCGCCACCCGCCATCGAATTCACCGATTTGGCTTCGCCCGCGCGGGTGTGGGACGCCGGGGATCGCGTCAGAAGCCCGCCCGACGATTCGCAATCCGCGATGCAGCGATCCTCACGAACCGCGAATACCCGGCCGGGTTCCTAGGGCAGCAACTCGAGCGGCACGGCGTTCGTGACGGCGGTCACCGCAAGTGCCTGCAGGTCGAACGTGACGGCCGCGTGCCAGGCCGTCGCGGGCAGGCCGAGCGGGAAGGACGGGAACTGGAGCTGCGCCTCAGCCCGGCCGGCGGCGTCGAGCACGCCGAGGGTCGCCTCGGTCACGGCTCCGTTCGGATCCGCGAGCGTGAACGCGAACCACGTATCCGGGTTGAGCGGCAGCAGCGCGCCTCCGAACGGCGTCCCCGGTGCGGTCCCGCTGATCGAGCCCAGCACGAGATAGAGCTCGCCCGCGTGCGCCGGGCCGAGGTAGATCCGCAGCGGGTGCACGCCCCCGATCTCGGCCGGGACCGCCTCCCAGGCGGGCGCCAGCTTGGTGAGGGGCGAGAGCAGGAGGAAGTCGCGGTCGACGTAGAGCGACTGCAGCTCGTACGCACCGATGTCGCTCCGCGTCCCGTCGGCGTCAAGAAGCGCCGGGTCGCCGGCGTCGACGCACGGTGACTCGGGCGTGAGGTGGTAGTCCAGGTCGCCGATCGGGTATTCCACGAACAGAGGCTCCGCGTCGATGTTGCCGACGCCGGGGGCTCCGCCCTCGATGTTGCAGAAGGTGGCGACCGCTCCGCCGCCGAGCTCCTTCGAGGTGTTGCTCCGCACCACCGAGTTCACCAGCGTGATCGGCCCCCACACACCGCCGACATCCCCGACGTGGAAGGAGGACGAGTTCTGCACCACGGTGCACCGCGTCATCGTCGCCGACGCGGTCGGCTCGGCGTGCACGGCGACGCCCTCCTGGAGCTCGATCAGTCCTCCGGTTCCCGCGCACCCGACGATCAGCGTGCGCTCAATCGTGGCCTGCGCAGCTCCGTCCAGGTAGATGCCGACGCCGGTGCCGCCCGGCTCAAAGGCGTCGAAGTTGAGATAGAACACCGTGTCCTCGACCACCACCGGACGCGAGCCGTCGGGCACATACAGCCCCCCGCACGGCCCGCCGAAGGTGTCGTTGCCCCACACCCGACACCCGCGCAGAGTCGCGTTGCCCCACACCGCACCGCCCGCGCTCAACGGGCCGAAGGACGGGTGGCCGAGAGCGTTGTTCTGGGCGATCGAGCACCGCACGATCTCGAAATCGCCGGCGATCCCGCCACCGGCCGACGCCGTGCACTGCTGGATCACGCAGTCCTCGATCCGCGCGGTGGCCCGCTGCGTTCCATCGATCGTTCCGCTGATCCCTCCACCGTAGCTGAGCCAGTGGAAGCCACCGATCACCCGCAGCCCCGCGACCCGGGTGGCGGCCGTCTCGCCGGACCACATCTTGATCGCGGGCTGCGAGGCCTCCGCCACCAGCTGCGTGTGGTCGGCTCCCGCCACCCCGAGGACCTCGATGGCCTTGCCCTTGAGGTCGATGGTCTCGTTGTACGTCCCCGGCTGGATCAGCACCCGGTCCCCGGGCGCCGCCGCGTCGATCGCGAGCTGAATACTGCCCCCGGGGACCACGATGTGGTCCGTTGCGGAGGCGATGGCCGGAAGCAGGAGCGACGCCAGGATCGCGCTGCACTTCATGTTGGTCGTCCTCTGGGGGGGGGCGGACACCTCTACTAGCCGTCCCGCTCCGCCTGGGACACCAAAAAGAAGGGCGGAATTCCCGAAGACTCTCCGGCAGGCCCTCCTTGGCCACGGCGGCTCCGGCAGGAGGGCTTGGACGCGACCCAGGTGTCGTCACAAAAGGGGCGCCCGGCTCTCCGTTGGCGCCGTCGGTTCGCGGGTCGGGGATGCACGCCGTTCCGGCTTGCCCGGCTCCGCCTGCCGGGCGCCCTGCTTCCCTCCGAGCCCCCCCACGCCCACGCTTGGCTGTGAAGGCGACGCCGCTTCGTCGACATCGCTCTGCTGCTCGAAACCCGGCCCTCCGACCGCGAGCAGTCCGGTCCCGATCACCGCTACCAGGCCGCTGTACGTCGCCAACAGCATGCGCTTCGACAGGTGGCTCGCTCCCGGCCCAACCAGCTAGCCAAAGCGCCGGCTAGCACGAGGCAAGCGATCTACTCCTCTCGACTCTACACGGCCCTTCCGTGTTGGCGACAGAAACGCCGGCCGCGTGCTCTCGCTTCGTCCGTCGCCACCGATCAGCAGAGGACCGAGAGGATCACAGCCGCCCAAGCCAACGCGCCAACCACGGCGATCGAGCCGACCAACGCCGCGCCCGCGCCAAACAGCCTGCCAGGCAAGCGCCGAAGCAACGGGTACAGGCGTGGAAGCCGGCGACGAAGCGCGTCTCGCCTGCGAAGGGCGGCGCGCTGACGGGCGTTGCTGAACTGCATGGAAGGCCTCCGCTTCTTTCGGTCGAGAGCGGGGCCTCTCGAGCACGCCCCGCGTCCCCTCCGAGAACGAACGCAACAGCCTCGGGCGGGGCTCTTTCGGGGAAAAGATCGCGGAGTCGGTGCCAGGGGTGCGGTGGGCCCCCCGGTGGAGGGCGCCGACCGTTGGTCGCGATGAGCGCCGCCACCCTCCGCGGCGGCGCCTGAAGCGCGAGGCGTGGCGAAGGCGCGCGAGCGCC
This sequence comes from Planctomycetota bacterium, assembly GCA_039029355.1. Classification (GTDB taxonomy): domain Bacteria; phylum Planctomycetota; class UBA1135; order UBA1135; genus JBCCGI01. The sequence continues at coordinate 44,979 of JBCCGI010000067.1, forward strand.
CCCGACGCCTCTAGCCGTCGACCTGCAACAGGTCGGCACCGCCGCACGAAACGGTCACCGTGTCACCGGGGTCCAGATCGAGCGCTCCGGAGAACTCGACGAAGCTCACCGCCGGGAACGCGCCGGCC